>NZ_AP014862.1:1236626-1854940 GCF_002355475.1 Pseudomonas furukawaii | reverse complement strand
CAGCGCATCGACGATCAGGTTGGTGTGGTGCTGGCTGCCGGCGGGTGTCTGCCGCTCGGCGATCAGGGCGTCATGGATCTGCTGCCGCGCGGCGTTGAGGGTCGGCAGGCCCAGGTCCCGCCCCCGCGCCAGGTTGATGGTGGCCAGGTCCAGCGGCTGGCCCAGCAGCCCCTGCTGCAGGGCCGGGGTGACGAACTCGTCGATCTCGTTGCTCACCTGCCGGGTCATGCCCAGGGCGACGGCGGTAGGTCCGATATCGGCGAACCCCTGGGGATCGAGGAAGGCCCGCTCCAGCGCGTAGTGGGTGATGGCGCCCGTGAGGTCGTAGGCACCGCTGGCATCGCGCTCCAGGGCGTCGATGGTCTCGCGCAGCTGGGAGTGGCCGAAGCGGAAGGCGGCCTGGCCGTATTCCAGGGATATGCTGGCGTTGATGCCGGAGTCGTAGGTGACGAACTCCGGCAGGTCGGGGGTGATCAGTCGTGCGTACTGGTCGATGGCGACGTGCTGGTACTCCATCTCCACGGCCAGCTTGGCGGCCTGGAACAGCTTGTCCTGGTCCCAGGACAGGGTGACGCCGTCGGCCAGGGTGTAATCACCGGCGGCGTTGGTGTAGACGCCGCCAGCGCCATCGGCGACCCCCACCTGCCAGTTGTGGCGCACCGCCACGTCGGCCTGGAGGATTTCCTGCTGCAGGTTGATCAGCTGGACGTTGTGGTCTTCGTGGAACACGTGGTGGATGGCGGTCAGTCCGAAGTTCTCGTTCACCCGGCCGTCACCGGCGATGTAATGGTCGCCCACCGACTCCAGCAACAGCTCGTTGGCCACTGCGTAATCGGCGCTCCCCGGCGTGGCGCGGATGGAGAAGTCCGCCGGGTTGACCAGGTCGAACAGGGTCTTCACCGATCCGTCCTGGTAATGCAGGGCGAGGCCATAGGGATTGCCCGGGACGAAGGTCACGGAGGCGATGCGCGCGTCCAGGCTGGCCAGCAGGGCCTGGTCGATGTGCGCATCGTCGAAGTGCGGGTTCATGTCCAGCAGCAGGGCCTGACGGCTGTAGACCGCCTGGACGCCAGCGCTGCCGGGGTCGGCATCGAGCACATGGCCCTCGCCGTCGCGGACGCGGAAGTTGGCCAGGTCGTCCCAGCTCAGGTCGTCACGCCCGGTGGCGGCCAGGTGCGCCCGCAACTCGGCCAGGGTCGGCAGGGTCTGGTGGGTCAGCACGCCGTTCAGGGTCCAGGCGGCCTCGTCGCTCAGGGTGGTGCCGTCGAACAGCCGCGCGCCGGCGCGGAAATGCCCGGGGTTGTTGGGGTCGGCCACCCACTCGCGCAGCAGCTGGGTCACCGACGCGTCGGAGCCGTAGGTCTGGTTCTGGTCGATGTAGGGCGAGTCCAGGTTGCGGTAGTTCGGCGTGCCGGCGGCATCCACGCTGCCGACGCTGGCGCGGTGGATGGTGATGGCATGCACGGGCTGGCCATCCGGGCCGATGGAGCCGTAGAGGGGATCGTCCGGGGCCAGGGGGATGGTGATGGTGGCGGTCTGGCTGGGCTTGTCGATGAAGTCCAGGCCATGGTCGAAGAACTGGCCGAAGAGGGTGAACCAGCCGGTGGTGGAGGGGTCGCCCGCGACGGTGTTGAGGTTGCGGATGAAGAACTGCCCGCTGTCGGGCGAGGTCGGGTCCGCCTCGCCCAGCTGGCCGAGCAGGCCGGCATCGCTGACCACCGCCACGCCGTTGGCATCGTGGACGATATGGCCCTGGGCATCGCGGGCGAAGACCACGCCGCCGCTGGCGATGGTCTGGCTGATCATGCGCGGGGTGTAGTCCACCACCGATGCGTTCGGGTCGGCATAGGGCGTGGCGCTGCCCAGGTCGGCCCCCGGGTGGCTGGCGAGGTAGTCCTGCCAGGCGGCGTTGCCGGCGTTCTGCTGCACGTAGTGGCTGTAGTCGGGCAGCGTCAGGCGGATGAAGTCCTGGCCGAAGGAGCCCCAGGCATGGCCGTCATGGGTGAGGTTGTTGAAGAAGCCGGAGACGTTGCGCAGGCCGATGGGATCGCGCGCGCCGTTGTACCAGACGCTCTCGCCGGCGGGGATGGCCAGTGGATCGAAGCTGCCATCGGTGCCCAGCACATGCACCGCGCCGTCCGAGCCGGTGTAGCCGAACAGCGCCTCGCCGGTGGCGGTGTAGCCCACCACCCGCAGGGTCGGGAAGCTGACCTGCTGCAGCAGGAAGCTAATATCCTTCTGGTTGAGCGTGAAGCTTTTCAGGCTGTACATGACGGTCTCCCCTGGCCCGGTCCGGGCGTTCCCTAGGCGTTGGAGACAGCATCGAGGAGTCCGCCAGATGCCCACAGATGCGAAGGTCGAATCCAATTCATCGACCATGGACCAGGCCCCCGACCCGACCTTGGTCGAATCCGCCACCCGACCAAGGTCGGGTCGCGCCGGTGCCTGGCTGGACCGCCTCAAGCGCTCCACCCAGTTCGTCATCGCCGCCAGCCTGATCCTCGGCCTGACCATGACCCTGGTGGGCAACCTGGTGAGCCATCACATCGAGCGCGCCGCCGTGCAGTCGGCCGCCCAGGCCGGCGCCCTGTACATGGAGAGCTTTCTCGAACCCTTCGTCCAGGAACTGGCGCGGACCCAGGACATCCCGCCCGAGAGCGCGGCCGCCATCGACCGTCTGATCGTCAACAGCAACCTCAATCGCCACGTCGCCTCGGTGAAGATCTGGCGCCCAGACGGCACCATCATCTACAGCACCGACAAGACGGCCACCCACCAGAAGTTTCCCACCGACGAGATCGACGAAGCGCTGAAGGGCCGCATCGTCACCGATCTCGATAATCTGGTTCAGGAAGAGAACGTCTTCGAACGCGGGCTCAACGTGCCGCTCTACGAGATCTACGCGCCCCTGCGGGAAAGCGGCAGCGGTCGCGTGGTGGCGGTGGGCGAGTTCTACGAACGAGCCGATCGCCTGGAGCAGGAAATCCGCACCGTGCGGCTGCAGGTATGGGCCGTGATGGGCACCGCGACCCTGGCCATGCTCGGCCTGCTGTTCTTCGTGGTGCGCCAGGGCGAGCGGATCATCGAGAGGCAGGCGGTGGACCTGCGCCAGCGCATGGAAGAACAGGTGCGCCTGCACGCCCACAACGCCCAGTTGCAACGGCATATCGCCAGTGCCAACCAGGGCTTCTCGCGCATCAGCGAGCTCACCCTGAGGCGCCTGGGCGCAGACCTCCACGACGGCCCGGCCCAGTTGCTGACGCTGATCCTGGTGCGCCTGGACGAGCTGGCTCACCTGCGCGAGCGGCTGGAAGCCCTGGGCGAGCCGGTGGAGGGCGACGCGCTGGAAGCCATCCGCAGCGCCGCCCAGGACGCCCTGCGCGAGGTGCGCGATATCTCACGGGGCCTGGCAGTGCCCGAGATCAGCCAGATGGGGCTGGACGCAGTGCTGCGCCTGGTGGTGCAGCGCCATGAACAGCGCAGCGACACCCAGGTCGACCTGGACCTGGAGCCCCTGCCCGCCCAGGCCACCATGTCGCTGAAGATCGGCCTCTACCGCTTCGTTCAGGAAGCGCTGAACAACGCCGTGCTGCACGCCGGCGGGGCCGGCCTGAAGCTCAGCGCCCGCGTGCGGGATCGCCAGTTGCAGGTCCGCGTGGAGGATTCGGGGCCGGGCTTCGTGCCCGCCGCGCAGGCCGCCGAAGGCGACGGCCGTCGTCGCCTCGGGCTGGCGGGCATGCGCTATCGGGTGGAGGCCCTGGGCGGGCGCTTCGAGATCGATTCGGCGCCGGGCGCAGGCACCCGCGTCAGCGCCTGCTTCCGGCTGGACGGCGGCCCCGAGTGAGGGACCTTCAGGATGCGCCGCCCTCCCACTGGCGGCGCACGGCGGTGACGGCCTCCACGCGATTGCGAGCGTGCAGCTTCTGCATCACGTTGGTCATGTAGTACTTCACGGTCTTCTCACTCAGGCAGAGCTTGTCCGCCACCTCGCGATTGGTCAGGCCGTTGGCCACCTCGCGGATGATCTGCTCCTCCCGGTGGGTGAGTTCGATGCGATGCTGCTCCTGCTTCTGGTGCCGGCGCATGCGCCCCAGCAGGCGGCTGGCGAACGCCGGCGTGATGAAGCTCTCGCCGCTGGCCACGGTGCGGATCGCCTGCACCAGCTCCGGTCCGCTGACCCCCTTGAGCACATAGCCCCGGGCACCGGCCTCCAACGCCGAATAGGCGTCGTCCTCGCTTTCCGAGACCGTCAGCATGAGCACCCGCACGCCTTCCGCCTCGCGGTCGATCCGGCGCACCGCGGCGAAGCAGTCGCCCGGCATGTTCACATCCATCAGCAGCACATCCGGGCGCTGCGCCAGGGCGATGGCCAGCGCGTCGTCCGCGCACCCGCCCTGCTCCACCACCTGAAAATCCGCGATGCGCTTGAGCGTGGCGGCCACGCCCTGCCTGAGCAGCGGATGGTCGTCGACGATGCCGATCCTGATCCTGGCGTCCAAGGCGAAGACTCCCCCGAAACAGAGAATGCGGGCCCGGAGCGGCCGCAGCGCGCCGTTCCGGCCAGGCCGTCGGGCAGCTCCGGGCGGGGCGGCGGGCCTGGTATCGGCTAAGTATCGACCGGGGACAGGGGATGCGCCCGCTGTGGACCACACCGCGCCGCCGAATGCGCGCTTTTTCCCGACCGGATGGCGAAAGGCGACGCATTCCCGCGTCCAGTCGACAAACGCCTGTTCGCAGCCGGGCGGACAACTGGTAAAACTGGCGGCGTAGTTGCCGAGGAGCCTGAATTACCGCGATGCACGGCCCCGATCCCGCCTTTTCGACCCCGTCCTATCCGCCGCTGCTGGAGCAGCCGGTGCAACTCACCCACGCGGAACTGCGCGCCTCCCTGGAAAACACCATGGGGCGGCACCAGGGTGGCGCGGTCTGGCTGTTCGCCTACGGCTCGCTGATCTGGCGGCCCGAGTGCCCGGCGGTGGAAACCCGTCGCGCCCGCGTCCACGGCTATCACCGGGGGCTCTATCTCTGGTCGCAGATCCACCGCGGCACCCCCGAAACGCCCGGCCTGGTGCTGGGGCTGGACCGGGGCGGCTCCTGCGCGGGCTTTGCCTACCGCTTGCCGGAGGAACAGCTGGAGGCCCACCTGCTCGCCCTCTGGGAGCGGGAGATGCCCGACGCGGCCTATCAGCCCAAGTGGCTCAGCTGCCAGCTGGACGATGGCCCACGGGTCCAGGCGCTGGGTTTCGTGTTGCGCCGCAATATCTCCTGCTACGCCGGCGCCCTGCCGGACCACGTGCTGCGCCAGGTGTTCGACAACGCCAGCGGGCGCTACGGCAGCACCCGTGACTACGTCGAAAAGACCGCCCGCACCCTCCGCGCCCACGCCATGCCCGACCGCAAGCTGGAAGAGGCCCTGGTGCGCTGCTGCAAGCAGGGCGCATTGAATTTCGGCTGACTTCGCTTCGTAGGAGCCGGCTTGCCGGCGAAGGGCGCGGACCCGTTCGCGGGTAAGCCCGCTCCTACAGCGGGGGGCCGCTTTCGTGGCGAAGGGCGCGGAGGTGTTCGCGGGCGCGCCCGCTCCTACGGGGCGCCACCTGCCTGGTCCGCCATCTCGTCCAGCCGCTGGCGGCTGCGCTCGAACCAGGCCAGCAGGTAGTCCACCAGCACCTGGATGCGCCGGGGCAGGCCGCCCTGCCAGGGATGGACGAGGAACACCGGGGCCTGCCGCGTCCGGTATTCGCGCAGCAGCCACACCAGCCGGCCGTCGGCCAGCTCGTCCTGGACCATGTAGGACGGCAGGCGCGCGATGCCGACGTCGGACAACGCCGCCTTCTTCAGCAGGCTGTAGTGATTGCTGGCCAGGCTGCCGGCCACCTTCACCCGCTCCAGCCGATGCTGCCGGTGGTAAAGCCACTCCTCGAATCCGCTGTAATGGGTATTGAGCAGGCACTGGTGAGCGGCCAGGTCGGCGGGATGCGCGGGCGTCCCCTGTCTGGCGAGGTAGCGCGGGGAGGCGCAGGTGATTTCCTCCAGGGAAAACAGCGGTCGTGCCACCAGGCGTTCATCCGGGTCCATGCCGGAGCGGATCGCCAGGTCGAAGCCTTCGGCCGCCAGGTCGCGGTAGCCGTTGAACAGGTCCAGCTCGATGCGGATTCGCGGGTAACGCCGGGTGAAGTCCAGCAACAGCGAGTCGAAGAAGGTTTCGCCGAAGGAAATCGGGACTGTCAGTCGCACCCTCCCGGCCAGTTCGTCCTGCAGGCGCAGCACGGTCTGTCGCGCGCGCTCCGCCTGGGCGGTCAGGGCCTGGGCCTCGGGTAGCAGCGCGGCGCCGGCGGGCGTCAGGTCCAGGCGGCGGGTGGTGCGGTGCAACAGCGACGCGCCCAACCCCAGTTCAAGGGCGCGAATTCGCTTGGACAGCTGGCCCTTGCTGCACCCCAGTCGCTCCGCCGCCGCCGTGAAGCTGCCGGCCTCCATCAGGACGGCGAAGGCCGCCAGGTCGTCCAGTTCGCTCATGTTCAGGTTCGCCAGATTGTTTCCATATGAAAACCAACGTTTTCCGATTGCACGGCTTATCGGAAACAAAGGTCACTCTACACTGGCTTCCTCATTCCAACCTCACCCAGGAGTCGAATCATGAAGATCATCCTCGTCGGCGCCAGCGGCACCATCGGACAGGCCATCGAACAGGAGCTCAAGGCGCGCCACGACATTATCCGGGTCGGCCGCAACAGCGGCGACCTGCAGGCGGACATCACCGATCCCGCGTCCATCCGCCACCTGTTCGAGCAGGCAGGAGCCTTCGACGCCCTGATCAGCGCCGCCGGCAAGGTGCACTTCGGCGCCCTGGCGGAAATGGGCGAGGCGGAGTTCGAGGTGGGCCTGCGGGACAAGCTGATGGGCCAGGTGAACCTGGTGCTGATCGGCCGCGAGTTCGCTAATGACGGCGCCTCCTTCACCCTCACTTCCGGGGTGCTGAGCGACGACCCGATCCGCTACGGCGCGTCGGCGAGCCTGGTGAACGGCGCCCTGGACGCCTTCGTGCGCAGCGCGGCCCTCGAATTGCCCCGTGGCATGCGCATCAACAGCGTCAGTCCGACGGTGGTCGAGGAAGCGCTGCCGGCCTACGGCCCTTACTTCAGGGGCTTCAAGGCCGTGCCGGCTGCCCAGGCCGCGCTGGCCTACGCCAAGAGCGCCGAGGGCGCGCAGACGGGCCAGACCTACCGGGTGTGGTGACGCTCAGAACTCGCCGGCGTAGCACACCGGCGAGCTGGGTGGCCCGCACCGCTCCAGCTCCTCCTCGAGGAACTCGGCGAGCACCACCGCGTTGTTATGGACCTCGTCCCTGGCGGCGAAAAGCAGGGTCAGGTCCCCATTGCGCGCCCGTTCCAGCAACCCCAGCCAGTGCGCCGGATGGGCCGCCAGTTCAGCGCGATAGAGCAGGCGGAACTCGTCGAACAGCTCCACTTCATGGCAGAACTGCTTGCGTAGCTCAGGCGAGGGCGCCGCGTCCTTCGCCCAGTCGGCCAGGGCCAGCGACTCCTTGCGACAGCCTCTCGGCCACAGCCGATCCACCAGTACCCGCTGGCCATCCGCCGCCGTCGCCGCTTCATAGACGCGCTTGCATCGGATCATCCGCTCCGCCTCCCTTGAGCTGGGCGCCCCGCACCGGTAACGTGGCCGCTTCCCGACGGAGACCCCTTCATGCGCCTGACTCGCCCCCTGCTGTTCTGCCTTCTGCCGCTGTTCGGCGCCTGCCAGATGTTCGCCGAAAAGGCTCCCGCCCCCGTCGCCAACCAGGTTCGCCTGCAGGGTCTGCTGAGCGTAGACGCCGGGCAGGTGATGTTCAGCCCCTGCGGAGAAAAACGCCGCTTCGCCCTGGTGGACGGCGGCGCCACCGGCCTGCTGCCGGAAGCGGCCAACCTCTCCGCCGAGGGCCCCGGCGCGCTGTTCGCCGATCTCCGCGCCGTGATGGGCGCCACCCAGGTGCAGGGCGCGGACGGCCAGCTGGATGTCCGCACCCTGTATCGCCTGCAGCGCGAGGGCCATGGCTGCGACGACCTCAACTTCAAGCGGCTACTGCTGCGGGCCAGCGGCCATGAACCGGAGTGGAGCCTCAGTGTCAGCGGCAAGGGCCTGATCCTGGATCGCCCCGGCCAGCCGTCGCTGGCGCTGCCCTACATGGAAGAACAACTGCCCGACGGCCGATTCAACCTCTCCAGCGAAGCCAATGGACAACGCCTGGAACTCTGGGTCGCGCCCCAGCGCTGCGTGGACGGCATGAGCGGCGCGGTCCAGCACCTGACCGCCGAGCTGCGCCTGGATGGCCAGCCGCAACGGGGCTGTGCCTACTTCGGCGGCTCCCGCACCGATTGATCCCACCCGCTCCGGGGCCGTTCCACAGGAACCCCCGGAGCTTTCCGTTACAACGCGCGGCACCCGCCTTCCACTTCGCCACTAAGCTCAGGACAGAGCAACCGGAAGGAGAATGCCATGCTGCGTATCGCTCTGAATGGATATGGGCGCATCGGTCGCGCCCTGGTTCGTGCGCTGTTCGAGCGAGGTCTCGACCAGCGCCTGCGCATCGAAGCCATCAATGACCTCGGCGACTTCGAGTCGCTGGCCCACCTCACCCGCTTCGACTCCACCTTCGGCCGCTTCAACGGCCACGTGGCCCTCCACGACGACCACCTCCAGCTGAACAACCAGACCATCCGCCTGCTGCGCGAGCGCGACCCGGTGAACCTGCCCTGGGATCAACTGGGGGTGGACCTGGTGCTGGAGTGCTCCGGCAAGATGAAGAAACGTGCCCAGGTGGAGCAGCACCTCACCGCCGGCGCCCCCCGGGTGCTGCTGTCCCACCCCCTGGACAGCGCCGACCTGACCGTGGTCTACGGCGTCAACCACGAGCAGTTGGGCAGCCAGCAGATCGTCTCCAACGCGTCCTGCACCACCAACTGCCTGGCGCCGCTGGCCATGCTGCTGCACCGCCAGGTGGGCATCCGCAGCGGCCTGGTGACCACGGTGCACGCCTACACCAATGACCAGAGCCTGTTGGACAAGAGCCACGGCGACCTCTATCGGGCAAGGGCGGCTGCGGTGTCGATGATTCCCACCAGCACGGGCGCGGCCAAGGCCATCGGCCTGGTGCTGCCGGAGCTGGCCGGGCGCCTGGACGGCCTGGCGGTGCGCGTGCCCACGCCCAACGTATCGCTGCTGGACCTGTCCTTCATCGCCGAACGCCGGACCAGCCGCGATGCGCTCAACGCCGCGCTGGAAGCTGGCTCCCGTGACCTGCCCCGGGGCGTGATGGAGTGCAACGCCCTGCCCCTGGTCTCCAGCGACTTCAATGGTCATCCCGTGTCCTGCGTGGTGGACCTCAACCACACCCGAGTACAGGGCGACCTGGTGAAGGTGCTGGCCTGGTACGACAACGAATGGGCCTTCGCCAACCGCATGCTGGACGTGGTGCTCGCCTGGACAGCGCCCTGACCCCTTCGCCAGTTGGCGCCGCGCGGCAGGCCCGGCGCGGCGCTCACTGGTCCCAGGGCTTGCCCCGGGTACGCCGCTCCAGCGGCAATTGCTGGATCACCGCCGCCTTGGCCAGCATGTAGGCGCTGACCGGTGCGCTGATGAAGAGAAAGAGGCTGATCAGCAGTTCACGCAGGCTCAAGCCATCCGCGCCAGCGGAGAAGAAGACCATGGACGCCATCACCACGCCGCCGATGCCCAGGGTGGTGGCCTTGGTGGGCCCATGCAGGCGCATGAAGAAGTCCGGCAACCGGAACAGGCCGATGGCGCCGATGAGCATGAACAGGCTGCCGAGCACCAGGAACAGCGACACGACGATTTGCGCCCACAGGGCCAGGGGTTCGCCCGTCATTCGATGATGTCTCCACGCAGCATGTACTTGGCCACCGCGACGGTGCTGACGAAACCCAGCACGGCGATCAGCAGCGCCACCTCGAAGAACAGGTCGCTGCCCTTCCAGATGCCGTAGAGCACCAGCAGGGCGATGGCGTTGATGTAGAGGGTATCCAGGGCCAGCACCCGGTCCGGCAGGCAAGGCCCCTTGATCAGCCGGGCCAGGGTCAGCACCAGGGCCAGGCCGAGCATGGCCAGGCAGAGAGGGATCACGTAGGCGAGCATGGGAAGATCTCCTTCAGGGGCGCCTCGTAGCGTGACTTGATCCCGGCCACCATGGCGGCGGCATCCGCTACATCCAGGCCGTGGACCAGCAAGGTGCGGCGGTCGGCGCTGAGGTCGGCGGCCAGGGAGCCCGGGGTCAGGGACACCACGCTCACCAGCACGCTGATGGCCAGTTCGTTGTCCAGGTCGATGGGCACCTCGACGAAGGCCGGGCGCAGGGCCTGCATCCGGCCGAGCGTGAGTCGCGCGACCTGGAAGTTGGCGACGACTATGTCGCCCATCACCATCACCAGAAAGCGCGCAAGCTTCAGCGGGTGCCAGCGAAACGGCCGCTCGATGAGCAGGGGCCTGAAGCAGAAAGGGATCGCCCAGCCGAGGAAGGCCCCCAGCAGCCATTGGCCGAAGGCCACGGAGTTCACCAGCAGCAGCCAGCAGACCAGCAGCAGCAGGCTTTCGGCGGGATGGGGAAAGAGTCGACGCATCATGCTCCGGCCTCCCCGAGGATCGGGCGATAGAGGTTCGGGTCGTGCAACTGGGCGGCGCTGGCCTGGGCGTAGTCCAGCAGGGGCTGGCCGAACACCACCAGCAACAGGCTGCCGGACAGCAGCGCCAGGGTGGCGAAGAGGCGGCCGCCATCCAGCTCCGCACTGCCCAGGACCTGGTTCCCGGTTCTCCAGAACAGCGTGCTACCGGCGCGGCTCAGGCCGACCAGGGCGATGAAACCGGCGATCAGCAGGACCGTCCAGAACGGCAGCGCGCCGCCGCCGGGTGGTACCGCCTGAAGCAAGGCCAGCTTGGCGAAGAAACCCGACAGCGGCGGCAGGCCGGCCACGGCGATGGCGCCGAAGAAGAAGGCCGCCCCCAGCAGACGCGGGTTCTGCAGGGCCGGGCCCTGGACCAGGTGCCCGGCCTTGTCGCCCCGCTGGCGGGCCACCAGGTCGGCCAGCAGGAACAGCGCGCCGGCCACCCAGGTGCTGTGCAGCAGGTAGAAGAGCGCGGCGCCCTGTGCCTCGGGCGTGCCCAGGGCCAGGGCCGCCAGCAAGGTCCCGGCGGATACCACCACCAGGTAGGCCAGCATCCCCTGCAGCGTCGTAGCGGCCAGCGCCCCCAGCGCGCCCAACAGCACGGTCGCCAGGGCCAGCGGCCAGAGCCAGGGCTGGGCCAGGTTGGCCAGCTCGCCGGCTTCGGGACCGAACACCAGGCCGTAGACCCGCAGGATGGAGTAGATGCCCACCTTGGTCATGATGGCGAACAGCGCGGCCACCGGCGCACTGGCGGCGGCATAGGCGCGCGGCAGCCAGAAATACAGCGGCAGTAACGCCGCCTTGAGGCCGAACACCAGCAGCAGCACCACCCCGGCGGCGGCCAGCACCGGCGCCTGGGAGGGCGAGGCCTCAGCCACCTGGCGTGCCATGTCCACCATGTTCAGGGTGCCGGTGATGCCATAGAGGGTGCCGACGCCGATCAGGAACAGCGCCGAGCCCGCCAGGTTGAGGATCACGTAGTGCAGGGCCGCCCTCACCCGCTCCGGCCCGTTGCCATGCATCAGCAATGCGTAGGACGCGATCAGCAGAATCTCGAAGAAGACGAAAAGGTTGAACAGGTCGCCGGTGAGGAAGGCCCCGTTGATCCCCAGAAGCTGGAACTGGAACAGGGCATGGAAGCGCAGCCCGAGCCGGTCGTCGCCACGAACGGCGTAGAGCACCGCGGCGCTGGCCAGCACGGCGGTGGCCAGCAGCATCAGCGCGGCGAGACGGTCCAGCATCAGCACGATGCCGAAGGGCGGCTGCCAGCCTCCCAGGGCGTAGACGCGCAGTTGGCCGTCGTCGGCCTGCTGCATCAGCAACAGCGCCAGCGGCAGCAGGGCCAGCGTGGACAGCACCGAAATGCTGCGCTTGAGCCTCTCCATGGAGGGCAGCATCAGCAGCAACGAACCGGCGAACAGCGGGATCAGGATGGGCAGGATCGTCAGGTGCGTCATGGCGCGGGCTCCTGATCACGGCGCCCGTCCACATGGTCGCTGCCCAGTTCCGATACGCCCCGCAGGGCGAGCACCACCACGAAGGCGGTCATGGCGAAGCCGATGACGATGGCGGTGAGCACCAGGGCCTGGGGCAGGGGATCGGCATGCTGCACCTCGCGGCCGATCACGGCGACCTCGCCGGCGAGGCGTCCCATGGCGAAGAGGAACAGGTTGACGGCGTAGGACAGCAGGGTCAGCCCCAGCACCACGGGGAAGGTCCTCCCCCGCAGCAGCAGGTAGACGCCGCTGGCGGTCAGCAGGCCCAGGGTGACGGCGAACAGCGCTTCCATCAGTGAATCTCCTTGCTCACGGCCGGGGACAGGCTCACCCGCCCCAGGTTGACCAGCATCAGCAGGGTGGAGCCGACCACCGTCAGGTAGACGCCCAGGTCGAACAGCATGGCAGTGGCCAGTTCGAACTCGCCCACCAGGGGCAGCTCGAAGTGACCGAAAGCCGAGGTGAGGAAGTTGCGGCCGAAGGCCCAGCTGCCCAGCCCGGTGAGCCCGGCGATCATCACGCCGGCGCCGGCCATGCGCTGGTAACTCGGGTTCATCCGCCGCTCCACCCAGGCGATGCCGCTGGCGATGTATTGCAGCACCAGCGCCACGGCGGTGATCAGGCCGGCGATGAAGCCGCCGCCGGGCAGGTTGTGCCCGCGCAGGAAGACGAACACCGAGATCAGCAGCGCCAGCGGCAGCAGCAGGCGCGACAGGGTCTCGAGAATCAGCGGGTGCTTGGCGTGGGCCCAGCGCCGCCCCTGGGGATCACAGGTCGGATGGGTCAGGTGCAGGCCCGAAAGCATCGCGTAGATGCCCACGGCGGCGATGGCCAGGA
Source organism: Pseudomonas furukawaii (assembly GCF_002355475.1). NCBI lineage: Bacteria > Pseudomonadati > Pseudomonadota > Gammaproteobacteria > Pseudomonadales > Pseudomonadaceae > Metapseudomonas > Metapseudomonas furukawaii. The sequence continues at coordinate 1,841,937 of NZ_AP014862.1, read as the reverse complement.
CGGTGATCTCGCCCAGGGTATCGAAGCCACGGAAGTCCACCAGGATGACGTTCACCACGTTGGTACCACCGCCACCGGAGACCGCGTTGGCCAGGAAGAAATCGGCGATGCCATCGTAGGGGCGGGTCAGCACGGCGTAGGCCAGCAGCGCCACCATCACGCCAAAGCCACAGGCCAGGATGAAGTCCCGCAGGCCGCGCAGGCTGGAACTCTCCCCCGGGGTGCGGGACGGCAGGTAGTAGAGGGCGAGGATCAGCAGCACCAGGGTGACCACTTCCACCACCAACTGGGTCAGGGCGAGGTCCGGGGCGGAGAACCGGGCGAAGGCCAGGGCCACCAGCAAGCCCGCCACACCCAGCACCATCAGCGCGATCAGCCGCCGGCGATGGAAGATGGCGGTCAGCACGCCGGACAGGCCCAGCACCACCAGGCCGAGACCGGTGATGCCATCCAGCGGGGTCAGCGGACGCTCGCCGGCGATCTGCGGCAGCGGCGCCAGGTAGAAGGCGATCGCCACCAGCGCACTGCCCAGCAGCCAGGACAGGGAGCGCTGCAGCGAGCCGTTTTCCAGCAGGCCGGTGATCCCGCGCGCGGCTCGGGTGACACGCTGCACCTGCTGCTCGAACACCTCCTTCGCATCGGTGTCCGGCAGACCGGCGTACCAGCGGAACAGCGGCTTGCGCAGCACATAGACCAGCACACCCCCGACCAGCGCCACCACGCTCATCGCCAGCGGCAGGTTGAAGCCGTGCCAGATGGAAAGGCTGTATTCCGGCAGGACGCCGCCGAGGCTGGCGGACGCTGCAGCGGCCAGCAGCGGTGCCACGGTCAGTCCCGGCAGCATGCCCACCAGGAGGCAGAGGGCGACCAGGATCTCCACGGGCACCTTCATGTAGCGCGGCGGCTCGTGAGGCGGGAACTTGGCCAGGGTCGCCGGCTCGCCGTTGAAGAACACGTCGTGGACGAAACGCAGGGAATAGGCGACCGAGAACACGCCGGCCAGGGTCGCCGCCGCCGGCACCACCCAGCTGAAGCTGCCCAGCAGGTCCTGCTGCAGGGTCTCGCCGAAGAACATTTCCTTGCTGAGGAAACCGTTGAGCAGGGGCACGCCGGCCATGGCCAGGGAGGCCACCATGGCCAGCACCGCCGTGTGCGGCATGTACTTCCAGAGCCCGTTGATCAGGCGCATGTCGCGGCTGCCGGTCTCGTGATCGATGATGCCCGCCGCCATGAACAGCGAGGCCTTGAAGGTGGCGTGGTTGATGATGTGAAACACCGCCGCCACGTTGGACAGGGGCGAGTCGAGGCCGAACAGCAGGGTGATCAGGCCCAGGTGGCTGATGGTGGAGTAGGCCAGGAGCCCCTTGAGGTCATGCTGGAACAACGCCATGCCGGCGCCGATCAACAGCGTCGCCAGGCCGCTCAGGCTCACCAGGTAGAACCAAAGGTCCGACCCGGACAACGCCGGATACAGGCGCGCCAGCAGGAATACGCCGGCTTTCACCATGGTCGCCGAGTGCAGGTAGGCGGACACTGGAGTAGGCGCCGCCATCGCATGGGGGAGCCAGAAGTGGAATGGGAACTGCGCCGACTTGGTGAAGGCGCCCAGCAGCACCAGCGCAAGCGCCAGGGGATACAGGGCGTGAGCGCGAATCTGCTCGCCGGCCGCCAGCACCTGGGACAGCTCGAAGCTGCCGACGATATGGCCGATCAGCAACACCCCCGCCAGCAGCGCCAGGCCGCCGCCACCGGTGACCGCCAGGGCCATGCGCGAGCCTTTGCGCGCGTCGGAACGGTGGCCCCAGAAGCCGATCAACAGGAAGGACGACAGGCTGGTGAGCTCCCAGAACACCAGCATCAGCAGCAGGTTCTCCGACAACACCACCCCGAGCATCGCCCCCATGAACAGCAGCAGGAAGGCGAAGAAGCGCCCCGAGGCCTCTTCCTTCGACAGGTAGTAGCGGGCGTAGAGGATGACCAGCAGGCCGATGCCGAGGATCAGCAGGGCGAAGAGGTAACCCAGGCCATCCAGCCTCAGGCTGAAACTCAGGCCGAAGCCCGGCAGCCAGGGCACCACCAGCTTCAGGGTCTCGCCACCGAACACGGCGCTGGTCTGGGTCAGCAGCAGGATCAGGCCGGCCAGGGGCGCCAGCGCGGCGACACTCGCGCAGAATGTGCGGCCAAGGCGCTCGGCCAAAGGCGGAAGAAGCGCCCCGAGAAAGGGCAGCGCAACGATGAGCGCCAGAATCATCCATTACTCCCTAGGTCAGCGCCCTCTCCTTCGGGAGCGGACATGGCAAGAAAAAAACGACGCGATTATCCATTACTATCGATCTAGGTCGATAGATTGAATTATTTCAAAAATCTAACGTCGACGAGCAGCGCCCAACCCAAAAGGCGACAGGCCATCGGCACTGTCGCCCTTTCAGGGAGAGGAAGAAATTGGCCGCCGTCCGAAAGGACAGCTTAGCTTCAGTGGCTGACGCGGCTGGTGCCGTTGACCGTCATGATGCGGACGCGCTCACCCACGCGGAAGACTTCATTGGGCTGCACTTCCTGGACATAGGCGCGCATGGAGCCGTCGTCTTCGCGCACGGTGATCTCCACGCCCTGGGTGCGGGTAATGCCTTCTTCCGCCGCTGCCCCCAGCAGCCCGCCCGCGACCGCACCGACCACCGCGGCCACCGCACTGCCGCGCCCACCGCCGATGGTGCTGCCGCCGATGCCGCCGACCACCGCACCGGCACCCGCGCCGACCGGGGTCTTGGTGCCCTCGATCTTCACCGGTCGCAGCGATTCGATGGTGCCCATGCGCACGGTCTGCACCCGGCGGGCCTCGTCACGGGAGTAGGTGTCACCGGTCAGGCTCGACTGACAACCACCCAGCGCCAGCGCCACAGCCGTGAAAGAGGCCACCAGCAGATAGGGTTTACGCATAGCAATACCTCCAGAATTGAAAACCGGTCCATTAGACTCCGCGTCGCGAAGGCTGTCACCTGAGGACGCATGGAACTCGGCATTCGTTCAGCCTGAATTCAGTTTTCCCACAGAGGCTGAGGAATCAGTCCTACAACATCCCGATACATGACAGGTTAGCCCATGGACTACGTCATCATCGTCATCACCACAGCCGCCGGACTTTATTTCCACTGGTGGCTCTATGTCCGCATCAAGCGCTGGATGGATCGCGACCTGGCGCTGTCCTTCGCCGAAGGCGACAAGGCCAAGCAGGCCTTCATGCTGGAGCAGCTGCAGGCCGCCCGCGCCGAGGGCATCCGGCGCAGGGACCTGCAGGCCTGGCTGGAACAGGCGTCGAGGCGCTATCGGGCCTGAGCGCCGGCGGCCAGCAGCCAGAGCCGGGCGATATCGGCGCTGCGGGCTTCCAGTTCGTCCGCGGCTGCCGCCATCGCCTGCTCCAGCGCCATGGGACCGGGAACCAGGCTGAAGGCGGCCTGGATACCCGCCTCGCGAAGACGCTGGTAGCCCTCCCCCAGGCTGCCGGCAATCGCGATCACCGGCACACCGGCTGCCCGGGCGAGGCGGGCCACGCCCACCGGCGTCTTGCCATGCAGGCTCTGGGCGTCCAGGCGCCCTTCTCCGGTGATCGCCAGATCGGCGTCCGCCATGGATTCGGCCAGCCGCGCCAGTTCGGCCACCAGTTCGATACCCGGACGGAATCCCGCACCGAGGAAGGCCCGCGCGGCGAAACCGAGCCCGCCCGCCGCCCCGGCGCCCGGGTGCAGGCTGTGGTCCTCCCCCAGGTGGTCGGCCACGATCCGGGCGAACCGGTGCAGGGCGGCATCCAGCGACCGGACCTGCTCGGGGCTGGCGCCCTTCTGCGGGCCGAAGACGTGGGACGCGCCTTTCGGACCGCACAGCGGGTTATCGACATCCGCTGCCACCTCGAAGGTCACGGACGGCAACCTCGGGTCGAGGCCGGAGGCGTCGATACGCGCCAGTCTCGCCAGGGCGCCGCCGCCATCGGGCAGGGGGTCACCCTGGGCGTCCAGCAGGCGCAGCCCCAGGGCGGCCAGTAATCCGGCGCCGCCATCGTTGGTGGCGCTGCCGCCGAGGCCCAGAATGATGCGGGTCGCGCCCGCGTCCAGGGCGTGGCGGATCAGTTCGCCGGTGCCGAAGCTGCTGGTGCGAGTGGCATCCCGGAGCTCCCGTGGCACCCGATGCAGGCCGCTGGCGGCGGCCATCTCGATGATCGCGCGGCCCTCCCCCAGCCAGCCCCAATGGGCACTGACCGGCTCCCCCAGGGGACCCCGCACCCAGGCCTCGCGCCGTTCGCCGCCCGTGGCGGCCAGCACCGCATCCACGGTGCCCTCCCCGCCATCGGCCATGGGTTTCTGCACCAGTTGCGCCTCCGGCAGCACCGAGGCCCAGCCACGGGCGATGGCGGCGGACACCTCGGGCGCGCTGAGGCTTTCCTTGAAGGAATCGGGAGCAATGACGATTTTCATCGATCGACCTCGGGAAGGGCCCGGAGCCTTGGGGCCCCGGACGGTGAAGCGGTCAAAGCAGGACCAGGCTGAGCAGCCAGGTGGCGAGCATCCCGGCGATGCCCTGCACCAGGGTCGCCAGGGTCTGGGCGCGGTAGGCCAGCGAAACCGGCATGCGGCTGAACTGGGTCACCACCCAGAAGAAGCTGTCGTTGGCATGGGACACGGTCATGGCACCGGCACCGATGGCCATCACCGTCAGCACCCGCCCCATTTCGCTGTCCAGGCCCAGTTGGCCGAGCAACGGGGCGACCAGCGCCGAGGTGGTGACCAGTGCCACGGTCGTGGAACCCTGGGCGGTCTTCAGCGCGGCGGCGACCACGAAGGGCATGAACAGGCCGATGCCGAGGGCCGACAGGGTGCTGCCCAGGTAGTCGCCCAGCGGGGTGATCTTGAGCACGGCGCCGAAGGCACCACCGGCCCCTGTGATCAACAGGATCGGCGCGGCGGACAGGATGCCGTCCACCACGTGATCATGGAATTCCTTGCGCTTGTCCTCGCCCTTGAGCAGCGTGCAGGCCAGCGCCAGGCCCACCAGCAACGCCACCACGGGCTGGCCGAGGAAGCCCAGCAGCGCGGCGAAGCCGCCGCTGCCGAGGGGCTTGGCGGGAAAGGCGGCAACGGAGCCCAGGCAGATCAGCAGGATGGGCACGAAGATCGGCGCGAATGCCTGGAACGCGCTCGGCAGCGTGCCGTAGCCCGCGCGCAGGGCGGCGAAGTCCTGGTCGGGCTGGTGCGGCAGGCCGTCGTCCTCCAGCACCACCTCGCGCCCGACGAAACGGTTGGCCCACCACATGCCGGCGAAGGCGGTGACCAGGGCCACCACCAGGCCGACCGCGATCACCAGTCCCAGGCTGGACTCCAGGCCCAGGTTGCCGGCGGCGGCGATGGGACCGGGGGTGGGCGGCACGAAGGTGTGGCTGGCGTAGAGCCCGGTGGCCAGGGCGACGCTCATGGCCACGGTGGAAATGCGCATGCGGGCGGCCAGGGCGTTCTTCAGGGAGTTGAGGATCACGTAACCCGAATCGCAGAACACCGGGATCGACACCAGGTAGCCGATGATCGACAGGGTGAGCGTGGGGAAACGCTCGCCCAGCAGCTTGATCACCGTCTCGGCCATGGTGATGGCCGCGCCGCTGCGCTCGAGGATCACGCCGATGATGGTCCCGAGGACGATGACGATGCCGATGTAGCCGAGGATGCCGCCGAACCCGGTGGTGATGGTCTTGACGATCTCGCCGCTGGGCACCTGGTAGGCGAAGCCGGCGATGAAGGCGGCCGCCAGCAGGGCGAGGAAGGGATGCAGTTTAAGGCGCGTGGTGGAAAGTACGATGAAGGCGATCAGCGCCGCCAGTATCAGTACCAGGACCATGGGCGGTCTCCTTGATTGTTGTTATGGATGCCGTTTGCAGCCGGGCAATTGTGCCGCAGGGCCCCGATCGGAAGCCCTGTGCGAATGCCCTAGTGCAGGGCTCCATTTCGCGGGGCGGGCGGTGCATCGGCACAAGCCGCCTTGCGTTCCCGGAGCAACTCCAGCCCCAGGCAGAGGAACCATAGCTGGTCGTGGCGCACCTGCCCGAAGCCGCCCAGCTCGGCGATGCGTTCCAGGCGGTAGCGCAGGGTATTGCGATGGATCCCCAGGGCCCGGGCGCACGCCTGGGTGTGGCCATCGTGCTCGCGCCAGGCGAGCAGGGTCTCGCGCAGGACGCCATCGGCATCCTCGGCAAGCAGCCGTTCCAGAGGGCCCAGCCAGCGCCGCAAAAGCCAGCTGTCGCGCTGGCTGAAGAGCAGCGTCGCCAACCGGTGATCCTCCAGCCGCAGCAGTCGCTGCCCTGGCTGGCAGGCCCTGCCGAAGGCCAGCAGCGCCCGGGTGGCGAGTGCGGCTTCGCGCAGATCGCCGATGCAGGCCTGGGGATCGCTGACGCAGAGCCGGGCGATCCCCCAGCCGCGCTCATCGGCCTGGTCCAGCCACGCCCGGTCGTCCCGCTCGACGCTGTAGGGACGGCAGCAGATCAACTCACGGGCGGACAGGGGGGCGCAGAGCTGCCCCTGCCGGGACAGCGCGTCCATGAGCCGGGCGCGACGCGGCAGGGCATCGCCCTCCTCCGTCAATTCCAGGACGCAGACCTGCTGCCGCCAGCTCAGCAACAGGCCGATCCGCTCGGCCTCGGCGGCCAAGGGCACCAGCTCGGTCCGGGGATCGGCCAACTGGCACAGCCAGGCTTCCAGCTGGTGTCGCTGCCAATGCCGTTCCACCTGCAACTGGCGCTGCTCCACCAGCACCTCGGCGGCCATGCGCACCAGTTCCGCATAAGGCCGGACCAGGTCGGGCTCGCCCGTGATGCCCAGCACGCCGATCAGCCGCTCGGCATGGAACAGGGGCAGGTTCACCCCGGGACGAACGCCCCGCAGGCAAGCCGCCGCCTGGCCGTCGATCTCCACCACGCGGCGATTGGCCAGCACCAGTTGCGCGCCCTCGTGGCGGGTGTGCAGGCGTTGCGGATCCCCGGTGCCGATGATCATGCCCTGCTCATCCATCACGTTGATGTTGTGGGGCAGGATGGCCATGGCGCGGTCGACGATGAGCTGCGCCAGGGCGGAATCGAGTTCGAGCATGGGGAAGGCCTCCTGGGAAGCGGGCAGTCTACAGGCCCGCCACGTGTCCCGGAAAAGGCTCAGGGCGCCAGGCGTTCACGCACCCAGGCGCCCTCCACCAGGCGGTAGTTGAGGCGGTCGTGCAGACGGCTCGGCCGTCCCTGCCAGAACTCGATGCGCTCCGGCAACAGGCGGTAGCCGCCCCAGTGGGGCGGGCAGGTGGGGGCCTGGTCGAGGAAGCGTCGCTCGGTCTCCGCCAGAAGCGACTCCAGTTCGCTGCGATCGCGGATGACCTTGCTCTGGGGCGAGGCCCAGGCGCCCAGGCGGCTGCCCAGGGGGCGCACCTGGTAATAGGCGTCGGATTCGGCCGGGGTCACCCGCTCCACACGGCCCTCGATGCGGACCTGGCGCTCCAGGGCCGGCCAGAAGAAGGTCATGGCGGCGAAGGGGTTGGCGGCCAGTTGGCCACCCTTGGCGCTGTCGTAGTTGCTGAAGAAGGTGAAGCCCCGCTCATCCAGTCCCTTGAGCAGCAGCACGCGGCAATGGGGGCGGCCGTCGGCATCGACGGTGGCGAGGGTCATGGCGTTGGGCTCGACCGGCAGCTGCTCGGTCTTCACCGCATCGCCGAACCAGTGCTGGAAGAGGCTGAAGGGCTCGGCGGGCGCCTGGTCCTCGCTGAGCCCGTCACGGGTGTAGTCGCGGCGCATATCGGCCAGGGTCTGGGTCATGGTCGGCATTCCTGTGGACGGAAAGCCGATAGCTTACCCAAGCCCGGCCTACTTGGTTTGATCTGCCGCAACCACCTTCTCGGCCTTGGCCTGCTGCTCCGCCTTCGGCGGCTTGTTGTACTGGGCGATCAAGGCCACCAGGGTCTCCTGCGGGGTCAGGATGATCTCGACGCGGCGGTTCAGGGAACGACCCTGCTGGCTGTCATTGGCGGCCCGGGGCATGTCCGACCCGAGGCCCTTGAGGGACAGGCGATCGCGCTGCAGGCCGCTCAGGCGGAAGATGGCCGACACGGCCTGCGCGCGCTCCTGGCTGAGCTTGCGGTTCAGCTCCTCCTTGCCGGAGCTGTCGGCATGGCCGAGCACCAGCACGCCGGTCTTGGCGTCGCCTTCCACCAGCTTGGCCACGCGGGTAATGGGGCCGAGGGTGTTGGGCAGGAGCATGCTGGGGCGGTCGGGATTGAACGACGGGTCCACCGGCAGGGTCACCACCAGCACGCTCTCGCGGCGTTCCAGTTCCAGCTTGCTGTCCTTCACGGCCTCCTTGAGGCGCGGCTCGTACTGGTCGAGCCAGGCCTGGGTAGCCTTCACGTCCACCTTGGCGGCGGCCGGCGCCTTGGCCTTCTGGTCAGCGCCGAAGGGCCACCACCAGTGGCTGGCGGAGGCGGTCTTGGCGGGCTTGGCCGGCGTTTCGGCGACCTTGTCGTGACCGATCAGGCTGCAGCCGGAGGCGGAGACGCAGAGGGCCAGGAGGGAGATTCTGAACAGCTTCATGGGCAGGATTCCGAAATCGCTAAGGGCTGCTCGCCAGCAGCGGAATGATGGCGATCCAATCTCAGGACCGGTCTCAAATTCTGGCGGCAACCCATTAATCATCAAAGGAAAATCGAGGGTATCTGACGAGTGGCTCAGCCCAGGCAGTCCTTCACCACCCGCGCCAATTTCTGCGCACGGGGGTCCATCAGGACGTAGGGGCCGAGGGTGTTGGTGACGAAGCCGAAAGCCAGGTCACGCTCGGGATCGGCAAAGCCGGTGGAGCCACCGGCGCCGGGATGCCCGAATGCGAGGCGGCCCATGCCATAGGTCGCGTTGGGCACATCGGGCTGGTCCAGCATGCAACCGAGGCCGAAGCGCGTGGCGGTCAGCAGGGTGAGGTCCTCGCCCTGGCTGTGTTCGCGGGTCATCTCGGCCAGTTCCTGGGCGTCCAGCAACTGGCCGTCGAGCAGGGCGGCGTAGAAGCCGGCGAGGCTGCGGGCGTTGCCATGACCGTTCGCCGCCGGCTGCTGCATGCGCCGCCATTCGGGCTTGTTGGTGCTGGTCATGATGGACGGTGGGTTGGTGAAGGAGCGCGTGCTCAGGGAATTGGGCTCGGTCATCATGCACTTGAGCAGCCGTTGGGCCGCCGCATCCCCCAGGTTGCCCTTGGCGCGGGCGATATGGGCGACGCGGTGGAACTCCTGGTCCGCCAGCCCCACATGGAAATCCAGCCCCAGGGGACGGGCGATACGCGCCGCGATGGACTCGCCAGGGCCACGGCCATCGGCCCGGCGGATCAGTTCGCCCACCAGCCACCCGTAAGTGATGGGCGCATAGCCGTGGGCCTCGCCCGGGGTCCACCAGGGTTCTTCAGCGGCCAGGGCGGCGGTCATGGTGTCCCAGTCGTAGAGCGCTTCCGCCGGCAGCGTGGCGCGAATGGCCGGCAGTCCGGCGCGATGGCAGAGCAATTGGCGCACGCTGATGCGCGCCTTGCCGGCGGCGGCGAACTCGGGCCAGTAGCGGGCCACCGGCGCATCCAGCTCCAGGCGCCCTTCCGCCACCAGTTGCAGCAGGGCCACCGCGGCGAAGGGCTTGGTGCAGGAGAACAGGTTGAGGAGGGTGTCGCTCTGCCAGGCTTCCTGGCCGTCCTTGTCGGCGATGCCGGCCCAGAGGTCGATCACGGTCTCGCCGCCCACTTGCACGCACAGGGCGGCGCCGCGCTCCTGCGCATCCTCGAAGAGTTCGGCGAAGGCGTCCCGTGCCGCCTCGAAGCGCAAGTCGAAATAGCCCTGGATCTGCACCGGCATGCTCCTGATGAAAAATGAAGGCGGCATTGTTCCAGCCTTGCCGCCCCTTGTGAACCGAGCCGAGGACGGAAGGCCCCTCAGGGCTTCCCGCCCTCCTCCTTCCCGGAGGCGGCCGGCGGCGGGGACTCCACGGCCTTGGGCGCCGGCTCCCCTGCCTGGGGCGCGTCGATCACCTTCGCCAGGGCCAGGTTGGCCTTGCGCACCGACTCGACGAACCCCTGCCAGGGCCGGTCGGTGATGGCCACCAGGCCCAGGTGGCCGTTCTCGCCGTCCAGCAGGCGGCCGGTGGCGGGCTGGTCCAGATACTGGAACCAGTGGGCGCCGACGATCAGTGGCTCCTCGGCGGCCTTCTGCAGGAACCTGGCGTAGGCCGGCCCCCGGTCCTCTTCCCGCTGGACCTCCATGACGCCGCCCCAGAACGGCCCCCTGTCCTGGGAACCGAAGTGGAACTCGGTGAGCATCAGCGGCTTGTCCAACCGCCGCAGCAGGTCCATGTCCAGGCCCTGCTGCGGCTCCGGGGTGTAGCGGTTGAAGCTGATCACGTCGCAATAGCGGGCGCAGGCCTCGACCGCCTCGGGCACGGTGGCGGCGAAACGTCCCCCCAGCAGCAGGTGGTTGGGGGCATGCCATTTCAGCGAATCGGCGATGGTCTTGAAGTAGGTCTCGGCGAAGAAGACCTGGAAGCGCTTGAAGTCCTCCTCGATGGCCGGGTGCTCGGGGTTCGGCAGCGGCGGCTCGAATCCCGGGTCCTCCATCAGCTCCCAGGCCTTGAGTTCGATGCCCCAGGCCTTGGAGAGCCCTTCCTGGTTGCGGTACTTGTCCCGCAGCTGCTTGAGGAAGGCACGCTTGGCCGGCACGTCGGTGGTCAGGCGCAGGGTGCCGTAGGCCAGGGCGTAGCGCGCCTTCGGGTCGTCGCCGTGACCGCCCCAGGCCAGCTCGTTGTCGGCGAAATAGCCGATCAGCCAGGGATCGTCCCGGTGGTCCCGCGCGGCGATGGCGATCGCGCGCTCGGCGGCCATGGCGAATCGCGGGTCGAAGGGGTCGGGCATGCCGCCCCACCAGTCGAAGCCGGTGCGGATGGTGGCGAAATCGCCACGGATGGACAACGGCAGGGTGTAGGGCATGCGCTGGCCGGAAAAGCCCCCGTCGCTCCAGTTGCCAACGGTATTGAAGCCCCAGGCCCGGAGGCGTTCCACCGCATGTCCCAGCCAGCGCTGCGGGTCGTTGCCGCCGTAGGTGCGCTCCAGGTTGGCACCGTAGAAGTCGTACCAGCGCCCCTGGTTGAAGGCGCGCCCCTGGTTGGCGTCGGTGTCGGCGCGATCGTCGCCCTGGCCGAAATGGCGGGCCAGGGGCGCGTTGTCCTCCGGCAGGGCCTTGAACATGGATTCGCGGCCTTCCACGTAGGTCTGGCTCAGGCCGGGCGTGACCGCATTGACGCCGAGGGAGAAGAACGGGTGTCCCTCGGGGGTCACCAGATACCAGCGCTCACCGCGCTTTTCGGTTCGGAAGAACCCCGTGGCTTCGAAGGTCCCGCCACCGATCCAGCCGCCATAGGCGTCCTGCTTCGGCAGCTTGGCGGTCCAGTCCGCCAGCAGCCTGGCCTCGTCGGCTGCGCCTTTCTTCAGTTGTTCGTCACTTTTCACCTTGCCCGGCCAGTCGCCCCTGGCGTACTGCCCGTAGGCGTCCATCAGCCCTTCGTAGAGGGCGTCCTGCTGATCGTCGGGGCTGGTGCCGAAGCGCCCCAGCAGGATGTTCTGGGCGGCGGCGGGCTTGTTCAGGGACAGGGTCACCGAGGTGACGCGGCTGCGATCCAGCTCGCCGGACACCTGGATGGCCGGCAGCCAGCGCTTGCCGTCGCGGGTGAGCGGCACCGGCGGGGCGGCCCGCATGCCATGGGCGTTGGGCGAGGTGGCGGCGAGGGGAACCAGCAGGGTCTGCGCCGGGCCGGCCGGGAGGGCGACCTGGCTGGTGAGCACCTTGCCGTCGGCGCTCTCGATGGCCACCTCGACTGTGATGGCCCAGTCCTGGGCGCTCTGGATGCGCAGGCTCATGGCCTCGGCGGCGGACCAGTCCCAACTGCCGCTCTGGGGCGTCAGGCGCAGGCTCGGCTTGTCGGCGACATTGAAGGTCAACCGGCGAAGGATCTCGCCTTCCGGCGTGGATTCGGCGGTGACGCTCGGCAGGACGGCGTCCTGGGTCGTCACCTGGACGGCATCCAGGGGACGCACGAAGTTGAACAGGGTCTCGGCCTGGGCGGCCAGCGGAATTCCCGATAAACCCAGGAGGATGGCCAGGACCAGGGGGCGTTTGGACGTCGAAAGCATCGGACCGGAATTCCCAAGAAAGTGCGGTGCATAGACCACGGGGATGTCGTCTTGCGCCACAGGTGCGACAAAAGGAAGCGGGCGCGAGCGGACGCTCGCACAAATGCCGGCATCATCGCAGATGGGGGGCGCCAAGCGTCAAGGGAGGATCATCGTGGCAAACGGACCTGACGCGATCCGGCCGGTGCCGCCTCAGTCGATCTCCCGCCGGAACGGCGGCAGCGCGTCGAGGATGGCGCGGCCGTAACGCTGGGTCACCACGCGGCGATCCAGCAGGGTGATGGTGCCCCGGTCCGCTTCGGTGCGCAGCAACCGGCCGCAGGCCTGCACCAGCCGCAGGGAGGCGTCGGGCACGGCGATCTCCATGAAGGGGTTGCCGCCCCGCGCCTCGATCCAGTCGGAGAGGGCCGCCTCCACCGGGTCATCCGGCACGGCGAAGGGAATCTTGGCGATCACCACGTGTTCGCAGTAGGCCCCGGGCAGGTCGACGCCCTCGGCGAAGCTGGCCAGGCCGAACAGCACGCTGGGTTCGCCGTCGTCCACCCGCGCCTTGTGCTTGTTCAGGGTTTCCTGCTTGGACAGGTTGCCCTGGATCAGGACGCGCTTGCGCCAGTCACGATCCAGGCCCTCGAACACGTCCTGCATCTGCCTGCGCGAGGCGAAGAGCACCAGGGTGCCCCGCGCGCCCTCCACCAGATCGGGCAGGTCCCGGATGATGGCCGCCGTGTGGGCGGCGGCATCCCGGGGATCGGCCTTGAGGTCCGGCACCCGCAGGAGGCCGGCGTCGGCGTGGTGGAAGGGGCTCGGCACCACGGCGGTGACCGCGACCTTGGGCAGGCCGGCACGCATACGGAAGCGGTCGAACTTGCCCAGCGCGGTGAGGGTGGCGGAGGTGACGAGCGCGCCGTAGGCCACATTCCACAGGTTCCGCCGCAGGGTCTCGGCGGCGAGGATGGGGCTGGCATTCACCTCGATGTCGTGGAGCGAGCCGCTCTCGGCCAGGGTCAGCCAGCGGGCCATGGGCGGGCTGTCCTCCGGGTCCTCGACGGTGAAGGCGGTCCACAGTTCCCAGTTGCCCTGGGCACGCGCCAGCAGGGTGCCGAACAGGGGGTACCACTCCTCGGCCTGGTGACTGGCGATGCCGATGCTGCCTTCACCGTCCATGGCTTCCTTGAGCAGCTCGGTCAGCCGCGTGAAGACGTCATGGAGCCGGGAAAAGCCCTTCTTCAACTCCACGCCCAGCTCCCGGAGATGCTCGGGGACCACGCCGGCCTCGAAGCGGTGGCGGGGACGATCACGTCCTTCCATGTCCTCGCCGGCGCGGAAGTCGGCGATCTCCTCGCAGGCGTTGAACATGAACTGCTGCTGGGTACGGATTTCCCGCGCCAGCTCCGGCACGCCTTCCACCAGCCGGCCGAAGTCGCCCGGCAAGGGATTCTGCGCCAGCAGCTTGGTGAGGTTCTTGGCCACCTGATCCAGCCAGTCCGCCGTGGAGCGCAAGCGGGTGTAATGGGCGAAATGGCCGATGGCCTTGTCCGGCAGGTGGTGACCCTCGTCGAACACGTAGAGGGTTTCGCGGGGGTCCGGGAGCACGGCGCCGCCACCGAGCGCCAGGTCGGCCAGCACCATGTCGTGGTTGGTGACTATCACGTCCACCTTGGTCATGCCTTCCCGGGCCTTGTAGAAGGCGCACTGCTGGAAGTTGGGGCAATGGCGTTTGGTGCACTGGCTGTGGTCGGTGGTCACCCGCGCCCAGTCCTGGTCCTCGATGGCTTCCGGCCAGGAATCGCGGTCCCCGTCCCAGCGGTTGCCCGCCAGGCGCTCGATCATCTGGTTGAGGAGCTTCTGGCTCTTCTCGTCGACGTCGATCCGGAAGCCCTCGTCGGCGAACAGCTGGGCGGTGGCGCTCTGGGCCTCGCCCTCCTGCAGCAGCAGGTCGAGCTTGGACAGGCAGAGGTAGCGGCCCCGCCCCTTGGCCAGTGCGAAACTGAAATTCAGGCCGCTGTTGCGCATCAGGTCCGGCAGGTCCTTGTGAACGATCTGCTCCTGCAGGGCGACGGTGGCGGTGGCGATCACCAACCGCTTGCCGGCGGCCTTGGCGGCGGGAATGGTGGCCAGGCTGTAGGCCACGGTCTTGCCGGTACCGGTGCCCGCCTCCACCGCCACCACAGCGGGCTCGCCCTCGCGGTGCCCCTCCTCGTCCACGGGAATGGCGCCAAGGGCCTTGGCCACCTCGGCGATCATCAGGCGCTGGCCATAGCGGGCCTTGAGCCCCTTGGCTTCGAGGAAACGACTGTAGGCGCCCTGGATCTGGGACTTGAGTTCGGTGCTGAGCATGGACACTGGCGAGAGGGGGGGCTGGATAAATTTTCAGTACTTTAACAGGGCGGCTATCATAACGCCCCCTTGTTCTAGCCGCCCAACGGAGCTGACCGGATGACCGCCCACGCCGCACTTTACACCCTGCACCTGCTGGCCGCCCTGATCTGGGTCGGTGGCATGTTCTTCGCCTGGATGATCCTGCGGCCCGCCGCCGTCGCCACCCTGGAGGCGCCGGCACGGCTGAAGCTGTGGCTGGAGGTGTTCCGCCGATTCTTCCAGTGGGTCTGGCCGGCGGTGCTGGTGCTGCCGTTCACCGGCGTCGGCATGCTCCACATGACCTTCGCCAGCATGGAAACGGCGCCGCGCTACGTGCACATGATGATCGGCCTGTATGTCGCCATGCTGGCCCTGTTCCTGCGGGTGAGCGCCCTGCTGCTGCCGCAGCTGCGGGCTGCGGTGAGCGCCGAGAACTGGCCGGAAGGCGGCGCGGTGCTGGGCCGCATCCGCCGCGTGGTGGGCTTCAACCTGCTGATCGGGATGGCGCTGGTGACCATAGTCGCCATCCGCCCGTCATTCTGAGTCCGTCGGCGCGCCTCCCTGCGCGCCACCACTGATTCAGAAATGCACCACCTTCAGGCTGCCGCTGGCCCCAGCGGCACCCGAGAGTCCAGGCGCGCCGTCACGCCCCGCCTTGGCGCCATCGGCGCGGTAGAGCAGGCAACCCTTGCCGGCGCCGCCCTTGCCGCCCGCCCCGCCTTCACCCGGCGCACCGCCAGCCCCGCCCTCCAGACGGACCCGCACCTGGTCGACCGGAAAGCCTTCGGGCACTTCGAGGCGTACCTGCCCCCCGGCGCCCCCGACTTCACCATCGCTGCCGGGCTGGCCGTCCCAGCCACGGCTGGCGCTTCCCCAGAGGCAACCGGCCGCGTCGCCATCGGCACCGTCCAGGCCCGGACGTCCCGGAGCACCGATGCCTCCGCGCACGTCCAGGGTGATCTCGTCGATGCGGACATCCGCCAGGCGCAGGTCCAGGTTGCGCCCGGCACTGGCCGGACGGCTCATGCTGCCGGCGGAACCGGAGGCGGTGATATGGCTGCCGACGCCGATCTCGCCCCGCTCCACTACGAGGCGCAGCGTCTGGTCGGACGGCGCGATGCCCAGTCGGGCCTCGCGCCCCATGCGCAGCTCGCCGATACGCAGTTCGGTGACCCCCGCCGGAATCAGGAGGGTCGCGTAATCCGCCACCTCCACCTGGTCCAGGCTGAGGCTGCCGGTACGCGGAGGCAGCTTGAGGAAGTTGTGGGCATCCACCTTCACCTGTCCCTGGGCCAGGACCATGGGAGCGACCAGGATGGCAAGGAGACCGAGCCTACGCATGCCCCGCCTCCTTGGCCGCCCGACGCGGAATCCCGAGCAGGTGGAAGATCCCGAACAGCAGCAGCATAACCCGATCCCGCCAGGGGTGAGGACGGCGCTGCAGCAGGGCATTGAACAGCACGATCTCCAGCAGGTGCACCAGGGCAACCAGCACCCCGGCACCGTTGAGCAGCAGGTCGAACGGCTTGGCGAACGGTGAAACCAGGTTGGCGACCACCGCCAGCCAGAACAACAGGGCAACGAACTTGCCCACTCCCGTAATGAAGCGCATGCCTCCCCTCCTGGCATTGTTTTAGTGTCGGGGGAACATACGCCGAAACCCCGGCGGCGCACCAGTGCGTCGCCGGGGCAGGCTGTCGTTTCTGCGCGAAAGCCTCAACGATCCACGTGGATTTCCACCCGGCGGTTCTGCGCGCGGCCCGCATCGGTGCCGTTGTCGGCGACAGGCGCGCTCTCGCCTCGCCCTTCGGCGACCAGCTTGTCGGCAGGCACGCCCTGGCTCGCCAGGAAGTCCACCACGCTGGTGGCCCGGCGCTCCGAGAGCCCCTGGTTGTAGCTGTCCGAGCCGACGCTGTCGGTGTGTCCCACGACCTTCACACTGACCAGGCTGGCGCCGGCCAGGCGATTGCCGATCGCCGTCAACTGCTCCCGGGCCGACTCGGTGAGCTCGGCGGAATCGAAGGCGAACAGCACATTGCCGAGGTCGCTGAGTACGATCACCTCGTCTTCGGCGGGAGGCGCTACCGGCGCGGGCGCAACGGCTTCAGGGTACTTGCGCGCCGGACAGCCGCTGGTGTTCACCGGCAGTCCCGCAGGCGTATTCGGGCAATCGTCACGCCGGTCGAAAACGCCGTCGCCGTCCTCATCGCCGTCCTGGGCGTAGCAGATGAGGCCGCCGAACACGGCACCCGCCGCCGCGCCGCCCGCAGCCCAGGCCGAACTCTCGATGGCGCCCAGGCCGCCGCCGGCCAGGCCGCCGATCAGGCTGCAGATGGGCCAATTCCCCTGATTGAGCGACGCGTCACCCTCGCTGGAGGTGGATGCGCAACCGGTGAGGAAACTGCTGACCAGAAGAAGGGACAATGCAACCCGAGGGAATGGGGTGCTCATGGTGGAAATCTCCTGTGTCACCGGGCATGCCGGTAACACAGGAGTAAAGACCCGGCCCCCACGGCGCACAAGGCGCGCGCCGTGGGGATCTCCGGGGGTCAGTCGATCTCGATCTCGACACGACGGTTCGCGGCGCGGCCGTCCTTGGTGGCATTGTCGGCGACCGGCTGGCTTTCGCCGGCACCGGAAACGCTGGCGATGCTGGAGGCCGGGATACCGCTGCGGATCAGGTAATCGGCTACCGCATTGGCACGGCGTTCCGACAGGCCCTGGTTGTAGGCATCGGTGCCCACGCTGTCCGTGTGGCCGGTGATGTTCAACTTGGCGTTGGGCGCTTCGTTCTTCAGGCGGCCGGCGACCTCGTCCAGGGTGGCTTCGTCAGCCGGAGTCAGTTTGGCGGAATCGAATGCGAACAGCAGGTCGCGCACGACAATGGTCACCTGCTCGACCACCACTTCCTCGGCCATCGGCTCCTCGGCCTTCAGCGGGCAGCCATCGGCATCCACCTGGGTACCGGGCGGAGTGCCAGGGCACTTGTCGCGGCTGTCGAGCACGCCGTCGCCGTCCTCATCGCCATCGCCATGCACCCAGCAATAGGCCGCCGCGGTACCCGCGCCGATCAATGCGCCCCAGCCGGCATAGGTGCTGCTTTCGATAGCGCCCAGTCCCGCACCGACCACGCCCCCTACTGCCGCGCACTTGGGCCAGTCGGTCTTCTGCAGACCGGCGCAACCGGTCAACAGGGTGGCCACCAGCGCCAAGGGTAAAGCTGTCCGTGTAATGCTCATAAGCAAGTCTCCTCTTAGAATCGGCCCATACCGACAACTAGGGAGTAAAGACGCCAGCTTAGGAAACCGCCAGCACTAGGCCAGGTCGCCCCTTCAAGCTAGTCTTGCGCTTCCGGTTCGAGGATTTTCGATGACTGACAGCTTTTCTTCCCGCACGCCCCAGCAGGCCCTCGCCGCCTTGCTCGAACGCTGCGCGCCGCAACGCCTGCTGCTGGTGGGCAACAGCCCGCTTCCGGCACTGGACGCGTTCGCCGCCGCCCACCCCGAGTGCGAGGTGGTGCGCGTCCCCGCCGGACCGCTCCCGTCGGAACAGGCGGGGCGCCGCTTCGATCTGGCCCTGCTGGCGGACTGCCTGGAACACCTGAGCAAACGCAGCGGGCTGGAACTGCTCGGCGGCATCCGCAACCTCAACGCCAGCCGCGTCGCCGTACTGGCCGACCAGGCTGCCTGCGGCTGGCAGGACACCGACTTCTTTTCCCTGGCCTTGCAGGCCAGCGAGCGTTTTCGTCGCGATGAGCAGACCCTGACCCTCTTCACCTACGACCTGCGCGAATACAAGCAGGTCCCCGACTGGCTGAACGCGAAGTTCTGGGCGAACCCGGAGAACTTCGGCAAGTACTGGTGGTAAGCCATGAGCACTGCGATCTGCCCCTGCGGCAGCGGCAATCTCCTCGACGAATGCTGCGGCCGCTATCACAACGGCCAAGCGGCCCCCTGCGCCGAGGCGCTGATGCGGTCCCGCTACAGCGCCTATGTGGTGGGGCTGGTGGACTACCTGGTCGACACCACCCTGCCCGCCCAGCGTGAGGGTCTGAACCTCGAGGCCATCCGCGCCTGGAGCCTGTCCAGTACCTGGCTGGGCCTGGAAGTGGAGAGCTGCGACGTCCTCGGCGGCCAGCCGGAGCACGCCTTCGTCACCTTCACCGCCCGCTGGCACGACAAGGACGGCGAACACAGCCACCGGGAGAAATCGGCCTTCGTCCAGGCGGACGGCCGCTGGTACTTCCTCGACCCGACGGTGCCGCTGCGAGCCGGTCGAAACGACCCCTGCCCCTGCGGCAGCGGCCTGAAGTTCAAAAAATGCTGCGCAGGCTTCTTCTGAGAGGCTGACAGCAGGAGGCCCGCTCGAAGCGGGCCTCTTTCCTTCTATCTATCTGCGTTCTTCCAGTTTCAGGTGCGACGTATCCGGGGGCGGTCCGGCGGCGGGCGTCCTGGCCTGCCCCATGTCGCTTCCGACCGGCGCCACGCTCAGCGCGGAGAAATCGAACCCTGGCGGCTGAACCTCGGGCTTGGCGTCCTGCAGGTCGGCGCCCACGGGCGCGATGCCGAAGTCCGGTGCATCCACACCCGCGAAGGCCGCCATGTACTCGTCCCGGGGGACCACCTGGAGGCGCGGCGGCATGGCCGTCGAAACGCCCGAAGCCACTGGCCGGGCCGGTTCGGGGTCAGGCTCAGGCGGGGGCGCCAGCTCCACTTCCTCGATCACCGGCTCCATCGGCACCACGTCCACCAACGCCCCGGCCCGCTCCAGGGTCGCCCGGTACTTTTCGGCGCTGGCTTCATCCAGGTTGTTCTTGAGAATCACGCGCCGACCGGAGAACAGCGTGGCGATCCGCTGGGCGTCCGCCTGGAACAACCTGGCCAGATTGGCCTGCACCAGTTCCATCCGGGCCCCGGCCACCAACTGCCCGGAGAAGGCGATCTCGTAACGCCCCATTGGTCATACTCCTGTCCGATATGACACGCAGTATGGCGCAGGTTTTTTTCGGCTCACAACCGCTTGCGGCCAAGCAGTTGCTTGTTACACTGGTGCGTCACTTGGAGTATTGCAATGTTTTCCCAGGCGCAAATGATAAGAATTCTCAGCCTAATGTTTTTCTTCGCCCTTCCTTTTTCGGGCCTCAGCGGATGCTCCACCTGGGTCAGCGGCAGCTTCCAGGATCCCGACGTTCGCCTGATCAAGGTGGATGTCGTCCGGGCGAAGCTGCTGGAGCAGCAGTTCGTGCTGCGCTTTCGCATCGACAACCCCAACGGCGTGAGCCTCCCCGTACGCGGCCTGGTCTACACCGTCCACCTCAATGACGTGAAGCTGGCCTCCGGCGAATCCAGCACCTGGTTCACGGTGCCGGCCCATGGCAGCCAGACCTTCGAAGTGCCTGTCCGCACCAACCTCTGGCGACACATGAAGTACATCGTCAAGCTCCTGGAGAAACCCGACGAGGCCATCCGCTATCGCCTCGACGGCGAAGTGAAGACGGGGCTGATGTTCGGCAAGAGCGTGCACCTGAGCCGCGATGGCGAGATAATCCCCGGCAGTTATATCCCGGAGTAGATGCTTCATGAGCCAAGAACCCCACGTCCATGGTCCCGACTGCAACCACGACCATGACCACGATCACCCCCATCACGTCCACGGCCCGCACTGCAACCACGGTCACCAGGAGCCGGTGCGCAACCCGCTGAAGGAAGTGGGACGCAACGACCCCTGCCCCTGCGGCAGCCAGAAGAAATTCAAGAAGTGCCACGGCGCCTGACGCCGATGGCTACCTCCAGGCCCGCCACGTGCGGGCCTGTTCGTTTCTGGAGCCACGGAGCCCCTGGCCAATGATCGACCTGTACTACTGGACCACCCCCAACGGCCACAAGGTCAGCCTCTTCCTCGAGGAAGCCGGCCTGCCCTATCGCCTGCACCCCATCAACATCAACCGTGACGAGCAGTTCCAGCCGCACTTCCTGAAGATCTCGCCGAACAATCGCATTCCCGCCATCGTCGACCAGGAGCCTGCGGACGGCGGCGAACCCCTGTCGCTGTTCGAGTCCGGCGCCATCCTGCTCTACCTCGCCGAAAAGACCGGACGCTTCATTCCCCAGGACCTGCGGGGGCGCCAGGAATGCCTGCAGTGGCTGTTCTGGCAGATGGGCGGCCTCGGCCCGATGGCCGGGCAGAACCATCACTTCAACCGCTTCGCGCCTGAGAAGCTGCCTTACGCCATCCAGCGCTACGTGAAGGAAACCGCCCGCCTTTATGGCGTGCTGGACAAACGCCTGGCCGACCGCGCCTTCGTCGCCGGCGAGCACTACAGCATCGCCGACATGGCCATCTACCCCTGGATCGACCGCCACCCCTGGCAGGACCAGAACCTGGACGACTTCCCGCACCTGAAGCGCTGGTACCAGACGATCAAGGCGCGCCCCGCCACCGTCCGCGCCTATGCCCTCGTGGACCAGGTGAACCCGCCGGCGAAAAACTAGGCCGGACGGCGCTTGCGCGGCGCAAGGCGGCTCACTAACGTAGCGCGCTTGACCCGATGCCCTACTCCAGGAGAGCCCGTTCCATGGCTTCGCCAGCCTACAAGCGCTTCCTTCCCCGGTTCTGCGTTGCCGCCGCCGCTGGCGCCATGATCGGCCTCAGCGGCTGCCAGTCCTGGCTGGACAGCCGCTACGCCGACAGCCTGCCGCCCA
This sequence comes from Pseudomonas furukawaii, assembly GCF_002355475.1. Classification (NCBI taxonomy): domain Bacteria; kingdom Pseudomonadati; phylum Pseudomonadota; class Gammaproteobacteria; order Pseudomonadales; family Pseudomonadaceae; genus Metapseudomonas; species Metapseudomonas furukawaii. The sequence goes on along the minus strand of NZ_AP014862.1, from coordinate 1,820,666 downwards.
CTTCCGGCTTCCTGCCGGTGAAGGGCCTGGCCCAGAGCGTCTCGATCCGCCGCAATCCGCTGGGCATGCCACTGATCGAAACCACCACCTTCCACGACGCCCTGTTCAGCCTGGGCTATGTCCACGCCTCCGACCGCATCAGCCAGATGGTCGGCATGCGCCTGATGGCCGAAGGTCGCCTGGCCGAACTCGCCGGCCCGGGCGTGCTGGAAATCGACCGCTTCATGCGCGCGGTCAACCTGCGCAAGAGCGCCGACATCCTCTACAAGAACGCCTCGCCACGCCTGAAGGCCTTCTTCGAGGTCTACGCCCGGGGCGTCAACGCCTACCTGTTCCGTTACCGCGACCGCCTGCCGCTGGACCTGGCCGAGGCTGGCTATCGTCCCGCCTACTGGAAGCCCGAGGACTCGGTACTGGTATTCGCCCTGCTCAACTTCGGCCTGTCGGTGAACCTGCAGGAGGAGATCGCCTCCCTCGTCCTGGCGCAGAAGGTCGGCGCCGACAAGCTGGCCTGGCTCACCCCGGTCTACCCGGACGAACCGCTGCCCTTCGAGGAAGCCGGGAAGCTCAAGGGCCTGCAACTGGGCGGCCAGATCCCCGGGCTCACCGCCCTGGGCGAGGCCACCCGGCAGATCGCCGCCCTCGACATGCTCGGCGTCGCCGCCTCCAACAACTGGGCCATCGCGCCCGGCAAGAGCCGCGGCCGCCGCAGCATCCTGGCCAACGACACCCACCTGCCCATTGCCCTGCCCTCGGCGTGGAACTTCGTGCAGATCCGTTCGCCGAAATTCCAGGCAGCGGGTGTCACCCTGGCCGGCGTACCGGCCGTGGTCGCCGGTTTCAACGGCAAGCTCGCCTGGGGCATGACCATGGTCATGGGCGATAACCAGGACCTTTACCTGGAGAAGCTCAAGCGCGAAGGCGGCCGCCTCTATTACCAGGCGGACGGTAAATGGCTCCCCGCCGCCGAGCGTATGGAGACCTTCTTCATCAAGGGCCAGCGCCCGGTGCGCGAGGTCGTCTACGAGACCCGCCACGGACCGCTGCTCAACTCCGTCCTCGGCCAGCGCAAGCACGGCCTGCAACCGCTGGAGCTGAAGAGCGGCTACGGCATCGCCCTGCAGACCGCGCAGTTCGAAGCCGACCAATCGCTCGACGCCTTCTTCGCCCTGTCCCGCGCACAGTCGGTGGACCAGGCCCACGAAGCCACCCGTGCGATTCGCGCCACCTCCCTGAACATCCTCTACGCCGACGCCAAGGACATCGCCTGGCAGGTGACCGGTCGCTATCCGAACCGTCGCGAAGGCCGTGGCCTGCTCCCGTCCCCCGGCTGGGACAGCCGCTACGACTGGGACGGCTACGCCGACCCGATGCTCCATCCCTACGACCAGAACCCGGCCCAGGCCTGGCTGGGCACCGCCAACCACCGGAGCGTGCAGGGTGGTTACGGCGTGCAACTGTCCAACTCCTGGTACTACCCGGAACGTGCCGAGCGCATCGCCGAACTGGCGGGCGGCAGCAGCCGCCACGACTGGCAGAGCATGATCGCCATGCAGTACGACCAGACCAGCCCCTTCCCGGCCAAGCTCCGCGCCATGCTGCAGGACCCGGGCATGGCCCAGCCCCTGAAGCAGGCCATCGACGCCCTGCCGCCGATGGAGCGCGCCCGCGCCCAGGAAGGCCTGGACCGCCTGCTGGCCTTCGACGGTCGCCTCAGCCCCACCTCGGCGGACGCCGCCTACTACGGCGCCTTCCTCCACGAGAGCGCGCGGCAGACCTTCCTCGACGAACTGGGCCCGGACACCAGCCCGGCCTGGCGCGCCCTGGTGCAGACCGCCGACCTCTCCTACTCGGCCCAGGCCGACCACCTGCTGGGGCGCGAAGACAGCCCCTTCTGGGACGACGTCCGCACCCCGCAGAAAGAGGACAAGCCGGCCATCCTCGCCCGCAGCCTGGCCAGCGCCATCGGCTTCGCCGAAAGCAGGCTGGGTACCGATCGCAAGGCCTGGCAATGGGGCAAGCTGCACCGCTACGAGTGGATCAGCGAAAGCACCCAACTGGCGCCCTACATGAGCGCCAGCCAGCGGGCCGGACTCAACAGCCTCAAGGGCTACCTCGATCGCGGCCCCTACCCGGCCGGCGGCGACCACAGCACCCTGAACGTCTCCGCCTACCACTGGGGCGAGGGCTTCGACACCTGGCTGATTCCCGCCATGCGCATCATCGTCGACTTCAGCCAGCCCGAGCCCATGATGGGCATGAACAGCAGCGGCCAGTCCGGCAACCCGGCGAGTCCCCACTATGCCGACGGCATCGATGCCTGGCTCAAGGCCCGCTACATGAAGTTCCCCTTCCAGTCGCAGAACCTGGACGCGGTCTACGGCACCCGGCGCCTGATGCTGACGCCGCAAAAATGATTCGCCGGCGGCGGAACTTCCCGCCACCGTGCCGCTCTGATCGGGTGGACTTACTCCATAGATCACATTTCAAGGCGCCCCCGGCGCCTTTTCTTTTGCCCGCGCAGTGGGCACCGCAGGAGGCACCGGTCGCTGGATGCGCCAGGCTCGCCGAATTCCGGCGCACACGACGCTGGCGGGACAGCCCCCGGCACAGACGCCGTCTTGCTCCGCACACGCACTTGCCGCATCCTGCGCGCTTCCGCTCACCGGCTCCAGGGATCAGCGTCGGGATCGGCTCCACCCGGCCTGCGACGGTACCGGGGTCGAGGCCCCGGACATCGAGATCAGAACGACCGCCTGCAAAGGTCAGCCGGTGGCCAGGATTTCCGATGCGCCGGACAAGACCCGGTGCCGCGACGAGAACGTCATCCTCTACCTGAAACACCTGTTCCGCGTCACCGACGCCCAGCAAGGACTTTCCACATGAGCAATCGCCAGCAAGAAATCGCCCAAGCCCTGGACGTAGTCCCGCCCTTCGCCGACGAAGCCGCCCTGGTGGCCGAAGTCGAGCGGCGCAAGGCCTTCATCAAGCAGTGCCTGCGCCAGTCCGGCCTCAAGGTGCTGGTACTCGGCATCAGCGGCGGCGTCGATTCCACCACCGCCGGCCGCCTGGCCCAGCTCTCGGTGGAAGAGCTGCGCGCCGAAACCGGCGACGCGGGCTACCGTTTCATCGCCGTGCGCCTCCCCTACAACGTCCAGCACGACGAGGCCGACGCCCAGGTGGCGATGAACTTCATCCGCGCCGACGAGGAAGAGACGGTCAACATCGCCGACAGCGTGACCGGCCTGGCCGAACAGGTCACCCACCTGCATCACCTCAATGACGCCCGTCGCGACTTCGTCACCGGCAACATCAAGGCGCGCATCCGCATGGTGGCCCAGTTCGCCATCGCCAACGCCAACAACGGCCTGGTGATCGGCACCGACCACGCCGCCGAAGCCGTGATGGGTTTCTTCACCAAGTTCGGTGACGGCGCCTGCGACCTGGCCCCCCTTTCCGGACTGGTGAAGAACCAGGTGCGCGCCATCGCCGCCTACCTGGGCGCGCCCAACAGCGCCGTGCACAAGGTCCCGACCGCCGACCTGGAAGAACTGCGCCCCGGCAAGCCCGACGAGGAAGCCCACGGCGTCAGCTACGCCGAGATCGACGCCTTCCTCCACGGCCAGGAAGTCAGCCAGCGGGCCTATGACATCATCGTTCGCACCTACGACAACACCCAGCACAAGCGCATCCTGCCGCTGGTGCCCTGAGTGCGGGCCCTCCCTCTCCCTCGATTCGCAGGCACAAAAAAGCCGGGCATCACGCCCGGCTTCTTCATGGGGTCCGACAGGCCTCAGGCCTTGGGTAGGGTAACCCCGGTCTGGCCCTGATACTTGCCGCCGCGGTCCTTGTAGGACACTTCGCAGGCCTCGTCCGATTGCAGGAAAAGCATCTGCGCCACGCCTTCGTTGGCGTAGATCTTCGCCGGCAGGTTGGTGGTATTGGAGAACTCCAGGGTCACGTGGCCTTCCCACTCCGGCTCCAGCGGGGTCACGTTGACGATGATCCCGCAGCGCGCGTAGGTGCTCTTGCCCAGGCAGATGGTCAGCACGTCGCGGGGAATGCGGAAGTACTCCACGGTACGGGCCAGGGCAAAGGAGTTCGGCGGGATGATGCAGACATCGCTCTTGATGTCGACGAAGCTCTTCTCGTCGAAATTCTTCGGATCGACGATCGCCGAGTGGATGTTGGTGAATACCTTGAATTCGTCGGCGCAGCGCACGTCGTAGCCGTAGCTGGACACGCCGAAGGAAATCACCTGACCGTCGCCCGCGTTGCGCACCTGGCGCTCGACGAAGGGCTCGATCATCCCGTGTTCCTGGGCCATGCGGCGAATCCACTTGTCCGATTTGATGCTCATGGCGGCTGTCCTGTGAGGGGCTGAAAAATTGACCGCGAATCTTACAGGCCGGCGCGGGCCCGGGCAAAGGCCCCGCCGGATGGGCGCGCGGTCAGTCGTCGCTGATGCTGATGTTCGGCATCGCCTGCGCCGTCTGCCCGCCCTGGGCGATGCGCGCGCCGACGCTGCGGGCCATCTGCTGGTAGATCATGGCGATCTGGCTTTCCGGGTCGGCGATGGCGGTAGGCTTGCCACTGTCGGACTGCAGGCGGATGGCCATGGACAGCGGCAGCGATGCCAGCAGTTCGACGCCGTACTGGGCCGCCAGCTTCTCGCCGCCGCCTTCGCCGAACAGGTGCTCGGCATGGCCGCAGTTGGAGCAGATGTGCACCGCCATGTTCTCCACAACGCCCAGTACCGGGATATTCACCTTGCGGAACATCTCCACGCCCTTCTTGGCATCCAGCAGCGCCAGGTCCTGCGGGGTGGTGACGATCACTGCGCCTGCCACCGGCACCTTCTGCGCCAGGGTCAACTGGATGTCACCGGTGCCCGGGGGCATGTCCACCACCAGGTAATCGAGGTCATCCCAGGCGGTCTGGGTGATCAGCTGGATCAGCGCCCCGGAAACCATCGGGCCGCGCCAGACCACCGGGGTGTTGTCGTCGGTCAGGAAGGCCATGGACATCACCTGCACGCCGTGGGCCTCCACCGGCATGAAGAACTTCTGGTCGCGGACCTTGGGCCGGGTGCCCTCGGGGATGCCGAACATGATGCCCTGGCTGGGGCCGTAGATATCGGCGTCGAGGATGCCGACGCGGGCGCCTTCCCGGGCCAGCGCCAGGGCCAGGTTGGCGGCGGTGGTGGACTTGCCCACGCCGCCCTTGCCCGAGGCGACGGCAACGATGTTCTTCACGTTGGCCAGGGCCGGCACCTGGTCCTGGGCCTTGTGCGGCTCGATCACGCAATCCACGCGTACCTCGGCGCGATCGACGCCCTCCAGGTTTTCCAGGGCCATCTGCAGCATCTGCGCCCAGCCACCCTTGAACAGGCCGGCGGCATAGCCCAGCTCCAGGCGGACGCTGACCTTGCCGCCCTGGATGTCGACTTCACGCAGGCAGCCCGCGCTGACCGGGTCCTGGTTGAGGTGGGGATCGGTGAACTGGCGCAGGGTCGCTTCGACCTGGGCGCGGGAAAGGGTGCTCATGGCGGGACTCCAGATAAAGACCGAGCGAAGTAGCGGGCTATCCTACCCGAGCCCCCCGCCGCTGGGTCCTCCGGGCGTGAAAAAATCGTGGCGCCCCTTTATAGTTGCCGACTTCCCTTCGTTTCATATCCGGTAGCCCAGCACCATGACCGAGCCCCGCAAGATCCTCGTGACAAGCGCCCTTCCCTATGCCAACGGTTCCATTCACCTCGGGCATATGGTCGAGTACATCCAGACCGACATCTGGGTGCGCTTCCAGAAGATGCGCGGCAACCAGGCCATCTACGTCTGCGCCGACGACGCCCACGGCTCGGCCATCATGCTGCGCGCCGAGAAGGAGGGCATCACCTCCGAGCAACTGATCGACAACGTGCGCGCCGAGCACACCACCGACTTCGCCGACTTCCTGGTGGACTTCGACAACTACCACTCGACCCACTCGGAAGAGAACCGCGCGCTCTCCAGCCTGATCTATACCCGCCTGCGCGACGCCGGGCACATCGCCACCCGCCCGGTGACCCAGTACTTCGACCCGGACAAGCAGATGTTCCTGGCCGACCGTTTCATCAAGGGCACCTGCCCGAAATGCGCGGCCGAGGACCAGTACGGCGACAACTGCGAAGTATGCGGCGCCACCTACTCGCCCACCGAACTGAAGAACCCCAAGTCGGCCATCTCCGGCGCCACCCCGGTGCTCAAGGAGTCGCTGCACTACTTCTTCAAGCTGCCGGACTTCGACGCCATGCTGAAGCAGTGGACCCGCGGCGGCGCCCTGCAGGAGTCCGTGGCCAACAAGATCGCCGAATGGCTGGACGCCGGCCTGCAGGAGTGGGACATCAGCCGCGACGCCCCCTACTTCGGCTTCGAGATCCCCGACGCCCCGGGCAAGTACTTCTACGTCTGGCTGGACGCGCCCATCGGCTACATGGCCAGCTTCCAGAACCTCTGCGCCCGCCGTCCGGAACTGGACTTCGACGCCTTCTGGGCCAAGGACTCGGGCGCCGAGCTGTACCATTTCATCGGCAAGGACATCGTCAACTTCCACGCCCTGTTCTGGCCCGCCATGCTCGAAGGCGCCGGCTATCGCAAGCCCACCGCGCTGAACGTCCACGGCTACCTGACCGTCAACGGCCAGAAGATGTCCAAGTCCCGCGGCACCTTCATCAAGGCCCGCACCTACCTGGACCACCTGGACCCGGAATACCTGCGCTACTACTACGCCTCCAAGCTCAGCCGTAGCGTCGACGACCTCGACCTGAACCTGGAAGACTTCGTGCAGAAGGTGAACTCCGACCTGGTGGGCAAGGTGGTCAACATCGCCAGCCGCTGCGCCGGCTTCATCCACAAGGGCAACGCCGGCCGGCTGGTGGCCGAGAACGCCGCCCCCGAACTGTTCGCCGAATTCGCCAGCGCCGCGCCGAGCATCGCCGAGGCCTATGAGAACCGCGACTTCGCCCGCGCCATGCGCGAGATCATGGCGCTGGCCGACCGCGCCAACGCCTGGATCGCCGACAAGGCGCCCTGGGCCCTGAACAAGCAGGAAGGCAAGCAGGCCGAGGTGCAGGCCATCTGTGCCGCCGGCGTCAACCTGTTCCGCCAGTTGGCGATCTTCCTCAAGCCGGTGCTGCCGAAACTGGCCGAAGCCGCCGAGCAGTTCCTCAACGTCGCCCCGCTCACCTGGGACGACCACAAGGTGCTGCTGGCCGACCACGACCTCAACCCCTTCAACCCGCTGATGACCCGGATCGACCCCGTGAAGATCGACGCCATGATCGCCGCCTCCAAGGAAGACCTCGCCGCCGCCTCCGCGCCCAAGGGCAATGGCGAGCTGACCAAGGACCCGCTGGCCCCCGAGATCGCCTTCGACGCCTTCGCCGCCGTGGACCTGCGCATCGCCCTGATCGAGAAGGCCGAGTTCGTCGAGGGCGCCGACAAGCTGCTGCGCCTGACCCTGGACATCGGCGACGCCAAGCGCAACGTGTTCTCCGGCATCAAGAGCGCCTACCCGGACCCGAGCAAGCTGGAAGGCCGCCTGACCCTGTACGTGGCCAACCTGGCCGCGCGCAAGATGAAGTTCGGCGTCTCCGAAGGCATGGTCCTGGCCGCCGGCCCTGGTGGCGAGGAGATCTACCTGCTCAGCCCCGACAGCGGCGCCAAGCCCGGCCAGCGCGTCAAGTAAGCGCCTCGTCCCTCCCACAACGCCCGCGCCTGCGGGCGTTGTGCTTTCCGGGGCCGCCGGCCGGACCTTTCCCGGATTCCATCCCGCTACCACGGGCAAGGATTCGGCAATGGCGCTACCCATGCCAGGCCGTCTCGCTGAGCTAGCCTTTGATGACAGGCGCGGCCAGCGGGCGTCGCGCCCCTGTACCGCCCCGGCGGCATCCCGGATAATACGCGGCCCTTTTTCCAGCCCGGCGATACCACGTCCCCATGACCGACTTCCTCCTCGCCCTGCTCGGCGCGGCCCTGGCCAGCAACCTGGTCCTCGGCCTGCCCGTCGGTGCCGACGCCCTGCGCCCGCCGCGCGGCCGGGCGCTGGCCGAGGCGGGCGGCGTTCTGCTGGTGGTCGCGGTCCCCGTCGCCTGGCTGCTGGACCGCCTGGTCCTCGCCCCCTTCGGGCTCGACGCCCTGCGCCTGTTCCTCTTCCTGCCGCTGCTGGCTGGCCTGGCCTGGGCGCTGTTGCGCCTGCTGGCCCGCTGGCGCCCGGCCCTCGCCGCGGAGGGCCTGCTGCCGCTGCTGCTGGCCAATGGCGCCGCGCTCGGGGCCATGCTGCTGGCCCAGGCCGGCAGTCTTCTCCAGGCCCTGGGCCTGGGGCTCGGCGGCGGCTTCGGCTTCTGGCTGGTCCTGCACCTGTTCGACGACCTGTTGGCCCAGACCGAACAGGCGGACATCCCGGCCCCCTTCAAAGGCACGCCCATGCTGCTCATCTGCGCAGGACTCATGGGCCTGGCCTTCCTCGGTTTCAACGGATTCGGCACCCCATGACCCAAGCAGCCCTGATCCGCAGCATCGACGCCCTGCTGCCCCAGACCCAATGCGGCAAGTGCGGCCACCCCGGCTGCCGGCCCTACGCCGAAGGCATCGCCCAGGGCGAAGCCATCAACAAATGCCCGCCCGGCGGCACCAGCACCATCCAGGCCATCGCCGAGCTGTTGCAGGTCCCGCCCCTGCCCCTCGACGCCCCCAACGGCCCGGTGCCGCCGCAGATCGCCCTGATCCGCGAAGCCGAGTGCATCGGCTGCACCAAGTGCATCCAGGCCTGCCCGGTGGACGCCATCGTCGGGGCGGCGCGACAGATGCACACCGTCATCACCGACGAATGCACCGGCTGCGAACTCTGCGTCGCGCCCTGCCCGGTGGACTGCATCGACATCCTCCCCCTGGCCGAGCCCGACGCCAGCGCCCAGCGCGCACGCGCCGACCAGTTCCGCACCCGCTTCGAGTCCCGCAACGCCCGCCTGGCCCGTGAAGACGCCCGGCGCCAGGCTGAGCGCGAAGCCCGCGCCGCGCGCATGGCCCAGGCCCAGGCGAGCGCCGGCGCCCCCCAGGACGCCGTGCAGGCCGCCATCGAGCGGGTCAAGGCGCAGAAGGCCGCGGCGCCCAGCCTCAGCGACCAGCAGAAGCGCCTGAAGATCGAGGCCGCCATGGCCCAGGTGGCGCTGAAGAAGGCCGAAGCCCAGTTCGCCACCTACGGCACCGACGAACTCAAGGCCCAGGTGGACGAACTGCGTCGCGCCCACGAGCAGGCCAAGGCCGCCCTGGAGGCCGCCCTCGAAACACCGGTAGCGGCGCCGACGGCGGTGGACGAAGCCGCCCTCAAGCAGGCCAGGATCGCCGCCGCCATGAGCCGCGCCCAGCTCGCGAAAGCGGAAAAGGCCTTCGGCGAGACCCCCAGTCCCGACCAGCAACGGCAGCTCGCCGAACTGCGCGCCGCCGTGGACGGCGCCCAGCAACATCTGGAGCGACTCCAGAACGCGTCCGCTCCCCAGGTGCCGGCAGCCGGTGAGGCGAACCTGAAGGCAGCCAAGATCGCCCTCGCCAGCCGCCGCGCCGCACTCAAGGGCGCCGAGCAGAGCGGGGCCGACGAGGCGGAACTGATTCCCCTGCGCCAGGCCCTGGCGGAAGCCGAGCGCGCGCTGCACGCGGCCGAGGACGCCTGCGGCAAGGCCCCGCCGGACCTGCAGCGCATCGACAAGCGCCCGGTAGACCCGGCAATCCGCGCCCTGAAGACCGAACTGGCCTACGCCCGCGCCGAAGTCAGCAAGCTGGAGCGCCGCGCCGAAGTCGACCCGGCCGCCCTGGCCCAGGCACGGGAGCGCCTGGCCCGGGCTGAACGAGCCCTTGATGAACAGTCCTGACCGGACCACCCGCGCAAGCGCCCTCAGCCGCCAATGGCTGCGGGGCGAGCTTCGCGAGCAAACTAGCGCCCATGGCCCGGAGGCCCGGCCGTGACCCAGCGGCCAGCCTTCGATCCACGCCCCAGCATGCAATGGGTGCTGCTGGCGTGCGTGCCCGGACTGCTGGCCCTGCTCTGGCACTTCGGCTGGGGCAGCCTTCTGCAACTGCTGGTGGCCCTGCCGGTGGCCCTGGGCTGCGAAGCCCTGGTGAGACGGCTGCGCCGACAAGCCGCGGATGCCGCCAGCGCCCTGTTCAACCAGCCGCTGCTGGGCGAAGGCAGCGCCCTGGTCAGCGCCACACTGCTGGCCCTTGCCCTGCCGCCCTACGCCCCCTGGTGGCTCACCGCCTGCGCCTGTGCCTTCGGCCTGCTGTTCGGCAAGGCCCTGTTCGGCGGTTTCGGCCAGAACCCCTTCAACCCCGCCATGCTGGGCTACGCGGTGGTGCTGGTGGCCTTTCCCGCCCAGCTCAACCAATGGCCCGTGCCGGGCCAGCACCCGGGGCTGCTGGAGTCCCTGCAACAGGTGCTGGGCCTCGGCGGCGGCCTGCCGGACGGCTGGAGCCAGGCCACGGTCCTGGACAGCCTCAAGCACAACGACCGCCTGACCATCGAGGAACTGTTCGCCAGTCACCCCGCCTTCGGCGGCCTCGGCGGGCAGGGCGCGGAGTGGGTCAACCTGGCCTTTCTCGCCGGCGGCCTGCTGCTCCTGCAGCGCAAGGTGATCCGCTGGCACGCGCCCCTGGGCCTGCTGGCCGGGCTCTTCGTCGCCAGCCTGCTGGGCTGGAACGGAAGCGGCTCCGACTCCAATGGATCCCCCATCTTCCACCTGTTCAGCGGCGCCACCATGCTCGGCGCCTTCTTCATCGCCACCGAACCCGTCTCCGGCCCGGGCAGCGACCGTGCCCGCCTCTGGTTCGGCCTGGGTGCCGGGCTGCTCATCTACGTCATCCGCGCCTGGGGGGGCTACGCCGATGGCGTCGCCTTCGCCATCCTGCTGATGAACCTGCTGGTACCGAGCCTGGATCGCCTCGCCGAGCGGCGGCGGCAGGTGCCTTCATGAACCGCCGCAGCGCCCTGTCCCTCGTCCTGCTGGCCCTCTGTGGCCTGGCGCTGCTGCTCATCGCCCGGCACTGGCTCGCCGACCCGATCGAAGCGGGACGCCAGGCGGCCCATGAGCGCGCCCTGCTGGACCTGATGCCCCCCGGCAGCTACGACAACCATCCCCTGACCCGCCCCATCGCCCTGCCCGCCAGCGAACTGCTGGGCCAGCCCGCCCCCCGGGAAGCCTGGCTCGCCACCCGCGCCAGCGAGCCGGTGGCGGTGCTGCTGCCGGTGACCGCCCAAGGCTACGAAGGACCGATCCGGCTGCTGCTGGCGATCCGCCCCGATGGCCGGCTGCTGGCCTCCAAGGTCCTGGAGCACCGGGAAACCCCGGGTATCGGCGACGCCATCGAACCTACCCGCAGCCCCTGGCTGGCCGGTTTCGCCGACGTCTCCCTGGTCGATCACCCGGAAGCCGACTGGCGAGTGACGGCCGACAAGGGCCGGTTCGACCAGATCGCCGGCGCCACCATCACCTCCCGCGCCGTGGTCTCGGCGTTGCAGCGTGGCCTGCAGTACTTCGACCAGCACCGTCGGCTGCTCATGGAGCCCCCGCCATGAAGACCCTGCACCCGAGCCTGCTGGGCCTCGCCCTGCTGGTAGGCGCCACCGACCTGCTGGTGAAAGGGGTGGCGCTCGCCCTTCTCGGGCTGCCCCTGCTCGGCCTCTTCGGCCTGGCGCTGCCCCTGCTGGACCGCCACCTCCAGGGGGCCGCTCACTGGCTCGCCGCCCTGCTGCTGGCCGCCCTGCTGGTGAGCCTGGGCAACCTGCTGCTGCAGGCCGGCGCCTTCGAGTTGCACCGGGCCCTGGGTCCTTTCGCCTACCTGCTGGTGCTGCCCTGCCTGCAACTGGCCCGCCAGGAGCGCCAGGACGCCTTCGAAGGCGTGAGGGCGGGCCTGGCCCTCGCCCTGCTCGCCCTGCCGCTGGCCGCCCTGCGGGAAATCCTCGGCCAGGGCAGCCTGCTGGCCCACGCCGACTGGTTGCTGGGCCCCGGAGCCGCCACCTGGCGCCTGGAGCTGGACGGCGCGGGCATCCCCCTGTTCGCCCTGGCGCCCGGAGCCTTTATCCTGCTCGGCACGCTGCTGGCGCTCTGGCGCCACCTGACCACCACAAGAACCGACTCCCGATGAACGCCGCAAAACGCTACGAAATCTTTCGCCGTCTCCATGCCGACGACCCGAACCCCACCACTGAACTGGCCTACAGCACGCCGTTCGAGCTGCTGATCGCGGTGATCCTCTCCGCCCAGGCCACCGACGTGGGCGTGAACAAGGCCACGGCCAGGCTCTACCCCGTCGCCAACACCCCGGAGGCCATCTACGCGCTCGGCGTCGAGGGGCTCTCGGAGTACATCAAGACCATCGGCCTGTACAACAGCAAGGCGAGGAATGTCATCGAGACCTGCCGCATCCTCATCGAACGGCACGAAAGCCAGGTGCCGGACAATCGCGAAGCCCTGGAAGCCCTGCCCGGCGTAGGCCGCAAGACCGCCAACGTGGTGCTCAACACCGCCTTTCGCCAGCCCACCATGGCGGTGGATACCCACATCTTCCGGGTCAGCAACCGCACCGGCATAGCCCCCGGCAAGAACGTTCTGGAAGTGGAGAAGAAGCTGCTGAAATTCGTACCCAAGGAGTTCCTGCTGGACGCCCACCACTGGCTGATCCTCCACGGCCGCTACGTCTGCGTGGCCCGCAAACCGCGCTGCGGCGCGTGCAAGATCGAGGACCTGTGCGAGTACAAGGCGAAGACCTCGGACGATTGATAACCTATTGAATCGCTCAAGTATCCGATTGAAAAAATCTTTTTTACCGCCCCTGGCTTTGTCGCTATAAGGTGCGCCAATAGCGCCCCGCATTGTGGAGTGACCTTATGAGCACCGCCAAAGACGAGATCGAGATCGAAGATGAATTCGTCGCCGACGACGGCGAAGAGTCGGATGCCCCGGTAGAGAACGCGAAGACCAACCTGACCAAGCGCCGCATCATCGACAACTACCTCGAAGAACGACGCCTGCAGAAGCAGCTGAACGACTACGACTTCGACCTCTGATCGAAGCCACTGGAAAAGCCCCGCCACGCCGCGGGGCTTTTTGTTTGGTTCATCGCGGATTATCGGGGAAATCCTGTTCACACTGGATTGGCGATTTTGCGTGGCGCCCTGACCAACTCCCAGTCTGCGGATACCGCCCTCTCCCCCGCCCCTCTCCCAGAAGAGGAGAGGGGTGACTCGCGCCGGCAGGGGACAAGTCATCCTGCTGCCGAAACCGATCTGAAACCGGGCGAAGACGATGACGCCGCGCGAAGTGCCCCGTCAGGAGGCCGAGCGGAGTCGTCGCGCAGGGTGACGAGCGGCATGGATGCTGCGAGAGGCGTGCGGGGCCATGGATGGCCCCTCGCGCCGTGCCCCGGAGCGGCGATGCAGCGAGGGGACCCGGCGAAGCCGGGCCGGATGCAGGGGCAAGCCCTTTGGTTCCTTTCGGCGATTGAGAAAGGGACTCGACCGGGAGGGCGAAACAGCAACTCGCAGCCTGCGCGGAAATGAGCCGAGCCCCCACAAAACCTGACACCGTTCTGACAATCCGGCTTGAGCAAGTCCCTTCCCCGATAATCTGCGAAGAACCTTTTGTTTGGGCCGGCGCAAGGCGACCTCGTGCTGGCAATCCGGTATGAATCCGCACCTGACCAACTGCGGACCTGACGCATCCCTCACCACGCCTTTCCCTGGGGTTAAAGGGTGAGTCGGGCCGGCCGCGCCTAGCGATCCGGATGCCTGCGACGAACCCGAATGCCTGTGCATCCGGTGGGGCAGCAGGACCGCCCCTTCAGGAGGCCGAGTGGAATCGTTGCAGAGGGGGATGAGCGGCATGGATGCCGCGAGAGGCGTGCTGGGCCATGGATGGCCCTTCACGCCGTGCCCCCGGCGCAACGATGGAGCGAGGGCAGTCCGGCTCGGCCGGACCCGGATGCAGGGGCAAGTTCTTTGGCTCCTTTGGAACGACTGCCAATCGGCATAGGGGGCGGCCATCGGGCCGCGCCCCTGCCACACCACCCGGCATGCGGGTCCGCACCGGGCGGTTCGAGAAGTTGAGGTCAGCAGAGTCGAGGTAGACCCAACCGGTCGAACCACGCCACCGTGAGCACTCCATGGATCAGACCGACACTGTTGTGCCAGAACCTGTGGCTGTTGCCGGCTATCGCCGCTGCCAGATCAGGCCATGCTCCAAGTTTGCGCAGTTCACGGTACGTTCTCCGTCCGGTTTTCCATTGTTTGAGCTGGATGGCCCTGAGTCGTCGGCGTATCCACTCATCAAAACCCCGCCAACGACGAGGGGTTTGCGATAGACCGAAGTACGCTTTCCAACCCAGTAGGTAAGGCCTCAGGCTTTCCACCACTTGCGACACACTTCGGCCTCCGTTTCGAGACGTCAGCTGTCGGATGCGGCTTTTGAACCGCTGCAGTGCTTGGCTGGCCACCCCGCGTTTGATCTCGCCTTGAGCCGACAGCCAAAAGCTGTAGCCCAGGAACTTGCGGCCAAACGCACTGGCAATCGCGCTCTTGCGTTCGTTCACTTGCAGCCTGAGTCGATCATAAAGGCGACGGAGCACTGCCATTACCCGCTGACCGGCCTTGAGGCTGCGTACGTAAACATTCGCGTCGTCCGCGTACCTGACGAAGCAATGGCCTCGTCGCTCCAACTCTTTGTCCACCTCATCCAGCAATACATTGGCCAGCAGTGGTGAAAGGGGGCCGCCTTGCGGTGTCCCTCGTTCACTGGCCACCACCACGCCGTCGATCAACGTCCCGCTGTTCAGGTAGGCCCGGACCAGACGCAGAACGCCTCGGTCGGTCACCTTTCTGCTCAGTCGAGCGATCAACAGGTCATGGTCGACGCGATCGAAAAACTGCTCCAGATCGACGTCCACCAGGATGTTCCGCCCCGAGTGAATGTATCGCTGCGCTGCCAGTACCGCTTGGTGAGCGCTGCGACCGGGACGAAAGCCGTAGCTATGATCACTGAACCCTGGGTCCAGCAACGGCTGCAGAATCTGTAGCAGCGCCTGCTGGATCAGCCTGTCCGTCACCGTCGGGATGCCCAGCTTGCGCTCGCCACCCTCCGGCTTGGGGATCAGGACTCTACGCACCGGACTTGGCCGATACGTCCCGGCCAGCAACTGTGCCCGTATCGCGGGCCAGGCCGTTTTCAGATGCTCGACCGTCTCATCGATCCCAAGACCGTCGACGCCCGCAACACCTTTATTAGCCCGAACGCGCTTGAGCGCCAGTTGCAGGTTCTCTCTTGTCAGGACTTCTTGCAGAAGCCCTGACCCCGTGTGGTTCTGGTCATGGCGCGGACAGCCGGCTTCATCGCTGGACGCCCCGCGTCGGGCTTCACCCGTTGCAGCTCCGTCCCGCCCCGGTTTCCCGGGCATCTGATGCAAGGCCTGCTGTATCGCCATGGTGAACCTCACTCCTTCTCGTTCGGCCCTTCGCTGCAGCGCAACTACTACGGCCTCTGCTGACTTCTCGCTCCAACTTACGTCGTTGCCCTTTCAGGCATAAGGCGAGATCTCCCCAGGTAAGAACGCCATCCTTCACCGCACAACCGCTGCATTTACGTCACCGGGCTTTGGCCACAAGAGCTTCGCAGTACCTTGGCTGCTCGCCCTGTCCGGTAACGCCTCAGATGCAGTTCGTGTACCTCGGCTCGCGGTTTACGCTCCACGCTTCCTCCCCACACTCAGTCGCCTTCATGCAGTTGCGCTTCACTTCATTCGCTGTGGCCAGCTCAAGAGAGGACTTTCACCTCTAGGATGGCGCCCATGCTGGGCGCACAAGGAGCTCGCCCGGGGGGGGCGAAAAAGAGACCTGAAGCCCACTCGGCAATGAGCTGAACCACAAACCTCAGGCCCCCGACCGCGCACTGCCAGTCCGGTGCACAGCCCCTGTCCTTCCGGGTCCGGCGCCTACATCCCCTCAGAAGTAGTAACCGACATTCAGGTTGGTACGGAATATCCACTCGTTGCTGCGGGACGAGGTGGCGCTGGTGAAGCCGGTACCGCTTTCAGCGCCGCCGTAGGGGTTGGCGTTGCGGCCCCAGGTGAAGTCCAGCCAGCCCATGATCGGCATGGCGATGAACTGCACGCCGGCGGTGAACATCTGCGAGTCGTCCCAGCCGCTCTTGTCCTTGAACATGCGGCTGTAGTCGTTGTAGAAGCGCAGCTTCTTGAGCATCCCCATGTTCGGCGTCGGCACGTCGTAGCCGACGTTGAAGGACAGCACCGAGGCCTTGGAGGCGATGAGGTACGCCGGCGTCAGGCCATTGGCCCCCATGAGGATGGCGTCGTCGCTGACCCCGTCGGGGTTCTTCGGATCGAACTCGTAACGGATGCCCTGGGTGGTGACGGTCCAGTTGCCGGTGTTGAACACCGCGTGCAGGCCGCCGGCCCAGTAATCGCCATCGTCGTCGGTGGTGGCGTTGTGCAGGCGCGCGGCGGCCAGGGAGGCGCCCACCTCGGTCTTCCAGCCGTCCCCGGCGAAGTTGCGTGCCACCCGCAGGTTCACCTGGTCGCGCTTTTCGTTGTCCTGGCGTCCGTGGATGAAGGGGATGGCGTTGTCATCCAGGTCCGCGAATCGCCCCACCTCCGGCGAGTAGCGGAGATCGCTGGGCAGCATGCGCGGGAAATAGCCCGCCTGGACGTGCCAGTCGGCATCCTTGTAGACGTACTTGGCACCCGCCCCGGCGCTGACCCCGTAACCGAGGAAGAAGGGGATGTGGTAGCTCCAGCCGAACTGCGGGTAAGGCTCCAGGCCGAAGGGCTTGAAGGGCGCACCCAGCTGCAGGCTGGAGGTGTCGCTGAACCGGTAGCCGACGAAGCCACGGTCGATGGAACGCTTGCCATCGTCCTGGAACCAGTAGCCGATATCGGAGAAGAGATTCTTGTGGGTGGCCTGCACGTCGAGGCGGAAGGTATCGAAGAGGAAACGGCCATTGTTCTCGGTGGTGTCCCAATCCTCGTGGCGATAGTTCATCCGCAGCGCGCCGCCGATATCCAGGGTGCTCTGCCCGTCATCGCTGCTCAGGCTGATATGGGGGAACGCCTTGGCCGGTTTGGCGACGGGCGATGCCGGGCCGGCGGACTGGTCGGCCATGGCGGAAGCGGTGGACAGCGCGAGACCAAGGGACAGCAGGTACTTGTTCATTACGACCTCATCTGCAAGTTCGCTAAGGCAGAGTTTCTTGAGCAAACAAAGCCCGCCACCCGAACTTTCCAGGCAACTTTAAAGTTGCAAAACCGGACTATTTCAGGCGCTTCGCTTATTGCTCGTTAATTGTTTTTTCGGCCTCTCCATCGGCCAGTTCGGCTGTTACCCGGCAGCGCTGCCGAACAGCCAGTCTCCATCGCATTTCGTTTCATCTGCGATACGCTGTTTTGAGCATGAATCATGCCACTGGACAGCCAGCGCGTTATTTTATGAAAAAGTCTTTACTTTCAGTTGTTTATATATAGAACAGGGACTTTTGTACCGCCCTTGAAACCTGACTTTCCGGGGGTAACGAAAACGCACAAAGTGTGTGCGAGAAATACTCACAGTGACACTTTCAGGGGAGTTCTGTCGTTTCATCAGGAAAACCTGAATGGGTGGTCCTTGATTTTTACAAGGATGGACCGAGTGAAGCTGTAACTTCCCTCAGCCAACTTCATCCATTCCGCTTATCCGGACTAGATGATTAGTGCATTTTCCACGGACAAAAAAGGTTCTTCGCAGATTATCGGGGAAGGGACTTGCTCAAGCCGGATTGTCGAACCGGTGTCAGGTTTTGTGGGGGCTCGGCTCATTTCCGCGCAGGCTGCGAGTTGCTGTTTCGCCCTCCCGGGCGAGTCCCTTGTGCGCCCAGCATGGGCGCCATCCTAGAGGTGAAAGTCCTCTCTTGAGCTGGCCACAGCGAATGAAGTGAAGCGCAACTGCATGAAGGCGACTGAGTGTGGGGAGGAAGCGTGGAGCGTAAACCGCGAGCCGAGGTACACGAACTGCATCTGAGGCGTTACCGGACAGGGCGAGCAGCCAAGGTACTGCGAAGCTCTTGTGGCCAAAGCCCGGTGACGTAAATGCAGCGGTTGTGCGGTGAAGGATGGCGTTCTTACCTGGGGAGATCTCGCCTTATGCCTGAAAGGGCAACGACGTAAGTTGGAGCGAGAAGTCAGCAGAGGCCGTAGTAGTTGCGCTGCAGCGAAGGGCCGAACGAGAAGGAGTGAGGTTCACCATGGCGATACAGCAGGCCTTGCATCAGATGCCCGGGAAACCGGGGCGGGACGGAGCTGCAACGGGTGAAGCCCGACGCGGGGCGTCCAGCGATGAAGCCGGCTGTCCGCGCCATGACCAGAACCACACGGGGTCAGGGCTTCTGCAAGAAGTCCTGACAAGAGAGAACCTGCAACTGGCGCTCAAGCGCGTTCGGGCTAATAAAGGTGTTGCGGGCGTCGACGGTCTTGGGATCGATGAGACGGTCGAGCATCTGAAAACGGCCTGGCCCGCGATACGGGCACAGTTGCTGGCCGGGACGTATCGGCCAAGTCCGGTGCGTAGAGTCCTGATCCCCAAGCCGGAGGGTGGCGAGCGCAAGCTGGGCATCCCGACGGTGACGGACAGGCTGATCCAGCAGGCGCTGCTACAGATTCTGCAGCCGTTGCTGGACCCAGGGTTCAGTGATCATAGCTACGGCTTTCGTCCCGGTCGCAGCGCTCACCAAGCGGTACTGGCAGCGCAGCGATACATTCACTCGGGGCGGAACATCCTGGTGGACGTCGATCTGGAGCAGTTTTTCGATCGCGTCGACCATGACCTGTTGATCGCTCGACTGAGCAGAAAGGTGACCGACCGAGGCGTTCTGCGTCTGGTCCGGGCCTACCTGAACAGCGGGACGTTGATCGACGGCGTGGTGGTGGCCAGTGAACGAGGGACACCGCAAGGCGGCCCCCTTTCACCACTGCTGGCCAATGTATTGCTGGATGAGGTGGACAAAGAGTTGGAGCGACGAGGCCATTGCTTCGTCAGGTACGCGGACGACGCGAATGTTTACGTACGCAGCCTCAAGGCCGGTCAGCGGGTAATGGCAGTGCTCCGTCGCCTTTATGATCGACTCAGGCTGCAAGTGAACGAACGCAAGAGCGCGATTGCCAGTGCGTTTGGCCGCAAGTTCCTGGGCTACAGCTTTTGGCTGTCGGCTCAAGGCGAGATCAAACGCGGGGTGGCCAGCCAAGCACTGCAGCGGTTCAAAAGCCGCATCCGACAGCTGACGTCTCGAAACGGAGGCCGAAGTGTGTCGCAAGTGGTGGAAAGCCTGAGGCCTTACCTACTGGGTTGGAAAGCGTACTTCGGTCTATCGCAAACCCCTCGTCGTTGGCGGGGTTTTGATGAGTGGATACGCCGACGACTCAGGGCCATCCAGCTCAAACAATGGAAAACCGGACGGAGAACGTACCGTGAACTGCGCAAACTTGGAGCATGGCCTGATCTGGCAGCGGCGATAGCCGGCAACAGCCACAGGTTCTGGCACAACAGTGTCGGTCTGATCCATGGAGTGCTCACGGTGGCGTGGTTCGACCGGTTGGGTCTACCTCGACTCTGCTGACCTCAACTTCTCGAACCGCCCGGTGCGGACCCGCATGCCGGGTGGTGTGGCAGGGGCGCGGCCCGATGGCCGCCCCCTATGCCGATTCTCAATCGCCGAAAGGAACCAAAGGGCTTGCCCCTGCATCCGGCCCGGCTTCGCCGGGTCCCCTCGCTGCATCGTCGCTCCGGGGGAACGGCGCGAGGGGCCATCCATGGCCCCACACGCCTCTCGCGGCATCCATGCCGCTCGTCCCCCTGCACGACGAATCCGCTCGGCCTCCTGACGGGGCACTTCGCGCGGCGTCATCTTCTTCGCCTGGTTTCAGATCGGTTTGGGCAGCAGGATGACTTGTCCCCTGCCGGCGCGAGTCACCCCTCTCCTCTTCTGGGAGAGGGGCGGGGGAGAGGGTGGTATCCGCAGACTGGGAGTTGGTCAGGGCGCCACGCACAATCGCCGATCCAGTGTGAACAGGAATTCCCCGATTATCCGCGATGAACCAAAAAAAAGCCGGCGTCACGAGCGCCGGCGAAGGGATGAGCAAAGGAGCACTCGGGGGAACTAGAGGTCCAGCACCAGGCGTGAACCCTTGCAGCCGGAAACGCAGACCATCATGGTCCGGTTGGCCGCTTTCTCGGCCTTGGTCAGGACGCCGTCGCGATGGTCCGGCTCGCCTTCCAGCACCGCCGTCTCGCAGGCACCGCAGACGCCCTCGCGGCAGCTGCAGTCCACTTCGATCCCCGACTCCAGCAGGGCATCCAGCAGGGACTTTCCGCTGGGCACTTCGATGACCTTGGCCGAACGCGCCAGCTGCACCTCGTAGCTGCCCTGGGGCGCAGTCGGGGCCTGGGGCGCGGCGGCGAATCGCTCGACATGGACATTGCCGTGGCCGAGGCTTTCGCAGAGGTTCTCGAAGGCCTCGATCATCGGCGTCGGGCCGCAGCAATAGAAGTGCGCACTGGAGGGGCGTTCGGCGAGGAAGGCCCGCAGGTCGATGGGCCCGCCCTGCTCATCGTCGAAGTGCAGCTTCACCGGTACGTCGGTGACGGCGGCCAGCTCGGCCACGAAGGCGGCCTCCTTGCGCGAACGGGCGCAGTAGAGCAGTTCCACCGAGCGGCCCAGGGCGCGCAGGCGGTTGAACATGCAGTAGATGGGGGTGACGCCGATGCCGCCGGCCACCAGCACCGTGTGCCCGGCGCCCTCGTCCAGCTGGAAGTGGTTGCGCGGCAGGGAAATGGTCAGCGGCATGCCCACCCGCAGGTTCTGGTGCACGTAGGCCGAGCCGCCCCGGCTGTTGCGGTCGCGGAGGATGCCCACCACATAGCGGCCACTGTCCTCCGGCGAGTTGAACAGCGAGTAGCTGCGCACCAGGCCATTGCCCAGGTGCAGGTCGATGTGGGAGCCGGGGGTGAAGGGTGCGAACACCTGGTCGCCCTGGGGGCGCAGCTCCACGCTGATGATGCCTTCCGCCTCGAAGCGCAGCGTGTGGACGAAGGCCGTTACCGTGTTGTTGTGAGTCATGTGCTACCTCTGTTTCAGGCTTCGTCGCAGCGGGTCAGATCAATGTCCAGGCGCGCCCAGGCGTCGACTTCCACCCGCAGTTCCGGGAACACCAGCCCGCTCACCTCCACCAGGGTGGAGGCCGGGAAGTGGTCCTGGCCGGTGAAGAAGTCGCGCCGCGCGCGCCCGACCGCGTCCTTGTCGTCGATGCGGGTGACGTAGATGTTGAGCTTGTAGATGTTGCCGATATGGCCGCTCGCCGCTTCCAGCAACGCCTTCACCTTGCCCAGCACCAGCAGGGTCTGGGCATGGGCGTCCAGGGGCTCGCCCCGCTCCGCCGCCAGGCGGGTCGCGGCGTGCCCGGTCATCCCGGACATCACCAGCTCCCGGCCCACCAGCAGGGCGTTGGACCAGCTGGCGCTGGCCGGCTCGGGGACGGCGTCGGTGCGGATGCGGCGGACCGGGGTCATAGCTGCCTGGCCTCGATCAGCTCGAGCTGGGCCTTGGCCAGGTTCTTCATGTGCCGGCGCAGGCGCACCAGGCCCAGGTCGTGCTGGTAGAGGTTCTCCCGCTGGTTGGCGTCCGGCTCCATGAACTCGAGCATTTCCCGGTCCTGTTCCAGCACCGCCCAGTGGCGGGCTTCCAGGCGGTTCTTGTAGAGGAAGCGCCAGGTATCGCGCTGCCAGCCGGTCAGTGCCCGGCAACGCCAGTGGAACACGGCCGAGAGCTCGCGACTGATGGGCGTGTAGCTGCCGACGATGTGGAAATTACCGCCCGGGCCGCCGGTCTTGGGATAGGGAATCTCCAGGCGCATCCAGTGCACGCCGGTGTCGGCCCATTCGGTCCAGTCGAAGTTCACCCCGCGCTGGCCGTCCTTCTCGAAGATGAAACCGGTGTCGGTGTCGCGGGTGACGAACTTCGCCTGACTCTCGCCTTCGGACATGGAGTGGGACTGCTTGTGCAGGTAGGTGCCGTGCATGGGGTCCATGACGTTGTCCAGCACGTAGCGGTAGTCACCGCGCCACTCGGCGTAGCAGAGGAAATGGGAGAAGGCCGGGTCGGTGAGCTGCTCCGGCAGCACCAGGGGCGGCGCCTCCTCGACGTTCTGCGCCGAGTTGTACAGCCACACCGCGCCGGCGGCCTCGGTGACATGGAAGTAACGGGTCGCCTGGCTGCCTTCCAGCTTGCAGCCGGGGCTGCCGGGCACGCGGGTGGTGACGCCGTCGCAGCGCACTTCCACGCCGTGGTAGGGGCACTGCAGGCGGTCGCCGAGGTTCACCCCGCGGGACAGCGGCGCCCCCCGGTGCGGGCAATGGTCTTCGAGGGCATGCAAGGTGCCGTCGGTGTCGCGCCAGAGGGCCAGCTTGTAGCCCAGGCGACGCAGGGAGACCGGCCTGTCGGCGATGAAGCCGACCGGGCAGATGGGGTACCAGAGGTTCTTCAGGCCATTGGCCAGGAGGTGTTCAACAGGGTCCAGGGTGCTCATATCGCTTTCCTCTTGGAGGGAATTCACTCGCCCAGGCGGGCCATCAGGGTGGTGTAGGCCTCTTCGGTCCAGGGACCGCCACCAGGGCAGGTGGGGCCGGCCTGGTTGAGGTAGCCCAGCAGGCCCGGCAGGTCGTGCAGGCCGGCCGCGTAGGCGCGCTCGATGGAATCGCCGAGCAGGTCTTCGAAGGCGTTCGGCTCGCGGCTACGGGCCTGGTGGGGTTCGAGGTAACGGTCTTGCATGTCATTGGCCTCCATTGCGGACCCGCTCGCGAATGGTTTCGCGAACCGGGACGAAGTCGTAGGTGGGGTAGCACTCGGTACGGAAGACGCCCCAGGCGGAGCGCTCCAGTTCAACGTTGATGCGCGGCAGCAGGGCCGGCGGCAGGCGCAGCGTGACGATCTGCCCCAGGCCCATGGCGACCGTCCAGGAGACGATCTCAACGCCTTCGCCGGGGAAGCGCTCCCACCAGTCCATGGCCTTCATGTGGCCCTGGATGGCGTCGAGGTTCTTCGACGGGTCGTGCCGGAGCAGCAGGGTCAGCAGCATGGTTTCGCTCATGGCCTCAGCCCTTGGGTTTGTCGGTGAGGAACTTGCCCTGGGGCGCCTCGACGTTCTTCTGCCGCCGGGTGTTGCCGTCCAGGCCGCCGGCGATGGCCCACTCGGCGAAGACGGTGGGGCCGGGCTCGAAGGTCCGCGCCTGCCACTCGCCGGTGAGCTGGTCCTCGTCGGCGTAGTACTCCACCAGGGCGCCCGCCGGGTTGCGGAAGTACCAGAAGTAGGCGGAGGACACGGGATGCCGTCCCGGGCCGATCTCGGTATCCCAGCCGCAGCGGGAGATGTGCATGCCGCCACCGAAGACCTCGTGGATGTCACGCACGGTGAAGGCCACGTGGTTGAGGCCGGCGCGCGGCTGGGGCAGTTGCAGCATGAAGAGGTCGTGGTGGCCGCCCTCCTCCGCGCAGCGCATGAAGGCGCCCCGGTCCGGGTAGCGGTCGGAGCAGACGAAGCCGAAGCGCTCGCTGTAGAACCGCTCGCAGGCGTTGACGTCCTTGACGAAGAACACCACATGCCCGACTTCGATGGGCTGGGCGCGCTCGTAGATGGGGCTGGCCTGGTTGATCCGGCCCTTGAACTGCCAGGTGTTGGACTGGCCGCACGGCACCTGGATATCGCGCTTGCGGGTGACCTGGAAGCGCACCGCCAGGCCGTTGGGGTCCAGGCAGCCGATGCGGCCCTCGCCCTCGATGAAGCCGGGGTCGCGGGCGATACGCTCGGCGTAGCGCTTGAGGTCCGCCTCGCTTTCCACGCCCCAGACCACTTCCCGCAGGGTGGAGCCCGCCTCGATGGCCGGCGGCAGGCCGGGCTTGTCCAGGTGGGCCAGGATCACGCGGCAGCCGTTCAGGCTCTCGAAGACGACCTCGTCGTGGCTCGCCGCCACTTCCTTCAGGCCCCAATCGGCGAAGAAGCGCGCGCTGGTGGCCAGGTCTTCCACGCCGTAGGTGATTTCGTCGATTCCCAATACGCTCATGGCGTCTTCCTCGTCAGTGGCCGCCGGCCCAGGCCAGCGGTTGTTCGTTCAGGCCCCAGTAGAGGCTCTTCTGCTCCATGTACTGGAGGATCCCCAGGCGGCCCTTCTCGCGGCCCAGGCCGCTGTCGCGCCAGCCGCCGAAGGGGGTGGCAATGGAGAACTGCTTGTAGGTGTTGATCCACACGGTACCGGCCTGCACGGCGCGCCCCAGCTTCCAGGCCCGCTGGAAATCACGGGTCCAGATGCCGGCGGCGAGGGCGTAGCAACTGTCGTTGGCCTCTTCGATCAGGGCCGCTTCGCTGTCGAAGGGCATGGCCACCAGCACCGGGCCGAAGACCTCCTCCTGGCACAGGCGCGCGTCGTTGCCGAGGCCTTCGATGATGGTGGGGGTGTAGAAATAGCCGCGCTCGAAGGCCGCGCCCTGGGGACGCAGGCCCCCGGTGCGCAGGCGACCGCCTTCGGCGACGCCCAGTTCGACATAGCGCTCCACCGACTCGCGGTGGCGGGCGGTGATCAGGGGCCCCATCTGGGTGCCTTCGTCCGCCGGGTCGCCGACGCGCAACGCGGCGGCGCCGGCCGCCAGGCGCTCCATGAACTCGTCGTAGTGCTCGCGGGCGACGAAGAGGCGGGAACCGGCGATGCAGGACTCGCCGCTGGAGCTGAAGATGCCGTAGAGCACCCCGGCCACCGCATGGTCCAGGTCGGCGTCGGCCAGGACCATGGTGGGCGACTTGCCCCCCAGTTCCATGGACACCAGCATCATCTTGTCGGCGGCGATACGGGCGATGTGCTTGCCGGTGCTGGTGCCGCCGGTGAAGGACACCCGCTTGACCAGGGGATGGCGGGTCAGCGCATCGCCGATCACCGATCCCTTGCCCGGCAGCACGCTGACCAGGCCGCTCGGCAGGCCGGCCTCGTCACAGATGCGGGCCAGCGCCAGGGCCGCCAGCGGGGTGACCTCCGCCGGCTTGACCACCACGGCGTTGCCGGCGGCCAGCGCCGGCGCCAGCTTCTGCGCCTCGGAGGCGATGGGCGAGTTCCAGGGGGTGATGGCGGCCACCACGCCCATGGGCTCGTAGACGCTCATGGTGACGAAATCGCCCCGGGAGGGGGTGATGGTCTCCTCCAGGGTCTCGCAGGCGGCGGCGAAGAACTGGAAGGTGGCGGCGGCGCTGGCCACCAGGTTGCGGGTTTCCTTGATCGGCTTGCCGTTGTCCAGGCGCTGCAACTGGGCCAGCTCCTCGCTGCGCTCGCGGATCAGCGCGGCGATGCGATAGAGCACGGCGGCGCGCTCGTGGGGCTTGCGCTGGGCCCAGCCGCTCTCGCGGAAGGCGCGGTCAGCGCCGATGATGGCCTCCTCCACGTCCTCCAGGCTGGCGGCGTGGAGCCGGGCGATGGCTTCGCCGGTGGCCGGGTAGAGGCTGTGGTAGAGGTCGCCACCGCCCAGGCGCCACTGGCCGGCGATGCAGATGGGTTGGATCGGGTCGAGGTCAATCACGGTCGTTGTCCTAGATCGAAATCACGTGGGCGTGGTTGCCCAGCGCGCGAACCACGCTGAACACGGTGAGCGCCGAAGTCTTGGGGTTGGCCGCCAGGGGCTTGCCGCGCAGGGTCAGCTCGAAGCCGCCGAAGGCGCCGCTGGCCTCCACCTGATGCACGTTCTCGCAGCTCTCGGGGTCGGCGATCAGGCGCACCTGGGTACGGTCCAGTCCCAGCCCGGCGAGGGACAGGGTGGCGGCGACGTTGGCGTTCTTCGGGTAGAGCCGCGCGGCTTCCCGGGCGCTGCCTTCGAAGATCACCCGGGCTTCCTCCAGGTGTTCCAGGTCGCAGACCTGTTCACCGGGGGTGCCGAGCCAGGCGCGGGCCGGCTTGCGGCCGGTGTAGCGCACCGACTCCAGGCCACCCACCTTGGCCGCCGACAGGGCGTCGATGCCACCGATGGCACCCGGCAGCAGCTCGATGCGGGTACCACCGAATTCGGCGGCGGCCTCCAGGCGCTCCACCAGCCCGGGCTCGGAGAGCGCGCCCACCGACACCACCAGGCAGGGAATCCCCTGGGTCAGGGCCGGCAGCACATGCTCCTCGATGGCCCGGTGCCCGGCGCACTCCACCAGCAGGTCGGGGCGCACCCCGGCCGGCAGCTCGCTGAGCACCCGCGGCGGATTGCGCAGCCCGCCCAGGCGCTGGCGGACCAGCGGCTGGGAGGCTTCCGGCACTATCACCGCATCGACGCAGAGGTGCGGGTCGCTTTCCAGCAGTTCCAGCACGCCGACGCCAATGGCGCCGCAACCGATCATGGCGATATGCAACATGGCGTCTGCCTCAGACTGCGGCCTTGGCGGCCTTGGCTTCGTTGACCGGCGGACCGGCGAAAATGGTCTTGAAGCTGCCCACCGAGAGCATGTCCACCTCCAGCAGGAAGGGGCCGGGCTCGGCCAGGGCGCCATCCAGCACGGTGCTGAAGTTCGCCAGGTCGCTGACCCTGGCATGACGCAGGCCAAGGGAGGCGGAGAGCTGGGCGTAGTCCGGGGTGTGCAGGTCGACGTAGCAGCGACGGCCACCGTAGGCGGCGTCCTGGATGTTCTTGATCACCCCGTAGCCCTGGTCGTTCATCAGGACGATGACCATGTTCGCGCGCTCCTGGACGGCGGTGGCCAACTCGCCCAGGTTGAGGATGAAGCCGCCGTCGCCGGCCAGCACGAAGGTCTTGCGGCCGGGAGCGGTTTCCGCCGCGCCCACGGCGGCGCCGATGCCCATGGCCAGGCCCTGGCCGATGCCGCCGCCGAGGGCGTGGACGCCGGCGCGGGGGCTGAAGATCTTCAGGTGGCGGTTGCCCCAGGTGCTGTTGGAGACGGTGACGTCGCGCACCCAGTTGAAGTCGCTGCCGGCGAGGTTCTGCAGTTGCTCCACCAGGGAGGCGTAGGGGCCGAGGCCGTCCACCAGCTGGGCGCGGGCCTGGTTGCGCGCGGCGGCCAGGTCGGCGGCGAAGGCCGGGTCCACCGACAGGCGCCCTTCCAGGCGGTCGGCCAGGCCCTTGAGGACCCGTTCGGAGTCGCCGCAGACGAAGAAGTCGCTGGGGTAGCAGCGGCCCTCCGCCGTGGCATCGGCGTCGGCCCGGTAGAGCGGACGCGGGAGCTTGAGCTCGTACTTCAGGGTTTCGTTGCCGCGCAGGCGCGAACCGACCACCAGCATGGCATCGCAGCTCTGGTAGAACTGCTCCACGGGCTTGTTCAGGTTGAAGGCGCCGAGGGAACGCTCGTCGTCCTCGGGGACTATGCCGCGCCCCTGGGTGCTGGTGACCACGCCCACGCCCATGGCCAGCAGGCGCTTGACCTGCTCTCCGGCGTGACGGGCGCCGCCGCCGAGCCAGAGCATCGGCCGCCGGGCCTTGGCGAAGCGTTCGGCGAGGTCATCCAGCGCCTGCTCGGAGGGCTTGGCCACCGGCACCGGCAGCGGCGACAGGTCGGCCGGCATGTTGATCAGCGCCGACTGGATGTCGATGGGGATTTCCACGCTCACCGGGCCGGTGGGCGCGGTCAGGGCGGTCTGCACGGCGAGCTTGATGGTGCTGATGGCGGTGTCGACGCTGCGCACGCGGAAGGCCGCCTTGGAGATGGCCTTGAGCATGGTCAGCTGGTCCGGCGCCTCGTGGATGTAAGCCAGGCTCTGGTCCAGGTAGGGAGTTTCGATCTGCCCGGTGAGGTGCAGCAGCGGCGTGCCGGCGGTCAGGGCCTCGACCATGGCGCCGGCGGCGTTGCCGGCGGCGGTGCCGGTGCTGGTCAGGCACACGCCCAGGCCGCCGGTGGTGCGGGCGTAGGCGTCGGCCATGTTGGCCGCGCCGGCTTCGCCACGGGCCATGACGAAGCGGATGTTCCCGCGAATGGCGAAGGCATCGAGGATCGGCATGTTGTGGATGGAGATCACGCCGAATGCGGCCTTGACGTCGCACTGCTCGAGGAAGGCGGCGATGGCGGCGCCGACGGTGACTTGGTTTTCGTTACGCATGACGGGACAAACCTCCGGAAACATCGATGTGACTGCCCGTCGTGTAGGCAGACAGGGGGGACGCGAGGAAAACGATGGCGCGGGCCGCCTCGATCGGCTTGCCCAGGCGCCCGAGGGGAATCTGCTTGCGTTGCGCCAGGTCGCCGCTCCACCGGGCCCAGTCCTGGTCACGGTCTTCGCGGGCCTCGAAGCGGCGGCGCCACTGGCCGGACTCCACCAGGCCGATGAGGATGCCGTTGACCCGGATGCCCTGGGGGGCGAACTCGAAGGCCATGGAGCGCACCAGGTTCTTGACCCCGGCGCGGGCGGCGCTGGTGGCCACCATGTGCGGTTCCGGCTGGCTCGCCAGCAGCGAGTTGACGCAGACGATGGCGGCGTCCGGCTGGCCCTGCAGTTGCGGCAGGAAGGCGCGCACCGGGTGGATGATGGAGAAGAACTTCAGGTTCAGTTCCTCGGTCCAGGCCTCGTCGGTGGTGTCGGCGAAGGTGGAGACGCGACCCTGGCCGGCGTTGTTCACCAGGATGCTGGTCCGGCCCAGCTCCCGCTGGCTGGCCTCGGCGAAGGCGGCGACCTGCCCGGCGTCGAGCACGTCGCAAGGCTGGGCGAACAGCCGCGCCTCGGGGAAGCGCTGGCGCAGGCTGCTCTCGGCGCTCTTCAGGCGGTCCGGGTTGCGGCCGCAGAAGGCCACGGCGGCGCCGGCCTCCAGCAGCAGCTCGACGGTGGCCAGGCCGATGCCGGAGGAGCCGCCGGTGACCACGGCCACGGCGTGGGACAGATCACACAGGCTCATGCTGCTTGCTCCGGAAGATGGAGGTCACCTTGTCGTGGCCGTCCGGGGTGTAGTTCAGCAGGTGGGACAGCTCATCGGCGCTGTGGCGCACGGCGCTCACCAGGCCATCGATGCGGGACGGATCGATGTGCGCCGAGGGAATGGTGGCGCCCATGGCGGCCACCACCCGGCCGCTGTGGTCGCGCACCGGCGCGGCGACCGTGGAGATGGTCGACTCGAAGAAGCCCTCGCCCTGGACGAATCCGCGCAGGCGGTCGCTCTGCACCAGGTCGAACAGCTCCAGCACGGTCTTCGGGGTGTTCGGCGAGAAGCTTTCCAGGTGCTCTTCCGGGTACAGCTCGCGCAGCTCGGAGAGGGACAGGTCCTGCAGCAGGATGCGGCCGAGCACCGTGGCGTGGGCCGGCAGGCGGGTGCCGACGTTGACCGTGCTGGTGAGCAGGGTCGAGGGCGAGACCTTGGCCACGTAGACGATGGAACGGCCATCGCGGACCACCAGGTTGCAGGGGTAGCGGATCTCGTCGCAGAGCTGGTTCAGCAGCGGCTGGCCCAGTTCGGTGAGTTCCAGCGAGGCCAGGTACTCGAAGCCCAGGCGCAGCACGGCCATGCCCAGGCGGTACTCGTTGCCGTTGCGATTGACGAAGCCCATGGTTTCCAGCGTCGTCAGCAGCCGGAAGATCGTCGAGCGCGGCAGCTTCAGGCGCCGGGCCAGCTCGGGGGCGGTCAGGGTGCGGTTCTTCCGGCTGAACTCGCAGAGCAGCAGCAGGCCGCGCTCCAGGCCGGGCACTATGTACTTGTCTTGTTGATCGTCAGGCTTTTCCATGGGCGGATCCTTCAAGAGTGAGGCGTTGCGCGTGACCAATGCGTCCTGCGACCACGTCGGGTTGTTCGATGGGGCTGGCGTGGCCGGCTGCGGGGATCAGCGAGAAGGGAGCGTCCAGCCCCCGGGCGATGGCGCCGCAGGCCTCCGGCGAGGTGATGGCGTCGTCCTCGCCGCAATGCACCTCGCAGGGCATCGCCGGCCGGCCGTTGCCCAGCAGGTCGTCGCCGCAGAGCAGCTCCACCGCCTGGCGGTAGCCGGCCGGGTTCAGCCGCGCCATGTTCCAGCGCACCCAGGCCAGGGCGTCCTCGCTGGGGTTGCGCCCCAGCAGCCGGCTGGTGCGCTCGCTGGCCATGCCGTCGATGCCCAGCCGCTCGAGGTTGTCCAGGCGCTGCTGGCGCACCCGCAGCCCGGTTTCCCGCAGGGCCTCGGCGCCGTAGCCTCGCGCCGGGCTGATCAGCACCAGGCGGGCGACGCGCTGGGCGCCCTGGCCTGCGGCGTAGGCGGTGGCCATCAGCGCGCCCAGGGAGTGCCCCACCAGCAGGCAACGCTCGACGCCCAGGGCCACCAGCAGCGCCTCCAGCCGGGCGGCGTAGTCGACCGCTTTCGGTCTTGCCTGCGGCAGCGGCGTGGACAGGCCGTAGCCGGGGGCGTCCCAGGCGATCACGCGGTTGCCCTCGGCCAGGCGCTGGGCGCAATGCAGCCAGGACGCCGAGCCGGAGCCGATACCGTGCAGGAGCACCACCACCGGGCCCTGGCCGCACTCGCGGATGGCCACCCGGGCACCGTCGGCGACGGTCACCAGGCGCTCCGGGAAGCACTGCTGCAAGCGCGGCGTGGGGATGCGGGTCTGCGCCATGTTCATGGGTGACCTCAGCGCTTGATGCTCGCCAGAGGGTGCTCCGGCGGATAGGTCGGGGTGATGGGCTTCTTCGCGCCGAGCATCACGCACATCAGGGCGTCCTCGTCGCCGATGTTGATCTCCTCGCGGTACACGCCCGGCGGCACGGAGATGACATCGCGGTCGGTGAGGATGGTCTCGAAACGCTCGCCATCCTTTTCCAGGATGACCTTGAGCTTGCCGCGCAGGACGAAGAAGACCTCTTCGACATCGACGTGCAGGTGCGGCGGGCCCTCGTGGCCGGCCGGGATCACCATGGTGGAGAAGGTGAAGTGCTCGGAGGGGATGGTGTTCATGTCACTGGCCACGCCGGTGCCGCCGGTGCCGATGTAGCGCATCTGCGCGCGGCGGAACTTGGGGTCGTGGTCGGCCTGGAACTTCAGGGCGTCCCAGTCGTACTTGCGGGTGGAGTAGCGGGCGATGCGGGTATTGCACCACTCCTCGAAGCTGGCGCCTTCGGGGCGATCCCAGGATTTGGGCGTGTTCTGGTTCAGATCGGTCATGGGGGAGTCTCCTGATCAGGGCATGACGAACCCGCCGTTGACCGGCAGGGTTTGTCCAGTGATGAAGCGGGAAAGGTCGGACAGGGCGAAGAGCACTGCGCCGCAGACGTCCTCGGGTACCTGGCCGCGCTGAAGGGCGCGCTGGTCGCGGTAGAGCTGGTGCCGGGCGGCGGGCACGTAGGCGGTGGCCTCCACTTCGACCAGGCCGGGGGCGATGGCATTGACGGTGATGCCGTCGCCGCCCAGTTCGCGGGCCAGGCTGCGGGTCATGGCGATGACCGCGCCCTTGCTGGCGGTGTAGGCCAGCAGGTTGGGTGCGCCCCAGAGCGGCGTGTCGGAGGCCAGGTTGACCACCGTGCCACGGCCGCTCTGGCGCAGGGCCGGCAGGCAGGCGCGGGTCATCAGCCAGGTGCCGCGCACGTTCACCTGCAGCACGCGGTCGAACATCTCGATCTCCAGCTCTTCGCAGCTCTTGCCGCCGGAGTGGGTGATGGAGGCGTTGTTGACCAGGCCGTCGAGGCCACCCAGGCGCTCCACGGCGACGGCCGTGCAGCGCTCGATGGACGCCGGGGCGGCCAGGTCCAGGAACAGGCCGCTGACATCCAGGCCCTGGGCGGACAGGTCTTCGGCCGACCGCAGGACGCGGTCTTCGAGGATGTCGGCGATCACCACCCGGGCTCCGGCGCGGGCCGCCGCCTCGGCGAAGGCGAAGCCCAGGCCGCGGGCGCCGCCGGTGATCAGCACGCGGCGTCCTTCGAGAAGGGAGTTCAGGCTCATGGCGTTCACACCGTGCTCAGGTTGGCTTTGGGCAGGTAGTGCAGCACCCGCTTCTCGGCCCAGACCACCGCGCTGTAGGCCAGCACGCCGATCAGGGTGAGCATGACGATGGCGACGAAGACGCCGGCGGTGTTGCCCTGGCCTTCGGAGTCCACCAGCAGGAAGCCCAGGCCCTTGTTGCCGCCCACCAGCTCACCGACGGTGACGCCGATGACCGCCAGGGTGGAGGCGATGCGCAGGCCGGAGAACAGCGCGGCCATGGCCGAGGGGAACTCCACCAGGCGGAAGATCTGCCAGCGGCTGGCGCTCATGGCGCGGACCAGGTTGATCATGTCCGGGTCGACGGTGCGGATCGCCGAGAGCACGTTGATCATCACCGGGAAGAACACGATGAGCACGGCGATGAGGATCTTCGGGTACACGGTGTAGCCGAGCCACATCACGAAGAGCGGGGCGAAGGCCACCTTGGGCGCGATCTGCAAGGCCAGGATGTAGGGCGAGAGCATGGCCTCGGTGGTGGGCGACAGGCCCAGGGCGACGCCGATGGCCACCCCCAGCAGGGCACCCAGTCCGAAGCCGACGATGATCTCCAGGGTGGTGATGGCGGTGTGTTCGACGAGGTCGGCGTTGCGCCACATGGCCACGCCCTCCTCCATCACCCGGCTGAGCTTGGGCAGGACGAACTCGGGCATGCCGAGCAGGCCGGGGCCCCATTGCCAGGCGGCGAGGAACAGGACCAGCAGCGCGACGCTGCCGAGCATGGGTTTGTTCAGGCTGTTCATCGGGGCACCTTATTGCTTGGCGGCCACGTCGTCGGCGTCGACGAAGCGGTTGGTGTAGAGCTCATCCAGCGGCGTCTCGCGGCCGACGATGCCTTCGCTCACGTAGAACTTGCGCACCGTGTCCAGGCGCGCGGGGTCGATGTGGCCCAGGGGCTGCTGGTTGGCGTAGACGTGCTCGACGTAGAGGCGCAGGACCCTCTCCAGGCTGGCTTCCTTGCCCTTGTAGCTGGGCACCGCCTCGGCGAAGGTGGCGGCGGCCTGCTTCGGGTCGGCGATGATGTCGCGCATGCCCATGAGGGTGGCCTTGACCACGCCACCGACCACTTCCGGCTGCTTCTCGATGGCCTCCTCGGAGGCGAGGATCGCCTGGGCCATGCTTTCGAAGACTTCGCTGCGGGGCATCAGCTTGACCTTGAGGCCGGCGTCCTCGGCATTCACCACCCAGTCCGGCACACCGGCCATGGCCTGGGACTTGCCGGCGGAGAACAGTTGCCAGACACCGGACGGGCCGGCGGCCTGGACCTCGACATCGGTCTTGCTCAGCCCGGCCTTGCGCATGGAGGCCAGCAGTGCGTAGTAGGTGGTGTCGGAGTAGGACATCACGGTCAGGGTCTTGCCCTTGAGGTCCTTGATGCTGCCGATGCCCGCCTGCTCGTCGGTGGCGATCATGGTCACACCGCTGGCTCCCAGCACCGCGACCGCCTTCACCGGCACGCCATTGGCGCGGACGATGATCGGGGTGTCGCCGATGGCGCCGCCCACCAGGGCGTTGCCGGCACCGATCTGCTTGGCCACATCCACCCCGCCCTTGCCGGCGACGAAGGTGACCTTGAGGCCCTGCTGGGCGTAGTAGCCCTTCTGCTGGGCGATGATCCAGGGCGCGAAGGCCGGGGAGTTCGGCGGTGCCGGCAGCAGGTAGGTGATTTCCTTGGGCGCGGCCTGCACGGAAAGGCCGGCACCGAGGGCGGCGCAGAAGAACGTGGCGTGGATCAGGTTCTTGAACATCTGCAGCTCCTGTAGGGGAAATGGGATCGGGGACGGTTCAGTGCAGCTCGGAGTCTTCGCCGACTTTCAGCAGGGTCATCAGGCGCCCGGCGAGGGGACCGATCTCCGGCAGCTTGCGACGTTCGAGGGGGTTCTCCCGCAGCGGCAGGTTCACCTCGATTTCCTCGATGATGGTTCCCGGGCGGGCGCTCATGACCAGGATGCGGTCGGACAGCGCGATGGCCTCGATCAGGTCGTGGGTGATGAACAGGGCCGTCTTCCGCTGCTCATGGAGCATCTGCGCCAGGTCCTGCTGGAGGATCATCTTGGTCTGGGCGTCCAGGGCCGAAAACGGCTCGTCGAGGAACAGCACCTGGGGATCGGTGGCCAGGGTGCGGGCCAGGGCGGCGCGCTGGCGCATGCCGCCGGACAACTGGAAGGGGTAATGGTCGCCGAAGCCTTCCAGGTGGCACTTCAGCAGCATCCGCTCGGCGATGTCGCGACGCTCGGCGGCCGGACGCCCCTCGATCTCCAGGCCCAGTTCGATGTTGCGGCGAATGCTGCGCCAGGGCATCAGCAGGTCTTTCTGCAGCATGAAGGCGACGCGCTTCACCGGGCCGTTGACCCGCTCGCCGCCGACATACACCTCGCCTTCGCTGGGCATGTAAAGGCCGGAGCCCATGTTCAGCAGGGTGCTCTTGCCACAGCCCGACGGACCGATGATGGACACGATCTCACCACGGCGAATGCTGAAGTCCAGGCCATTCACGGCGACGGTGGGTTCCGCCTTGCCCTTGGCCGGGAAACGCTTGGTGACACCCCGGAACTCGATCTCGGCCCGGACTTCGTCGGCCCTGGGCGCACCCTGCAGCTGTTCGGCGGTGTAGATGTTCAATGCGGTGGCTCTCATCTGTTTTCGGCCTCACACTTGTTTCATATACGAAACATCGTTTTATTTATGAAACTTGCATGAGCCATGCCAGGAAATCGGCAGGTGAAAGAGCCCCCTTGTTTCGAGGGTTAAACCTTATAAATCAATAAGTTATTTGAATTGAGAGCGATGTCGGCGATGAATCTCCGACAAGCGACACGGATGAGGGAAAAAGTCGCTCGAGCGCCCATTGCCGAAACTGGGTCCTCGATGCACACCTTCAGGGCAGGCGTGCTTCATTTGGTAACAGGCGTTGCTGTTCTACACATAAAACAACGTTTTATGGGTGGAACAAATGTGGCGTTGCGGCTTGGCTCCGGCCAGGCACGTCGATGGGTTTCGCTGCGCTCTACGCCATCCTATGTATGGACTCGCCTTTTACTGTCAACCCGCTTTGAACAGAGAAACCCGGTTGCATCTATGTATCAGGCCTCAGCAAGGGAGCCGCAAAGGGGCTCCGGGCCAACATTGTCTGAGCTCGCGCCGTGCCAATTACGAAGAGGCTTAGGGGCCAGTAGGATGGCAGGCATCATCGCGCGGCGGTCTGACCTGGGGTCAATGTTCTCAGCAGCGGTTGAGGCGCTCAGCGCCTCGGTGGCGGGATCTCGTGGGATCTATTCGGCTATCGTTGCTCCCGGTTGGACAGAGGGATTACGGCAGTAGCGGGCGTCCGACTGCAGCAGCACCCAGACGATACGCAAGTTGCGGTTGGCCAGACGTATGGCCGCCCCCTTGCGTCCGTGCCGCTGCATCCAGCGGTTCAGCCGACGGTCGTCCACTTCCTCGGAGTCAGCCTTGAGCGTGCGGAGCACCGCATGGGCGCCCTCGACCATCAGGCTGCGCAGATAACCATCACCGCGTTTGCTCATCTTGCCGAGCCGAACCTTCTGGCCGCTGCTGTGCTGATCGGGTACCAGGCCAAAGTAGGCCGCGAACTGGCGTGCATTCGGGAAGCGCGCGGGCTCGACCTGCTTGGCGACCAGGGCAGTGGCGATGATCGGCCCAACCCCGCGCACGCTCATCAGTCGCGAGGCGGTCTTGTCCGCGTGCGCACATTGTTCCAGCCGTTTGGTCAGCAGCAGGAGACGGCCTTCCAGAGCCTGCCATTCCGCCTGCATATCGGCGATCAGCTCACGCAGCAGGTCTGGCAGCGGCAACGTGGCATCCTCCAGAATCCGGCTCACGCGGTCGCTGAGCGCTGCAGCGCCTTGCGGGATCGCCAGGCCATGCTCGAGCAGCAGCCCCCGGATTTGATTACCCAGCGTCGTCCGGCGCCGTATGTAGCCCTGTCTGACCCGATGCGCCGCCTGCATGGCCAGGGCCTCCACGGTTTTCACCGGTACGGCATGGATGGTGGTATCGCGTCCGGCGCGCAAGATCGCCTGCGCATCGTTGCGATCGTTCTTGGCACCACTGCGGTGCTCGGCGACTCGCTGTGCGGGTAACAAGCGCACCTGACAACCCAGGGCCTGCACCTGTCTTGCCCAGGCTTGTGCGCCCGGCCCGGTCTCCAGCAAGACCGTCGCGCCCTTGGCGATCTGGTACAAAAACCTCGAGAACGCCTCGCGCGACTGGAGACGCTTTTCGTACACCAGCTCTCCGTGCGCCTCTTCGCCGGCGATTTGGAACACCTGCTTGGCCAGATCAACAGCGACTGTCGTGCACAGAGAGAGCGTTTCCGGGTGTGCAGCTTGCGGTTTCGTCGTACGCTTTTGCATGGCCTTGCCCTCGCTGTCGGTGGTTATCGTAGGGTGCCACCGTGGCGCGCTCGACGCCTCGGCGAGGGCGAGTCCATCCAATTACGGGCCGCTCGGCGGCACGCGTGTAGGGTGGGTCACGCTCCACCGACCCACCGGCGAGGTCCGCTGCGGGTACGCCGATGGGTTTCGCTGCGCTCTACGCCATCCTACGAACCGCTCGGCGGCACGCGTGTAGGGTGGGTCACGCTCCACCGACCCACCGGCGAGGTCCGCTGCGGGTACGCCGATGGGTTTCGCTGCGCTCTACGCCATCCTACGAACCGCTCGCCGGCACGCGTGTAGGGTGGGTCACGCTCCACCGACCCACCGGCGAGGTCCGCTGCGGGTACGCCGATGGGTTTCGCTGCGCTCTACGCCATCCTACGAACCGCTCGCCGGCACGCTTGTGGGGGGTCACGCTTCACCGACCCACCGGCGAGGTCCGCTGCGGGTACGCCGATGGGTTTCGCTGCGCTCTACGCCATCCTACGGGCCGCTCGGCGGCACGCGTGTAGGGTGGGTCACGCTCCACCGACCCACCGGCGAGGTCCGCTGCGGGTACGCCGATGGGTTTCGCTGCGCTCTACGCCATCCTACGGGCCGCTCGGCGGCACGCGTGTAGGGTGGGTCACGCTCCACCGACCCACCGGCGAGGTCCGCTGCGGGTACGCCGATGGGTTTCGCTGCGCTCTACGCCATCCTGCGGTCTGCTCGCCGGCACGCTTGTAGGGTGGGTCACGCTTCACCGACCCACTGGCGAGGTCCGGTGCGGGTACGGCGATGGGTTTCGCTGCGCTCTACGCCATCCTACGGGCCGCTCGGCGGCACGCGTGTAGGGGGGGTCACGCTTCACCGACCCACCGGCGAGGTCCGCTGCGGGTACGCCGATGGGTTTCGCTGCGCTCTACGCCATCCTACGGGCCGCTCGGCGGCACGCGTGTAGGGTGGGTCACGCTTCACCGACCCACCGGCGAGGTCCGCTGCGGGCACGGCGATGGGTTTCGCTGCGCTCTACGCCATCCTACGGGCCGCTCGGCGGCACGCGTGTAGGGTGGGTCACGCTCCACCGACCCACCGGCGAGGTCGGGTGCCGGCACGCCGATGGGTTTCGCTGCGCTCTACGCCATCCTGCGGACTGGTCGCCTGCACGCTTTGTGCGGTGATGGGTTTCATTGCGCCCGGCACCATCCGGCGGTTGCTGCGAAGAAAAAAAGAAGCCGGCGCTGGGCCGGCTCTAAGGACGCACAACAATCCTGGTCAGCGCAGTTTCTCCATCAGCTGGTAGTACCACATGCCCACCGCCAGCATGTGGTTGCCCAGGCGTTCGCTGAGGGGGACGCGGATGTGCTGGCACTGGGCGAAGGTGTCGAACTTCTCCAGGCTGCCGCTCATGGCGTTGGCCATGACCTCGCCCATGATGTGGGTGGTGGCGACGCCGTGGCCGGAGTAGCCCTGGCAGTACCAGACGTTCTTCGACAGCTTGCCCAGCTGCGGGATGCGGTTCATCACGATGCCCATGGCGCAGCTCCACTTGAAGTCGATCTCCACGCCCTTGAGCTGCGGGAAGGTGCGCTCGATGCAGGGCCGCAGCTCCGCTGCGATATCGCGGGAGTCGCGGCCGGAGTAGTTGGCGCCACCGCCGAACAGCAGGCGGCCATCGCCGGTCATACGGTAGTAGTCGAGGACGAAGCGGCAGTCGTAGACGGCAAGGTCCT
Source organism: Pseudomonas furukawaii (assembly GCF_002355475.1). Lineage (NCBI taxonomy): Bacteria > Pseudomonadati > Pseudomonadota > Gammaproteobacteria > Pseudomonadales > Pseudomonadaceae > Metapseudomonas > Metapseudomonas furukawaii. The sequence goes on along the minus strand of NZ_AP014862.1, from coordinate 1,782,548 downwards.
GGGGGTTGAGCTGCTTGGCCAGGTCGCCCAGGGGGCGGGTGGTGACGATGCCGCCCATGGCCGGGAAGATCATGCCCTTGAGTTGCTTGCGCTCCAGCTTGTGGTAGACGTCGCCGGCCAGCAGCACCTGCTGGGCGTTGATCCGGCCACGACGGGTCACCACCGCCGGGCGATCGCCGTGGATGATGTCCTGCACCTCGGAGTGCTCGAAGATCAGCGCACCCAGGCTGGCGGCGGCCTTGGCCTCGCCGATGCACAGGTTCAAGGGGTGCAGGTGCATGTTGCGGGTGTTCTTCACCGCGCCGATGTAGAGGTCGGAGGCCAGATGCTCGCGCACGCCGGCGGCATCCAGCAGGGTGACGTCATCGCCCATGCCACGACGCACGGCCTCGTCATAGGAGGCCTTGAGCTCGTCCATGTGGGACGGTTTCATGGCCGCGTGCAGGTGGCCGTGCTTGAGGTCGCACTGGATGCCGTACCTGGCTACGCGGTTCTTGATGATCTCGTGGCCGCGCCAGCGCAGGTACCAGATGAAATCGTCCACCTCAGGGCCGAGGAAGCGGCTCATCTGCTTGCGCATGGCGGCGTCGCCGGACAGGCTGCCGGTGACCTGGCCACCGTTGCGGCCGGTGGCGCCCCAGCCGATCTTGTGGGTTTCCACCAGGGCCACCTTGTAGCCACGCTCGGCCATCTCCACGGCCGTGGCGACGCCGGTGAAACCGCCGCCGATGATGGCGATGTCGACATTCACCTCCCCTTCCAGGGTCGGGTAGGCGGTCTCTTCATTAAGGGTCGCGGAATAATAGGACGGCGCGCGCTCGGGGGCGGGCAGCGGGTGTCTGATTGCAGCGGTCATGGTGGATCCTTCTTATCTATGGGGAGCGATTCGCCAATGCGTTCGCTCCCACGAACAGGGGCAGACTCGGCGCGGGCGATCAGGCCTGGTTCAGGTACCAGCGCCAGTCCTGCTCGCCCACCTCGGCCATGAATTGGCGGTACTCGGCCCGCTTCACCGCCAGGTAGACACCGAGGAAGGCGGTGCCGAAGGCGTCGCGGGCCCAGCTGGAGCGCTCCAGGGCGCGCAGCGAGGTGAGCCAGTCGGTGGGCAGCAGTTCGGTGGCCTGGGCATAGCCATTGCCCTCGACGGGCTCGCCCGGATCGAGGTTTTCGCGGATGCCCCGGTGGATGCCCGCAAGAATGGCGGCGGCGGCCAGGTAGGGGTTGGCGTCGGCGCCGCAGATGCGGTGTTCGATATGCCGGCTGGCAGCCGGACCGCCCGGGACGCGCAAGCTGACGGTGCGGTTGTCCACGCCCCAGGTCGGTGCCAGCGGCGCGTAGCTGTTGGCCTGGAAGCGGCGGTAGGAGTTGGCGTTGGGGCAGAACATCAGCAGCGAGTCCAGCAGGCTCTCCAGCATGCCGCCGACGGACTGGCGCAGCAGCGGGGTGCCGGCGGGGTCTTCGCTGGCGTAGAGGTTGCGGCCCTCGGCGTCGGCCAGGCTGACATGCATGTGCATGCCGGTGCCGGCGATCTCGGAGAAGGGCTTGGCCATGAAGCAGGCCTGCATGCCGTGGGCATGGGCCACGCCCTTGACCAGGCGCTTGTAGCGCACGGCCTGGTCCATGGCTTCGAGGGCGTCGCCGTGCTCCAGGGTGATCTCCACCTGGCCCGGCGCGTACTCGGAAATGGCGGTGCGCGCCGGAATGCCCTGGGCCTTGCAGGCGGCGTAGAGGTCGGCGAGGAAGGGTTCGATCTGCTCCAGCTCGCGCAGGCCATAGACCTGGGTGCTGCGGGGGCGCTGCCCGTCGGCATCCAGGGCCGGCTGCGGGCGCCCGCTGGCGTCGCGCTTCTGGTCCAGCAGGTAGAACTCCAGCTCACAGGCCATCACCGGGTGATAGCCGTCGGCCTTGAGGCGCTCGATCACCTCCACCAGCACATGCCGGGGATCGGCGATGGCGGCCGGCATGCCGGCTTCGGGGTGCATGCTCACCTGCACGGCGGCGGTGGGCATACGGCGCCAGGGCAGGCGGACCAGGCTGCCGGGCAGCGGGTAGGCGCGGCAGTCGATATCGCCCACGTCCCAGACCAGGCCGGAGTTCTCCACGTCCTCGCCGTGCAGGGTGAGGCCGAGGATGGTGCTGGGCAGCGGACGCCCCGACTCGTAGACGGCCAGCAGCTCGTCGCGGTGCAGCAGCTTGCCGCGGGGAACGCCGTTGGCGTCGAGGATGAAGAGTTCGATGGCATCGATATCCGGGTTCCGCTCAAGGAAATCCCGGGCTTCCTGCACAGTGGCAAAGGTCATGGCGCTCTCTGTTAGTGCCGCATGGCACGCGATTCGTCCCCGCCCGCTGGGCAAGGGTCGAGGGTCTCGTTCTGAAGTGGGGAAAGGGCCACGGCGGTGGCCCGGATCAGGCGAGCGCGCTGTCCGGCGGACGGGCGTGACGGCAATGCCAGAGCGCCCAGAAGGCGAGTTCGAGCGGCAGGGAGATCAGCAGACGGGCGGCCCATTCGTGGGAGAACTGGACCTTGGGCCTCACTCCGGGAGTACGACGCGTGACCCGGACCTGCCCGAGGGGCATGGCGGCCAGCGACGATTGGTGCGGAGTGGGACAACCCATGAGGGAAAGCCGTGTTATTGGAATGCCTCGCAGGCTCGCACGGCCGGTTGGGTCAATAAAATTCAGGTTTTTTTATCTTTGGTTGAGCGATGGCTAAACATTGCACCTGACCCGGACATGCGCGCGACGCGTCCTACGGGAGGGCCGAGGCGCCGGGCGTTATCGGCCGGGGTTCCGCCTTGTTCCCCCGGAGTTCGGACCTGTCCCCGGATTTCATCCGGGCTACGGATTGTGCACGCGGTGAGCATCGCGCACCCTGCCGCGCAGGCATCAGCGCAGCTTCAGCGGGTCCACCAGCCCCGCCGCGATGGCCATGCCCACCAGGTCCGGCAGGCGCTCGGCCTGCATGCGCTTCATCACCCGGGCGCGGTAGAGGTCCACGGTCTTCACGCTGATGTCCAGTTGCTCGGCGATCTCGCGGTTGGTGTAGCCCTGTACCAGGGGCAGCAGAACATCACGCTCGCGAGGGGTGAGGCTGTCCAGGCGCTCCTTCAGCTGCCCCTGGCCGGCGTCGTTGCCGCGCTTCGGTTCATGGCTGGACAGGGCCTGCTGCACGCTGTCCAGCAGCAATTGTTCGTTGTAGGGCTTTTCGATGAAGTCGCGGGCGCCAGCCTTGAAGGCGCGGACCACGATGGGCACGTCGGCGTGGCCGCTGACGAAGATGATGGGCAGGTCGAGCCCACGGCTGCGCATCTCCTCCTGGACGTTCAGGCCGCCCATGCCGGGCATGCGCACGTCCAGCAGCACGCAGGCGTCGAGGTCGGCATCACAGGCCTCGAGGAAGGCCCGGCCGCTGGTGAAGGGCAGCGCCTTGAGCCCGACCGACTCCAGCAGCCAGACGGTGGAGTCCAGCATCCCCTGGTCGTCGTCCACCACATACACCACCTGCTCGCCGCTGTTGGGCATCGTTCAACTCCGTTCCGATTCTTGTTATTGCCGCGGCAGGCGGCAGCGCATCAGCAGCCCGCCCGCCTCGTCCGGCATCCCGTCGAGGGCGCCGCCAAATCCTTCGATGATGCTCCGGCTCATCGACAAGCCCAGCCCGAGTCCATCGGGCTTGCTGGTGTAGAACGGCGTGAAGATTCGCCCCAGCGCCTCCTCATCCAGCCCCGGCCCCTGGTCGCGGACGTCGATCAAAACCTGCCCCGCCTCCGCCCGGGCGATCAGGCGGATCAGCGACGGCTGCCCCGGATGCGCCTCGCGGTTGGCGTCGATGGCGTTGCGCAGCAGGTTCAGCAGCACCTGCTCCAGCAGCACCCGGTCGGCGAACACCGGCGGCAGATTCTCCGGCAATTGCTCCTCGATCGCCACCTGGCTTGCACCCGCCTCCCAGGCGCACAGGCGCACCGCCTCGCGGGCCACCTCAGCCACGTCCAGGGCCTGCATGCGGCGCTGGCCCTTGCGCAAGAAGGCGCGCAGCCGCTTGATCACCTCCGACGCATGGTTGGCGTGCTCGGTGATGCGTTCCAGTCCCTGGGCCACCCGCCGGGCCGCCTCGGGGTTGCTGCCCAGGGCCTGCAGGTAGCGCTGGCTGGCCCCGGCGTAGTTCATCACCGCCGCGAGCGGCTGGTTGATCTCATGGGCGATGCCCGAGGCCAGCTCGCCCAGGGTCACCAGTCGCGCGGTGTGGGCCAGTTCGTCCTGATGGCGGCGCTGCTGGGCCTCGCGCAATTCGCGCTCGGTCATGTCCCGCGCCACCAGGGAGTAATAGCGCTCCCCGCCGGCGCTCTTGTGGGCCAGCAGCACCATGGAAACCGGCACCGAGGCGCCTCCGGCGGGCGGCTGCAGGCGCGTGTCGAGCTTCCACACGCCCAGGCGCTCGGCGGTGCTCCAGCCTTCCCGCTGCAGCCGCGCCAGGTCGTCGGCGGCGATCACCTCGGACAGCGCCGGCATCGGCTGTCTGACGGCCAGGCCCAGCGCCTTGCGCGCCGCCGGGTTGAGGTAGGTGATATGGCCGGCGGGGTCGACGAAGAGCACCGGGTCGGTGTTGGCCTCCACCACTTCGGCCAGGCGCCGGCGGTTCTCTTCCGCCTGCACCCGCGCGGTGATGTCCCGGGACACGCTGACCACCTCCACCACGGCACCGGTGTAGGTTTCGCGAATGGCCCGGCTGGCGGTCTCGAACCAGAGGTAATGCCCGGCGCGGTGGCGGATGCGGTAAGTCATGGTGTGGTAGCCGTCCTGCTCCAGGGCGTCCTGGGCGCGCTGCACCAGCTGCGCCACTTCCTGGGGATGGAAGAGGCACTGGGCCAGTTGCCCGCGCAGCTCCTCGGGCCAGTAGCCCAGCAGGGTCCAGGACGCGGGCGAGGCGTCGAGGAAGCGACCGTCCGGGGTATGGCGGGAAATCAGGTCGGTGGTGTTCTCGGTGATCAGCCGGTACAGCCGGCGGGCCCGCGCCGCCTCGCGCTCAGTGAGGATCTGCGCCGTGGCCTCGCGACAGCGCGCCAGCACCCGGCGCTCCTGGGCATCGGGAATGTAGGTCCAGATCAGCACCCGCTCGCCGCACTGGGCCTCCACCCCCTCGATGGCACGGGCCTGGTCCAGGCAGGCGCGAACCAGGGCGACATGGTTCACCGGCAGCAGGCGCAGGGCGTGCTCCAGAGGCTGCTCTCCCAACAGCGTCAGGAGCGCGGCGTTCAACTCCAGGGGGCGGGCCTCGGCGTCCAGCAGCAGGCTGGGCTGCGGGTCCTGGCCCAGCAGCGGCGAGGCCCGCAGCAGGCCGTTGATGCTGCCCAGCAGGGTGGTCAGCAGCTCATGGACCCAGCCCAGCCAGTCCAGGCTGACGCCCTCATGCACCTCCACCAGCAACATCCCGGGCGGACCGGCATCCAGCGACAGCGCGAAAGCCTGGCCGTGGCTGATGCCGGCCCGGCGCAGTCGCCCGGCCAGCCAGCACTCCAGCTGGCGCACCTGGTCCAGTCCCAGCCGCCCCTCCGCCGCCAGGCGCGCGGCCAGCGCTTCATCGCTGGCCTGCAGCGGGTCACCCTGCCCGGGGGGCAACTGCTGGCCACCGCCTTCGTGGCTGTAGATGCGCGCCCCCGGTTGCCAGGACAGGTAGAAGGCCTGGCGCACCTCCGGGCAACCCCGCACGGCGCGGCACAGGGCATCGGCCCGGACGCCCAGGGGCACCCCTTCGCGTTGCAGGCGCAACCAGGTGTGAAGTCGAACCGGAGTCTGGGTCATGGCGGGTCCAGCGGCTGGGGGTGGGAAAGCATATAACGCCTCAGAATGGATCGAGAGGCGTCCTACCAAAGCATCAGATTTAATATAGTAGTTTTACTATACGACTCTAGAAGTACTTCCATACAAACACAAAGTCGGTATATAAATCGCCCCAGAGAACTATCGGCCTTACCAGAAGAGCCGGTACAGAAGAGCTAATAATCCGCCGCCGGGTATCCAGCATGTCGATCTACGATCAGGGCCTCGCTCCTGCCGCCGTCAACCACATCGCCCTCTCCCCCCTCAGCTTCATCGAGCGCACCGCCGCCGTTTATCCCCACTACCCCGCCGTGATCCACGGATCCATCCGCCGCAATTGGGCCGAGACCTACAGCCGCTGCCGGCGCCTGGCCTCGGCGCTCGCCGGTCGCGGCATCGGCCAGGGCGACACGGTGGCGGTGATGCTGCCGAACATCCCGGCGATGCTCGAGGCTCACTTCGGCGTGCCGATGATCGGCGCCGTGCTCAACACCCTGAACGTGCGCCTGGACGCCGAGGCCATCGCCTTCATGCTGCAGCACGGCGAAGCCAAGGTACTGATCACCGACCGCGAGTTCCACGATGTGATCCACGCCGCCATCGGCATGCTCGACCAGCCGCCGCTGGTGATCGACGTGGACGATCCGGAGTACGGCGAAGGCCAGGCGGTGAGCGACCTGGACTACGAGGCCCTGCTGGCCGAGGGCGACCCGGAATTCGCCTGGCAATGGCCCCGGGACGAGTGGCAGGCCATCTCCCTCAACTACACCTCCGGCACCACCGGCAACCCCAAGGGCGTGGTCTATCACCACCGTGGCGCCTACCTGAACGCCCTGGGCAACCAGATGACCTGGAACATGGGCAACCAGCCGGTCTACCTCTGGACCCTGCCGATGTTCCACTGCAACGGCTGGTGCTACCCCTGGACCGTGACCGCCCTGGCCGGCGTCCATGTGTTCCTCCGCCGCGTCGACCCGCAGAAGATCCTCAACCTGATCCGCGATCACCAGGTCAGCCACCTGTGCGGCGCGCCCATCGTGCTCAACGCCCTGGTGAACATGCCGGACTCGGCCAAGGCCGCCATCGACCACCCGGTGAACGCCATGGTGGCCGGCGCGGCGCCGCCGGCCAAGGTGATCGGCGCAGTGGAGGAAATGGGCATCCGCGTCACCCACGTCTACGGCCTCACCGAGGTGTACGGGCCGGTGACCGTGTGCGCCTGGCACGAGGAGTGGGACGAGCTGCCGCTGGAGGAACGCGCCCGCATCAAGTCCCGCCAGGGCGTGCGCTACCCCACCCTGGAAGGGGTGATGGTGGCCGACCCCAAGACCCTGGAACCCGTGCCCCGCGACGGCCAGACCATCGGCGAGATCTTCATGCGCGGCAACACCGTGATGAAGGGCTACCTGAAGAACCCCAGCGCCACCAGCGAAGCCTTCGAAGGCGGCTGGTTCCACACCGGCGACCTGGCGGTCTGGCACCCGGACGGCTACGTGGAAATCCGCGACCGACTGAAGGACATCATCATTTCCGGCGGCGAGAACATCTCCACCATCGAACTGGAAGGCGTGCTCTACCGCCACCCCGCCGTACTGGAAGCGGCCGTGGTGGCGCGCCCGGACGAGAAGTGGGGTGAAACGCCCTGCGCCTTCGTCACCCTCAAGGCGGACCACGCCGACACCCGCGAGGCGGACATCATCGGCTTCTGCCGCGAGCACCTGGCCAGCTTCAAGGTGCCGAAGACCGTGGTCTTCACCCAGCTGCCGAAGACCTCCACCGGCAAGATCCAGAAGTACGTCCTGCGGGACATGGCGAAGAACCTCTGACCTCACCCGGCTGCGGCCGGGCCGACCCGACTCACGAACACGGTGGCGCCCACGGGCGCCGCCAGGGGCCGTCGCATGCCCGAAAAGCCTGCGACGGTCACCACCGGCATCGACAACAACAACAAGCGGAGCCCGTCATGAGCCACCTCGAAACACCTCACAGCCACAGCTTCGAACGCATCCGGTCCAACCCCAAGTTCCAGCGCCTGGCACGCCAGCGGGCGACCCTCGCCTGGTCCCTGAGCGCCGTGGTGCTGGGGGTCTACTACCTCTTCATCTCCCTGGTAGCCTTCGTCCCGGGCTGGCTGCACCTGCCGCTGTACGAAGGCAGCCACCTCAGCCGGGGCCTCCCGCTGGGCGCCGCCATCATCGTCCTCTCCTGGCTGCTCACCGCCTGGTACGTGCGCAGCGCCAACACCCGCTTCGACGCCCTCAGCGCCGAGATCATCGAGGAGGCCAAGGCATGAAAGCGCTCCTCGCCCTCCTCGCCCTGTCCCCCCTGGGCGCCGTCGCCGCCGAGGCGCCCAAGCAGCCGCTGAACCTGCACGCCATCGGCATGTTCTTCGTCTTCGTCCTCGCCACCCTCGCCATCACCTGGTGGGCGGCCCGGCGCACCCGCTCGGCCTCGGACTTCTACACCGCCGGCGGCGGCATCTCCGGCTTCCAGAACGGCCTGGCGATCGCCGGCGACTACATGTCGGCGGCCACCCTGCTGGGCCTCTCAAGCCTGGTGTTCGCCAAGGGCTACGACGGCTTCGTCTACACCATCGGCTTCTTCGTCGGCTGGCCGGTGATCACCTTCCTGATGGCCGAACGCCTGCGCAACCTGGGCAAGTACACCTTCGCCGACATCGTCTCCTACCGCCTCGACCAGACCCGCGTGCGCAGCCTGGCCGCCGTCGGTTCGCTGACCGTGGTCTGCTGCTACCTCATCGTGCAGATGGTCGGCGCCGGCCAGTTGATCAAGCTGCTGTTCGGCCTGGACTACCAGATGGCGGTGATAGTGGTCGGCGTGCTGATGCTGGTTTACGTCATCTTCGGCGGCATGATCGCCACCACCTGGGTGCAGATCGTCAAGGCCGTCCTGCTGCTGGCCGGCGGCACCACCCTGGTGCTGATGGCCCTGAGCGAATTCGGCTTCAGCCTGGAAAACCTCGCCGCCCGCGCCATCGAGGCCCACGCCATCGGCAACGGCATCATGGGCCCGGGCTCGCTGCTGGCCGACCCGATCAACGCCGTGTCGCTGTCCCTCGGCCTGGTCTTCGGCATCGCCGGCCTGCCTCACATCCTGATGCGCTTCTTCACCGTGCCCAACGCCAAAGAAGCCCGTCGCTCGGTGCTCTTCGCCACCGGCTTCATCGGCTTCTTCTTCCTGGTGGTCTGCGTGCTCGGCTACACCGCCATCGTCATCGTCGGTACCGACCCGCAGTACTTCGTCGACGGCAAGCTGGGCGGCGCCCTAGTGGGCGGCGGCAACATGGTGGCCATGCACCTGGCCAAGGCAGTGGGTGGCAACCTCTTCCTCGGCTTCCTCTCGGCCGTGGCCTTCGCCACCATCCTCGCCGTGGTGGCGGGCCTGGCACTCGCCGGTGCCTCGGCCATCTCCCACGACCTCTACGCCACCGTCCTGAAGAAAGGCCGGGCCAGCGAGCGCGAGGAAATGCGCGTCAGCCGCATCGCCACCGTCTGCCTGGGCCTGGTGGCCATCTGCCTGGGGCTGCTGTTCGAGCAGATGAACATCGCCTTCCTGGTGGGCCTGACCTTCGGCGTCGCCGCCTCGGCCAATTTCCCGGTGCTGATCATGGCCATGTACTGGAAGGGCCTGACCACCCGTGGCGCCCTCTGCGGTGGCCTCACCGGCCTGGTCAGCGCGCTGGTGCTGGTGGTCCTCTCCCCCGCCGTCTGGGTGACCGTGCTCGGCAACGCCAAGGCGATCTTCCCCTACGACCATCCGGCGCTGTTCTCCATGCCCCTGGCCTTCGCGGTGATCGTCCTGGTCTCCAGCCTCGACCGCAGCGCCCGTGGGCAGCGCGAGCGGGCGGCCTACGACGACCAGTTCGTCCGCGCCCAGACCGGCCTCGGCGCCGCGGCCGCCAGCAGTCACTGATCCATGAAACGAAGCCCGGGGCCACCGTCCGGCCCCGGCGCCTCCCCCGTTGAGCGTGGCGCGGTCCGGCCGTTTTGGGCCGCGCCCTTTTCATTCCGCCTCCGGGCGACAGAACAACAACAAAAGGAACCCCCATGAAGCGCACCACCCTCACCTCCGGCCTGATCCTGGCCAGCGGCGCCCTCGGCCTGTCCGTCCCCGCCTCCGCCGACTTCATCCAGGACGGCAAGGCCAGCCTCGAACTGCGCAATTTCTACTTCAACCGCGATTTCCGCCAGAGCGGCGCCCCCCAGGCCAAGGCCGAGGAATGGGCCCAGGGCTTCCTCCTGCGCTATGAATCGGGCTTTACCGAAGGCACGGTCGGCGTCGGCCTGGACGCCATCGGCCTCTTGGGCGTGAAGCTGGACTCCAGCCCGGACCGCGCCGGCTCCGGCCTCCTGAAGCGCGACCGAGAAGCCCCCAAGCGTGCCCAGGACGAATACGGCGAACTGGGCCTGACCGCCAAGCTGCGGGCGTCCAGGAGCACCCTCAGGCTGGGCACCCTGATGCCGAAGCTGCCGGTGCTGCTGGCCAACGATTCGCGCCTGCTGCCGCAGACCTTCGAGGGCGGCCAGCTCAATTCGCTGGAGCTCGATGGCCTGACCTTCGACGCCGGACGCCTGACCCAGGTGAACCAGCGCGACTCCTCGGACTATGAGGACATGGGCATCACCACCGTCGGCGCGAAGAACATCCGCGCCCGCAGCACCGGCAGCGACGCCTTCGATTTCGCCAACCTCAGCTACAAATGGAGCGACAGCCTCACCACGGGCTACGGCTTCGGCCGCCTGGACGACTTCTATCGCCAGCATCAGCTCAATCTCAACCACCTGCTGCCCCTGGGCGAGGGCCGGAGCCTGAAGAGCGACCTGCGCTTCGCCCACTCCAGCGACGAAGGCGGCAGCAACGTCGATAACAAGGCCTTCGGCGCGATGTTCACCTACGCCTTCGGCGGCCACGCCCTGGGCCTCGGCTACCAGCGCATGAGCGGCGACACCGGCTTCGCCTACGTCAACGGCAGCGATGCCTACCTGGTGAACTTCGTGCAGATCAGCGACTTCGCCAACCGCGAGGAACGCTCCTGGCAGGCCCGTTACGACTTCAACTTCGCCAGCGTCGGCATCCCCGGCCTGACCTTCATGACCCGCTACCTCTCCGGCGACGGCGTGGAACTGGGCGCCGGGCGCGAGGACGGCAAGGAATGGGAACGTGACACCGACATCGCCTACGTCATCCAGGGCGGCCCGCTGAAGAACCTTGGCCTGAAATGGCGCAACGCCACGGTGCGCACCAGCCACTTCGGCAGCGACCTGGACGAGAACCGCCTGATCCTCAGCTACACGCTGCCGCTCTGGTAAGGCCCCGGGTACGCTCCGCCCCTGAGGCAGGGGCGTGGCAGGGAGACGACGCAACGCGGCCGGTAAGTGGCCCTTCGGGCAGCAGCCCGTGCTCAGGCCTTCAGCTTGTGGGTCCAGTCCAGCAGGCTGCGCCACAGGCAGATGCCGACGAAGTAGGCCGAGGCCAGCCACCAGATGCCCAGCACCAGGGACTTGTAGAAGGGATGCTGGATGATCAGCAGCATGCTGCTGATCATCCAGATGAAGGTCACCAGGATGTTCAGCGGCATCAGCCTGCGCACCCGGAAGGGATGCAGGAACTTCAGCTTGGTCAGGGTCAGCGCCGCCAGCACGCAGATCAGCAGCAGGCTCACCACCGGCGGCGGGTCGATGATCCAGACGTACAGCGCCACCACGTTCCAGGCGGCGGGGAAGCCGACGAAATAGTTGTCGCTGCTCTTCATGTTCAGGTTGCAGAAGCAGAACAGCGAGGACACCAGGATCAGGCTCACCGCCACCAGCGCGGTATGGTCCGGCAGGTCGATATAGCGGTAGATGAAGATCGCGGGGATGAACACATAGGTGAGGTAGTCGATCACCAGGTCCAGGGTGGAGCCGTCGAAGTTCGGCAGCATGGTGCTGGTCTGAACCCGTCGCGCCAGGGTGCCGTCGAGGCCATCCACCAACAACGCCGCACCGAGCCAGAGGAGGCAATCGCGCGGCTGGTTGTCGAACAGGGCGAGAATGGCCATCAGGGCAAGGACGACACCGGTGGCGGTGACGCCATGGGCCGACCAGGCCTTGGCTTTGTTGACGGCATTGATATTGGCGGACACGGGCAGCTCGGCTCAGGAAGTGGATGACAGACTCGATAGACCGCGATTATGCGTTAGCTTCTTAAATGCCTTCAGACTTTTGTGAATGCGGCCATGTCGCATACAGACATTTACGTCTTGCATATTCGAGCCTAGGCGATCCCCAGCGGACGGCAACACCAGCCCATCGGCCCGGGCTTGCAGCATGACGCCCCAGGCCTCACCCTTGCGCCCTTTCCATCGCCGTCCCCATCCATGAGCACCCCCAACGACCCGACCCGCTGCCCGCTCTGCGGTCAGAGCAACCACTGCACCCAGGCCGATCCGGCGCGGGCCGGCGAGGACTGCTGGTGCTTCTCCACGCCCATCGACCCGGCGGCCCTGGCGCGCATCCCACCGGCGGACATCGACCGCGCCTGCCTCTGCCCACGCTGTGCCCAGGCACTGCCGCCCGACGCACCAAACTGATGCGCCTTGATCGATTCCTGAGCAATTTTCCCGAGTTCAACCGCCTCGATGCACGCCTGCTGCTGGCCGCCGGTCGGGTTCGGGTGGATGGCGAAAGGGTCACCGACGGCCGTTGCGATATTCGGGAATTCCAGCGGGTGGAGCTGGACCAGCGCGTACTGCAGGCCGGCAAGCCGGCGCGCTACATCATGCTCTACAAGCCCTCCGGCCACGTCAGCGCCACCGAGCACCCGGACCACCCCACGGTGCTGGACCTGCTGGACGAGCCGGACAAGCACGAGCTGCACCTGGGCGGCCGCCTCGACCTCACCACCACCGGCCTGCTGCTCATCACCAACGACGGCCAGTGGTCCCGCCGGCTCACGCTGCCCGGCAGCAAGCAACCCAAGGTCTACCTGGTGGAAACCGCGGACCCCATTGGCGGCGAGTACGTCGAGACCTTCGCCCGAGGGCTCTATTTCGCCTTCGAGGACCTGACCACCCTCCCCGCCCAGCTGGAGATCCTCGACACGCGCAAGGCCCGCCTGACCCTGCACGAGGGCCGCTATCACCAGGTCAAGCGCATGTTCGGCCACTTCCGCAACCGCGTGACCAGCCTGCATCGGGAGTCGATCGGCCCCCTCGAGCTGGACCCTTGGATGCAGCCCGGCGACTACCGGTCACTCACCGAGGCGGAAGTGGCCTGCTTTTAGCAAGGTCATGGGCGAGTCACATCGGATTCGAATAACCCGACGAACTGCAAGAATTTTTCCTTTCAATGCGCTTGCAGGGGTAAAGAGGCCCTGCTTAAATCGGACACAAGGTCAGAGCGTGACCCAAGAGTCACGCCGACCATCTAAGCGTTCCTGCGGTCCCTTGTGCTATGCACTCGTAGGTTCCCTGCCTGGTTAGAAGACACCCTTCCGACGCCCGCCAAAGCGTCGGAACACGCCGTCTTTTCTCGAACTAACCGCTTGAAATATAAAGATTTTTAAAAATCTCCGCCTGACATTGGATTGTCATCGAAAGGCGCTTTCCTACTGCCACGACTTACAGCGAACCACGCGGTCGAGAGGGTTCGCATGACCCATCTGCGCCAGGAGGAAACGACATGAGGCCGGAAACTGCCATCGTCGAGATTCACAGCCAGTACAAGGTTCACACGGAGTTCTACCGCAATCCTGAAGCCAGGGAGACCATCATCCTGGTCAACGGCTCCTTGTCGACGACCGCCTCGTTCGCGCAGACAGTGAAATACCTGCAACCGCACTTCAACGTGGTGCTCTTCGACGAGCCCTATGCGGGCCAGTCCAAGCCGCATAACGACAACAGCCGCTTCATCAGCAAGGAAACCGAGGCGGACATCCTCCTCCACCTGATCGAGCATTTCCGGGTGGACTACCTGATGTCCTTCTCCTGGGGCAGCGTCTCCGCCCTGCTGGCCCTGGCCCAGTGCCCGGCCCGGATCAAGAAGGCCGTCATCACCTCCTTCTCGCCCATCCTCAACGCGCCGATGATGGATTACCTCACCCGTGGCCTGGAGTGCCTCGCGGCCGTGGACCGCAACGCCGTCGGCGACCTGGTGAACGGCACCATCGGCAAGTACCTGCCGGGCCTGTACCAGCGCTTCAACCACAAGCACTGCAGCAGCCTGGACGAGCACGAGTACCTGCAGATGCACTTCCACGTCCGCCAGGTGCTGAACATGGATTCGCGCTGCTACGTGGATTGCCTGGCCAACGTCGACATCCCCATGCTGTTCATCAACGGCGAGAACGACGAGTACACCTCCGCCGAGGACGCCCGCCACTTCGCCAAGCACGTACGGGACTGCCAGTTCATCACCATCGACAACGCCGGCCACTTCGTCGACGTCGAGCACAAGGACGGCTGGCGGCAGACCCAGGACGCCATAGTGGGTTTCCTGAAAAAGAACCCGGCCACCAAGCCCCTGGCCCGCCCCCTGGCGGCCGACTACCAGGCCGTCGCCGTTTGAGCGCCGGGTCACCCGGGCAGATTCAAGTATTTTCAGTCACTTGACCTGCCCCGGGCTTCACCTCGCCTGCAGCTTCTGGTAAAAAGAGCACCCTCCGCGGGCGTCGTATAATGGCATTACCTGAGCTTCCCAAGCTCATGACGAGGGTTCGATTCCCTTCGCCCGCTCCACTGCATCATTCTGCGGACTTCCGCAGAAGTCCAAGAGAGTCTGCAAGTCGTTGCCACACAAAGGCTTTTTCTCTCTTTGACGTTCTGCTGTGGTCCACTGCGATCCGCCTACAGCCGGGACTTTTAAGTCCACAAACAAGTCCATTTTTGCGGGCGCGGCTGATTCCGGATTGTTGATGGAGAGGCGAGGTCGACGTGACCAGCATCTGGTTCCTGACTCATGTTCGGAGCAAGAGCATGGCACTCTCAGACCTGGCCGTTCGACAGGCCAAGGCGACTGGCAAGGCATACACCCTCCCTGACCTGGATGGCCTCTCCCTGGCCGTCACCGCTGCCGGTGGCAGGACTTGGCACTTCCGCTACTACTGGGCGGGCAAGCAGAAGCGGATGTCGCTCGGCACCTACCCGGAGGTGACGCTTCGCGAGGCCCGCAGCCTGCGCGATGAAGCGCGCGCCCTGCTGGCCAAAGGCACCAATCCTCGCGATCACCGCAAGCAGAAGCGCACCGCTGTCCGGCTCGCCGACGAAAACACCTTCGAGGCGGTGTATCGCAAGTGGCTCAAGCATCGCGGGCTCAGCCTCAAGGAAGGCCGGCAGACGACTCTCTCGATCCTTCCGCGCATCTTCGACAAGGATGTGCTGCCGACCTTGGGCAAGCAGTCGATCTATGAGATCAAGCGGCCCGACCTCCTGGAGGTGATCGCCAGGATCGAGAAGCGCAGGGCGCTCTCCGTCGCCGAGAAAGTCAGGACGTGGTTCAACCAACTGTTCCGCTACGCGCTGGTGATCGTGCCGGGCCTGGAGCAGAACCCCGCCTTCGATCTCGATGTGGTGGCGCTGCCGCTGCCACCCGTCAACCACAACCCGTTCCTGCGCATGGCCGAGCTGCCAAGGCTGTTGCAGCGGCTGCGCAGCTATCGCGGCCGGCGGCAGACCCAGCTCGGGCTGCGGCTATTGCTGCTGACCGGCGTGCGAACCGGAGAGCTGCGGCAGGCGATGCCGGATCAATTCGATCTGGACCGAGGGCTGTGGATCATCCCGCCCGACGTCGTGAAGCAACTCCAGGTGGATATGCGCAAGAAGCGGCAGCAGCCGAAGGACATCCCGCCCTACATCGTGCCGCTGTCGATTCAGGCCATGGAGATCGTCCGGCACCTGCTCGATGAGTTCAAGCCGGCCCAGCGCTACCTGTTCCGGCACGACAGCGACCTGAAGAAGCGCATCAGCGAGAACACGCTCAATGGTGCGCTCAAACGCATGGGCTATCAGGAACGCCTGACCGGACATGGTATCCGTGGCACGATGTCCACTGCGCTCAACGAGATCGGCTACCCGAAAGTCTGGGTGGATGCACAGCTTTCGCATGTCGATCCCAACAAGGTCAGCGCGACCTACAATCATGCCGCGTACGTGGAGCAGCGTCGACGCATGATGCAGGACTGGGCCGATCGCCTCGACCTCTTCGAGCAGAACCAGGTCGAGGCGGCCAGCATGCCGCTCACCGTGCATCTGGAAGGCGTGCCCGCATTCCCCACTGAGCAAACCGCAAGCGCGCCCTCTACGCCGGTTGCCGCTTCGCCAAGCCTGCTCGTGACGAAGCCGGGTGACGCCATGCCGTTGGTTTCTGCCGCCGCACATCGGCTGCCGGCAATGCCGCCCCAGCGATCGGCCGCACCGCTGGTGCCTTCGGACATTCAGCGCGAGAGAATGGATTTGTTCGATGTCTTCGAAGCGCCGCACAACCTTCCCGTCGCTGCGTTTGCCAAGATGGCGGGCAAATCCCGCAGGTGGATCAGCTACGAGATCCAGGCGGGCAACTTGCTGGCGTTGAACGTGGGCAACCGCGGCCAGCGCGTGCCGGACTGGCACCTCGACCCACTCAAGCACGAGATGATCCAGTCTGTCCTGAAGCTGACCAGGGGTGCGGACCCTTGGCAGATCTACCATGCACTGCTGCAGCCGCGCTCGATGCTGCGGGGGCGCTCGGCACTGGAGGGCGTGACTGCCAGCAATCTCGACAAGCTCGTCATGGCCGTGAGCACAGCGGTGAAGGAAAGCGAATGGACCCCGCTGCGGGTCGGGGTCGTGTAGTCAAACAACGGGCCGGTAAGGGATGGTCTGGATAGCCCTGTATTTCCGGTCCGACCTCAGCCCCTGCCGATTTTGAAAGCGGTAAATCGATCAAAAACGATCTGATCACCTTGCTCTTCCCTGCGCTTTTAGCCAACGCGAGCACCTCGCGTCAGCCATTTATATTACAGGCGCACGGATCCTGCACGGACCACCATGAGGAGGTCTGCCCGCTTTCGCGTGAAGTGATTGACAGGCGACGTCAAGCTCATCTAAGTTAACCCGATAAATATAAATATCGATTATCGACATTTTTGAAGCCGCTTTCTCCCGGATCCTGATTCCGAAAGTGCTGAAATTTTTCTTTAACGAGCATGTGTGAAATGCAATGAATACGAGAACTCCAAGCGGCGTTGCGATGGCAGGCGAAAAGTCATTTTCGGATGCATCGACGGTGCCTCGCGCGAAGATGCGCAGCCTGATTGAGGTGACGTTTCAGCGTTTGCGAGCAGACATCGTGGAGGGGCGACTCGCTGCGGGCTCCAGACTCGGCGTTGAAGATCTCAAGTCGCGCTATGAGGTCAGCGGCGGAACCATGCGGGAGGCGCTTTCTCTGCTAGTAGCCGAAAACCTGGTGCAGACACAGGCCCAGCGTGGGTTCCATGTGACCCCAATGTCCCTGGGTGACATGCGTGATTTGGCCGCCACGCGGATCGCGCTCGAGAGCGAAGCGTTACGCCAAAGCGTGCTGAATGGTGACGCTGAATGGGAGGCGCGGATCGTCAGTTCGTTTCACCGACTGTCATTGATTGAAGAGCCCACGATGCGGGATCCGGCTCGCTGGTTTAATGAGTGGGAGCCAGTCAACCGCGGTTTTCACGAAGCTCTTATCTCTGCCTGTTCGTCCGTCTGGATCCGGCGGTTCCTGTCCATCCTGTATGTGCATATGGAGCGCTACCGCCGATTGACTGCTATGCACAACCCGCCTACCAGAAACGTACATGAGGAGCATCTAGCACTTCGCGACAGCGCGCTCGCGCGAGATGCCGAGCGCTGTGCTGCGTTGATGGCGGAGCACATCGAATCATCAATTTCGGTGGTTCGGGAATTCGGTTTGTTGAGGTGACGCCAACATCCCACGTGTTTGTTTTCGTCGTGATGGATGCGGTCGGCATTTTTTCGCCCTACTAAGGGCATTTCAAAGGAGACGTTGAATCATGAGCTCATCAATCAAAGAAGTGCAGGGAGCCCCTGTGAAGTGGGTTACCAATTGGACGCCGGAGGCGATCCGGGGGTTGGTCGATCAGGAAAAAGGGCTGCTTGATCCACGCATCTACGCCGATCAGAGTCTTTATGAGCTGGAGCTTGAGCGGGTTTTTGGTCGCTCTTGGCTGTTACTTGGGCACGAGAGTCATGTGCCTGAAACCGGGGACTTCCTGGCCACTTACATGGGCGAAGATCCGGTGGTTATGGTGCGACAGAAAGACAAGAGCATCAAGGTGTTCCTGAACCAGTGCCGGCACCGCGGCATGCGTATCTGCCGCTCGGACGCCGGCAACGCCAAGGCTTTCACCTGCAGCTATCACGGCTGGGCCTACGACATCGCCGGCAAGCTGGTGAACGTGCCGTTCGAGAAGGAAGCCTTTTGCGACAAGAAAGAAGGCGACTGCGGCTTTGACAAGGCCGAATGGGGCCCGCTCCAGGCACGCGTGGCAACCTACAAGGGCCTGGTCTTTGCCAACTGGGATGTGCAGGCGCCAGACCTGGAGACCTACCTCGGTGACGCCCGCCCCTATATGGACGTCATGCTGGATCGCACGCCGGCCGGGACTGTGGCCATCGGCGGCATGCAGAAGTGGGTGATTCCGTGCAACTGGAAGTTTGCCGCCGAGCAGTTCTGCAGTGACATGTACCACGCCGGCACCATGTCGCACCTGTCCGGCATCCTGGCGGGCATGCCGCCGGAAATGGACCTGTCGCATGCACAGGTGCCCACCAAGGGCAACCAGTTCCGGGCCGGCTGGGGCGGGCACGGCTCGGGCTGGTTCGTCGACGAGCCGGGCATGCTCATGGCGGTGATGGGGCCCAAGGTCACCCAGTACTGGACCGAAGGTCCGGCTGCCGACCTGGCAGAACAGCGACTGGGCCACACCATGCCGGTTCGACGCATGTTCGGCCAGCACATGAGCGTCTTCCCGACCTGCTCGTTCCTCCCGGCCATCAACACCATCCGGACCTGGCACCCGCGCGGCCCCAACGAAATCGAAGTGTGGGCCTTCACCTTGGTCGATGCCGATGCCCCGGCCGAGATCAAGGAAGAATATCGCCGGCACAACATCCGCACCTTCTCCGCAGGCGGCGTGTTTGAGCAGGACGATGGCGAGAACTGGGTGGAGATCCAGAAGGGGCTACGTGGGTACAAGGCCAAGAGCCAGCCGCTCAATGCCCAGATGGGCCTGGGTCGGTCGCAGACCGGTCACCCTGATTTTCCTGGCAACGTCGGCTACGTCTACGCCGAAGAAGCGGCGCGGGGTATGTATCACCACTGGATGCGCATGATGTCCGAGCCCAGCTGGGCCACGCTCAAGCCCTGATCAAGACGCAATCGTTAGATCTGTCAACCGGAAGAATTCAACATGGTGGGCTGGACGTGCATGTGCAGACGGCGCGCCGAGGTTCCGTCCCCTGATATTTACTTGGAGATAACTGTTATGACAAATCCATCCCCGCATTTTTTCAAAACATTTGAATGGCCAAGCAAGGCGGCTGGCCTTGAGTTGCAGAACGAGATCGAGCAGTTCTACTACCGCGAAGCGCAGTTGCTTGACCACCGGGCCTACGAGGCCTGGTTTGCCCTGCTGGACAAAGATATCCACTACTTCATGCCGCTGCGCACCAATCGCATGATCCGGGAGGGCGAGCTGGAATATTCCGGCGACCAGGATGTTGCCCATTTCGATGAAACCCATGAAACCATGTACGGGCGCATCCGCAAGGTGACCTCGGACGTGGGCTGGGCGGAGAACCCGCCTTCCCGCACGCGCCACCTGGTCTCCAACGTCATCGTCAAGGAGACGGCCACGCCGGATACCTTCGAGGTCAATTCCGCATTCATCCTGTACCGCAATCGGCTTGAGCGCCAGGTCGACATCTTCGCGGGCGAACGCCGGGACGTGCTGCGCCGCGCCGACAACAACCTTGGTTTCAGCATCGCCAAGCGCACCATCCTGCTCGACGCCAGTACCTTGCTGTCGAACAACCTGAGCATGTTCTTCTAGCCCAGCACGCTGAACCGGCCTCAATGAGGATGCTGCCATGAAAAATGCAAGACTGTTTTTGATCGCCATCGGCGTCTTCTACATCATCAACCTCATTGGCACGCTTCCCTTCAGCACGTTGGGCTTGTTTGGCAGGATGTATCCAGGCGTAGAACTGCACGTGGGTGCGCCGATTTTCACCCTGCTGCAGGATGCCTGGGCGGTGGTCGGTCTCCAGTTGGGCGCCATCGGGGCCGTCGCTTTGTGGGGCGCCCGCGATCCGGGCCGTTATCGGGCCGTTATTCCAGTGGTCATCGCAACGGAAGTGGTCGATGGTCTCTGGGATTTTTACAGCATCGTGTGGAGCCACGAAGCCTTGTGGTTCGGGCTTGTCACGCTGGTGATCCATGTGCTGTGGATTGGCTGGGGCCTGCATGCCTGGCGTGCCCTGGCGTCGAAATCGCTGAGGACACTTTGAATTACTCTTCAGCCACCAACAGTGACTGTTCGCCCCAGGCGATTTAACCCTTTTAACTAATTACAAGAAGCGTTATGAAATTTACCAGAGTTTGTGATCGAAGAGATGTGCCCGAAGGCGAAGCCCTGAAGGTCGAAAGTGGAGGCACCTCCGTCGCGATTTTCAATGTGGATGGCGAGCTGTTCGCAACACAGGACCGCTGCACCCACGGCGACTGGTCCCTGTCCGATGGCGGCTATCTTGAAGGTGACGTGGTGGAATGCTCACTGCACATGGGGAAGTTTTGCGTTCGCACGGGCAAGGTCAAATCACCGCCGCCCTGTGAGGCACTGAAGATATTTCCGATCCGCATCGAAGACAATGACGTGCTGGTCGACTTCGAAGCCGGGTATCTGGCGCCATGATCGACACCATCGCCATCATCGGCGCCGGCCTGGCCGGTTCGACGGCTGCGCGCGCACTGCGCGCCCAGGGATACGAGGGGCGCATCCACCTGCTCGGGGATGAGTCGCATCAGGCCTATGACCGGACCACGCTGTCCAAGACGGTGCTGGCGGGCGAGCAGCCCGAGCCGCCTGCAATCCTGGACAGCGCCTGGTACGCATCGGCCCATGTGGATGTCCAGCTCGGGCGACGGGTGAGTTGCCTGGATCTGGCCAACCGCCAGATTCAGTTTGAATCGGGCGCCCCGCTGGCCTACGACCGGCTGCTGCTGGCCACCGGCGCGCGCGCCCGGCGCATGGCGATTCGGGGTGGCGACCTGGCAGGCATCCATACCTTGCGAGACCTCGCCGACAGCCAGGCGCTGCGGCAGGCGCTGCAACCGGGCCAGTCGCTGGTCATCGTCGGCGGAGGCCTGATCGGTTGCGAGGTGGCGACCACCGCCCGCAAGCTGAGTGTCCATGTCACGATTCTGGAAGCCGGCGACGAGTTGCTGGTGCGCGTGCTGGGTCACCGGACCGGGGCATGGTGTCGGGCCGAACTGGAACGCATGGGTGTCCGCGTGGAGCGCAATGCACAGGCCGCGCGCTTCGAAGGCCAGGGGCAGGTGCGCGCCGTGATCTGCGCCGACGGGCGCCGGGTGCCCGCCGATGTGGTCTTGGTCAGCATTGGCGCCGAGCCGGCGGACGAGCTGGCCCGTGCCGCTGGCATCGCCTGCGCGCGCGGCGTGCTGGTCGACGCCACCGGCGCCACCTCGTGTCCAGAGGTGTTCGCCGCCGGTGACGTCGCCGCCTGGCCGCTGCGTCAAGGGGGCCAGCGCTCGCTGGAGACCTACCTGAACAGCCAGATGGAGGCCGAAATCGCGGCCAGCGCCATGTTGAGTCAGCCCGTGCCGGCGCCCCAGGTGCCGACCTCGTGGACGGAGATTGCAGGCCACCGCATCCAGATGATTGGCGATGCCGAAGGGCCCGGCGAGATCGTCGTACGCGGCGACGCCCAGAGCGGCCAGCCAATCGTGTTGCTCAGGCTGCTTGATGGCTGCGTCGAGGCCGCGACGGCGATCAATGCCACCAGGGAATTTTCTGTGGCGACCCGACTGGTCGGCACCCGGGTTTCTGTTTCCGCCGAGCAACTGCAGGACGTCGGCTCGAACCTGCGGGATTTACTCAAAGCCAAACCGAATTGATGCGCATGACCGGCGAATCGCTTTAACAATAAAGGGGATTGGAAAAATGAAACTGAAAGGTGAAGCGGTACTGATCACGGGGGGCGCCTCCGGATTAGGGCGCGCGCTCGTGGACCGATTCGTGGCCGAAGGCGCCAAAGTGGCGGTGCTCGACAAGTCGGCAGAGCGCCTTGCAGAGCTGGAAACCGATCATGGCGACAACGTGCTCGGCATCGTCGGCGATGTGCGTTCACTGGAAGACCAGAAACAGGCTGCCAGCCGCTGCGTGGCCAGGTTCGGGAAAATCGACACCTTGATTCCCAATGCAGGCATCTGGGATTACTCGACGGCCTTGGTCGACCTGCCCGAAGAGAGCCTCGATGCCGCGTTCGATGAGGTCTTTCACATCAATGTCAAGGGTTATATCCATGCAGTGAAGGCCTGCCTGCCGGCCCTGGTCGCCAGCCGTGGCAACGTGATCTTCACGATCTCCAATGCGGGCTTCTATCCCAATGGCGGCGGCCCTCTTTACACCGCAGCCAAGCACGCCATCGTGGGCCTGGTGCGTGAACTGGCGTTCGAGCTGGCGCCATACGTGCGCGTCAACGGCGTGGGGCCGGGCGGCATCAATAGCGATATGAGAGGTCCTTCCTCGCTGGGAATGGGCAGCAAGGCGATTTCGACCGTACCGCTGGCCGACATGCTGAAGTCGGTGCTGCCGATTGGTCGCATGCCCGAGGTCGAAGAGTACACCGGGGCCTATGTGTTTTTTGCCACCCGAGGCGATGCGGCGCCTGCGACCGGGGCCTTGCTGAACTACGACGGTGGCTTGGGCGTTCGTGGATTCTTCTCGGGTGCCGGAGGTAATGACTTGCTCGAACAGCTGAATATCCATCCCTAAGCATCGACGAAGGAGACAGTAATGAGCATCAGAAGTTTGGGATACATGGGGTTTGCGGTCAGCGACGTAGCTGCTTGGCGTTCGTTTCTGACGCAGAAACTGGGCTTGATGGAAGCGGGCACGACCGACAACGGCGACCTGTTCCGCATCGATTCGAGAGCCTGGCGGATCGCCGTTCAGCAGGGCGAGGTTGACGATCTGGCCTTTGCCGGCTACGAGGTGGCCGATGCGGCAGGGCTGGCGCAGATGGCTGACAAGCTCAAACAGGCCGGTATCGCAGTCACCACCGGCGATGCCTCATTGGCCAGGCGCCGCGGGGTGACCGGATTGATCACCTTTGCCGACCCGTTTGGCCTGCCGTTGGAAATTTACTATGGCGCCAGCGAGGTGTTCGAAAAACCGTTCCTGCCTGGTGCGGCCGTGTCGGGTTTCCTGACCGGCGAGCAAGGGCTGGGGCATTTCGTGCGCTGCGTTCCGGATTCGGACAAGGCGCTGGCGTTTTATACCGACGTGCTCGGCTTCCAGTTGTCTGACGTCATCGACATGAAAATGGGGCCGGACGTGACGGTTCCTGTGTACTTCCTGCACTGCAACGAACGCCACCACACCCTGGCAATTGCGGCATTCCCGCTGCCAAAACGCATTCATCACTTCATGCTCGAAGTCGCCTCGCTCGATGACGTCGGCTTTGCATTTGATCGGGTTGACGCGGACGGCTTGATCACCTCCACGCTGGGGCGCCACACCAATGACCACATGGTGTCGTTCTATGCCTCGACCCCGTCCGGAGTAGAGGTCGAGTATGGCTGGAGTGCCCGTACCGTTGACCGCTCCTGGGTTGTGGTGAGGCACGACAGTCCGAGCATGTGGGGCCACAAGTCTGTGCGCGACAAAGCAGCTGCG
Organism: Pseudomonas furukawaii; assembly: GCF_002355475.1. NCBI lineage: Bacteria > Pseudomonadati > Pseudomonadota > Gammaproteobacteria > Pseudomonadales > Pseudomonadaceae > Metapseudomonas > Metapseudomonas furukawaii. The sequence continues at coordinate 1,758,779 of NZ_AP014862.1, read as the reverse complement.
CGCAACAAAGCATGAACAACAACCTGAATAGCACGGGAATCCCTGCATGAAACTTTACTACAGCCCTGGTGCCTGCTCCCTGTCACCGCACATTGCATTGCGCGAGGCGGGCCTGAACTTCGAGTTGGTGCAGGTCGATCTTGCGAGCAAGAAGACTGCCTCCGGGCAGGACTACCTGGAGATCAACCCGGCCGGGTACGTGCCTTGCCTGCAGCTTGACGACGGCCGTACCCTGACCGAAGGCCCGGCCATCGTGCAATACGTGGCCGATCAGGTCCCCGGCAAGCAGCTGGCGCCGGCCAACGGCAGCTTCGAGCGCTACCACTTGCAGCAATGGCTGAACTTCATCTCGAGCGAACTGCACAAGAGCTTCAGCCCCTTGTTCAACCCTGCCTCCAGCGATGAGTGGAAAAACGCCGTGCGGCAGAGCCTGAACACCCGCCTGGGGCAGGTCGCACGACAGCTCGAACATGCGCCTTATCTGCTGGGCGACCAACTGAGTGTGGCCGACATCTATCTGTTCGTCGTGCTCGGTTGGAGCGCATATGTCAACATTGATCTTTCGCCCTGGCCCTCGCTGCAGGCCTTCCAAGGCCGTGTTGGAGGCCGTGAAGCGGTACAGTCAGCGCTTCGCGCCGAAGGCTTGATCAAGGAGTGAAGATGCCTTCCCGGGGCGCGGAAGCGGGCCTGGGAGAGCTGCCTCAAAGCAATGAACGCCCCGACCTGGAATGAGAAACGCCATGACCCCTGAACTGATCGGAACGCTGGGTGACGAGCTCTACAGCGCGCTGTGCACGCGCACCGTGGTCGAGCCGTTGACCAGCCGCCATCCAGAGATCACCGTCGAGGACGCCTACCACATTCAGCAACGGATGATCTCGCGCCGTCTGCAGGCCGGCGAGCGCGTCGTCGGCAAGAAAATCGGCGTTACCAGCGCGGCCGTGATGAACATGCTGGGCGTCTACCAGCCCGACTTCGGCTACATGCTGGACGGCATGATCGTCAGCGACGGCGGCAGCATCGCCATGTCCTCCCTGATCCAGCCCAAGGCCGAAGGGGAAATCGCCTTTGTCCTGAAAAAGGACCTCATGGGTCCCGGCGTCACCAACGCCGACGTGCTGGCTGCCACCGACTTTGTCATGCCCTGCTTCGAGATCGTTGACTCGCGCATCGGCGACTGGAAAATCAAGATCCAGGACACCGTGGCCGACAACGCCTCCTGCGGCATGTTCGTGCTCGGTAGCAGCGCCGCCGACCCGCGCAGGATCGACCTGATGACCTGCGGCATGGTGCTCGAGAAAAACGGCGAGATCATCGCCACCGGCGCCGGCGCCGCCGCCCTGGGCTCCCCGGTCAATTCCGTGGCCTGGCTGGCCAACACCCTGGGCCGCCTGGGCATCGGTCTGAAAGCCGGCGAGGTGATTCTCTCCGGCGCGCTGGCCGCCATGTTCCCGGCCCAGGCCGGCGACCATTTCCGCGTCACCATCGGCGGCATCGGCGGCTGCTCGGTGCGCTTTCACTGACTTTTCCGGAAATTTCAGCACATGACGAAAAAAATCAAATGCGCCCTGATCGGCCCCGGCAACATCGGCACCGACCTGCTGGCCAAGCTGCAGCGCAGCCCGGTATTGGAACCCATCTGGATGGTCGGCATCGACCCCGAATCCGACGGCCTCAAGCGCGCCCGCGAGATGGGCATCAAGACCACCGCTGACGGTGTCGATGGGTTGATTCCCCACATGCAGGCCGACGGCGTGCAGATCGTCTTCGATGCCACCAGCGCCTACGTGCATGCTGACAACAGCCGCAAGGTGAATGCCCTCGGCGCCCTGATGATAGACCTGACCCCGGCGGCCATCGGCCCCTTCTGCGTGCCGACGGTCAACCTCAAGGAACATGTCGGCAAAGGCGAGATGAACGTCAACATGGTCACCTGCGGCGGCCAGGCCACCATTCCCATGGTCGCGGCCGTGAGCCGCGTCCAGCCGGTGGCCTACGGCGAAATCGTCGCCACCGTCTCGAGCAAGTCCGCCGGACCCGGAACGCGCAAGAACATCGACGAATTCACCCGCACCACCGCCGGCGCGGTCGAAAAGGTCGGTGGCGCCAAAAAGGGCAAGGCCATCATCATCCTCAACCCGGCCGAGCCCCCGCTGATCATGCGCGACACCGTGCACTGCCTGCTGGAGAGCGAACCCGATCAGGCCAAGATCACCGAGTCCATCCACGCCATGATCAAAGAGGTGCAGAAGTACGTGCCCGGCTACAAGCTGGTCAACGGCCCGGTTTTCGACGGCTTGCGCGTCTCGGTCTACCTGGAAGTCGAGGGCCTGGGCGACTACCTGCCCAAATACGCCGGCAACCTCGACATCATGACGGCGGCGGCGGCCCGCACCGCCGAGATGTTTGCCGAGGAAATCCTCGCCGGGCAGTTGACACTCCAGCCCGTCCACGCCTGAACCACGCAGGAGAACCACCATGAAGCTAGAAGGCAAAAAAGTCACCGTCCACGACATGACGCTGCGCGACGGCATGCACCCCAAGCGCCACCAGATGACGCTGGAGCAAATGAAATCCATCGCCTGCGGCCTGGATGCCGCGGGCATCCCGCTGATCGAAGTCACCCACGGCGACGGCCTGGGCGGCTCCTCCGTCAACTACGGCTTTCCGGCGCACAGCGACGAGGAATACCTGGGCGCCGTGATTCCGTTGATGAAGCAGGCCAAGGTCAGTGCCCTGCTCTTGCCCGGCATCGGCACCGTCGAACACCTGAAGATGGCCAAGGACCTGGGCGTGAACACCATCCGCGTGGCCACCCACTGCACCGAAGCCGATGTGTCGGAGCAGCACATCACCCAATCGCGCAAGCTGGGTCTGGACACCGTGGGCTTTTTGATGATGGCGCACATGGCCAGCCCAGAAAAGCTGGTCAGCCAGGCACTCTTGATGCAAGGCTACGGCGCCAACTGCATCTACGTCACCGACTCGGCCGGCTACATGCTGCCTGACGACGTGAAAGCGCGCCTGAGTGCCGTGCGTGCCGCGCTCAAACCCGAAACCGAGTTGGGCTTTCACGGCCATCACAACCTGGCCATGGGCGTCGCCAACTCGATCGCCGCGATCGAGGCCGGGGCCACCCGCATCGATGCCGCTGCCGCTGGCCTGGGTGCCGGCGCCGGCAACACGCCGATGGAGGTGTTCATCGCCGTATGCGCGCGCATGGGGATCGAAACCGGAGTCGATGTGTTCAAGATCCAGGACGTGGCCGAAGATCTGGTGGTGCCGATCATGGACCATGTCATCCGCATCGACCGCGACTCGCTCACGCTGGGCTATGCCGGGGTCTATTCCAGCTTTCTGCTGTTTGCCAAACGCGCCAGTGCGAAGTACGGCGTGCCGGCGCGCGACATCCTGGTCGAGCTGGGACGGCGCGGCATGGTCGGCGGCCAGGAAGACATGATTGAAGACACCGCCATGACCATGGCACGTGAGCGCGGGTTGACCTTGACCGCCGCATGATTTCAAACCCGGCGCGGCATGAAGCGCTGCGCCTGACCAGTTTCCACTCCACTCACTTAAAGGATGAAAAATGACCGCACTCACCGAAAGTTCTACCAGCAAGTTCGTGAAAATAAATGAAAAAGGTTTTTCCGATTTCAATATTCACTACAACGAGGCGGGTAACGGCGAAACCGTCATCATGCTGCATGGCGGGGGCCCCGGCGCTGGCGGCTGGAGTAACTACTACCGCAACGTCGGACCGTTTGTCGACGCCGGTTACCGGGTGATCCTGAAGGATTCGCCCGGCTTCAACAAGTCGGACGCGGTGGTGATGGACGAGCAGCGCGGCCTGGTCAACGCCCGTGCCGTCAAAGGGCTGATGGATGCGCTGGGCATCGACCGGGCGCACCTGGTCGGCAACTCGATGGGGGGCGCCACGGCGCTGAACTTCGCTATCGAATACCCTGAGCGCATCGGCAAACTGATCCTCATGGGACCCGGCGGCCTTGGCCCCAGCATGTTCGCGCCAATGCCGATGGAAGGCATCAAGCTGCTGTTCAAACTGTACGCCGAACCGTCCTATGAAAACCTGAAACAGATGATTCAGGTGTTTTTGTATGACCAGTCCCTCATCACCGAGGAGTTGCTACAGGGCCGCTGGGAAGCCATTCAGCGCCAACCGGAACACCTGAAGAACTTCCTCATCAGCGCACAAAAGGCGCCGCTTTCAACCTGGGATGTGACTGCCAGACTTGGAGAAATCAAGGCCAAGACATTCATTACCTGGGGGCGCGATGATCGCTTCGTTCCCCTTGACCACGGTTTGAAGCTGCTCTGGAACATCGACGACGCGCGTTTGCACGTTTTCTCCAAGTGCGGCCATTGGGCGCAATGGGAGCATGCCGATGAATTTAACCGATTAGCCATTGATTTTTTACGGCAGGCCTAAGGAGAAAGCGTTGCCTCTTCTATAAATGATGACGAGCGGGCAGATGGAAGTGCTCGTTCGTTAAATAATTATAAGACTTATTGATATCTGAGGATAAAAACAATGAAGCACAGATTAATGGGTCCGATCACCGCGGGGGTATTGGCAATCACATCTCAGCCGGCACTGGCGGTCACCGACGTATTTCGGTTCGTAGGGTTTGGACAGGTGTCGGGGGCGATGGGTGGTGCCGCAACCGCATTTGACGTGGGTGCTGCCGGCATGATGACCAATCCGGCGACACTGTCGCTAATGCCTGAGGGTTCGCAGTTCTATCTCGGCATGGATGTCACTTTTGGTGACCTTGCAATCAAGAACCTCGATACAGGGGAGGTTGCCGACTCTGAGGATCACTCCAAAAATCGCGGCCCCTATGCCGTCCCCCAAATGGCATATACCTATCACAGCGGCTCCTTGACGCTTGGCGCAGGCATCTTTCCGCAGGGCGGGGTTGGAACGGAGTATGGAAACAGCAGTTTTCTTTCCCGTGCTACCGGTGGCCTTGATACTGGACTCGAGAACTCGAGTCGGCTGATGACCTTGAACATTCCCTTTGCGGCGAGCTATGAAGTCAATGACAAGCTGACAGTTGGTGCAAGTCTCGATGCGATGTGGCAGGGCCTGAACCTCGATCTACTACTGGGTGCGGATCAGGTTGGTTCGTTAATAGGATCGGGCCGGGCAAGCGGTAGCCTCGTACCCGTTCTCGGAGGCTTGCCTGACTTGCGCGGTGCGCATTTAAGCTTTACCAGGAACCATCCAGTGGCCAGCGGCGCTGATGCATGGGGTATTGGCGGGCGCATCGGGCTGACCTACAAGGTCTCAAAAGATACGGTTCTGGGTGTCGCGTATTCCATGGAGAGTCATATAGCTGACATGAAAGGTGATGCAACCCTGACTGCAGTCGACGCCTTGGCCGGCCAGGTTCCGCTCAGAGGCAGGATCAGCGTACGTGACTTTCAAACGCCGGCGCAATTGAATCTTGGCATAAGCCACCAGGTCAATGCGCAATGGATGATTGTTGCCGACGTCTCCCGGATATTCTGGAAGCACGCCATGAAAGACGTCGATGTCGGGTTTGTGGCGGATACCGGTGACAATATCGACATTCTGTTGCCGCTAAATTTCAAGGATCAGACCGCCCTGTCGCTCGGTGCCGCTTACCAAACTGGCAAGTGGACGCTGCGAGGTGGCACCCGTTTCGTGACTCAGGCACTCCGCTCTGAGACCTTGCTGTCGGTAATGCCCGCCATTACGACTAGGTTTGTCTCGGCGGGGTTTTCTTATCAGTTCTCGCCAACAAGTAAGGTGGATGTTGCCTGGAACCATTCCTTCAAGAAGAAGATGGATAACTCCAGTTTGCCTAATACCTCCGCGCCAATAAGGGTAGAGCATGCTCAGGACACTGTCGGTCTGGGCTATACCCACAGCTTCTGACCCTAAAGCTGGCAGAATAACCGCGACATGGCTCGCGGTTATTTTGTATGAGACGTATGGGAGGCACTCCTAAAAGGAAAATGGAACAGATTTGAATGGCACTTACTTATGCTTCGCAGGGTGCCCGTTTTTTTTTGACGTCATCGCGAGCAGAGTGCCGCGGCTTAAGGGATGGTCTGAAGTAGTCACGTATTTCTGGCTGACTTCAGCCCTGCCAATTTCAAAAACGGCGATTCGTCTAAAAACGATCAAATCATCCATTCTTTCTGGATTTTTAGCCGCCGCGAGCACCTCGCGGCGGCCATTTCCCGCATTACAGGCGCACCTCTCCTGTATTCGCCAGTAAATGTCGGCGCGCCATCCACAGGTTCGACAGGGCGAACAGCGTCACCAACTGCGCCGTGTTCTTCACCAGCCCTCGAAAGCGAACTTTGATGTAACCAAACTGGCGCTTGATCACCCGAAACGGGTGCTCGACCTTGGCCCGCACCTGCGCCTTGGCCTTCTCGACCTTGCGCTTGGCTTTGTAGAGCGGGCTGCTCTTGCCAAGCTTCTTGTAAGTGCTGCGGCGTGCCGCGACCTGCCAGATCACCGCCCGGCCTTCGTGTTCGGAGCGCTTTTCGACGCCGGTGTAGCCGGCATCGGCGCAAACGACGTTTTCGTCGCCGTGCAGTAACTTGTCGACCTGAGTGACATCCGCCACGTTGGCTGGCGTACCGACTACGCTGTGTACCAGACCCGACTCATCATCCACTCCGATGTGGGCCTTCAGTCGGGTAAAGCAGGAGTGTTACCACCCCTGCCTCCCCTAAGAACCGTACGTGAGAGTCACCCCTCATACGGCTCAAGCCTTCCAGCAGCCTGAGTAAGACTGGGCAACCTGACGATGCGCTCTTCGGCGCTCAAGGTAAAACGTCCATGCCGGGTCGAACGGGTTCGCTGCACTGCATATTTTGATATGCCGCACGATCGAAACACTGGCGGCGGCATACAGCCAAGCGGGTTGACTCAAGCCGCGCGCTTTCTCCTGAGTGGCAAAAACCCAGTGCCGTTGACCTACGACACGAAAGTAGCGTTGTTTTACCCAATGGGCATTTTTCATGGCGTGCCGACGAACTGCCCAGCGCCATAGCACTTGCCAAATCTGATGGTCGATCCATGCGAAACGCTTGGCAGCGACAACATGGCGATGATACATGGTCCACCCTCGGATCACCGGGTTCAAGGTCAGGATCAAGTTAGCTTGAGTTGCCGTCTTGTTTGCGTTCGCGATTTCCCGCACCTTATCCAGCAATGCCTTCACACTCTTGCGAGCCGGAGTGATGAGTAGCTTGCCGGCGTACTTGCGTACGTTCTGGCCCAGAAAATCGAAGCCTTGTGAGATATGCGTTATCTGAGTCTTTTCATCAGAGAGTTCCAGTCCACGCTGTTTCAGGAACGCCTCAATTGCAGGACGAACCTGATGTTGCAGAACAGCTTGCGTGGCCCCTGTGATGATGAAGTCATCGGCATATCGTACGACGTGTATCTTGAATGGCTTACGCTTGCGCGCTGTCGAAGCCACGCTTGCATGGACGACATCTTCCAGGCCATCCAGCGTCCAATTCGCAAGTACCGGAGAGATGATCCCCCCTTGCGGGGTTCCTGCCTCCGTTGCGAACAAGGCTCCCTGATCGACATACCCCGCTCGAAGCCATTTGCGCAGAACCACCTTATCCATAGGCACATTGGCGAGCAGCCAATCGTGACTGATATTGTCGAAGCAGCCTCGAATGTCACCTTCAAGTACCCAATGCGCCGAACCACGTTTCGCCAGTGCATTGAAGCAATGTGCGATTGCATCGGCGGTGGATCGTTGCGACCGAAATCCATAGGAGTTGGGATCTGCACGCGTTTCGGCAACCGGCTCAAGTGCCAGTTTCCACAGCGCCTGCATCGCACGATCCCGCATCGTTGGAATCCCCAGCGGACGCTGCTTGCCATTGCTTTTGGGTATGTAGATGCGTCGCAGTGGTTGGGGCCGATAGCCCCGATGCTGTAACGCTTGTGCTCCCGTCGATTTGGCCACCGGAGTCGACCAGATCTTGCCATCAACGCCCGGTGTTCTCTTGCCTCTGTTTTCCGTCACTCGTTTCACGGCCAACATTTTGCCGCTGAACGAGCGAGTCAGCAGTCGCTGCAAGGCTTGCACCTTGCCCCACCTACCTTCCCGTGTTGCCTTGGCGATACGGACCTGGAGTCGTTTCACTTGCGACTCGATCTGGTTCCAGTGTTGGGGCCAGGCCGATATGAAGTTCGAAGGCGCACCAGTGCTCGCCGTTGCTTGCGCATTGGGTGCGAGCACTGCCATCTGCTTTCCTCCGTACAACGATTGATCAGGTTTTCTCGCCATGGAAGACCGTGTGGAAGTCTGCTCGCTTTCGCGCCAGATGATGTTTCAATCTGTATTCACCCCATTACAGGGTGACCTTCGCTTTTTCCACATTCCTTTACCCGCAGCATCAACAGCTTGCTTTACAGCTCACCTGCCGAAATCGGCAACGCTACGGGCTTACCCTGTTCCGCATGGATTTCCGAACGGGTCGGGCTCCTCGATTTCGCCGGCGGCACCACATCCACGAGGGGCTATCGGTAAGAGCCCCTGCCTGGCCGCACACCTTTTGGTTCAAGCCTGTCAGCATCTTTGGCTTGGCTATTATGACGACGTTTATATGAGGTTCACTTGTGTTAGCCGTACCCGTTCATCCCTAGCGCCTCTCCGCCTTGATGCTGGCAGATTCAGTCTGGCCTCGCGGTTCGACCTACCGAAATATCGGCGGTTACATTGTCCCCAGAGCTTCAGACCCGGCTGTTACCGGCCACGCCTGTCTGGGTAGGGAACGAGTGGTGGAACAGTCGGTTCCGTCGGGCGTTAACCTGCGGAACAGAAACCCATGCGACTTTCAGGTCGCACTGCCGAAGTAATATTGGTTACCCTTCTTGGTCTGGTGCATCTCCGGGTCGCGTTTGCCGTCCTTGTTCTTGGTCGAACTCGGCGCATTGATCACCGTGGCATCGACGATGGTTCAGAGCTTCCTTAACAGGGGCGGTGAGTTGCAACGTCTCATGCCGTGGCGTGAGAGCCCGCTCTGACCACGCTCCCATTAATGATGCCGTTGGGTGAAAAATAGAGAAGGCTGTTATATAAGTAAATAAGCGAATTTGTATAGATATCATCGCCGGCATGAATATTGAGGGGAAAGTATGCAGCTGCATGTGTCAAGGCCGATGTAAAACTGACCCACCTGGGCTAACGTCGCGGCCTTGTCGAGGCTGCTTATGTTGATCTGAACCGCCCCGGCTATCGCGGAGGCTCCACCTTTTGAGAAACTGGAGCCACTATGCCAAAGCCACCGAAGTTTTCCCCTGAAGTCCGCGAGCGTGCCGTACGGATGGTCTATGAAGTCCGTGAGTCGCATGCTTCCCAGTGGGCGGCCATTGAGGCGGTATCCAGCAAGATCGGTTGCACCGCTCAGACCTTGAGCAACTGGATTCGCAAGGCATCTTCCCCCTCAACACCCAATCCGTCGGTAGATCCTCGTATCAAAGAGCTGGAGCGCGAGATTCGCGAGCTCAAGCGGGCCAACGAGATTCTCAAGGTCGCCAGCGCTTTTTTCGCCCAGGCGGAGCTCGACCGCCGTTTGAAGTGATCTGGCTACTCATCGACGAGCACCGGAAAACCTTTGGGGGTCGAGCCAATGTGCAGCGTGCTGCAGGTGTCCCCATCGGCCTATCGACGCCATGCTGCGCGCTTACGCGACCGATCACGGCAATCAGCACGCGCAATACGTGACGAGGCGCTTACCGTGCAGATTCGTCGTGTCTGGCAAGAGAACTACGAGGTCTATGGTGCCCGAAAAATCTGGCGTCAGATGCTCCGCGAACGCCAGACCGTAGCGCGCTGCACAGTGGAGCGGTTGATGCGGGACATGGGGCTGCGTGGTGTAACACGAGGCAAGGCCGTGAAAACCACACGCGCTGACCCTAGCAATGCCAATCCCAGAGACTTGGTGAAGCGGCAGTTCACGGCTGAGCACCCCAACCAGCTCTGGGTGGCCGATTTCACCTTCGTTTCAACCTGGCAGGGGTTTGCCTACGTCGCGTTCATCGTGGATGTCTACTCCCGGTTTATCGTTGGCTGGCGTGTCAGTCGGCACATGCGCACGGAGTTTGTCCTCGATGCGCTCGAACAGGCACTTCACAGCTGTCGGCCTGAGCCGCACCGGCTGGTTCATCATAGCGACCGGGGCTCGCAAGCCGGCGTCGAGCCGTCGGTTGGCAATACCGGCGACAGCTACGACAACGCCTTGGCGGAGACCATCAACGGACTCTACAAGACCGAGTTGATCCACAAGCAAGGGCCATGGAAAACTGTAGAGGCTCTGGAATGGGAAACGCTGAAGTGGGTGACCTGGTTCAACCAACAGCGCTTGCTGGAACCGATTGGAAATAGGCCACCAGCGGAGTTTGAGGCACTATACGAACAGAGTCAGGCAGCAATCCCAGTTGCCGCCTGACTCAAATACGATAGCCTCCGCGAAACCCGGGGCGGTTCAAGCATTACAACGAGCAGCATCCGCACAGCGCTTTGAAATATCGCTCGCCGAGGGAATTCAGGCGCTTGGCAGTAGCATCAACGGGGAGTTGGTGTCCGGTTTGGTAGGGGCAAGTCCATCGAACTGGTTGTTTGCCGGGCCGCTACGCAGCGGCAAACGAGCGGCGGCGATCATGAGCCTGATCCGGTCGGCCCGCATGAACGGACATGATCCGTATGCCTATCTCAAGGACGTGCTGACACGGCTGCCTATGCAGCGGGCCAGTGAAATCGGCCAACTGCTGCCGCATCAGTGGGTACCTGCCTGAATCACGCAAGGTGAGTTCGGCGTACGCTTACGTATCGATCACCCCGGATTGTCACTCAATCCGAAAACAGCTCGAACATCAGTTGTCGCAACCAGATGTTGGCTAAATCCTTGTGATATTTTGCGTGCCAGAACATGTTAATGGGGATTTCTGGTAGGTCGATGGGGATTGGCAGCACATTCAAGCCGAAGGGCTCTACACAGCAGTCAGCGAAGCGCTCAGGTACGGTGGCGAGTAGCTCCGTATGCTGGAGGATATGGCCGACGGCGACGAAGTGCGGAACCTCTAGGCGAATGTCCCGCCGGATGCCAGCTCGCGCCATAAGGGAATCTACTTCGCCGTGGCCAGTGCTGGCGGCGATGACACGTATATGGCTGTAGGCACAGAAGCGCTCCAAGGTCAGTGGCTCTCTGGTGGCCGGGTGGTTCTTACGGCACAAGCACACGTAGCGGTTATGAAGAAGCCGACGCTGTAAGAAGCCGGCCTGTAGGTTGGGTAGCAGGCCTACGGCCAAATCTACTGTACCGTCTTGTAACGACTGTCCCAAACTCACCGAGCTGCCGCGTACCGTGCTGATTGTGCAATGGGGGGCCTTACGAGCGAGCGCATCTATTAACCGCGGCATGAAATATATCTCACCAATGTCGGTCATGGCCAAGGTGAAGGTACGCTCGCTGGTTAAAGGATCGAAGCGCTCTTCGTGATGTAGCGCTTCGCGCAGACTGTGCATGGCATGGGCGATAGGCTCAGCTAAATGTGCAGCATAGGGCGTAGGTTCCATGCCTTGGTGGGTACGCACGAACAGTTCGTCCTGCAGTGCGGTGCGCAGGCGCTTCAGGGCGTTGCTTACGGCAGGTTGGGTTAGGCCTAGGCTTTGCGCGACGATAGAGACACGCTTGTCGACCATCAACTGGTTGAATACTACCAGCAGGTTTAAATCCAGGTCATGCAGTTCCATGGAGCCTCGCTATGTTGGGACGTCGTCCGGGTTCTACCCCATTTCCACGGACGGTTTGAAAAGGGCTGAAAACTTCAGATCTTGCCTGGCGACTCTACGACGCATTCTCGGGTTGTGAAACCGCTCGATGTAATCGAATAGATCTGCTCGTGCTTCATCGCGAGTTCGATACGACTGATGGGCAACCCGCTCCCGTTTGAGCTGACCGAAGAAGCCTTCACAGGCAGCGTTGTCGCCGCAATGCCCGACGGCACTCATGCTGCAAACCAGCGTGTTGCGATTCAGAAAGCGCTGGTAGTCAGCACTGGTGAATTGGCTGCCGCGATCCGAATGCAGGATCACTGACCAGTCACCCTGGCGCTGCCAGATTGCCATCTCCACTGCTCGGATCACCATTTGCCGATCCTGGCGGTGATGCATCGACCAACCGATCACCAGCTTGCTGTACAGGTCGAGCACTACGCACAGGAAGAGTTTGCCTTCCAGTGTGGCTATTTCCGTGATGTCCGTGACCCACTTGCGCTCCGGTTCCTGTGCAGTGAAATCGCGCTCCAGGAGGTTTTTCACGCCTGCTGGGCGGCCACTGACGGCTCTTCCGAAGCCACGTCGTTTCCGGCGTGGCCAGCCTTGAATTCGCTCAGCCGCCATCAGGCGAGCAACTCGGTTCAGGCTGACGACTTCGCCCTCGTCGAGCAAATCCTCGTGCATTCGTGGCGCTCCAATCACGCCCCGGCTGTCCTCGTGAATCTCCCGAATGCGCTTCACCAAGCGCGCATTCTCCTGAGCTCGCGCACTTGGTTCACGATCCTGCCAGGCGTAATAGCCGCTGGCAGAAACCTTCAGGCAACGGCACATCAATCGTACCGGGTACTCGTTGCGGCAGCGCTGGATCACCGTGTACCGCTCGATGACTCCTTGGCAAAGTACGCTGCCGCGTCTCTTAAAAAATCACGTTCCTTGGTTACTCGGGCCAACTCGCGCTTGAGACGGGCAAGCTCCTCATCCCGCGGACTTCCCGTTCCAGGGAAGACTTTCTCAGTGCCTGGTTGCGCCTCCCGAACCCAGCGGGTGAGCAGGTTGGGAGCCACACCAATCTCTAGGGCCACCTGTCGGCAGCTGGCCCCTGAACGACGAACTAGCTCGATGGCTTCCCGCTTGAACTCGGGACTGTATTTCTTGCGCTTCATGAACACTCCTTCAGCTCGGTGTGAGCTTACTTGAAAGTGTCCGTGCTAACGGGGTAGAACCCTCCTGCCAAAGCGGCAGCATCGTACATTCTCCCCATGAATATATAATATAGGGATTAGTGTATTTATCAATAGTTATGGCTTCGCTACTGTTGAAGATATCCCAATAATAAAGCCATGACAGGTATTGCATGAACGACATGAACGCTAAGAAACCAGCCTTGCGCGTCGCTATAGTCGGCGGCGGAATTTCAGGCCTTGCCTTGGCATTGAGCTTGTGCAAACACTCCCATCTTAATGTGCAGCTATTCGAGGCTGCCCCGGCGTTCGGTGAAGTCGGTGCTGGTGTGTCCTTCGGGCCTAACGCAGTGCGCGCCATTGTCGGTTTGGGTTTGGGTCAAGCCTACTTTCAGGTTGCTGATCGGACTCCGCAGCCTTGGGAGGATATTTGGTTTGAATGGCGGCGCGGTAGCGATGCCAGCTATCTAGGCGCCACCATTGCGCCGGGCGTAGGTCAGTCCTCTGTACACAGGGCTGATTTCCTTGACGCCCTAGTAAAACACCTTCCAGAAGGTATCGCCCAATTTAGGAAGCGTGCCACCCAAATCGAGCAGCAGGGTGATGAACTGCAAGTGCTATTCGCCGACGGCACAGAGTACCGCTGCGATCTTCTAATCGGCGCCGACGGCATTAAGTCAGCGCTTCGTAGCTATGTGCTGGAAGGTCAGGGGCTGGATCATTTAGAACCACGTTTTAGCGGTACCTGTGCATACCGGGGCATGGTAGATAGCCTGCAACTGCGCGAAGCCTATAGAATAAATGGCATTGACGAGCACTTGGTGGATGTCCCGCAGATGTACTTAGGGCTCTATGGCCATATTCTTACCTTCCCGGTGAGAAAAGGCCGCATTGTCAACGTGGTAGCGTTCACCTCCGACCGTAGCCAGCCGGAACCGACTTGGCCCGCGGACGCTCCCTGGGTACGGGAAGCGAGCCAGCGCGAGATGCTCGATGCGTTCGCGGGCTGGGGCGATGCCCCGCGCGCCTTACTGGAGTGCATCCCGGCGCCAACTCTCTGGGCACTGCATGACCTGCCGGAACTGCCAGGCTACGTACACGGTCGGGTTGCCCTGATCGGCGACGCAGCGCACGCCATGCTGCCGCACCAAGGGGCCGGTGCAGGGCAAGGGCTTGAGGACGCCTATTTCCTCGCCCGGCTGTTGGGCGATAGTCGGACCGAAACAGGCAACCTCCCCGAGCTGCTTGGAGCTTACGACGACCTGCGCCGCCCTCATGCCTGTCGTGTGCAACGAACCACTGTGGAAACCGGCGAGTTATACGAGTTGCGCGACCCCATTGTAGGTGCGGACGAACAGCTGGTGGGGGAAATACTGGCGACTCGTTTCGACTGGCTATGGAACCATGATCTCGATGCCGATGTGGCTGAGGCCCGACTGCGCATGGGTTGGGAGGCGCATGAGCAAATTGCGCTGCGTCAAGGGTAAGAGGCCGTGTCGATAGTGGCTAAGGTTTCGAAGGCGAGTAATTGAAGTGTTTTCTGCGAACGGGTTACGTGATACACATAGGCTTGCGTTTAGTGCTAGGTGCAAAATATCACTTTGTTTCAGCCGCTAGGCCGACGCCCATGGGAGCCGTTGGATCTGTAAATATAGTTAGATTCTGATCTAAGCACAGGCAGCCACCGCATTGGTGCCAGTGGACCGCAGATACCACGGTAACCCATTAGGATTTCATACATGCTGCGCCAAAGAGCATCGCTAGAGAGAACAATGCAAACCAATAACAAGAGTTCGTTCCGTTACACCTTAATAATCAGCGCTCCCGCGATGACAATCAATACTTCCCTAGCAATCGCCAAACTGGTCAGGACTTGTATTTGGAGGTCCTGCAGCGGTGCCCACTGACGCACATGCCGACGGAGGCGGGATGCCAACGGTCTTTGAAATCACTGTACGGCCTGATGGGGAGAGCTTCGTCTGCCAGCCGCAGCAGTCAGTGCTTCGTGCTATGGAGGCCCAGAACAAGCACTGCCTACCAGTTGGCTGTCGCGGCGGCGGGTGCGGCCTGTGTAAGGTGCGGGTGCTGACCGGTGATTACGAATGCGGGCGTATGAGCTGCAAGCACGTACCGGTAGAGGCCCGCGAACAAGGCTACGCCCTGGCCTGCCGACTGTTTGCCCGTAGCGATCTATGTATCGAGCGTTATTCAAAGCCGTGCTATGAAAATACGGTCGACCCACAACAAAGAGAAAAGGTGACGTCATGAACAAAGGTATAATGCGCCCCGGCCATGTGCAGCTGCGTGTACTGGACATGAGCAAGGCCCTGGAACACTACGTCGAGTTGCTGGGCCTGATCGAGATGGACCGTGACGATCAGGGCCGTGTCTATCTCAAGGCTTGGACCGAAGTTGACAAATTCTCCGTGGTGCTACGCGAAGCCGACGAACCTGGTATGGATTTTATGGGTTTCAAGGTTGTGGATGAGGATGCTCTCCGGCAACTGGAGCGGGATCTGACGGCATATGGCTGTGCCGTTGAGCAGCTACCCGCAGGTGAGCTGAACAGTTGTGGCCGGCGCGTGCGCTTCCAGGCACCCTCCGGGCATCACTTCGAGTTGTATGCAGACAAGGAATATACTGGAAAGTGGGGTGTGAATGAGGTCAATCCCGAGGCATGGCCGCGCGATCTGAAAGGCATGGCGGCTGTGCGTTTCGATCATTGCCTACTGTATGGCGACGAATTGCCGGCGACCTATGACCTGTTCACCAAGGTGCTCGGCTTCTATCTGGCCGAACAGGTGCTGGACGAAAATGGCACGCGCGTCGCCCAGTTCCTCAGTCTGTCGACCAAGGCCCACGACGTGGCCTTCATTCACCATCCGGAAAAAGGCCGCCTCCATCATGTGTCCTTCCACCTCGAAACCTGGGAAGACGTGCTTCGCGCCGCCGACCTGATCTCCATGACCGACACCTCTATCGACATCGGCCCGACCCGTCATGGCCTGACCCACGGCAAGACCATCTACTTCTTCGACCCGTCCGGTAACCGCAGCGAGGTGTTCTGCGGCGGCAACTACAGCTATCCGGATCACAAGCCGGTGACCTGGCTGGCTAAGGACCTGGGCAAGGCGATCTTCTATCACGACCGTGTGCTCAACGAACGATTCATGACCGTGCTGACCTGATGGTTCGGTTCGACTTATTGCAGAGATTGCGCAGATGAAAGAGATCAAGCATTTCATTAACGGTGCCTTCGTCGATTCGGCCAGCGGCCGCACCTTCGAGGACATCAACCCGGTCAATGGCCAGGTGATCGGCCGCGTGCACGAGGCCGGCCGCGCCGAGGTCGACGCCGCGGTCAGGGCGGCACGCGCTGCGCTGAAGGGACCATGGGGGAAGATGACGGTGGCCGAGCGCGCTGAGATTCTGCATCGCGTGGCCGATGGCGTCACGGCGCGCTTCGATGAGTTTCTCGAGGCCGAATGCCTGGACACCGGCAAGCCCAAATCCCTGGCCAGCCACATCGACATTCCGCGCGGCGCGGCCAATTTCAAGGTGTTCGCCGACCTGATCAAGAACGTGCCGACCGAAGCCTTCGAGATGGCCACCCCGGACGGCGCCGGTGCACTCAACTACGGCGTGCGCCGGCCCAAGGGGGTGATCGGCGTGATCAGCCCGTGGAACCTGCCGCTGCTGCTGATGACCTGGAAAGTCGGCCCGGCCCTGGCCTGCGGCAACTGCGTGGTGGTCAAACCATCCGAGGAAACCCCGCTGACCGCCACCCTGCTCGGCGAGGTGATGCAGGCCGCCGGTGTGCCGGCCGGCGTGTACAACGTGGTGCACGGTTTCGGCGGCGATTCGGCCGGGGCCTTCCTCACCGAGCACCCGGACGTCGACGCCTACACCTTCACCGGCGAGACCGGCACCGGCGAAACCATCATGCGCGCCGCGGCCAAGGGCGTGCGCCAGGTGTCGCTGGAGCTGGGCGGCAAGAACGCCGGCATCGTCTTCGCCGACTGTGACCTGGACAAGGCCATCGAGGGCACCCTGCGCTCGGCCTTCGCCAACTGCGGCCAAGTCTGCCTGGGCACCGAGCGGGTGTATGTCGAGCGGCCGATCTTCGACGCGTTCGTCGCCCGCCTGAAGGCCGGCGCCGAAGCGTTGAAGATCGGCGAACCGAACGATCCAGAGGCCAATTTCGGCCCGCTGATCAGCCACAAGCACCGTGAAAAAGTCCTCAGTTACTACCAGCAGGCAGTCGACGACGGCGCCACCGTTGTCACCGGCGGCGGCGTGCCGGAGATGCCGGCGCACCTGGCCGGCGGCGCCTGGGTGCAGCCGACCATCTGGACCGGCCTGACCGACGATTCGGCGGTGGTCACCGAGGAAATCTTCGGCCCCTGCTGCCATATCCGCCCGTTCGACAGCGAGGAGGAAGCCATTGAACTGGCCAACAGCCTGCCTTACGGCCTGGCCTCGGCGATCTGGACCGAGAACGCTTCGCGCGCCCACCGCGTCGCCGGGCAGATCGAGGCCGGCATCGTCTGGGTCAACAGCTGGTTCCTGCGCGACCTGCGCACCGCCTTCGGCGGCAGCAAGCAGTCGGGCATCGGGCGCGAAGGGGGTGTGCACTCGCTGGAATTCTACACCGAGCTGAAAAACATCTGTGTGAAACTCTGAGGAGCTGGCCATGAACGCACCGCAGCAAAGCCCTGAAATCGGTCGCGAAATCCTCGCCGCTGGCTACCGCACCAACCTGCATGATCAGGGCGAAGGCTTCCCGGTTCTGCTGATCCACGGCTCCGGGCCGGGCGTCACCGCCTGGGCCAACTGGCGCGGGATCATTCCGCAGCTGGCGCAGACGCGCCGGGTGGTCGCTCCGGACATGCTCGGCTTCGGCTACAGCGAACGTCCGGCCGATGGACAATACAGCCAGGCGCGCTGGGTCGAGCATGCCATCGGCGTGCTCGACGCCCTCGGCATCCAGCAGGCCGACATCGTCGGCAACTCGTTCGGCGGCGGGCTGGCGCTGGCACTGGCCATCCGTCACCCCGAGCGCGTGCGCCGGCTGGTGCTGATGGGCAGCGTCGGCGTGGCCTTTCCGATCACCGAGGGGCTGGAAATGGCGTGGGGCTACACGCCGTCGCTGGCCAACATGCGCAGGCTGCTCGATCTGTTCGCCCACGACCGCACCCTGGTCAACGACGAGCTGGCCGAGCTGCGCTACCAAGCCAGCATCCGCCCGGGCTTCCAGGAGTCGTTCGCCGCGATGTTCCCGCCGCCACGGCAGAACGGAGTCGACGATCTGGCCAGCAACGAGGCCGATATCCGCGCCCTGCCCCACGAAACCCTGGTCATCCATGGCCGCGAGGATCGGATCATCCCGCTGCAGGCTTCGCTGACCCTCGCGCAGTGGATTCCCAACGCCCAACTCCACGTCTTTGGCCATTGCGGCCACTGGACCCAGATCGAACACGCCGAGCGTTTCGCCCGCCTGGTCGAGAATTTCCTCGCCGAGGCCGACGCCCTCCATTCCTGAGAGAGACCGATATGGACAAGACATTGATCAACGAACTCGGCGACGAGCTCTACCAGGCGATGGTCCAGCGCGAGACCGTGTCGCCGCTGACCAGCCGCGGCTTCGACATCACGGTCGAGGACGCCTACCACATCTCCCTGCGCATGCTCGAACGCCGCCTGGCGGCCGGCGAGCGGGTGATCGGCAAGAAGATCGGCGTCACCAGCAAGGCCGTGCAGAACATGCTCAGCGTGCACCAGCCGGACTTCGGCTACCTCACCGATGCCATGGTCTACAACAGCGGCGAGGCAATGCCGATCAGCGAGCGGCTGATCCAGCCACGCGCCGAGGGCGAGATCGCCTTCATCCTCAAGAAGGATTTGATGGGGCCGGGCGTGACCAACGCCGACGTGCTGGCTGCCACCGAATGCGTGATCCCCTGCTTCGAAGTGGTCGATTCGCGCATCCAGGACTGGAAGATCAAGATCCAGGACACCGTCGCGGACAACGCCTCCTGCGGGCTGTTCGTGCTGGGGGACCAGGCCGTCTCACCGCGCCAGGTCGATCTGGTCACCTGCGGCATGCTGGTTGAGAAGAACGGCCAGCTGCTCTCCACCGGCGCTGGAGCGGCTGCGCTCGGCTCGCCGGTCAACTGCGTGGCCTGGCTGGCCAACACCCTCGGCCACTTCGGCATTGGCCTCAAGGCCGGCGAAGTGATCCTGTCCGGCTCGCTGGTTCCGCTGGAACCGGTCAAGGCCGGTGATTTCATGCGCGTCGAGATCGGCGGCATCGGCAGCGCCTCCGTGCGCTTCATCTGATCGAGGACAGCCTGATGAGCAAGAAACTGAAAGCCGCCATTATCGGCCCGGGCAACATCGGCACAGATCTGGTGATGAAGATGCTGCGTTCCGAGTGGATCGAGCCGGTCTGGATGGTCGGCATCGACCCCGAGTCCGATGGCCTCAAGCGCGCCCGCGAGTTCGGCCTGAAGACCACCGCCGAGGGCGTCGACGGCCTGCTGCCGCACGTGCTCGAGGACGATATCCGCATCGCCTTCGATGCCACCTCCGCCTATGTACACGCCGAGAACAGCCGCAAGCTCAACGAGCTGGGCGTGCTGATGGTCGACCTGACCCCGGCCGCCATCGGCCCGTACTGCGTGCCGCCGGTGAACCTCAAGCAGCATGTCGGCACGCTGGAAATGAACGTCAACATGGTCACCTGTGGTGGCCAGGCCACCATCCCGATGGTCGCCGCGGTATCGCGCGTGCAGCCGGTGGCCTACGGCGAGATCGTCGCCACCGTGTCCTCGCGCTCCATCGGCCCGGGCACCCGCAAGAACATCGACGAGTTCACCCGCACCACCGCCGGCGCCATCGAGCAGGTCGGCGGGGCCAAGGAAGGCAAGGCGATCATCGTCGTCAACCCGGCCGAGCCGCCGCTGATGATGCGCGACACCATCCACTGCCTGACCGAAACCGAACCGGACCAGGATGCGATCACCGCATCGGTCCACGCGATGATCGCCGAGGTGCAGAAGTACGTGCCCGGCTACCGGCTGAAGAATGGCCCGGTATTCGACGGCAACCGCGTCTCGATCTTCATGGAGGTCGAGGGCCTGGGCGACTACCTGCCCAAGTACGCCGGCAACCTCGACATCATGACCGCCGCCGCCCTGCGCACCGGCGAGATGTTCGCCGAGGAAATCGCCAGCGGCACCATTCAACTGCCACGTCGTGAAGCGGCACTGGCCTAAAGGAGTCGCACCATGAATCTGCAAGGCAAGAACGTCACCCTGCACGACATGAGCCTGCGCGACGGCATGCACGCCAAGCGCCACCAGATCAGCCTCGAGCAGATGATCGCGGTCGCCACCGGCCTCGACGCCGCCGGCATGCCACTGATCGAGATCACCCACGGCGACGGCCTCGGCGGTCGCTCGATCAACTACGGTTTCCCCGCGCACAGCGACGAGGAATACCTGCGTGCGGTGATCCCGCGCCTCAAGCAGGCCAAGGTATCCGCCCTGCTGCTGCCGGGCATCGGCACGGTCGACCACCTGAAGATGGCGCTCGACTGTGGCGTCTCCACCATTCGAGTGGCCACGCATTGCACCGAGGCCGATGTCTCCGAGCAGCACATCGGCATGTCGCGCAAGCTGGGCGCCGATACCGTCGGCTTCCTGATGATGGCGCACATGATCAGCGCGGAAAAAGTGCTGGAGCAGGCGCGGCTGATGGAAAGCTACGGCGCCAACTGCATCTATTGCACCGACTCCGCCGGCTACATGCTGCCCGATGAAGTCAGCGAGAAGATCGGCCTGCTGCGCGCCGAGCTGAACCCGGCCACCGAGATCGGCTTCCACGGCCACCACAACATGGGCATGGCCATCGCCAACTCGCTGGCGGCCATCGAGGCCGGCGCCTCGCGCATCGACGGCTCGGTCGCAGGGCTAGGCGCGGGTGCCGGCAACACCCCGCTGGAAGTCTTCGTCGCGGTGTGCAAGCGCATGGGCGTGGAAACCGGCATCGACCTCTACAAGATCATGGATGTGGCCGAAGACCTCGTCGTGCCGATGATGGACCAGCCGATCCGCGTCGACCGCGATGCGCTGACCCTGGGCTATGCCGGCGTATACAGCTCATTCCTGCTGTTCGCCCAGCGCGCCGAGAAGAAATACGGCGTGCCGGCCCGCGACATTCTGGTCGAGCTGGGGCGCCGCGGCACCGTCGGTGGCCAGGAAGACATGATCGAAGACCTCGCCCTGGATATGTCCCGGGCCCGCCAGAACCAGAAGGTGAGCGCATGAACCGTACCCTCAACCGCGAGCAGGTGCTGGCCCTGGCCGAGCACATCGAGAACGCCGAATTGCAGGCCCATGACATCCACAAGGTCACCAACGACTATCCCGAGATGACCTTCGCCGATGCCTACGACATCCAGTGGGAAATCCGCCGGCGCAAGGAGGAGCGCGGCAACAAGATCGTCGGCCTGAAGATGGGCCTGACCTCATGGGCGAAGATGGCACAGATGGGCGTGGAGACGCCGATCTACGGCTTTCTCGCCGACTACTTCAGCGTGCCCGACGGCGGCACGGTGGACTGTTCCAAGCTGATCCACCCCAAGATCGAGGCGGAAATCGCGGTGGTCACCAAGGCACCGCTGGTCGGGCCTGGTTGCCATATCGGCGACGTGATCGCCGCGGTCGACTACGTGATCCCCACCGTCGAGGTAATCGACTCGCGCTATGAGAATTTCAAGTTCGACCTGATCAGCGTGGTGGCCGACAACGCCTCGTCGACCCGCTACATCACCGGAGGCCGCATGGCCAACCTCGAGGAGGTCGACCTGCGCACTCTCGGCGTGGTGATGGAGAAGAACGGCGAGGTGGTGGAACTTGGTGCCGGCGCCGCAGTGCTCGGCCATCCGCTGTCCAGCGTGGCCATGCTGGCCAACCTGCTGGCAGAGCGCGACGAACACATACCGGCCGGCACCTTCATCATGACTGGCGGCATCACCGCCGCCGTCGCAGTAGCGCCGGGCGACAACATCACCGTGCGCTACCAGGGGCTTGGCAGCGTCTCCGCGCGCTTCGTCTGAGCCATCCGGCCGCCCTGCCCGGGCGGCCTCTTCTTCAGGAGGCACACCATGCCTATTGCCCAGATCCACATCCTTGAAGGCCGCAGCGACGAGCAGAAGGAAACCCTCATTCGCGAAGTCAGCGAGGCCATCTCGCGCTCCCTGGATGCGCCGCTGACCAGCGTGCGAGTGATTATAACCGAGATGCCCAAAGGCCACTTCGGCATCGGCGGCGAAAGCGCCAAGGCCATTGGTCGATGAACCTGCCTCCTCCTGCACAGAGTCCGGCACATGAGAACAACGAATCAACGCTCGCTGCACTGGGAAGCCGCCTATGCCGCCACCCGTGCGGCCGTGGCACATGCAGAGAAGCTAGGCGTGCGCATTAACGTCTGCGTGGTTGACCACTCCGGCCTGCCGTTGGCCTATCTCCGCATGAACGGCGCCTTTCTACATTCACGGGAAATTGCCGAAGACAAGGCATACACCGCCGTGAGCTTCGGCTTCTCCACCCGCGACTGGCTCGACGTGCTGGGTGACAACCCGCGCCTGCGCATCGGCCTGCCAAGACGCGAGCGGCTGGTGGTGTTCGGCGGGGGCCTGCCGATCCTGCTCGATGGTGAATGCATCGGCGGCATCGGCGTCTCTGGGGCCGACGAGGGGCAGGACGAAGCCTGCGCGGCAGCGGGCTTGGCGGCCATAGGGCATCATGAGGCATCCAGTTTGGGGTAGAGGCAGATTTTGACTTTCGCGCCCGAACGCATCATGCGGCTGGCTTCCAGAAGGGAAATCAGCAGCATTGATTGGCCTTCTGATCTCTTTAGGCGGTTTCGGTAATAAGCGGAGCGAGAAACAGATCAGCCGATGGATGCTAGGTCGGCAAGCCCGTTCAGTTTGGCGGTGGCAGATAGACCGTGGGCCAATGGCTGGTTGGCGGCGAGCAATTCCTGCAACTGCACGGCTTGGCCGCCCTTGAGGTGCTCAGCGTTGCGCAGCAGCAGCCAGCGGCTGCGCTTGACCACCTTGCGCGCTGGTTTGTTATCGCGCAAGGTGGTTGGCCTGGTCGACGCGGATACGGTCGATCACCTCACGACCGTAGCGCGCCACCCCATGGAACAGGTCGTACACCACTTCGGCTTGAGGGCAGTGCCGCTTCACTTCCAGGTCGAAAGCGGTGTTCATGTCCATGGCGACCGCCTCGATATGCCGGCAGTGCTCACCGAGCCACTCGAAGAATGGGCGAATCGCCTGGCGGCTGCATAGCGACAGCAGGGTGTGGGGGTTGGGATGTTTAGCGACTGCCAATCTACCCACTTCCTCGCCTGTTACTAATGAGGAACAAAGTATCCGAACATCGCAATAATATTCGCGGTATTGTCTGACATCATAAAAACACAAAAGCATCAGCGTGTTATGGGTTTCACGGATACTTATCGGAAAACTTTTTGACTGTCCGGATACAAAATTTCGGGTTAGTAACTCGCTCTTTCCCCAGAATCCGCGGCCGCCCATTATAAAGGCTGGACACGCTGGCCGTTCCATAAACTGGAAGAGGAGTCTCTTCATGAACATCACTGCATCGGAACCGGCGTCCGGGCCCTGGAACCCTAAACGAATTCTGGCCGCGCTGCGCGCCGACGCCAGCATCGGCGAAGTGCTGGCGGGCGCCGACATCGAGGCCCGGTACCTGAACGACTGGAGCGGCGAGGAAGGCGGCAGGCCGCTGGCCTTGGTGCGCCCGCACGACACCGCCGAAATTGCGCGCGTGATGGCATTATGCCATGCAGGACGCTGCCCGGTGGTGCCGCAGGGCGGGCTGACCGGCCTGGCCGGCGGTGCCACGCCGATAGAAGGCTGCGTGCTCGTTTCACTGGAGCGCATGTCCGGCGTGGTCGAACTGGACCCTGCCTCAGCCACCATGACCGTGCTGGCCGGCACGCCGCTGCAGGTCGTTCAGGAAGCCGCGCAGGCGGCGGGCTTTCTGTTCGCGCTGGACCTGGGCGCGCGCGGCTCATGCCAGATCGGCGGCAACATCGCCACCAATGCGGGCGGCAACCGCGTGATCCGCTACGGCATGGCGCGCGACCTGGTGCTGGGACTGGAAGCCGTGCTGCCCGACGGAACCGTGCTGTCCATGATGAACAAGATGGTCAAGAACAATGCCGGCCCCGATCTGAAGCATCTGTTCATCGGCACCGAGGGCACGCTGGGCATCATCACGCAGGCCGTGCTCCGCCTGCATCCGGGCGTCTCGGGCGCCAATACCGCGTTGGTAGCCGCGCCCGATTTCGGCTCGGCCATCAAGCTGCTGCGCCATGCGCAGCACCTCCTGGGCGGCCGGGTCAGCGCATTCGAGATGATGTGGCAGGACTACTATGCCGCGGCCACAACCGCCGGCGGCATCGCCGCGCCGCTGCCGGCCACGTATCCACTATACGTGCTGCTGGACCTGCAGGCGGCCGCACCCGAAGAGGATGCGGCGCGCTTCGAGGCGATGTTGGAACACGCGCTGGCCGAAGGCTGGATCGCCGACGCCGCCGTGGCCCAATCTCACACGCAGACCCAAGCCTTCTGGGAACTGCGCGATGCCATCTCCGAGATGCTGCGCACCTTCGCGCCCACCATCAACTTCGACGTGTCCGCGCCCATCTCGGGCATCGAGGAATGCGTGGCCCGGATGCGCGAGGCGCTGGCGCGCGATTTCCCCGGCGTTCGGGCGATCTACTTCGGCCACGTCGGCGACGGCAACGTGCATATCGTGGTGGGTTCGCTGCCGACTGACGACCGCAAGACCGAACAGCGCATCGAGGCCGCATTCTACGCTATCGTGCGCAGCCTGTCGGGATCGGTCTCGGCCGAGCACGGCATTGGGCTGCACAAGCGGCCGTGGTTGCACTACAGCCGCAATCCGGCGGAGCTGTCCTTGATCGCGACGGTGAAGCGCGCGCTCGATCCGCACGGGATCATGAATCCGGGGAAGATTCTGGCGTCTTGAGTGGGGGTGGTGGCGGCGGTCGCCGCCTGATGGGTGCTGCAAGAGATTTTTTTGAAGAAAAAATTTACGGTCACCCCGTTTCTGCAATACTGACCAGCGATGATTCTATGGCTTGCGTAAATCTATCCGGCGTCTCGTTTGGGCTGCCTCGCGCCACGATGAGAGTCGCGCCTGGTGATCCTGACAAGCCGGCGGCTTCGAAAGCCGTTTTTTATGTCAGGTTCTTCACCAAGCCGGTGGCCGTTCACGTCATCGGTTGTTCAGCATCGCAAAACCTGGAAGGGTGTTCCGTGGTACAGCTGTAATGGCCGGATCAGGCGGCGTAGACGACTGGCCCTGCTTCGAATTCCGAGTGGTTGGCAGCGATCGCCCAGGCGATTCGGGCGAACTTGTTGGCCAGGGCGCACACCACTACATTCGAGTGATTCGAGCGGCGTCGCTCTCGTAGCGAACGGACCCAGTCGGCCAGGGCGCCCTGCTGATGCTTCAGGCGCTGCGGCTAGACCCGGGCGCATTGCACTAGAAGTCGCCGCAAATTCTTGTCCCCTCGTTTGCTCATCCCCAGCAAATTGGCTCGACCGCCGGTGCTGTGCTGGCGGGGCACCAGCCCCACCGATGCCGCGAAATCACGGCTGCCGCCATACTGCTTGCCATCGCCATTTCGGCCGATAACAGGCTGGCCGTGATCGGGCCGACACAGGGAATCGTCAGCAAGCGACTCCCCAGGTCATCTTCCTCAAGCTGGGTGGTCATTTCCTTGTCCAGTGCCTTGATCTGTCCGTCCAGATAGCGTGAATGCTGATGCAGGCGCGTTAGGAGTGCGACCAGCCGAGGCGGCAGCTCATGCTCATCCAACGTGCTCGGCAGTCGTCTGACCAGCGATAGTCCCTTGGGCAGGCTGATGCCGAACTCAAGCAGGAAACCGTGGGCCTGGTTGGCCGTCTTGGTACGATCACGCACCAGCGAATCACGCATCCGGTGCAATACCGAAAGCGTTTGCCGGGCCTCGGTCTTGGGCGAGACGAAGCGCATGCTGGGCCGCGAGGCGGCTTCGCAGATCGCTTCGGCATCAATGAAGTCGTTCTTGTTGCCCTTGACGAAAGGACGCACGAACTGCGGCGAGATCAATTTCACTTGATGCCCGAGCGCCGTCAGTTGGCGCGCCATAAAGTGCGCTCCGGCGCAGGCTTCCATCACCACCGTGCAAGCCGGCAGGATGCCAAGCAATCGCATCATTTGCTGGCGTGTCGCTTTCGTGCGAAAGATCTTCCGGCCAGAACCGTCTTTTCCGTATAGATGAAAGCTTTGCTTGCCCGGATCAATCCCTACCAGTGCAACTGCGCTCGTGATGATGGCCTCCGAAATAAAACACCCTGCGAAAGTGTGCCCTCGGAGGGTGGGGATGACCATCTCATTAACCCGAATCTCGAACGCGCGGAACCCACCAGGCAGCAAAAGCCACCGATCTTCTCGGCATGCAGCCAACTACCCTGGCTGCTGCCCAGCTCCACGCTGATCCTCCGCGCCGTTTCGCAAACTACCGGTATCAGCCTGCATGCGCTTTTCATCCATGTATTCGAGCGTGCTGGACAGGCTGCTCGCGGCGACGGTCTTGCGGCTGCCGCCGCGTATCGACAGTAAGCGCCCCCCCCCTTTTGCTCGAACACCCCGCCCTGCATCCTGTGCTTTTCCAGTAGGGGATTTATATGGAAACGATGCACGCGCGCCGCGAGTCCTGGGCTCGGCATGTTCAGGCCTGGCAGGACAGCGGGCTGACGCAGTTGCTTATTGCCAGTAGCATGCGCTCAAACCCGAGGCACTGGCCTACTGGATCAGACGCAGCAAGCGGGCGGCCACGCCGCTTACCCTGGTGCCCGTGGCAGCGGCAGGGGTGTGGCTGCTGCAGGCATGCCAGTGGCTGGCGGTTGGCGTTGCC
This sequence comes from Pseudomonas furukawaii, assembly GCF_002355475.1. Lineage (NCBI taxonomy): Bacteria > Pseudomonadati > Pseudomonadota > Gammaproteobacteria > Pseudomonadales > Pseudomonadaceae > Metapseudomonas > Metapseudomonas furukawaii. The sequence continues at coordinate 1,731,757 of NZ_AP014862.1, read as the reverse complement.
GGCGGACGTCGATGCAAGCTGGTTGGCCGGATTGCTGCGGGGGATGGTCTGACGCGAATGCCGGCCCAGGTTTGGCTGGTGGCCGACCGATCAACATGCGCTTGGGGATCGACGGGCTTTGGTGCACCTTCAGCAGGCCCTCGGGCGACCACCCTGCGATGGCACGACCTATGCCTTTCGCAATCGGCACGGCTCGCGGCTCAAGCTGTTGCAGTAGGACGGCACCGGTGTGTGGTTGGGTCAGCGCCGTCTGCATCAAGGCCGTTTTCGCTAGTTCCATGCCGCCGAATGCAGCGCCGCGCTGGTCAAGATCGGCGAAGACATCAGCGAGCAGCTCGACCTGATCCTGGCCAGGTCCTTCGTCCACCGGCACAGTCGCCCGCAATAAGCCTGCCGCCCGTGCGAAAGCATCAGCGCCGCGCCGGTTCCGCCAGCAGTGATCGAAGGCGGCATGGCCGCCCCTGACCTGACCGCCTGCCGCTCTACCGCCTCGAACAGATCGCTGCCCGTGACGGCGTCACCCTGCCCGTTCGGCCCTCGCCGAGTGAGTCGGGCGCTACGGCGTGGCCTTGAGCCCCCTGGTGGATCGGCTGCGCGCCTTATTGCTCCAACGCCAGGTGCTGCATGCCGATGAAACTCCCTCTGCAGCAACTCAATCCCGGCGAGGGGAAAACCAAACGCCCCTATCTCTGGGCCTACTCTGGGCCTACCGCAGCAACGACCTGGAGCCCAGTGACAGCCGAGGCCTTGCGGCGCATCGCCGATCTCTATGCCCTCGATTGGCGCGCCCCCGCACTCGACGCGGCCGTCCGGCAGCTGCTGCGTGAACAGAAAGCCCTGCCCAAACTGCAGGCCCTACACGACCGGCTGCAGCTACCGCGCCGCCGCCATCCAGAGCGTGCTGGCCACCACCAGACTGAACGGTCTCGAGCCCGGCGCCTGGCTCAAGGACACCCCGGGAAAAACTGCCCATCTGGCCCAACAGCCAGATCGAGGAGCTGTTGCCCCTCGGCGTCTCAACCTGAGTAACGATGGGACGGCTGGACGCTCACCTTTTTTCATAAGACGAGCCGAAAACGGGCACCTACCCACAGCATGGGTTCGCGGAGGCGGGCTTAACCGTGATCGGTTGCTAAATGGGGGGCGATGCCGCTCAGCATGCGCTTAATGCAGCTCACGACCTGCTCAACCTAGATTGCTAATTCCCGGCTTGGATAGGGGGCAGGTTTTACAGAGGGTTCGCGCTTGGTAAGAAGTCCTCATGCAGGAGCCGCAGGTATGGGTTGTCTGGCGGCGTCTCCTGGAACAGCGCATCCGGGCTGGCGAGCAGGTAGCCGTGCAGCCGGCGCGACTTGCGCGGCCCCGTGACTTCGCAGGTCCAGATGTTCAGCCCGCTCGGCTGCTTGCGGTGCTGTCCCAGCTTCTCGAAGCGCTTCTGTACCCACTGCCACCCCTCCAGCTTCTCCTGCTTGGCCAGCGCGGCGACTTGAAGGTACTCCTGCGCGTAGCGCTGGAACACGCCGGGGCTGACGAGGTAGGTCGTACCGGCGACGGTATGCACCAGGGCCTTGGCGTCGTTGATGATGAGCTTGCGCGTCTGGATGCTCTGACGCAGCCAGGCCATGAAGTGCGCCCCGGAGGGCTCCGCGCGATCCTGGGAAGGCGCGAGGCCCATCTGCGGCGGGGGCACGGTCGAAGGGGCCGGCTCGGGCTCGGCAACAGGGGAACTCGGGATCTCCGGTGCCGTGGGTGGAGCGGTGTCGCCCAGCAGGTCGAGCAGCGCGGCCACGCCGGTGTCCATGGCTGCGGATGCGACCGGCGCCGTGCTCGCGGATGCAGCTTCGATGCCTTCCGCGCGCGGCCCATCGGCCACCGCCGGCGCCTGCGGCGTCGGCTCCGCTTGTTCCTCTTCGACCTGCACACGGCCTGCGAACGGCGCCGGCCGGTCGGCGGCATCCCAGATCATCGCCGGCGAGAGTTTCAGGAAGGTGAAGGCGTGCGACCAGCCGGCCTCGCTGGTGACCGCAGCCTTCCAGATCGCCTTGCCATCCGGCGTCGGTTGCACGATGCCGTGATCCTGCAGCACGTTGAACACCGCCGTATTGCTCGCCGGGATGCCGTCGATGCCCTGCGACAGCAGATGTGCGCGTAGCTTGTCGGAGACGGTCTTGCTCACCAGCCACAGGGCGTCTTGGGTCAGCCAGCCGTCCGCCGGGCCGGCCTGGTTCAACTTGAATTCCTCCTTGAGCAGGTAGCGCAAGCCGTCGAGCAATTTGCGTTGCAGCGCATGCTTGGGTGCCGCCAGCGCCTTACTGGGATCGCCGCCGAGTTCCTGGGCGACCGATGCCTGGTCGGCCTGCACGACCAGTTCGCCGAGCGTGCCGGCGTGCTCGTACTGGCCGGCCAGCACGTACAGCAGCGCGGCCCAGAGGTCGGGATAGCCGCTGAGCCAGTCGAAGATGTCCCGATCGAGAAGGCGCGCGTAGAGCAGCCCGGTGGCGGCGCTGTGCAGGCGGTACTCGCGCTCCTTTCGGTAACGGAAGCGGTAGGGCTTTCGCAGCGGGCCGTGCCAGGGATGCCAGATGCTGCCGTCGGCATGTTCGACGTGCAGATCGACGGCAATCTTGCCGATGTCGTGCAGCAGGGCCGCGTAGGCCGTGCCTGCGGTCCAGGCTTCGGCCTGGGCCGCCTGTGCCTCCGGCGTGACGCCCGCAGGCAGCAGGTATGACTGCCGCAGCTTCAGCGCATAGGCGACGATCTCCAGGCCGTGGTCCAGCATGCCGCCCGGATAGGCGTGGTGGTGGTTCTCGGAGGCCGGGAACTGCTGGACCAACTCGGCGTAGCGCTCCAGTGGGGCGAGGTAGAGCGTGGCGAACTGCCGGCGCGAGAGCGATGTGCGCTGCCAGATGTGTTCCAGCAGTTTCTGCCGGCGCGGCGTGGCCAGCAGCGATGCGGCCGACTCCGGCCGCATCGACCCTTTCGGAGTTTCGATGGCGGAGGTGGGCGGTGTGCCGGCGGCGGGTGGCACCCTTTTGCGCTGGAACAGCGAGAGCATGGCGAACCCCGGATGACGGGCTGCTCGGGGCGCCTTTTGGCCTTTTCAGGATAGGGCCTTTCCCCTTGGCGCCCTTCCTTTGCCCCTTCCCAGCCCTTTGGCCTTTGTCGGAAGCCTTTGGGTATAGGGCCGCTGCTTCGTGGATGCCACGATGAATGCGGCATGGGGCAATCCCGGCAAGTGGGGCGCTGCGGGATGTTCGTCAGCTCTGGCCCAAGCCGGTGTCGAGGGCGGCGGATTGCGTTGCGAAGTCGTCGGGACGGCGCTTGCGGAAGGTTTCGAGATTGGCGAGCTTCCAGCGCAGTGCCGGCAGTTGCGCGGCGTGCTGGCACTGCACCAGCGACCAGTCCGGTTCTGCGCGCGCCAGCCCGCTCAGAAACTGCTTGTGCGCGGTGCTCAGTCGCTGTGGCAGCTCGCGCCGCATCCTGGCGCGAGCGTCGAGCAGTGTCTCCAGGGAGCAGTCCACTTCGGTCATGCCGACAAAGGCCCGCTCGTACTCGCCGGCGATGTCCTTGTCGTTGCCGAACAGCACTTCGTGGGGCGGCCGGTTGTGGCCCGCCAGATAGATCACGAAGCACTCGACCATGCCGTCGCTGATGTCGCCCGACTCAAAGAGCTGCCACACGTCGAACAGGTCGCGGGGGTGCTGCCGATCCAGCGCGGCCACCAGCTTGCTGGCGTACAGCTCGTCCGGTGCCAGAACCGGCAGCTCGAACTCGACGCCGAACAGATCGCTGGTCTTGGCGCTCAGCGGCCGCCGCTCGACGGGCAGCACGCTGCCTCGGAACACGACGTTGACCTCGATCTTCACCTGGCTGGCGTCGTTCTCGACGATCAGCTTGGTGTCTCCCAGGTCCTTGGCGCGAACCAGGCGTGTCTGCACGCCCAGTGGCGCAACGCGCGTGGCGATGGCGGCCAGCTCCTGGTTGATGGCTTGCAGCGCTTCTTCGCGCGGCGTCTGCCACGGGAGGTACACCACGTCGATGTCCACCGACAGACGCGGCATGTCCCGCACGAAGAGGTTGATGGCCGTGCCGCCCTTCATGGCGAAGATGTCGTTGGCGAACACGTCGGGCGCGACGGCCAGCAGCAGGCGAACGGTGTCCGCGTAGGTCTTATCCATGAGGTCTCAGGCTCAGCAAGGTGCCGTCATCGAGCCGGCTCATCCAGCGCGTGTTGCTGCCGGTGCGAACCGGGTACTGCTCCAGCAGGGCATCGACATCCACGAGGCTGGTCTCGCGCGCCCAGGTGAGGAACAGGCGCACGGCCTTCACGCTGGCGCAGCAAGACAGCAGTTGCCCGAGCAAGTCCTTGCGGGGGGAACGCAGTCCATCGAAGAGGTTGCGGGCCTCTTCGAGGCTCTGCTTGACGCCGGCTTCGTACAGCAGCTCCAGAACGGCACGCTCGGGGGCTGCCACCCGCAGATCCTCGGGCAGGCCAGGCGGCGTGGTCAGGGTCTTGCTGGCCAGCGTCGTGTCCGGCCAGTCGAACAGGCGGGCGTGGACGTAGCGGGCCGGAAAGCGCGAGGTGAACCAGGCCGGCAACGCGAAACGACCGTCGCCCCACAGCACCAGCGTCTCCCGGCTGCCCAGGTTGTGCCGCACACCCTGCAGGGCCAGGGCGCTCTTGCCGCCGACGTGCAGGCCGGGCACACGCTGTTGCAGGAACTTCAGCGCACCGTAGACCCCGAACTCATCGTTCGGGAAGGCATAGACGCCATGGGCCAGGCGCACGAGCCACCCGCCGTCGGCATAGTGGGCGGCGAGCTGGGGCGACACCCCGAACTGGCTCAGGGTGGCAAGGTCGAACGGCGCCCCACGGGAGAGTCCCGCCTGCAGTCGCTTGATTACCTGGTGCCGAGAATTTCGATCCATGTTATAAAAATAACACAGAATCCAATCGACCCCTAGAGCCATTGCAAGAACGTGCATGGAAAGTAGCATAAGGTTTGATTTGTTGTGCATAATCTAATCGACCTACGACCCGAGCCAACCCGGCTCTGCCGGGCGCAACCCGCCCTCCTGATCGCGGTCTATGCTGGAGGGCAGGCCACGACCGGCCGCTCCGCGAGGTGAGGCACCACTGAAGCCGAGGCATATGAGCATGACCGCCAACACGCACAACGGGCGCTGGAGCCACCGGCTGGGCCGGGGGGCTGGCCGTGCCTGGCGTGGATACCTGCGCCGCGAGCAGCGTGTCGCCGGCTGGCTGGTGACGCGCGGGGTGCCTGCGGGCGCGGCGACGGCGGTGCTCTGGATCGTCAAGCTCGCCGTGCTCGGTGCGCTGCTCTACTCCGCGTTCTGGCTGGCCCTGCTGCTCGCCTTTGCGGTGACTGCTGCATGGCTCGTGCAGCACGACGACCCTGATCAAGAGGAACCGCAACCCGAGTGGAGGGAAGGCCCCAACGGCTTCGGGCTTTATGACAAGAGCGACTGGCGCATCGACCCGCATGTGACCGACGACGACTGAACGGCGGTCACTTCTTCGATACGGCGCTCATTGCCATACCAGCGCCACGCCCCCCAGCGCCCTTGGCGTCCGAGGTGGCGGTGGACAACCCCTGCACGATATTTCCCGTGCGAACGCCTGCCCAAGCCAATGCCATGACCCAAAACGTCGGCAGCACGATGAACATCATCGCCATGACGAAGTTCAGCAACATGTCGCCAAAGGCGTTGTTCAAACCGATCAACGGATCGAAGTTCGTGTGCGGCCTGTCCGCGCCAAACCCCCAGCCGTAGAGCGCGTCCAGGATCGTGCTGTCGATCCAGCGCGCGAGCTGGAACCAGAAGTCCACGAAGAACAGCGCGAACTGGACGCAGCTCACCGTCACCACCGTCTTCAGGTCGTAGGTGCCGATCAGCAGCACCAGCGGGATGCAGATGACGAGCGCCATCTTGAGCATCGTCAGCACCATCGGCAGCGCCTGGCGCACCACGTCCATCGCGGGAAAGAAGGCCAGCGAGCCGACGGTCAACCCCAGGTCGCTTGCGCCGCGCGTGACAACGTTCGGCAGCGTCTTGTCGATCTGGCCACCGTAGTCGGTGTAGACGGCGCCCTGGTTCATCTTCTGCTGTCGCGGTGAGACCACGGCGCGGATCACCGAGTCATTGACCTCGCTCTGCGACAGGAAGCCCGCCCAGCGCCCGATGCGGGTCAGTAGGTCCGGGTCGACCTGTGCCAGCAGCCGGCTGCGCAGTCCCTGGCCGCCATCGGCCCACCACTGCCGGCAGGACGGATAGCCGCCGCCGCTGTCCACCTGTGCCAACCCTGCATCGCGGGTCGCGTCGTAGGGCCAGGCCGTGCGTGGGGTCTTGGCGCGATAGGTGTCATAGAAGCCGGGCGTGTCGAGGAAGTAACTCGACCCGATCCAGGTGACGTCGTTCATTTGCTCGTCGGAGAGCGTCGGCCGGTTCATGAACAGCTTGGCGCGCGACGGCCCGTAGCAGTCGTGCGTGAAGTCGGCGACCTCCTGTGCCAGCACCGGATCGTCGATGCGCGTGGCATCCACATCCATGCGAATCTGACGCAGGTCCGTGCCGCAGGGAATCGCCGCCACCGCGGAGCCCGTCACGGCTTTCGACAGCGCGTGCATGAAGAACCACCACACCGGCACCAGCGCGCTCTGGTCGTTGAGCGCCGTGTAGACGTTGGACCAGCCCGTGTCGTTGGGCAGCGGGACGTTGACCTGGCATTGCGCGGACCGCGTGGTGTCGAACTTGATCGTGGCGAGATCCACCGGGATGAACGGGATGCCGGCGAACAGGATGACCACGATCGCCACCCACACCCGGTTCTCGATGCGCATCGACGACAGCACGCCCTTGTTGCCCTCGTCCGCACCTTCGCTGCGGGCCTTGAGCCATTCCTGGATCACGATGGCCACGAACGGCAGCGCGAACACGCCGCTGGCCACGAGGATGCTCCAGATGCCGTTGTTGACCACCCAAGCCACCAGGGTCAGGTAATACTCCAGGTAGTCCGTGGTGTAGAGCGTCATGCCTGCCTCCCGGTCTCAGCCGTGCCGCAACAGTTGGCTGGCTTCCAGCGCGACCACGGCGATCACGGCCGCGATCTCCGTGCGCAGCAGGCGCTGATGCGTCTCGCGGGACGGCTCCCGCCGCAGCAGGCGCCGGCGCATCCACCACCAGCCGTAAGCCGTCGCTCCGTAGAGGCACAGACGCCACACGAAGAAGTGGCCGGCGTGCGCCTGCAGCCAGTGCTGCCAGCCCTCGACGCCGCCGACGACGTGGATGCCGGCGATGTTCACCGCCACCGCGGCGGCGACCACCAGCAAGGTCCACAGCAGCGCCACGCCGACGCGGCGGTTGAACAGCCATGGCAGCCGCAGCCAGGCGAGCCGGCTCATGGCGTACCGCTCCGCGGCTTCTGGACTTCCCGCAGACGGTCGCGCGTGGTGTCGCCCTCGAAGACGCCGCGCGAGCCGGCAGCGCGGGTACTGTGGCGCTGGATGATCGCCATCGCCGAGTTGCCGGCCAGCGTGCGGCGCAGCTCCAGCTCGGTCTTGAGGTTGTTGATCTCCTGCTCCAGCGCGCTGTTCTCCTGGTCCACCGCCTGCACGGCGAGCTCGTTGGCGGCGACGTTCGGCTCCTTCTTGCCGGTCAGCAACGTGCGTTGCAGCAGCAAGGCCTTCTCCAGCACGCTGGACAGCGCAGCCTCGGACGCGAGGCGCCGGCCCAGCACGTCCTGGTCGGGCTCGTCACGCAGGGCCTCGATCACGCCGCGGGTGATCGGCAGCGAGCTGCTGCCGGCCGCGTCGAGATTGGCCAGTGTCGTCGGCCGGGCGCCCGTCACCAGTTCCTGCAACACCTGCAGCTTGGTCTCGTACTCTTCCTGGATCACTGGCGTGAGCCCGACGCCAGGCGTGGTCTGGGTCTTCGTGCAGTTTTCGCAGGTGCGTTGCTCGCGTTCGCCCAGCACGCGGTTCGCAAAGGCCGCGGCCGCGCCAGGCGACGACCAGGTCTGGCAGGTCAGGCGGTTGCCGCAGGCGCTGCGCGCGATCGACGAGGTATCGGTGGCGCTGCGCCCGTTGAGCAGGTTGTAGCCCGCGCGCGTCACGTCGCCGACCACCTTGATCGAACTCTGGCCGGAGCCGCCCGCGTTGCCGCCGCCGACCCAGGGCACGCCGTTGTTCCCTTTGTTGGACTCGGCCTGCTCGATGGCGGAGACGGCATCGGTGCTGCTGACCGCATCCCGCAGCGCCATCCCTTCGGCGAGCTGGTCCCAGCCGGCCTGGCCGCCGGCCATGTCCGCCATACGATTGGCGATGGCGCGGCAGGTCATCTTCGAGCGGTCGAAATCCAGGCGCGCCTGCAGGATGCCGTTGGTGAGCAGGTTGTACAGGCCCGGGTCGGCGCGCTGGATGATGAGCGCCGGGAGTGACGCCACCGCGGCAGTGGCGTTCTGGATCACGTTGCTCATGATCGTCTGGAAGCCGTTGGTGATGCCGTTGAGCTGGTTCTGCAGTGTCGTGGTGATACTCATGTCGCCGCAGATCAGGTTGCTGTTCCAGCCGACGCCGACGCCGATGCTCTGCATGTTGCCGGCACCACCCATCGACACCGCCCGGCCGCCGCCGATGCTGTAGAGCACGTCGTCGCCGATCACGCTGCCGCTGACGTTCACGCCATTGGGGTCGATGCGGGTCTGCGCCCAGGCGACGCCGACGACCAGCGTGATGGCCGCCACGAGCAGCGTGGCCCGCAGGGGCGATTTCGCGCGGCGCAGGAAATCAGGGAGGGAGGCGTTCATCGTGGGTTCCTCACATGAAATCGACGCTGCCGAGGAAGACCAGGCCACGGCGCCGGCAGCAGGAGTACGGCCGCCACAAGGCCCAGGCGTAGTCGCCCTGCTGGGCCTGCACGCGGGTGCGGCTGTGCGGGAAGACCACGCAACTGTTCGAGAGCGTGGGCGTCAGCTCCTGCCACTTGCCCGTCGAGGCGTCGGTCTCCATCAGCGCGCCGGCTGGCCAGTAGCCGTCGCGGGCGTTGGCCAGCAGGGGCTGATACACGTGAATCTGGTTGCGGCGCGTCACGATGTCGCCCGCGCGCTGCGCGACCACGGCGCCGCTCTTGTGGTCGTCGGTCTGGTGCAGGAAGCCACCGCGGGGATACACGTTGCCCCAGAGGTTCAGGCCGGTGCGCGTACCGATTTCGCGCCGGCCGGGGATGAGCGCTTCGGGGTAGAACGCTTCCGGGATGTTGTAGCGCCAGGCGATCGTGTCGAGCGTGCTCAGCAGATACGGCATGAAGGCCGTGCCAGCGCCTTCGCAGGTGTAGCCGGAGGCGCTGGCGAACTGGCTGAACACCAGCCCGGCCGGATGGCCGATGACATCGGCGTTCTTGAACTTGGCGAGGTTGTTCTCGTTGTCGTGATTGGTCGTGCCGTCACCGCCAGCCTTGGCGGTCGGGTTGGGCATGCTCATCGCCCTGACCTCCAGCCACGGGTTTTCGCCGGTGTTCGAGTAGCTCGACACCACCGCATCGGGGACGTAGTGGCGCACCTTGACGGAGGTGCGAACCGAGCAGCCGAAGGGCGTGCAGTACAGCCAGTAGCAGATACCGACCACGCGGTATTCGAGGCAGTCGGGGGACAGCGCCGACGAGACGATGGTGGCGGTGTCCAGGGCGAACGTCGACGTGGCCGTGCTCAGCAGCAGCGAGGCGACGGTGGCGCGCAGGCGCCGGGATGCCAGCAGGAGGCTCATGGCTGCGTGCTCCGGTAGGCGTTGATGCGCGCGACGGCGCGGGGCACGTCGGGCTCGCCGTAGACCACGTAGCGTCGATCGACCACCACGGCGGGAATCTTGGCGATGCCCAGTCCCCAGGCATCCGCGACACCTTGGTAGGCGTGGCCGATGCGGCGTTGAAGGGCCTCGCCGCCGTCATGCAACCGCTGCCGCACCAGGGCTGCAGCCTGTTGCGGGTCGGCCGGTAGGTGCGCGGCGAGTTCGACCTCGATGCGCGTGGCCTGGTCCAGCTCGATGATCCGCACGCCGGCTGGAGCCTGCACCGGATGACGGCTGTCGGTGACGACGAGCACACCGGCGGCGGCCGCGATGGGAGCAAGCAGTGCGGCGCACAGCCCAGCGGCCAGCCTGGCAGTCAGGAGGCGCCGCGAGGCAGCAGGAAGGTTGAGGGAATGAGCCGGCATGTCGCGCCTCCGCAGAGTCGATGCAAGCTCGTAGTCGAGTGCAACGCAGATCAGGAAACGACAAAGAAACCGAAACCAGTCAGTCCCGATTTCCTGCGGACTGGCAAAAAAACGGGAGCCAAGGGCTCCCGTGGTGATGAATCGAATGCGCTACAACAAGCCAGCTTCGGCGAACGAGTACGGGCTGCCCTTGCCGACGATGAAGTGATCCAGTACCCGGACATCGACGGTGGCCAGGGCGCTCTTCAGCCGCTCGGTGATCGCACGATCAGCGGCCGAGGGCTCGGTGTTCCCCGAGGGGTGCTGATGCGCCAGGATCAGCGCCGCAGCGTTGAGCGCCAGCGCACGCTGGACCACCACCCTCGGATACACCGAAGTCTGGTCGACCGTGCCCTGGAACAGCGGCTCAAAGGCGAGCACCTGGTGCTGGTTGTCGAGAAACACGACGGCGAAGATTTCGTTCGGCTCCGTGACCAGTTTCAGGCGCAGGTAGTCGCGCACGGCGGCGGGACTGCCCAGCGCTGGACCGGCCTTGAACACGCGGTTCTCCAGCAAAGCGATGGCCTGCCGGATGATCCAGTCTTCGTGCTGGGCGGCGATCAGGGTGAGCGACTCCGGGCGGGAGTCGGCGATGACAAGAGACATGGCGAACCTCCAATGGATGAGATCGGAGGGCGCCTGCCCCTGGAGGGCAAACCCTCCTGGGGACGATGGGGATGGAACGGGTGACGAGCGGGCATCCACCACCGCCGATGCAGTGGCTGTTCGCGTCAAGGGATGCGATGCGAACGGGTTTCGATCAACGCGGACAAGCCGCGCCGCAGCCTTGAAGATCGATGGCTACCTGGGCATGTCACCGGCAACGCCGGCGGGCATGTCTGAGGAATGGGCGGGTTCGGCTGCGGTCGTGCTGCCGGCGGCGAGCAGGTCGATGGCAGACAGCAAGGCATCGCCTTCGACGGGACCGTGCAGCAGGAGCGTCTTGCCGGACTCGCGGTCGCGCAGTTGCAGGGCCGGCGTGGCCGCGATGCCCTGCTGTGCCGCTTCCGCCGCGTGGGAACGGATGATGGCGTCGGGGCGATCGCTGTCGAGACAAGCCTGCACGGCAGGCGTGAGGTCGGGATAGCGCAGGCCCTCCGGCAGGCCCTGGCCGTCGCCGCGGGTGTGCGCGTAGAGCCAGGCCACCGCCTGCCAGAACGTGGCATGTCCGCCGATCTCGCCCGCGCACTCGGCCAGGCGTGCCCCGGCAGTCGCGGCCGGCTCGTGCATGGACAGCGGCAGGTGGTGCCACCGCCAGCTCACCTCGGGATGGGCGTCTATCCAGCGCTTGAGCGTGGGGAAGTAGGCCCGACAGTACGGACACTCCAGGTCGGCGTAACCGACCACCGTGAAGCGGGCATCGGCACGGCCATACAGCCAGGGCGGGCCAGCCGGTTTCGACGCTTCGGACCCGGCGGCGGCCAGGGGCACGGGCTCGGTTGCCGGATGCGGCACGTGCAGCAGCATCCACGAGGCCACCGCAATCGTCACCACGATCAGCAGACCGATCCAGGGATGACGGCGGGCGAATGAAGGCATGCGCATCGTGTTGCTCCCTTCAGGCCAACGTGTCCAGCGTCAGAGGTTCGATGCCCCGCGCACGGTCGATCTTCTCGGCCACGCGGAAGGCCGCATCCAGCTCGCTGATGCCGTGCTGCTGCATCAACTGGAAGCGTTCGGCCTTCTCCTCCGGCTCGGTCATCGCCATCGCCAGGTAGAGGCTGGGCGGCACGGCGCGGAACAGCACTTCCATGCTCTTGGAGAGGATGACGCCCTCGCTGAACTTGCCGGCTTCCTTGCGGGCCGAGAGCATCAGCGCCTTCTGCGACGCATTGAGTTCGCGGAACCGGGCGATCTTCTCGACTTCATCGGGCGGCATCGACAGGCAGATCCACCACTCGATCATGTTGAGCATGGGCTCGGCCGCTTTCGGCAAGTCGTCCAGGTTCTGCGTGGCGAGCCAGAACCAGGCGCCGAGCTTGCGCCACATCTTGGTGATCTTGACCACGTAGGGCGCGAGCAGCGGGTTCTTGGTGATGATGTGACCTTCGTCCGTCACGTTGATGATCGGGCGGCCCAGGAACTGGTCGCGCTCGGCGATGTTGTTGACGGTGTTGATGAGCGAGATGTAGGCAATGGAGAGCTGCGCGTTGTAGCCCTCGCGGGCGAAGGTGGCCAGGTCCACGATGGTGATGTCGACTTCCGGCCACGGCGTGCCGGGCCGGTCGAACATCTCGCCATCCACGCCCTGGCAGAACATGTCCATGGCGTCGGCCATCTCCAGCAGGCGTGCGCGCCGCATCTCCGGCAGCGTGGCATCGCCGGCGCGCTCGCGCAGCGCGTCGCGCACATCGCGCGTGAGCACCGTGCGTTCGTCCGCCACGCAATGCCGGGCCGCATCGAGAATGCACTGGCGGATCAGGCTGCGGTCGGCGCGGGTCATGCGCGCTTCTTCCTTGTCCTCGCCGCCGGTGATCATCAGCCGTGCAGTGATCTCCAGCTCGCCGAGCACGTCGCGCTGCTCGTCGCCTTCCACGGCCATGCCGGCATCGGGCTGATCTTCGTCGAGCGCATCGGCGTCCAGCGTCTGTACCTGGCTCGGCGTATCGACCAGGCGCCAGGCGTCGGCGAACGGCGCCAGACTGACGCCCGCGCCGGGCGCGAGCTTCACCCGATGCACGGTGAGGCCCAGCCGTGCCGCGAAGTCGCCGAACAGGCCGAAGCTGTTGCCCGCCTCGACGATGAACAGGCGCGGCCGATAGATCGCCGTCACCTGATTCAGGATGTTGTTGAGCGTCGCGCTCTTGCCCGAACCCGTGGGGCCGAACAGGAACAGATGCGCGTTCATCTGGCGGTCGAGGCGGTTCAACGGATCGAAGGTGATCGGACCGCCGCCGCGGTTGAAGAACGTGATGCCCGGATGCCCCGTGCCCTGGCTGCGGCCCCAGACCGGCGCCAGGTTCGCCGCATGTTGCGCGAACATGAGCTGGGTGTACCACTGGCGCTTGTCGGCAGCCGGATCGAACACGCACGGCAGCCAGCGCAGATAGCTGTTCAGCGGCGCCACCTCGTCTTCCTCGCGCACCGGCTGCAGGCCCGCGTTGAGCATCACGTTGACGAGTTGCAGGCCGCGCGCGTCGAGCTGGGCCAGGTCGCGGCCGCGCAGGTAGAACGCCAGTGCGCCGCGGTAGAGCTTGTGCGCGCTGCCGATCAGGCCGCGCGCCTGCTGCACGTCCGCACGCGTCTGCTCCGAGGCCAGGGTCTCGCCGACGGCCTTCCTGGCGAGGTGGTTCAGGTGCGCCTCCAGCACGTCCTGGGGCGTGGCGACCAGCGTCAGGCACATCACCGTGTCCTCGGGCATCTGGTCGAACAGCGCGTTCATGGCGTCGCCGCCTTTGCGCGTCTCGCCCGTCAGATGGCCCGTCACGGGTGGCGTGCGCAGGCGATCCATCACGATCACCCGATGCGGCATGCCGTCGAAGAACCAAAGGCCGTTGGGCACGTCCGAGCGTGGCTGGCCGAAGAACAGGCGCTGCGCGAAGTCGGTGCCGCTGGCGAGTTCGATCTCGCCCTCTTCCCGCTCTTCCGGGTAGCGGGTCAGCGCATAGAAGCGTTCCCGGTCTTCGGCAGTGGCGCCGAGCAGGGTCGGGTTCGGGTTGAACCAGCGCAGCAGCCAGGCGTGGATGTCCGCCGCGCCGAGACGCCGGGCTTTCACGCCGGCATTCGCCAGCCCGCCGACCAGGCGGTCGCAGATCGTGGTCAGCGCCTGCTCGGGCGACTGGCCGCGCCGCGGGGCCGCGGACGTGCGGCGATAGACCACCATGCGCACGCGCCGGACCTGGCCGCGCCACCGCAGGCGCGTCACCGTGGTGTCCTCGAACAAGCCACCCGGCTTGGCGATGGCCTGCAGGTGATGGGCGAAGAAGCGCAGGTAGAAGTCGCTGAACGCGCTTCCCTGCGCACGCGGCTGCAGATAGTTCGCCAGTGAACGCAGATAGTTGTTCCAGTCGGCCTCGTCCTGGGCGTAGAGCTGCACCACCCAGGGGTTGTCGTCCAGCTCGTCGAAGGAGTCCTGCAGGGCGTTCTCCAGCGCATCGCGCGCCTGCCACAGCCAGGCCATCTCGCGGCCCTCGGTGCCGACCGGCGCCAGCTCGAAGAAGGCCGCCACCGACTGGCCATCTTCCAGCAACATGCACTTGCTGCCGTGCAGGTACTCGACCCAGGGCAGCAAGTCCGCGAACGACGGCGCGACGGTGTAGAGCGCATCGTGGTCGGCCTGGGTCGCTGGCCGGCGCCGGCCGGCGAGCGCGCCGCCGGGCTCCGGTATGCCCTGCGCGGCCAGCGTCGCGACATGCAACGCCCAGGCGTCGTCCGCCGCCTGCGCACCATCCGCTGGAGGGGCGGCTCCCTTGCGCGGCCACGGCAGCGACCAGGCCATCAGTAGTCCTCCACCCGCTCGCCCGGCATCGCGTACTGCACGCGCTGGTAGAGCGGGAACACCGTGCTGTAGCCGGGCACCGGCACCGGGTCGGTGCCCGCCAGGTGTGGGAACACGTACATCACCAGGTCGGGGTTCGGCAGGCGCTGGAACTGGCGGTAGATCTCGTTCTGCGCGGTACGGGTGTAGCGCGCCTGCACGCCGGGTGCCGCCTGCACGTCGGCCACGGTCAGCGGCCGGCGCAGGCCCTGGCGCGCGTCGAGCAGTTGCCGTGCGGTCTGGCCGCCGCCCGCGCTGCCGCCGGTCTCCTGCTGCCAGATGTCGAGCATGCTGCTGTCGCCGTGTAGCAGCAGCTTCTCCTTGCTGGTGGCGCAGCCGCCGAGCAAGACGGCCGCCAGCAGCACGGCAGTCGCGTCAATCCAGGTCCGAAGCATGGGCTTCTCCGATGCGGTGGTTCACCCGACGCCCCTGGGCGTCGTAGTCGATGTCGAGCGGCTGCTCCAGATGCACGGCCACCCTGGCGCCGGGCTGCACGTAGACGGCCGCGAAGGCCTGGCCATACAACTTGTTGACCCAATCGGCCATGTCGCGCACACCGCCGGCCAGGATGCGGCCCATCGCTTCGTTGCCGCTGATGCCGACGGTGCCCAGCGAGCCGTTGTTGTTGGCGACCACGGCCACGCTGCCGTTGTCGGACTTGATGAGCGAGGCCGCGCCCGCGCCGGCCGCGGTGATCAGCGCCTGGCTGCCGAGGTACTGCTGCGCGTTGCTGCGCCGCTCGCCGCTGACGCAGGGAATGCCGTAGGGATCGCTGATCCAGCCGAGGCCGCCTTGCGTGGCACTCGTCGTGCTGTTGGCGCTGGCTTGCCCGCTGCGCTGGTCCCGGTTGCCGTCCTCGGGCACCGTGCGGATGGTGCCGTCCTGGAACACGAACGTGACCGAGCGGATTTGCCCGCGCACGCACGACAGCGTCCAGTCGCCCGAGGCCGTGCCGCTGACCACGGCGCCGGCCACGTCGGGGATGTCGATGCCGTTGGCCGTGAGGTTGTCCGGGCCGATCAGCACCTTGAAGGGGTACGGGTCGTTGACGGTTCCGTCGATCGGCACGCGCCCGATCAGCGCCGTCATGGCAATCGACCCCATGAGCGTCGCGTTCGACGGCACGGTGTAGACAGCCTGCGTGGATGCGCCCACCGCGCTGCTGCCAACGTCGGCGACGGATTCCACTGCGGCCGACAGGCTTTTCTGGGCCGGCCCGAAGCTCTGGGGAAAGCTCGGCTCCTTGCTGCCTTTCGTGGCGTCGACCTTGGCGTCGTCGGGCTCGACCCACCGCATGCCGCTGGTGCCGCGCTCGAAGCGCTGGCCGTCACCCTCTTCCAGCCCCAGCCCGACGGGCAGGTCGGACGGGCCACCCTTGCCGGCAAGGCCGTCCAGTTGCCGCTGCAAGTCCTGCAGCAGACCCTGGGTCTGCTGCCTGTCGCTGGCCACCTGGGTGCGCTCCTGCTCCAGGCGGTTGCGCTCGCCTTCCAGCGCGCTCTGGATGCGCTGGTCGATCGCGCTTTCCCGCGCCCGCAGGCGCTCGTTCTCGGCCTTGTGCTGCCTGTTGTCGCCGAGCGCGCTCTGTAGCTCGGTGCGCAACTGCTTGACCTGGGCCACCAGCGTGGCGACGGTATCGCGCGGCGTGTCGCCGGCGATGCCCAGGGCCTTCATCTCCTCGGGCGTGAGCGTACCGGCCGCGCCCTTGGGCGCGGGCTGGCCGCCGGGGGCGCCGGAGAACAGCTTGATGCCGACGAACACCAGCAGCAGCGCCATCGGGATCAGCAGCCACTTGAGCAGCGGATTACTCTTCATCGCGCGCTCCTGCGGTCGAGCCGGCCGCGGCGGCCGGCGGCAGGTTCACGGTGGCGTCGATCGGGCTCAGCGCCGGCAGCAGCGATTCGGCCAGGCCGTGGCCGCGCGTGACCAGGTAGAGCACCGTGGTGTCGGACGGGGTGCCGGCCGGCCCCAGGTTCGGATGCTGGAAGGTCGCCGCCACGAAGTTCCCCTGCAGCGCGCGCGGGTCGAGGTCGAGCCAGCGCGCGGCGGTGTTGGTGAGTCGCACGGCCGTCACCCACTGGTCTTCCAGGCGCCACGCGGCCAGCGCCCGCGCGTGCACCGGCAGCGTCGGCAGCAGGGTGTCCAGCGCGAGGTCGCGGCGCAGGTTCACGCGCCCGATGCCGGACACCGGCTCGACGGTGCGCAGCGGCGCGTACAGGTTCTGTGCGGCATGGCGCGTCAGCACGATCGGTAGCGGCGTTTCGCGCCGGGGAACCGATTTGTCTGCGGGCGCATCGGCCTGCGCGTCCGCGCCACTTGCCGCACCGCCGCCGTAGCGCTTGGCGGGGGCTTCCGCTGCCACGATGCGCACCGGCTCCAGCGGCGCCTGGCCGTCCTGCGCCGGCTCGGCGGCGATGTCGAGCAGGATCAGCGCGCCGGATTCCACGTCCTGCAGTTGCAGCCGCGTTGGCGGAATCGGCTCGCTCGCCCGCAGGTAGATCGCGCCACCCGTACTCTGCACGCGCAGGTGGTCGCCAACACCGGTCGGCACGCCGACGCGCACATTGCGGTCGATGAAGACCACGCGCTCCTGGCCGACCACCAGCGGCAGCGGCAGGGGCAGCCGCTCCCAGCGCAGGATTTCCACGGCCTGGCTGGCCGGCACGAAACCGAGGGTCAGCAGGACGGCGGCCAGGGCCGACAAGACGACGGACTTCATGGGGAGCCTCCCTGCAGGCGGCCGGAGGCGTTGGCGGGCGTGCCGGCCCGGGTCGGCGTGGGCGTCGGCGGTGGTTCGATGCGCTGGGGTGCGCTGGCGTAGCAGTCCAGCGCCAGGCCGAAGGGGTTGCGCTCGGGGTCGATGTCCAGCCGGACGACCTTGATGGGGTAGCGCACCAGGGCGCGCTTGACCTGCTCGGAGCCGTAGTATTCGTCCGCGCTCACGTCGAGCGTGACGATCCAATCGCGGTCGGAGACCACCTTGACGCGCGTGGCCGGATTGTCGCCGTAGCCGCGGCCGGGAATCTCGTAGATGCCGCGCACGCGCTGACGCAACTCGCCCCTGGCACGCCGGTACTCGTAGTCCTGCTGCAGGAAGGCCCGGCAGCTCGGCGTCAGGTAGGCCGACAGCGCGCGCAGGTTGCGTGGATAGTCCTCTTCGCCGCTCGTGGGCCAGCGCTGTACCTGCTGCCAGATGTAGAAGGTGAAGGCATACACGCTCTCGGGCGGCACCTCCCACCACTTGCGCGTGCTGCCCGAGCGCAGGTCCGGCGGCACATGGATGGTGAGACTCTTCGGCGCAGTCCACCAACCGAAGCCGAGCAGCAGCACCACCGCGAACAGCGCGCCGGCGCCCAGGCGCAGCGTCCTCACGTGCGCCTGCAGGTGCGCAACCTCGTTCCTGAAACGGCTCATGGCGCCCCTCGATCGGCATTGCGCCGGGTCGTCCAGTAGCCCGAGCGGGTAATGAGGCGCTGCCAGCCCAGCAGCGCTGCCAGCGCCGGGTGCCGCAGGGCCAGCCGCCACTGGAGCTGCCGGTATAGCCAGGTCTCGGGCCGGCCGCGCTTCTGTGCGCGCAGGAAGCCGCCGCCGATGAAGACGCCCAGCGCGATACCGGCGACGATCAGCGTGGGCACCATGGCGATGCTGTGCGTGAGCCAGGCCAGCGGCACGCCGAGCGCGAACCCGGCGGCGGCCGACAGGCCGGCGCAGATCCACAACTCGTCGGCGGTCAACCCGCGCACGACCACCGGCTGGCGGTTCAGCCGGTGCGGCAGGAAGGTCACCAGCGTGTCGCGCGGGGTCTCCGCAGGGACGGCCATCGCTTGCCGCCCTCACAGCACGCCGGTGGCCTCGGTGAGCAGCCAGATGCCCACCACCAGCAGGATCGCGCCCACGGCGACCGTCAGGCCGAACTGCCCCCAGGTGGCGCGGCCGGCGTGGATCTCCGAGTAGCGGGTGTAGGCGTGGTAGCAGACGCCGACGAACATCGAGGCGACCACGAGCAGCGCGATCAGCAGCACGATGTCGTAGCCGTAGTTCTGCAGGGTCTGCAGGATGCCGCTGCCCTGGCCGCGCGATGGGTCTTCCATGGTCGGCAGGCCCTGCGCGAACGCGGATGGCGGCAGCCCCAAGAGCGCCAGCGGCAGCAGCGGCGCGGCGATGCGGGACGGAATGCGATGGGATGTCGTTGGCGTGTTCATGGCGTATGGCCCTTCGTGACGGTCAGGAGAGGAGGAAGAAGGCCAGCACCAGGTACATCGCCACGAAGCGCACGACGACGGCGAGGAACTGACGTTCAGTGATGCGGTGCTCGGCCCAGCCGACATAGGCGGTGCGCATGGCCCACACGCCCCACAGCAGCAACACGGCGAACACGAAGCCCAGCACCACGGCGGAGACGGCCGAAGGCGCAAAGCCGCCGTTGGCCTGGAAGGCGGCGACCTGATCGGCAGAGGGCGTCATGGCGACGGTTCCTCGTCGTCGGCGCGCTCGCGGCGGACGTAATCGCCGGCCAGCGGGACGGGATCGCGCGGCTGGGCGCGCTGGGGCACGAGGTAGTCCTGCAGGCCGGTGCGAACGCGCTGCAGGTCGGCGCGCAGCCGGGCGTAGTCGAAGTGGTAGCGGGCGCGCGCCTGCGGGGCGGTGCTGGTGGCGTGCTCGACCAGTCGGTCGATCAGGTCGAGCTGGCGCGCGAGCGCGGCGAGCTGCTCGTGTTCAGCGGTGGCATCGCCGGCCGATGCGGGCGATACGCCGGCCAGCGCGATGATCAGCGCCAAGGCCGGCACACGGCGGCAAGGGGTCATCGGGTTGCCATGGGGTGTCATCACGCCGTTCCACAGTCGTTTGGATGGCGGGATGCTGCGGTGGTCGGCTGGAACCTGCCGCAAACAATCGGAACGGGCTGCGAACCGGATTCACGTAATCTACTTCGTAGAGTGCCAAGCTAGCGCTTGCCGTGTCCGGCGTGCCCTGCGCCGGAGCAGCCAATCCACGACCGGGGCGAGCGCCGTTGGCAGCACCTGCACTTCTTCCAGTTTCGCGTCTCATCGATGCCCACCGCCGTGGGTGGGGTGCACGCAGTGAACTTCAGCGCGGCGCGGCGGCCGGGTGTGGACGAGACTAACGCCCGTCGCGGCCAGCGCTCTACGTGACGTTGTTCCATAATACCGATGCGCGGCGCTTGCTGTTCGCCACGCCGGGCCGGGATGCCCAGACCTTTGCGACGTTCGCAGCCGATCTGCGTGCGTATGGTGGCGAGCCCGACGCGATCACCGACATTGGCATCGACTGCCCAGGGCCTTCCAGGCGGGCGCGGCCAAGCAGCATCCGCAGGCGCGCCTCGCCTTCGATCCATTTCATGTGGTGGCGCTGGCCAGTCGGGCGCTCGACCAGGTTCGGCGTGCGGAAGTGAAGCTCGCGCCGGAGCTAAAAGGCAGTCGTTGGGCGTTGCTCAAGCGCGCGGCGCACTGGTATCGCAAACAGATCGACACCATGCATTGGCTGCAGCGCAGCGGCCTGAAGACAGCACGTGCCTTGCGCCTGAAAGAGGCATTGCGCCAACTCTATCAAGCACGCCACGCCGTTAGCCCTGCTCGACGGCTGGATCTCGTGGGCACGTCGCTGCCGGCTGTGGACGAATGGCTTCGCCTTCGCTCCTGATGCCCCTCTCGTGAACTCAAGTCCGACAGGCATATAGAACATTAGATTTTCCGGAAAACAGGCGTTTTTTTGCCAATTTCCCGGATTTATACCTATTTTTTTGCTCAATTTCCGATTTTCAGGCGTAATACGGCCATGCGTTTCAGGTTCCACGCCAGGCACACCAGCGTCCATTCGCCGCTGACCTTTTTCATTCCACGCAGCGAGAATTGCCGAAAGCCCAGCACCGACTTGATGATGCCGAACACCGGCTCCACCGTTTGCTTGCGCAACGCATACCGCGCACGACCCACCTTGGTTTTCAGCTTGTGCGCCATGTGCTGCGCCGGGGTGGCGTCGGCGGCCAAGGCCGGTGGCTCGGTGAAGCGCGCGCAGGGCGAGGGGTGATGCTCCTCTCGCTTGACCGCCATCAGCGGCTCGATGCTGCTCGCGGTGCAGGCGTTGGAATTGGCGGCGCGGTAGTAGCCGCTATCAGTCAGCAGTTCGCTGGGCTTGCCCAGCGTGGCGGGTAATTCGGCCAGTTGTGCCAGCATCGGCACGACTTGTTCCTTGTCGTTGCAGGCCTGGGTGACGGCTGGCGCCACCACCAGCATGCTGGTCGTATCCACCGCTGCCTGGGCGTTGTAGGCCTGTTCGAAGCCGCCGCCGGATACCGGCATGATGCGCGAGTCTTCATCGGTCAGGTTGATCTGATCTTTGGCCGTCGGCCCCGCAATGGGTGGCTTGGGGGCTTTGCCGCGTGGTTTCTTGCCACTGGCTTTGGCCTTTTCCTCCCGCTGCGCCAGCTTGGCCTGATACTCAGCTTGCTCCTTGGCGAAGCGCGCCTTGGCACGGGCTTGGATCTTGCTCTTCGCCTCGGCCATGGCCGCCAGGCGGGTTTCACGGCGAGCGATTTCCTCTGGCAGATTCATGCCGTCCGGGACGGCCGATTGATCCGCCTGCTCGGCCAGGGCGAATAGCGTCTGCACTTCGCTCTTGAGCTGATTTTCGAGTTGTTCGATATGCCCATGGGACAGCGCGCTATGGCGCGATGCGTTGGCGTGGATCTTGGTGCCATCCAGACTGATCGTGCCCAGCGTGAGCAGGCGCATTTCCTGCGCCATTTGCAGTACCTGCACGAACAGGCCGGCCAGTTCGTCGAGAAAGCGGCGGCGGAAGCTGGCCAGGGTATCGTGATCGGGATGAGCGTCAGCGGCGATGAAGCGGAAGGCCACCGAGTCATGGGTGGCGCGCTCGATCTTGCGGCTGGAGAACACGCCGGTGGCGTAGCCATAGATCAGCAGGGCCAGCAGCATCGACGGGTGATAGGCGCTACTGCCACGCCCGGCGTACGCTTTCTCCAGCGCGCTAAGATCACACCCGTCGACGACTTCGACGATAAAGCGAGCCAGGTGATTTTCCGGCAGCCAGTCTTCGATGGAGGGCGGCAACAGGTAGCTGGTGTGGCGATCGACTGGGCGGAAACGGCTCATGCTGGGTCTCGCTAAGGGCAGGCCGCCATGATCGCAGAAAACCATGGGAAAGACCGACAGGCTGCTAGCGATCGGATTCGAGTGATTTAGAGTTCCCGGCTCACTAAATGCTCCCGCCAAAGCTCTGCAGCAACATTATCAGCACGGTCAGAGTCAGAAAACCCAGGAGTGAGCTGGCGATCACCTGACTTGAGACGAAACGCGGTTCGGCATCGAATTCGGTTGCCAGGATTATCGTGAAGACAGCAGTGGGCATGGCCGCCATAACAATGAATGTATGCTGTGCAACACCTTCCAGACCCAACAGCTCACTGACCAGGTAGGCCAAGACGGCGCTGCCAATGAGCCTCAGGCCGAGTGCCGCCAATAGGCTGGCACCCCGGTCCAGGGCTACGCCTTTCTCAAGCTGGAAGCCCAGAATTAGCAGCATGATCGGAATTGAGGCCTGGCCCAGCATCTCTAAAGGCTGAGCGAGCGCGAGCGGCAGGGTTGTATCCGTGACGCGAAGCAGAAAGGCCAGCCCGATCGCCCATACTACCGGCAGCTTCAGGGTTTGTTTGAGGGGGCCGAGCCCCGCATTGTGGCTGCGCGCCGCGATGAAGACTCCCAGCGACCAGCCCAGGATGGCCTGGGATGCAAAAATGATGACCGCGACAGCAAGGCCTTCCTGGCCAAAGGCGAGCAGGGCCACAGGTAGGCCCATGTTGCCGGCGTTGGGAAATGCCGTGGCAAGCATAAACCCACTCTGCATGGGACGGTTGTGACCAAGGCTGCGGCTGAGCAGCGCGCTGACGGCCACCAGGCTGATGCTCATGAGCAGGATCGCGCCAACGATCCGTCCGGTCGCCTCCAACGGCAGGCTCGCATTAAGCAGAGAGTCCAGCACCAGCGCAGGTGATAGCAGGTATAGCATCATCTGGCTGAAAGGGGCCGCAGGGATATTGCGCCAGCGTTTGAGTCCGGCACCGGCCGCCGCGACAATCAGTATTGGCAGGATGACGTTGAAAAAAACGTTAGTCACAAGACGAAAGACCTCGGCCGAAGTTGCAGGAGCGCAGGGAAAATCTGGGAATCTTCAGTGGCGCTCAACAGAGGCTTCTCAGCCGTGCAGTTGCGCTAGCGGGTAATGAACGTGTGAGAAGATACGTGAGTCCATGATTCCGTGAAAGCAGCCTTGTCCAGACCGTGCCTTTTTATTTTATTGTAGAGGGTTTTACGAGGCAGCCCGAGCTGCAGCATGGTGTGCTTTATACTCCCGTGGCAACTGTTAAGGGCGCTCACCAGTGCGAGCGCTCGAGCATAGGAAGAATAAAGGTTCTTCGCGGATTCTGGGGAAAGAGCGCGTTGACAGGCAGGGAAGTGGGTAAATTGGCAGTCGCTCAACATCCCAACCCCCACACCCTGCTGTCGCCGTGCATCCTATTGATCTTGCCGCTTTCTGGCCAGGCTACGACGTCGTCGCCTCTCGCCCCGTAGCTGAGAATACCCTGCTGATCGAGCTCGAACCCCAGGCCACGCGAGTGCCCTGGTGTGGGCGCTGTCTACAGCCCTGTCCGTTGATTCACGAACGGCGTCTACGCCACGTGCGTGACCGCGACCTGCTGAATCAGCAGGTGCTGCTCCAATTGTCCATGCGTCGCGTCGACTGCCTGCGGTGTGGGCGGGTGACCGAACGGAACGATTGGCTGGAGCCGGCTTCCCGCCTGACTCGACGTTTGCAAGCCTGGCTCGAGGGCTTGTTGCGGATACTGCCCATCAGCCACGTCAGCCAGCTCACCGGCCTGCATTGGCACACCCTCAAGGCCCTCGACAAACGCCGCCTGGAAGCGGAGGCAGGCGTCATCGAGCCGGGCGACGTCCGGCGCCTGGTGATGGACGAGCTCGCCCTGCACAAGCGCCATCGCTACGCCACGGTGATCATGGATGCCGAGCGAACACGCGTGCTGTGGGTCGGCCACAGCCGCCAGGCGATTCGCCCATTCTTCGAGTGGCTCGGTGAGCATTGCCAGCACATCGAGGCGGTCGCCATGGACATGAACACCGCTTTCGACCTGGAAGTGAAGCGGCACTGCCCTCAAGCCGAAGTGGTGTACGACCTGTTCCATGGGGTGGCGCGCTACGGTCGTGAGGTGATCGACCGTATCCGCGTCGACCAGGCCAACCACCTTGCGCGATAACAAACCAGCGCGCAAGGTGGTCAAGCGCAGCCGCTGGCTGCTGCTGCGCAACGCTGAGCACCTCAAGGGCGGCCAAGCCGTGCAGGTGCAGGAATTGCTCGCCGCCAACCAGCCGTTGGCCACGGTTTATCTGCTCAAGGACGCGCTGAAGGAAGTCTGGTACCCCCGAGCGTCTGGGAAGGCTGGCAACGCTGGCGGGCCTGGCTACGGCAGGCCCGAGAAAGCGGCTTGGCACCGCTACACCGCGGCATCCTCGCCAGCGCTCGTTTTCCCATGCATACCAGCCTGCTGGAGGGCCTGAACAACCGTATCAAGGTGATCAAGCGCATGGCCTATGGTTTCCGGGACTCGGACTACTTCTTACTGAAAATCAAGGCCGCCTTCCCCTGAAAAGCATGATGAACCCTGAAAAACGCCTGTTTTCCGGAAAACCCATGTTCTATCTGCCTGCGGGGCTCAAGACCGACAGGCTGCTAGCAGGCCGTTGAAAAATTCGGCCTCGACTGCCCCAACCCGTTCGGGGTGTCGCTTTTTCAAGCGCTTGGGCCTAACGGAGGCCGCAAAAGGCCTGGATTCAGGCCTTTTTGACCGGTTTCAGCACTACTTTCACGCCTTTCGGCGTTTTTCGGGCGCACCTCGCCCTATACATGCGAGCCTCGCCACCAACCCGACAGACTCCCCAGTCGGATCAGGTTGTAGACCGAGAAGCCCAGCAGCAACTGGGCACTCAGCTTGGCGCGGCCGATCAGCTTAGTCTTGCGCAGGCCGCCAACCGTCTTCAGCCAACCAAAGCCTTCTTCGATCCGCTTGCGGATCTTCTGGCTGGTGGCGTACCCCGGGTGCCGCGTGGTGCGGCCGTCGATGGCACTGCCCTTGCGCTTGTGCGCCACATGCGGCGTCACCTTCAGCTCGCGCGCCCCCTGCACAAAACGCTTCTGGTCGTAATTCTTGTCCGCCCCCACCGTGCTGCCCGGCTTGGCCGTGCGCTCCAGCATCTCCAGGGTCGCCTCCACCTCGGCACGTCCATTGAACTCGGTGCATTCCACATCCACGATCAGGCCGTTGCGGTGCTCCATCATCGTGTGGGCCATGTGCGCCAGGCGACTGGCATCGCCATTGCTCTTGCGCGCCAACTTGGCTTCAGGATCGGTGGTCGACTGGTGGGTCGCGTTGCTGCGCTTCTCGCCCTTGAAGTCGGCATCGGGGTTGCGCGTGCCATCCTCCCGTGGGTCGCCGCCGTCCTTCTTGATGAAGGACTTGTGCGAGGCCCAGGCGTCGATCAGCGTGCCATCGACGCTGAAATGCTCGTCGCTGGCGTACTCGGACCATTCGTCCAGGGACTTGATGCGCTGAAAAAACAGGCGCGCTACATCCTGATTGAACAGCCGGTCGCGGTTCTGGCTGAAGGTCGAGTGATCCCACATGCGCTCGTCCATCGACAAGCCGACGAACCAGCGAAACAGCAGGTTAAAAAATCAATCTGCTCGACCAACTGCCGCTCGGAGCGAATGGTGTAGATCACTTGGAGCAACGAGGCGCGCAGCAGGCGCTCCGGCGCAATCGAGGCCCGTCCCAGGGTGGAGTACAGCCCGTCGAAGTCCCGATCCATCGACGCCAAGACAGCATCGACCAGCTCGCGCAGTGGACGCAGCGGGTGATCGTTCGGGATGCGCTGCTCCAGCGTCGTATAGCTGAAAAGCTCGTTTTGTTTGAGGTCGAGTCCACGCATAGGCTTAGGCTGGCTTCGGCAGAAGGGGATAGTCGCCATTTTGCCAGAGCCAGGCGGGCTCTGGCTTTTTTCAACGGCCTGCTAGAGCTTTCTGAGGGCGAGCCCAAGCAGGCTAGCCCGACCACCAATTTTTGTGAGGCCAGAGTCATTGGCGCGTGCCGACCACAAAGAAGGGGCGCGCAGGCGTCATGGCTCAGAACTAAAAGCAGAGCCAAAGACCAAAATCATTTGGCCCTTGGTTGACTTGCGTCATGTCCGGCTAAGGCATATCGTGATACGCATGATGCGTGCGTAGCTTGGCCCTTGGCTCCGTTGTAACCCGCGTTAATAAAAATAAGAGATGTGGACTATGAATGTTTGCTTATTGAACCAGAAAAGCCAGATTTTCGCCCATACCGACCCCTATGCAGTTTCCGACTACGTTAACCAGTATGTCGGTTCGCACTCTATTCGCCTGCTCAAGGGCCGGGACTCAAAAAGCAGCCTGAACCACCGAAACTTTGGCGGCCTCGACCTGTGTCGAATCAGCTATGGCGATAGTGTCAGGGTGACCTCGCCAGGCTTGGAAACCTGCTATCACCTGCAGCTATTGCTCAAGGGTCATTGCCTTTGGCGTGGCAATGGCTTGGAGCACTATTTTGCGCCAGGCGAACTATTGGTGATCAACCCGGATGACCGCGCGGAGCTGACTTATTCGGAGGAGTGCGAGAAATTCATTGTCAAATTGCCCTCGGTTATCATTGATAGCGCATGCAATGAGCTCAATTGGCAGAAGCCGAGTGGAGGTATCCGTTTCCCCCCCCGACATAGCCTGCAGCAGCTTAATGGCTTCATCAATCTACTCGGACTGGTTTGTGACGAAGCGGAACATAACATGTCGATGACCCTGGTGGCGGAGCACTACACGAAGATCATCGCTACCAAGCTGCTCGAGACGCTCAGCAGCAATGTCAGCCGCAAAGGCTTCGTCGAAGGCAACCCATGTTTCGAGCGAGTCGTTCAGTTCATTGAGGAAAATGTCAAACGGAGTATCAGCCTTGAGCAGTTAGCGGAGCTGGCGCTGATGAGCCCACGCTCCCTCTACACCATGTTCGAGAAGCATACCGGCACCACGCCCATGAATTACATTCGCAACCGCAAGCTTGAGTGCGTCCGTGCCTGCTTGAGCAATCCCACTACCAATATACGTAGTATCACTGAGGTGGCCCTAGACTACGGCTTCTTACATCTGGGACGTTTCGCCGAGAAATACAGGAGCACATTCGGCGAGCTGCCTTCCGACACCCTGAGTCGACACAAGATGAAGTGCATCGATTCAAGGGAGTCTAGCCTGTCCTCGCTCTTTTGACTGGCTGCTTGTCGGACTTGAGCCCCGCCGTCAGGTAGAGCATCAGATTTTTTTAAAAACCATCGATCACCTCCCTGCCGTTGTCGAGACAGCGCACCAGGGCCGTCCAGCGCTTGAGGCTGTGGTCAAGCGCCTTGGAGATGGCCGTGCCTTCATGGATGCGCTCGCGCTGGGCGAGCATCCAGGTGTGCAGGGTATCGTCGAGAGGTCTGGCCTGTGCGTGGCGTATTCGCGTCGCTCGTCAGGCGGCAGTCACGCACCTCGCGCTCGATGGCGTACAGCTGACCGATATTGGTGCAGGGCCTGTCCGGCCAGCGGGCTCTGGTTGGCCACGTGCAGGCTGTAGAACTCGCGCCGGGCGTGGGCCGCGGGCCATACAGCCGATTTTGGTCACGCCTTCCCCTGCTCGAAGCAGAACTTGTAGGCGGCGAAGTCATCACAGACCAGCTGGCCTCTCCAGTCACCGAGGAAGGCACGGGCATGCTCGCCGGCTCGGCTGGGACTGAAGTCATAGACTATGGCGCGCAGCTCGGCGAACGCGCTGGCAGCATAGGCCACACGTAAACCCGCTGCGTCTTCTTCATGCCGGGCGCAAGCATTTGCACCGGGGTTTCATCGGTCGTGGTAGGGACGGCAGTTACCTGCCGCCCTCCGCTCAGATCCGTACGTGCGGGATAACCGCATAGGGCTCCTGCCTCGGGGTATGTGACGCAAAGAGATCCTCAGGATAACGATGTGCGTTTCCGGGTTTAGGTATGTAGTAGAGGTCAACGAGGCGCCCTTAACATGACCATTGATATTTGAAAGCTTGCCGTCCTAGCTAGACGGCAGACCGCCGAACGAAAACCACCAAGACGTATCAGGTTCCCCGGCGCCGCGTGGCAATTGAAGAAACGCGTTTCGGCAACCGGCTCATCTGCCTCATCAGACAACTCGGCGGTTGACATCAGGATATTCTGACAAAATCAGGAAGTCTTTTTCAGAGTTTCCTTAGGCACCATTACCCTACGCAGGCTGTCACGCTCGAGTAGCCAAGACGCGATGAATGCGAACACGAGACCCCAAAACGGAGCGCCTATATTCAGAATTGGTACACCGGCCACCGACACCACAAAGGCGACCAGAGCACCAAGCGGACACTCGCCGCAAAAGGCGCCTTGGAAAGCGCCCTGCAACGCCCGGATCATGGCCAGTCCGCCGATTAGCCCAATCAAGGCCAGCGGCACCGCCAACGCAACGGCTGTTGCGACCGGTGCAAAAAGGCCAAAAATAATCATTAAGACAGCGAAGACCATGCCGCCGATCCACTGCCGATGCTGCGCGCCGCTGGAGACGAGAATCGCGTTGGTCGGCCCGGTAAGACAGGCGGGCACCGAACCGACCACCGCGAACAGCATCGAGCCCAGCCCGGACCCCACCGTAACGGCCTTCACAGGCGGTGGGTGATCGACCTGCTGCAGTACCGCAAAGCCCTGTGCGTTCTGAATGCCCAGCACAGTTATCATGAGCGGAATGACCATCTCTACCAGAGCCTGCAGCGAGAACTCTGGCATGTACATAATAGGACGCGCTAGGAGCGTTGGCACCACGCCCAGTGGCGCGATGCCGCCCGTAGTCCAAGCTACCGCGCCACCGGCGAGCAGCGCGGCCAGCACCGGCGGCAGTCGGCTCCCTAGCGCTGGCAAGACGGAGAAGAGCATGAATACTCCGAGGCTTACGGTGGCGAGCAGCGCGTTACTGGTAAACGCGGTGACAACTTTAACTCCCAGCGGCAGGAAAACGCCGGCGACCATGCCCATGACGATGGGTATTGGAATGCGGCGCATCACACAGTTAATGAGCCCGCTCCAGCCGAGTAATGTGATGAGTAGAGCAGTTACCCAGTAGGCCCCAATGACTTCCGCAAAGCTCAGGTGGTCGAGCGCCGACGGCAGCAGCAGCGCGCCCGGGATCGTCCAGGCCATCCCTAGCGGCTGCCGGTATCGCCAGCAAAAGTACAGGCTCAGCACCCCACTGAGACCGTAGGCACCGAAGATCCAGGAGGCGAGATCTACATCGCTCAGACCTCCATCACGGCCCACCATGATAAGGATAGCCAAGGGACCCGTCACCCCGAAAAGAAAGGCAGTGATGCCGTTGCTAAGAGCGTGACTATCGAGGCGATTCGACCTGGCTTCTTCAGCACTACCCGCGGTATTCCTTTCCTCTGTTTGCAAAGTCTTTCCTCCGTCAGTAAGAACCTCCCGGAAAAGCCTAGGACTTTAGCTGGCCAGTTGCAGGAGCTGAGTGCAACACTGTTATTGATTGAAGCTGGAACAGCTGCCGTATATCCAGGGCTTCCTGCATTACCTCATTCGTGACTTCTCAGGCACTTGAAGTCGAAGCGCTAAAGCGGTCGCATACTCGGTTGCAGTGCAATGGCGTCGCGTTCTTCTTGGCTGTGTACCGACAAGTCCGTCCCCTTGGCAGGTATTGGCGGATCAGGCGGTTGACGTTTTCGTTGCTGCTGCGCGGCCAAGGGCTATGAGGATCGCAGAAGACTATCGCCAACACCGGTTCTCTGGGTGGTCTGGGCGTGCTGCGCCATCTCCCGCCCCTGGTCGCAGGTCATGCGCATCGCCAGCGGCATGCGATCGAGCGCGGCCGCGCGGTCGCCCAGCCCGTCAAGGCTCTCGGTCAGGAAGCCGGTGGAGAGCAGCGGAATCGTATTCTTGAGGCCGGCGTCGGCGTAGTCCTGAATGAACTTCACGGCACCGCCACCTCCGAAGAAGGTATAAACAGCATCGGGCTTGATTGATGCGATCTCGGTCAGCTGGGCTTGGAAGTCGACGCTGGGGAAAGGAACCAGGATCTGCTTGACGATCTCGCCGCCGAGGCGCTCGAATTCTTCCTCGAAGCCGCCCAGATGCTCGGTACCGGCTGCATAGCGCCAGGATATTGTCACGATGCGGCGATAGCCCGCATCATAGGCCGGCTTGGCCATAGCGTAATCGGCCTGCCAGTTTGAGAACGAAGTACGGAATATATTGGGTGCGCACAACTCACGCGTGGCCACGTTCAGGCCGGCGTTGGGGATCACCAAAATGGTGCCGGTCTGACGCGCTACCTTGATCGCAGCCATGGCGACGCCCGAGTGGACCGGGCCAATCACGAAGTCGACATTCTCGCCGGAGATGAGCTTCTGCATATTGCTAACAGCCTTGCCTGGGTCCGCCTCGCTGTTGACCACGACAAACTTGGCTTCGCGTCCCCCGAGCTTGTTTCCGTGCTGTTCGATCGCAAGGCGCATACCTCGGTCCGCGTTGGTGCCGAGCATTCCGAATGTGCCTGAGTAGGGGAGTAGCAGACCGATCTTGACCTGCTCTTGCGTCGAGGCTGCGCCCGTCATTGTAAGAGTCATGAGTGCAGCCGCGGCTGCACCCGGTGCAAAGCGTTTTGCCTTTACCTTGAATAAACCCATTTGATTTTCCTTTTTATTTTTGTTTGTCGGCCTTAAGAGACCCGGGGCTATAGCTCCGCTACGCGTTACACCTATAAAATGACCTCGCTACTGGAAAGTAACCTCAGTTCATTTCGCATCCCAGCGCTGGATCAGACAGCGCCTCGGCGGCGGTACCGACCACCACGTTGGTGCCGTCCTGCACTTCGCGCAGGTAAATGTTTTGCATTGGATTATGCGCCTTGGAAAAGCGCCACTCACCGCGCGGACTATCGATCCGCACCTGTTCCATCGCGGCGATCCAGGCTTCGCGATCACGGCTGTTGCCTCCCACCGTTTGCAGCGACTGGGCTAGCAACAGGCCAGCGTCGTAGCCCTGAACCGCGTAGACGTCCGCCTCCTTGGCGAACCTCTGCCGGTAGGACTGGCGGAACGCCAAGTTCTTCTCGGTTGCCAGACCCTCGGCATAATGAAGGGTGGTCAACAGGCCCTCGGCTGCTTGCCCCTGAGCCTCCAAGGTGCCCTCAGTGAGGAAGCCCGAGCCAAGCAGCGGAATCCGTCCCTGCAGGCCCGACGCTGCATAATCCTGGACGAACTTGGCGGCACCGCCACCGGCGAAGAAGACAAACACCGCGTCCGGCTTGAGCGCAGCAATCTCGGTGAGATGGCTCTGGAACTCCACTTCAGGGAACGGTACATAGAGCTCCTTAAGCACCTTGCCACCGGCCTGCTCGAGACCCTCCTTAAAGCCGTCCACCGACTCGGTACCGAAGCCGTAGCGCCAGGCCAGGGTGATGACATTCTGGTAACCACGGTCGGCGGCCACCTGACCCATGGGGTAGGCGGTCTGCCAGGAGCTGAATGAGGTACGGAAGATGTTCGGCGCGCACAGCGGGCCGGTGGCCGCGTTGAAGCCTGCGTTGGGGATGATCAGCGGCACACCGGTCTCCCGGGCGACCTTGACCGCGGCCATGCCAACGCCAGAATGTATCGGACCAACCACCACATCCACATTAGCACCGGACACCAGGCGCTGCATATTTTGCACCGCCTTGCCGGGGTCGGCGCCATCATCGACCACTACGTACTCGACTGGACGCCCACCAAGCTGGTTGTCGTACTGCTCAATAGCCAACTTCAAACCATTGGTAGCAGCTTCACTTGGCGCGGCGTATGTGCCGCTGTATGACATCAAAAGGCCAATCTTGATTGGCTCATCCGCGTGAGCCAGACCGCACAGGGTGGTGAACAGGATCCCAGGCAGAAGGCCGTGGAAGGTGGAAGCGCGTTTTTTATTCTTGTTCATGGTGACTCTCCAATGCTGCACTGCAAAAAATCTCTCGTCGGTTATAGCCTCGCTTCCCGGCAGACCAGCCGCCGGGAAGCGGCGGTTTACAGCAGGTTCCAGGTGTAGTTGAAAATCAGGCGGTTCTCGTCTATGTCGCTGCGGTAGTTGGAACGGGCAACGACATTGCGTAGCCGCACACCGAGGTTCTTGAGCGCGCCGCTCTGGAAGGTGTAACCCACATCTAGATCACGCTCCCACTCCTTGCCCTCGAAGCCCCTGCCAGTGTCGACGTTGTCTCCCTTGATGAAGCGCACCGTGGTCACCTGTAGTGGTCAACTAATTCCGGACACCTCGATAGGTGGTTTCGACGCCATCGCCCGCTCGTAAACGGTCGGTGGCAGATATCCCAGTTTCGAGTGCAGCCGCTCGTTGTTGTAAAACCCAACGATGTATTCCACGATGTCACGTATCGCTTCTGCGTGATTGGCGTAGTCGCGGCGCCATACCCGCTCCATTTTCAAACTCAGAAAAAAGCGTTCCATCACTGAGTTGTCCCAGCAGTTACCTTTACGGCTCATGCTTTGCTGCATGTCATTTCGCGCCAGCAACGCTCTGTAGCTTGCGCTGGCGTACTGGCTACCGCGATCCGAGTGGGCGATCAGGCCAGGTGGCGGTTGACGCTGAGCAATTGCCAGCAGCATTGCACTACACACCAGCTCGGCAGGCATGTTCGGGGCCATGGACCAACCCACGATCTTGCGTGAGAACAAATCCAATACCACAGCCAGGTACAGCCAGCCGCTGCGGGTCCGGATGTAGGTAATGTCCGCTACCCAGGCCTTGTTTACCGCCTCAGGCTCGAATTGACGATTCAGTACATTGTCGGCAACTGGCAGGTCGTGCTTGCTATCGGTCGTGTGCACAAACTTACGCTTCCAAGCCGAACGCAGGCCGTTGGCACGCATCAAGCGACGAATTTTATAAACGCCGATTTCCATACCCTTGGCGCGCAACGCTTTACGTAACGGACGGCTCCCATAGCAGCCGCCACTCGCATCAAACGACGCTTTGAGCTGCACGGTCACGGGGCAAACCGATGCTGGCGTGTCGGCACGCCTGTTTGCCTCGTAGAACCCCGATCGGCTGCCCCCCAGCAGCCGACAGACATACGCCACCGAATAAGCCTTCTGTTGCAGCTGCCGAACCAGGCGATACGTTACTTCAGCTCGCGGGCAAAGAAGGCGGTGGCTTTTTTTAATACATCGTTATCCATCTTGAGCTGGCGGTTTTCCTGCTCCAGCTGCCGGATTCGCTGCTGTTCGGATGTTAGTGGTTTACCGATCCCGGGCTGACCCAATTGCTCAGCCTCGTACTGCTGAACCCAGCGCCGGACGGCTGTCTCACCAATATTCAGATCGCGACAGACCTGCGGAGCGGTCAGCCCCTGGTCCTTGATCATCTTCACGACTTGCAGCTTGAAGCTGTCGTCGAATGTCCTGCGTTTGGTGGTCATGAAAAACTCCTCGATAGATGCATTTTCCACCTATCGAGGTGTCCGGGGAAATTAGACCACTACAACCAAGCCGGGAAGACCCAGCGCAGCGAAGTCGTAGTCATGGCGAACCTGCCAGGAGCGCTCGTCGGCTCCGGCGAACTCATAGGTGGGGACTTCATTGCCCAGCGGCGAAACGTTGTTGAAGAGACGCGGGAAGGCGTCATCGCCGAACATGGCCTGATAGCCGACCATGAAGGTGTTCCCGCCATACTTGGCCGACAACTGGGAGAAAACCGCCTGATTATCGATATTGCCCAGCAGCTGATCACCGTCTTCCTTGGAGTCGTAGAAGCCTATGTTAGCGCCCAGTCCCCAGTCACCCACCGGCTCGCTGTGCTTGAGGCTATAGAAACGCTGGTTAAAAATGTCTTCCAACTGCGCGTACCAGACGCCGACCGAGGTGCGCTTATCGTTGAAGGCGTAATCGGCACCTGCGTAGTTGAAGCGGTCGGTCGCGGCGTTCCCCGCCAGCTGCGGCAGATGACCGAGCTTGGCGCGCATCTTGTCGTCACCCGCCTCGTTCAGCAGACTGTTGGAACGGAATTGACCGCCTTGTAGGGTCAGTCCGTCGAACTCGCGGGAAATGATGCTAGCGCCCTGGTAAGTCGGGGGCAGCAGGCGAATATCAGAGAAGGTAAGCACCGGCAGGTTCGGGGTTTGCTCGCCGATCTTCAGTTCGGTCTGCGACAGGCGCACCTTTAGCGCCGCTCCAAGGCGGCTGAAGTCATCGACCGCCTCGCCGCTATCCAGGGGTAGCAAGCCGGTATTCACCCTCTCGCGGCTACTGTCGAGTTTAATGCCCAGCATTCCCAGCAGGTCGACGCCGAAACCGACTGTGCCCTGGGTGTAGCCAGAATTCACTCTGAGAATGAAGCCCTGCGCCCACTCTTCGGCCTTGGACTGCTGGTTGGGGCCCTCAATGTCCGAGAAATCCCGACTGAAATAATAGTTGCGCGCTTGCAGCGTCGCCGTGGTGTCTTCGATGAAACCGCCTTCAGCGGCTAGGGTACTGAGCGGCAGACTGGCGCTCACAGACACCAGCAGACGGGTTAGGTTCGGATATTGCTTCATTTTTGACTCGCTCTTTTTTATTGTTTTTTGGAAAGCATATATATGCCACATATTTCCCGCCCACAATTCTCCGTACCGCAAGTGGGCGGCCTTGAAACCACCTCGCTACCCAGACAGGCAACTCGGCGTAACAAACGGACCAGCCGCTCTGCACTTTTCCTCGCTTTAGGCATGCTTAAAATAACAGGCAGTCACTTGCCCGCGCTCTTTGTGGCCGCGTCCCAATGCAGGTCTGGTTCCTCGACCCGAAGTGCCCTTGGGCATCTCCACTTCAGCGTCTGACCTTGCTGGCCAGTTCGCCGCCGATACCGAAGTGGCCCTTGGCCATCTCCGTGATAATCACTCGCACGCTGGTCAGCGGCGCATCCAGGGAGCGCGATATGGCCTCGCTGACCTCACGGATGAGGGTTTCCTTCTGCTCGTCGTTGCGGCCTTCAAGAATGTGGATCTGGGCAATGGGCATGTTGTGCCTCCTGAATAAGAAGGCCGCCCGGGCAGGGCGGCCGAATGGCTCAGATGAAGCGCGCGGAGACGCTGCCAAGCCCCTGATAGCGCACGGTGATGTTGTCGCCCGGCTCCACCGATACCGCAGCCGTGATGCCACCGGTCATGATGAAGGTGCCGGCCGGTATGTGTTCGCCGCGCTCTGCCAGCAGGTTGGCGAGCATCGCCACGCTGGACAGCGGATGGCCGAGCACTGCGGCGCCGGCACCAAGTTCTACCACCTCACCGTTCTTCTCCATCACCACGCCGAGGGTGCGCAGGTCGACGTCCTCCAGATTGGCCATCTGGCCGCCGGTGATGAAACGGGTCGAGGAGGCGTTGTCGGCCACCACGCTGATCAGGTCGAACTTGAAGTTCTCGTAGCGCGAGTCGATCACCTCGACGGTGGGGATCACGTAGTCGATCGCTGCAATCACGTCACCGATGTGGCAACCGGGGCCTTGCAGCGGTGCCTTGGTGACCACCGCGATTTCCGCCTCGATCTTCGGATGGATCAGCTTGGAGCAATCCACCACGCCACCGTCGGGCACGCTGAAGTAGTCGGCGAGAAAGCCGTAGATCGGCGTCTCCACGCCCATCTGTGCCATCTTCGCCCATGAGGTCAGGCCCATCTTCAGGCCGACGATCTTGTTGCCGCGCTCCTCCTTGCGCCGGCGGATTTCCCACTGGATGTCGTAGGCATCGGCGAAGGTCATCTCGGGATAATCGTTGGTGACCTTGTGGATGTCATGGGCCTGCAGTTCGGCGTTCTCGATGTGCTCGGCCAGGGCCAGCACCTGTTCGCGGGTCAGGGTACGATTCATGCCTGTTGCTCCTTGCGGGCTGCCAGCAGATCGAGGGCGACGTCGACAATCATGTCTTCCTGGCCACCGACCATCCCGCGCCTGCCCAGTTCTACGAGAATGTCCAGGGTCTTCAGCCCATACTTCGCGGCTGCCACCTCGGCGTGGCGCAGGAAGCTGGAGTAGACCCCGGCATAACCCAGGCCGAGGGTTTCGCGATCAACTCTCACCGGACGGTCCTGCAACGGCCTGACGATATCGTCGGCGGCGTCCATCAGCGTGTAGAGATCGGTGCCATGGTTCCAGCCGAGGCGCTCCGCGGCGGCGATGAACACCTCCAGCGGCGCGTTGCCGGCGCCAGCGCCCATTCCAGCCAGCGAGGCGTCGATGCGGTCGCAGCCCTCTTCCACCGCGATGATGGAATTGGCCACGCCGAGGCTGAGGTTGTGGTGCGCATGCATGCCGGTCTGGGTCTGCGGATTCAGCACCGCCTTGAAAGCGCGCATGCGGTCGCGGATGTCGTTCATGTTCATCGCGCCACCGGAATCGGCCATGTAGATGCACTGTGCGCCGTAGGTCTCCATCAACTTGCCTTGCGCTGCCAGTTGCTCAGCCGGAATCATGTGGCTCATCATTAGAAAGCCGACGGTGTCCATGCCCAGTTCACGGGCATACTCAATGTGCTGTCGCGAGACATCCGCCTCGGTGCAGTGTGTGGCCACGCGCACCGAGCGGGCGCCGGCGTCATAGGCGGCTTTCAGGTCATGCACGGTGCCGATTCCGGGTAATAGCAGCACTGTAATCCGGGCGTGCTGGATCACATCGGCGGCGGCCTCGATCCACTCCAGGTCACTGTGCGCACCGAAACCGTAATTGAAGCTGGAGCCCTGCAGGCCATCACCGTGGGTCACTTCGATGGAGTCGACGCGGGCCTTGTCCAGCGCGCGGGCGATGTCCTGAACATTCTGGATCGAGTACTGGTGACGAATCGCATGGCTGCCGTCGCGCAGGGTTACGTCTGAGATATAGAGTTTCTTGCCGGGGTTGAAGGTCATGGTTCGGTCCTCAGGCGTTCAGCAGCGACTGCGCCATGCGTTCGGCGGTAGCCAGCGCGGCGGAGGTCATGATGTCGAGGTTGCCGGCGTAGGCCGGCAAGTAGTGGGCGGCACCTTCGACTTCGAGGTAGATCGA
Organism: Pseudomonas furukawaii; assembly: GCF_002355475.1. NCBI lineage: Bacteria > Pseudomonadati > Pseudomonadota > Gammaproteobacteria > Pseudomonadales > Pseudomonadaceae > Metapseudomonas > Metapseudomonas furukawaii. The sequence continues at coordinate 1,694,799 of NZ_AP014862.1, read as the reverse complement.
GGTCTTCAAACCGCTGAATGTGCCGAGGTCTGGGATATGCAGCGGCGCGGATTCGGGAATCACGTCGAACTGCACCTTCTGCTTGAGACGATAACCCGGCACGTAGGCCTGCACGGCGCTGGTCATCTCCTCTACGCTGGCCTCGACCAGTGCCTGGTCGACGGTTTCGGACAGCACAAACACCGTGTCACGCATGATCAGCGGCGGCTCGGCCGGGTTCATGACGATGATCGCCTTGCCCTTGGCAGCGCCGCCGATCACTTCGATGGCCTTGCTGGTGGTCTCGGTGAACTCATCGATATTGGCGCGAGTGCCGGGACCAGCCGATTTCGACGCGATCGAGGCGACGATTTCGGCATAATGCACCTTGGCCACACGCGATACCGCGGCGACCATCGGGATGGTGGCCTGGCCACCGCAGGTGACCATGTTGACGTTGAGTTTGGCGAGGTGCTCTTCCAGATTCACTACCGGTACGCAGTAAGGGCCGATGGCCGCCGGGGTCAGGTCGATCAGGCGGATGCCGGGTTTAGCACGACGCAGCAAGGCATCGTTCTGCACATGGGCGGAGGCGCTAGTGGCATCGAAGACAAAATCGATGTCGGCGAATTCCGGCAGGTTGATCAACCCTTCGACGCCTTCATGGGTGGTCGCCACACCCATGCGCTGAGCACGGGCCAAGCCATCGGAGGCCGGGTCGATACCCACCATGGCCCCCATTTCCAAGTACTGTGCGTTGCGTATCACCTTGATCATCAGGTCTGTGCCGATGTTGCCTGGGCCTATGATCGCTACTTTCAGTTTCTTGCTCATCAGGCTGTCCTCGATCAGATGAAGCGCACGCTGGCGCTGCCGATGCCGCCGATCTCGACGCGCATGAAATCACCGGTCTTGACCGGTTCCAGCGGAACCAGCGAGCCGGACAGGATCACTTCGCCGGCCTTCAGGCCGATGCCGAAGTGGCCGAGGGTGTTGGCCAGCCAGGCCACGCAGTTGACCGGCGAGCCGAGCGCAGCCGCTCCAGCGCCGGTGGAGAGCAGCTGGCCGTTTTTCTCCACCAGCATGCCGCAGGTGACCAGATCGACCTGGCGCGGTGAGACGGCCTGGTCGCCGAGCACGAACAGCCCGCAGGAGGCGTTGTCTGCCACGGTGTCCTGGATCTTGATCTTCCAGTCCTGGATGCGCGAATCGACCACTTCGAAGCAGGGAATCACGCATTCAGTGGCGGCCAGCACGTCGGCGTTGGTCACGCCCGGCCCCATCAGGTCCTTCTTGAGGATGAAGGCGATCTCGCCTTCGGCGCGCGGCTGGATCAGCCGCTCACTGATCGGCATGGCTTCGCCGCTGTTGTAGACCATGGCATCGGTGAGGTAGCCGAAGTCCGGCTGGTGCACGCCGAGCATGTTCTGCACGGCCTTGCTGGTGACGCCGATCTTCTTGCCGATCACCCGCTCGCCGGCAGCCAAGCGCCGTTCCAGCATGCGCAGGGAAATGTGGTAGGCGTCCTCGACGGTAATGTCGAAGCCGCGGCTGGTCAGCGGCGTGACGGTCTCGCGCTGGACCATCGCCTGGTAGAGCTCGTCGCCGAGTTCGTTGATCAATGTCTTGTCCATATCGGTCTCTCTCAGGAATGGAGGGCGTCGGCCTCGGCGAGGAAATTCTCAACTAGGCGGGCGAAACGCTCGGCGTGTTCGATCTGGGTCCAGTGGCCGCACTGGCCGAAGACGTGCAACTGGGCGCGGGCGATCCATTCGGCCAGGGTCAGCGAGGCCGCCAGCGGAATCACCTGGTCCTCGCGGCCATGGATCACCAGTGTTTCGTGGGGCAGGGCGCGGATGTCCGCTTCGTCGCTGGCCAGCCCGTCGACCCAGCGTTGGCGCGGGGCCGGGAACATCTGGGCGAAGGATTCCTGAAAGCCGGGGCGGATACTGGCCTGGTAACGCAGCTCGGCCAGCTCGTCGTTGACCAGGTTGCGGTCGTAGGCGAAAACGTCCATCAGCCGGCGCATGCTGGCAAAGGACGGCTCGTAGCCCCAGACAGCATCCAGGCCCGGCGTGATTGGAAAACTCACTCCAACGCTGCCCATCAGCACCAGCCGGCGCACCCGCTCGGGATGCCGGATGGCCAGTGCCAGCGCCAGCCCGCCGCCGAACGAGTTGCCGACGATATCAGCCTGCTGGATGCCGAGGGCGTCGAGCACGCCGATGGCATGCTCGACCCAGCGCTGCTGATGGTACCGACCGTCAGCCGGGCGATCGCTGTAGCCGAAGCCGAGCATGTCCGGAGCGACCACCCGGCGCGTCTGCGCCAGCTGCGGAACGATCCCGCGCCAGTTGGCCCAGGCGGTGACGCCGGGGCCGGAGCCGTGGATCAGCAGGACTGGGAAGCCTTCGCCCTGATCATGCAGGTTGGTGCGGTAGCCGGCGGCGAGGATTTCGCGACCGATTTCAGGGCTTTGCTGCGGTGCGTTCATGACCAGGTCCTCAGAGTTTCACACAGATGTTTTTCAGCTCGGTGTAGAACTCCAGCGAGTGCACACCCCCTTCGCGCCCGATGCCCGACTGCTTGCTGCCGCCGAAGGCAGTGCGCAGGTCGCGCAGGAACCAGCTGTTGACCCAGACGATGCCGGCCTCAATCTGCCCGGCGACGCGGTGGGCGCGCGAAGCGTTCTCGGTCCAGATCGCCGAGGCCAGGCCGTAAGGCAGGCTGTTGGCCAGTTCAATGGCTTCCTCCTCGCTGTCGAACGGGCGGATATGGCAGCAGGGGCCGAAGATTTCCTCGGTGACCACCGCCGAATCGTCGGCCAAGCCGGTCCAGATGGTCGGCTGCACCCAGGCGCCGCCGGCCAGGTGCGCCGGCATCTCCGGCACGCCGCCGCCGGTGACAACGGTGGCGCCGTCGTCGACTGCCTGCTGGTAGTAACTGAGGACTTTTTCACGGTGCTTATGGCTGATCAGCGGGCCGAAATTGGCCTCTGGATCGTTCGGTTCGCCGATCTTCAACGCTTCGGCGCCGGCCTTCAGGCGGGCGACGAACGCGTCGAAGATCGGCCGCTCGACATACACCCGCTCGGTGCCCAGGCAGACCTGGCCGCAGTTGGCGAAGGCCGAGCGCAGGGTGCCCTCGATGGCCTTGTCCATATCGCAGTCGGCGAAGACGATGCCGGCGTTCTTGCCGCCCAGCTCCAGCGACACCTGGCGCACGCCCTTGGCCGCGGCGCGCATGATGGTTTCGCCGGTGCCGGTCTCGCCGGTGAAGGTGTAGGCGTCGACGTCCGGGTGCTCGGTGAGGAAGGCCCCGGCCGAATCGCCGCCGAAACCGTGCACCACGTTGTACACGCCGGCCGGCACACCGGCGGCCTGCATCACCTCGCCGAGCAGGGTGGCGGTCAGCGGGGTTTCCTCGGATGGTTTGACCACCACGCAGTTGCCGCAGGCCAGGGCCGGGCCGACTTTCCAGGTCATCAGCAGCAGCGGCAGGTTCCACGGGCTGATCACCCCGATCACCCCCTTGGGCCGGCGCACTCCGTAGTTGAGTGCACCGGCGCCGTCCGGGGTGGCCATCTCGAAGGTTTCATTGGCAACATTCTTGAGCAGGTCGGCGAACACCTTGAAATTGGCCGCGCCGCGCGGAATGTCGATGTGGCTGGCCAGAGATTTGGGCTTGCCGGTGTCGAGGCATTCGACCTCGAGAAACTCGTCGAAGCGCGCCGTGATGCCATCGGCCACGCGATGCAGAATCTCAGCGCGCTCGGCCACCGTCATCTTCCCCCAGGGTCCCTTGAGCGCGGCACGGGCAGCTTTGACCGCAGCGTCGACCTCGGCGCGGCCTGCCTCGTGGACGCGGCCGATCACCTGGCCGTTGGCCGGGCTGACATTGTCGAACAGCTTGCCGCTGGCCGAACCGACGAAGGCACCGTTAATGAAATGCTTGATTTCTTTCATCTGCGCAATCTCTGCAATAAGTCGAACCGGGCCTTCAGGTCAGCACGGTCATGAATCGTTCGTTGAGAATGCGGTCGTGGTAAAAGATCGCCTTGCCCAGCTGGTCAGTGGTCCAGGTCACCGGTTTGTGGTCCGGGTAGTTGTAATCTCCCCCGCAGAACACTTCGTTGCGGTTACCGGACGGGTCGAAGAAGTAGATGGTCTTGCCGTGAGTGAGGCCGTGGCGGGTTGGGCCGATGTCGATCGAGGTGTCGGTCATGGAGATCAGGTCGGCGGCGCGAAGCACGTCTTCCCAGGTTTCGAGGTGGAAGGACACATGATGGAGGCGGCCTTTTTCCGGATGGTGAATGAAGGCCACGTCGTGGGCCTTGGTCGACAGGCTGAGGAACTGGGCGACGCGCGTGCCATTTTCGTCCAGCACCTGTTCGGCCAGATAGAAGCCGAGCACCTTGGTGAACAGGTCATAAGTCGCCGGCAATTGGTCGCCATACATGAGGGCGTGGTCGAAACGCACAGCCGCCATACCTTTCAAATCGCGCGGCCATGCCTCGGGATTGACCTCATTCACACCCCACTTTCCAGTATATTCCTTGTCTGCATACAACTCGAAGTGATGCCCGGAGGATGCCTGGAAGCGCACGCGACGGCCACAGCCCCTGAGTTCTCCGGCGGGAATGGTCTCGATCAGGCAGCCGTAGTCGATCAGGTCCTGGGTCAGACGGACCAGGCACTCATCATCGATCACCTTGAAACCCATGAAATCCATGCCCGGCTCATCCGCTTCACGCAGCACCAGGGAAAACTTGTCCACTTCGGTCCAAGCCTTGAGATAGACACGGCCCTGATCGTCACGGTCCATCTCGATTAGGCCCAGCAACTCGACGTAGTGTTCCAAGGCCTTGCTCATGTCCAGTACACGCAGCTGCACATGGCCGGGGCGCATTACACCTTTGTTCATGACGTCACCTTTTCTCTGTTGTCAGGTTTGTTTCCGCCAACGTGGCGAAAGTACTCGATGGTCAAGTCGGTTTGCGGAAACACTTGACAGGCCAGGGCCAGGCCTTCGGCGGCAGCCTTGGCCGGCACGTGACCGCGGCTCATGCGTCCGCTCCGGTAGGCTCCGCTGAGCACCCGCACTCTACAAAGGCCGCAACCGCCGCCGCGACAGCCCACCGGTATGCAGCGCTTGCCCTGGGCTTCCATGGCGCGCAGCACCGACTGGCCCTCCGCACAGCGGAATGACTGGCCGCTTAGCACTTCGCACACCTCGTAGCCGGCGCTGTTCATATTCATCCCAGATACACTAAACATGACGGAAGTATCTCCCAACAGCTCTGGGTGATGCCGGCATAGCCCCGAAAATGAGCGTCAGGGATCTTATGTACGTTGCTTCTGCGCATGTCGATTTCTCTTCTTAACCAGACATAAGGGTCAACCGAGGTCTCCTCCTGCCACCGGAAGAGTCATACCGGTGATGTAGGAGGCGGCGTCAGAAGCAAGGAATAGAATAGCTTCGACCTGCTCATCAATGCTTCCGTAGCGTTTCATAAGGCTGCTGTCGAGGGTCTGGTCGACGATCTGCTGGTACCAGACCTTCTCCTGCTCACTCGGCTCGGCGCTATTGCGCGGGATCCGCCGTGGCGGCGCCTGGGTGCCACCCGGCGCGGTGGCGTTGACGCGGATGCCGCGCTCGGCGGTTTCAAAGGCCAGGCAGGCGGTCAGGGCGTTAACGCCACCCTTCGCCGCGCCATAAGGCACGCGATGGATCCCGCGCGTGGCAACGGAGGAAACATTTACGATGGCGCCACTGCCCTGCTCGAGCATTGGCGGCAGCGCGGCGTGGCAGCACCATAGGGTAGGAAACAGTGAACGCCGCACTTCGGCCTCGATCTCGTGTTCCTGGTAATGCTCGAATGGCTTAGCCCAAATGGTGCCGCCAACGTTGTTGATCAGAATGTCCAGACGACCGAAGCGCTCGAGCGCCGCCGCCATCACCCGTTGGCAATCGGCGAACTGCTCAAGGTCGGCGGTCAGGGTCAGCACCTCAGCGACTCCGACCAGTTCGTCGGCCAGCTCATGTATTAGCTCGGAACGGTCGACCAGCAGCAGCCGACCTCCTTCGGCCGCCATCCGTTCGGCCACGCGGCGACCGATGCCCTGGGCAGCGCCGGTGATAACGGCAGTCTTGTCCTGGAAACGTTTGTTCATGAACCACCTCGGTTGTGTAGCCCAGATGCAATTTTGGGAAAGTTCGCAGGAAACATGGGCTCTACTGCACGAATAAAACAGGCCCGCTCACCAAGTAAGCGGACCAAAGGAGCCTCTAGGCGCTGGCGGCGAACTTCTCATAATAGAAATTGGCCGGCTGGATGCCCTGTGCGCGAATGTACTGACTGACCGCCTCGACCATTGGTGGCGGACCGCAAAGGTAGACATCTACCTCACCGCCGTTGAGGTGTTTGGGCTCGATGTACTGGGTCACATAGCCCTTTTGCGGATAGGCGCTGTCCGGGCTGGCGACGCAGGCGCTGTAGCTGAAGTTGGGAATGCGCGCGGCGAATGCCTCTAGCTTGTCCATTTCGACCAGGTCGTGGTCATGGGTGACGCCGTAGATCAGATGGAGCGGGTGCTCGCTGCCCTGCTCGGCGATCTTCTCCAGCATCGCGGTGAACGGCGCTAGGCCGGTACCACCCGCCAGCAACAGCAGCGGCCGCTTGATCTCGCGCAGATAGAACGCGCCCAGCGGTCCAGCCAGACTGACGCTATCGCCGACCTTGGCGAGGCTGGTCAGGAAGCTGCTCATCAGCCCGCCCGGCACGTTGCGGATCAGGAAGCCGACCTCGCCATCCTTTTGCAGCGAGCTGAAGGAATAGGCGCGGGTCTGGTCGCTGCCCGGCACTTGCAGATTGACGTACTGGCCCGGCAGAAACGCCAACTGGTTCAGCGATGCGCTTTTGATAGACAGCGCGATGGTGCTCTCGGACAGCTGACGCACGTTGCTGATCGCTGCCTGATAGCTGGCCTGCTGGGTCTTACAGACGTCCGATGCGGCCGGAACGCGAATCACGCAGTCGCTTTCGGCGCGCATCTGGCAGGTCAGCACGTAGCCCTGCTCGGCTTCGGCTTCGCTCAACGCATCCTCGATGTATTCCTCGCCGAGGTCGTAGCGGCCGCTCTCGGCGAAGCATTTGCAGGCGCCGCATGCACCGTCTCGGCAGTCCATGGGTAAATTGATGCCTTGGCGGTAGGCAGCATCAGCAATAGTCTCGCCAGCATTAGCATCGATGAAACGAGTGACGCCGTCTTCGAAGTTCAGTGCAACCTTGTGTGTCATGGCGGCACCTCAGACGTGGTATACATCGATGAACTGGCGGACGTAGTCGTTCTTCAGAACGACCTTCTTGGCCTTAATCAGCGGGCTCTCGCCGCATGTGTCGAGGGTGCAGAAGTTGGTGCCAAAGAAGTGGTCCACCGTCTTGTACCGGTAATTCAAGGTGTACCAGTTGTAGCGCAGCTTACAGAAGCCGTCGGACTGCTCGAGCAACTCCAGATTGCTGATGTTGTGGCTGGTTCGGGTGTCCGGAATGGTGGCACTGGAGCGCTCGGTCTTGATGCGGAACACCCGATCCTCTAGGCCACCGCGATTGCCGTACCAAATCAGCGAGATCTGGCTCTGCGGGTCTTCGGTCAATTGGTCGCGGTCGTCCCAGGCCGGCATCCAGAAAGTGGCGTCCGGCGCGTACATTTCCAGCCAGCTATCCCACTGCTTGTCGTCGAGGTAGCGTGCTTCGCGGTAAAGGAAATCGCGCACGGCTTCGTAGGAGATAGTCATTTACGCGCCCTCCGCATGGATCAGCCGATCCTGTTCGGCCTTGACGGCCCTGATCATCTGCTGTTGCCAGTACTTGTGCTGCATGACGAACAGGCCCTCGTCCTCGATACGCGGGCCACTCATCAGCGGGTGCAGATCAATCCCCCTAGCAATTTCGTCGGGGCCGTCGATCCAGTGCGTCGCCCCACGGGACATATCGTTCATTCCCCTGCCGGCGAAGCCCTGCTGGCAAGCGCGGAATTCTTCAAGGTCGTCCGGGGTGGCCATGCCGCTGACATTGAAGAAATCCTCGTACTGACGGACGCGGCGGGCACGCGCCTCGGCGCCCTCGCCTTTCGGCGCGATGCAGTAGATGGTGATTTCGGTTCTATCCACCGACAGCGGACGGGTGATACGCAACTGCGAGCCGAACTGGTCCATCAGGTAGAGGTTCGGGTAGAGGCAGAGGTTGCGGGAGATACCGATCATCCAGTCGGCACGGGCTTCACCAACCTCACTGGCTAAGCGATCTCGATCAGCGAACAGCGGACGGTCTGCCGGGTCGGGCCAGCGCGTCCAGATCATCTGATGGCCGTTTTCAAAGGAGTAGAAACCACCGCCACCCTTGCCCCAGCTACTGGCGCTCATGGCGCGAATATCATCGCCCGCTTCTCTCAGCTTGCGCTGCTGCTGGGTGGCGGCGTAATTCCAGTGCACAGTGCTAACGTGGTAGCCGTCGGCCCCGTTCTCGACCTGCACCTTCCAATTGCCTTCGTAAACATAGGTGCTGGAACCGCGCAGCACCTCCAGACCTTCGGGCGATTGGTCGACGACCATGTCGATGACCTTCCTCGACTCGCCGAGGAATTCTTCCAATGGGGCGACGTCCTCGCGCAGGCTGCCGAACAGAAATCCGCGGTAGGAAGCAAAGCGCGCAACTTTCTTCAGGTCGTGCGAGCCGTCACAGTCGAAGCTGTCCGGATAGCCGGCGCCCTTGGGGTCTTTGACCTTGAGCAGCTTGCCCGAATTGCTGAAGGTCCAGCCGTGGAACGAGCAGGTGTGGGTGGCCTTGTTTCCACTCCTAAAGCGACAGAGCGTGGCGCCGCGGTGACTGCAGGCATTGATGAAGGCATTGAGCTCACCATCTTTGTTGCGTGTGATGAATATCGGCTGCCGGCCCATCTGCGTGGTGTAGTAGTCGTTCTTCTCGGGAATCTGGCTCTCGTGGGCGAGATAAATCCAGTTACCCTCAAAGATGTGTTTCATCTCTAAATCGAACAGCCGAGGGTCGGTGAACATCTCGCGCTTGCAGCGGTAGATGCCCTCATTCTCATCTTCTTCAACGAGGCTATCAATATAGTCGAGACCCAGGTTCATTTTCGTGCCTCCATTATTATTGTTTCAGTTGCATAAAGCCTAAGAGCTAGGCCTTTCTAGAGATAGCCATTTTTTGCACTCCTGTATCCGCTTCTTGCAAGACTGGACTTATCCCTATCAAACCGGACACTGCAGCCCGTTAAGGAACTGCTGATCAAAATTAACGTGTCGCACCTACAGATACTTCTTGAACGTCGCCGCAGCGATGCACACCGCCACGCCGAGCAGTGCGGCGCTGGGCAGCAGGATCAGCAGCGGGTTCACGCTGACCGGCAGTGCCAGGTAAGTCACCCACGGCAGTACGGCCAGCGGGATCAGGCTGGCCCTGGCGCGGTGATAGATGAACCCCGACTCGCGTCCCGCGCCGAAGCGGCGGATGTCCCGGCGCACCAGGCCGTCCACGAGGCCGACGAAGGCGGCCATCAGGAACAGCGGCAGGGTCAGGCACAGCACCAGCAGCCGCACGAGGAAGACCAGCGTCGTGTAGGCCGCCGCGATCAGGTAGCTCTCTACGTTCACGTAGACTAGGCCGATGTAGTAGCGGAAATCCTTGGTCGGGCGGTGGCTGCCGGCGCTGGCCTGCGCGGAGGCGTCGCGTATCCAGTCCAGCAGGCCGCTTTTCACGAACAGCCAGTGGTAGCCCTGCTCGACCAGCCGGTGCGCGGTGCGCCCCGGCTCCTGCACCAGCGCGCTGCGCGTGAAATGCGTGGAGAGCTGATCGAGCTCGTAGTGCAGCATGCCCTGCGCGTGGCGCCAGCCCTGCTCGGGCCAGAAGAAGTGCATGCCGACGCATTCGATCAGGATGCACAGCAGCAGCGCGCCGCACAGCACGCCGAAGAAGCGGAACGGCAGCGTGACTAGGCCGGCGATCAGCCCCTGCTGTCGCTGCTGCTGGCGCTGGGCCGCGACGGCCGGGTCGCTCATGCTTCCGTTCCGTCAGCCGCGGCCATCTGCTTGAAGTCGTCCAGCAGGTCGTCGGGCAGCGCCTCGTCCTGCAGGCCGGGGATGCCCTGGTTCTCCCACCAGTCTCCCGCCTCGACGTAGTGCTGGCGCATGTAGCCGGCCAGCTCCTGCAGATCCTTCGGCATGGCTTCGTCGGAATCGGGTGCCGGCAGCGGCATGCGGACTTTCCAGAGGTTGCTGCCCTCGGTCAGCGCGAAGCACTGCCCCTTGGGCAGCGCCACCACATGCGCCGGTTCGATCAGCGGCACGCTGTTGCTGCTGATGCGGTCCTGGGTGTTGGACGTGAACGCGGTGTTGCCGCGCGGGTCGGAGCTGTCGGTGGCGCCGCTCATCAGTGCCGTGGCGTACACCTCGACCTTGGGCAGTTGTCGCGTCAGCAGCTCGGCGGTGGCGGTCTCGCGCACGCGCAGCATGAACAGGTTGTTGAAGTTGCCGACCACCTGTCCTGCCTTGGCGCGGTTGCCGATGCGCGCCTCGATGTCGCTGAGCGTCTGCGTGTAGGCCGTCACCTGCACGCCCGCCCCGCCGCCCTTGTTGACCATCGGGATGAACTCGTCGCCCATCAGTTCGTTGAACTCGTCGGCGTGGACGTTGATCGGAATCCTGGTGCCCACCGCGGCGCCGGGTAGCCCGTCGTCGATGCCGAACTTGTAGATGTGGCCGGCGACCGAGACCAGATCGCTGAACATCGAGTTGCCCACCGCCGCCGCGACTTCGGCGTCGGACAGCGCATCCAGCCCCACATAGACCACCGCGCGTTTGCGGATGATTTGCATCCAGTCGAAGATCGGCCGCGGGTCGGACAGGTCGGAATAGTTCGGTGCGAGCAGTTGCGCGATCTTGCCGGTGGTCAGCTTCTCCAGCAGCGGCAGCAGCGAAGCGACGATCTTGTCGAAGTAGGTCCGGTCGTAGCGCACGGCGCTGCGCAGGCCATCGAGCACCGGGTCATAGACGCGCACCTGGGACAGGTACTGTTCGAGGGCCACCACGCGCTTCTCGCGCCCGATCATGTTGCGCGGGATGTTCTTGTCGTTGAGCCTGGCTTCGAGCTGGACGATGACCTCCCAGGCCTTCGGTTCGTTCCTGGCGAAGTAGTGCTGGGCGTACTCGATGAACAGCGCGTCGATGTTGATGACGTGGCGCTGGATCAGCAGGTAGTCCGGCCGCTGCCCCAGCTCGACCAGGGCGCGCGCGATGATGTTGACGAAGCGCCAGGCGAATTCGCGGAACGCGGCGCTGTTGCCTTCGCCCGAGAGCTGTCCGGCGATGCGCGTGGCCACCTCGGAGATCCGCCCGAACCGGCCGACGGCGTTGTAGCGCGCCGAGATGTCCGGCCAGCCCAAATGGAAGACGTAGAACTCGCCTTCACGCCCGGCGCGCCTGGCCTCGATGTACATGCGCTTCAACAGGTCCGCATCGCCCTTGGGGTCGAAGACGATCACCACCTCGTGCTCGCCACGGACCTTGCGGCGGATGTCCTGGGTGATGAACAGCTCGGCCAGCCGCGTCTTGCCCACGCGCGTGGTACCCAGCACCAGGGTGTGGCCGACGCGCTCGCCCAGCGGCAGCGTGACGTCGACCTCGGCCGGTTCGATGCCGTGCAGGCGCGGCAGTCCGCCCACCGGCGGCAGCGGCCGCGCCGGGTTGAGCGGGCTGTCCCAGGCCAGCGCGCGCGCCAGCTTCGAGAGGGGAAACGGCGCGAACTCCAGCCGCTCCTCCAGCCCCCGGGCGGCCCGATGGATCGCCGTCGGCTCGACGTAGCGGCGGAACTCCGGCCGGTAGGTCTGCAGCAGCCGGTGCGTGTGCCGCTGCTCCCAGCGAAAGCCCCGGCCGACGAACAGCCGTTGCTGGCTGACCGGCACGTCGCGGCTGGTCATCACGTAGCGCGGCAGGCGGCGGATGTTGCGGCGATAGCGCAGGATCGCCCAGGCATCGCGCAGGCGAATCGCGCCGAAGCTCAGGAAGGCCAGCGCCGAGCCCAGACCGAGCAGCGGGTTCAGCGCGAGCGACCATGGTGCCACTAGGCACAGAATCGCGGCACCGGTGCAGACCGCCACGGTATAAAGCTCCACCGCTGGCCGCAGCAGAACCTCGACCGCATGCGGTTGGGCCATTTGCGCACCTACTGCTCGACGCCGGTGGACGTGATGAGCACCGGGTAGTGGCGCAGGCCGAGGCGCTGGGCCAGGTCGTCGCCGGAGGCCGGCGAGAGGGTCAGGCCGGGAGCCAGCCGGCGCAGCGCCATCAGCGCGGCCATCGACTCCACGTTGACCACTAGGCCCACGGCGCCCAGCTCGCGCAGCGCGGCGTGGCGCCGCCGCAGCCAGGCGCGCGAACGCTCGTCGTCGCCGATCAGGAACAGCGCCGTCAGGCCCGGCGCCCGGATGACGCGGCGCGGCACCTCGCCCGGCGACAGGTTCGCCGAGCGCACCGGCAGCATGGCGGCTTCGGCGTCGGCCACGTTGCCCACGCGCGAGCGTGGCAGCGGGGCTGGCCGCGCGGTGTCGTCCGGCTGCGGATTCAAGGGCTGGTAGTACGGCAAGGCGGACGCGCCGCCACGGTCTTCGACCACGATCAGCGGCGCGGCGGCGGTCTGGGCGAAGACGGTGGTCGTGGACAGCAGCCCGATGGCGGCGATGAGGACGATGGGGTTCATGGCGTGGTGGCCTGGAAGGTTGGAACGGGAACGCCGGGGTCGAGCACGCGGGTCAGGTGCCGATGCACACTGCGCCGGTAGCGCGCCGCGGGTGCCCCGCCGGCGGGCCGGTGGTAGCGGCCGATAGCAAGCAGCCAGTCCTCGCCCGGCGTGTGCTGTTCGCGCAGGATTTCCGCAGCAATGGCGAGGTTGCGGTACGGGTCCAGCAGCTCGCAGGGCTGCATGTAGCGATGCGCGTGGTAGCCGAGATTGACCTGGCCGAGGCCGGCGTCGATGCGATTGGCCGGCGTGCGGGCGAGCGCTCGGCGCAGCCCCGCGCAGGCCGCGGCGCGGGTGGCGTAGCGCTGCGGCGTGCCGGCGACGTTGAGCGTCCAGGGCCAGGGGATCAGGCGCCCGCGCAGCGTGGCGCCGCTCTCCTGCAAGGCCACCGCGTACAGCACCGCCGCCGGCACGTCTGCACGATGCGCCGCCAGTTGATAGGCCGGCGGCGGCACTTCCCGCGCCAGGGCGGCCAACGCCCAGCCACCGGTGGCGAGCAGCAGCGCGGCGCTGACGCAGCGGATGGCGACGCGGGACGGCCGATGCTCCCCGCCCGGAGCACCTATTGCCGCTGCCATTGGCCGTTCAGCTCGCGCACCACGGCCGGCAGATCGCCGGACAGGCCGAGCGACAGCCAGCGCCCCGCATCGTGGTTGAGTGTGATGGTGCGGGCGCGCACCCTGGCCGGGTCGATGCCCGCCTGGGTGGCCCACTGGCGGATGCGCGCGTCGTCCTGACGGCTGCCGACCATGTAGAGGTCGAAGGCCGTGCCGGCCGCCTGCAACTGCTGTACGCGTTGGGCGCACGGTGCGCAGTCGGCCTTGACGAAAACCGCCAGGCGCCCGGAGCCGGTGTTGCCGGCACCCTGCGCCTTGGCGCCGGGCAGGCTCACGCGCGGCTGGCCGGGAAACAGGCGCTGCCACGCCGCGTCGTAGGCACGCTGGTAGGCCAGCGTCTTGCCGACGCGCCGGGCCTCGGCCTGCACCTGCAACTCGGCGTAGCGGCGGCGTTCCTCGTCCGTGCGCGCTTCGATCCCGAGGGCCGTGAGCGGGTCGAGGTTGGGCGAGTATACACCCAGCGGCCCCTGCATCAATTGGCGGTAACGCGCCCATTCCTCGGGCTGCAATCCCCAATCGCGCGCCAGGCGCTCGTCGAGTGCCGCATCGGTGTTGGGCTGTACCTGGCTGGGCGCCACGCGCGCATTCGTCACCGGAGATTGCGCGGAGGCCCCCAGGGAGACGGACAGAAGCACGGCAGCAAGCATCGGCCGCAGGGTCATGGCCCGCCTCCTACGGCACGGCAAGGCGCTGCACCTGGCCGTCCACGCGGAACACGGCGGCGCGAGCCTCGATGGATTGCAGGTGCCAGCCGCTCTCCGCATCACCCTCGCGCAGTAGCCGGACACTGCCGAGCGAGGTGGCGGCCATGGGTGCGACCGACAGGAAGCGCTCGCCGCCGCGCAGTTCCACGCCGACCACCTGGAACGGTGGAACCGGCAGCGCCGGCTTTGTCACCTCGGGTGCTCGACGGGGGGCGACGGCGGTAGCTTTGCGGGCTTTTTCCAAACGGGTTTCGATCCCGTGCACACGAGCCTGCAAGGTCTGCAGGTCGATGGCGAGGCTGTCCGCAGACTGTGCCGCCTCGACACGCGCGATGCGCTCGTCCAGCGCCCGTTGCGCGGTGGCGAATTCGACCTGCCCGAGCGGCGCAGGCCGGCGCCTGTCCACCTTGGCCTGCTGTTCGAGTTCGGCCAGCCGCAGGCCCAGCGCCTGGACCTGGGCGTCCTGCGCACTGGCCTCGGCCTGTTCGCTGAGACGCGACAGGCCGACACTGTTGACAGCGGCCAGGGTGCTCGTGAGCAGCAGCCAGACGGTCGCGGCGATCTTGAGCCAGCGTGTGCGGGCGGCGGACTCGGACGGTGCTTGGGGGAAGCTCATCGCGTTGCCTCCACGACAGCATCGACGGCCGCTGCCACCGGATCGGCCACGCGGGTGAAGCAGACCTCGCGGCTCAAGTCATCGACCGACAGCGTCCAGGCCGGGCCGGCCAGGGTCAGCAGTGCATCGCGCAACAGCAGCGGGCCAAGGCGTAGATGCGCGGCTGGCAGCGGTAGCGCGTAGAGGGCGTCGGCGTCGATGGCATCGCAGAGCCGGTAGCCCGAGCGCAGCAGGACATGCCGCATGGCGTCGCCCACGTTCGCATCGAGCGTGGGCGGGATGGAGACTTCCACGGTCTGCTGCAGCAGATCGCGCTGGGCAGGCTCCGGCGCCAGTTCGACCAATGTGTAGCGGCCGTAGCGTACGACGGGGATTCGTTTGTCGGTCAGCGATGCCGAGACAGTCGGGGTCGGGGGATAAGGCGACGGGATCGGAGACGAGCTGGCGCAACCGGCCAAGCCGCTTCCGATCAGCAGGATGGTCGCGAAGACGCGGCGCCGGGCGCCGCTGGAGAGCAAGGAAGGTGGCACGCATCGATTCCCAGGAAGCCGTGATGCGATACCTTCGCAAGGTAGGCTGGCTACATCTGCAGAAAATGGGAACCAGCGCTGCACCGCATTAGGGGGCAGTGGCATCTGAAGGATTGCTGAGGTCCTTGAGCGTGTCGATGCAGAGATCGTCGGACAATGGCTACTGACTTGAGGCAGCGCATCAGCATGGTGGCCGCCGACTAACAGGCCGTTGAAAAATTCGGCCTCGACTGCCCCAACCCGTTCGGGGTGTCGCTTTTTCAAGCGCTTGGGCCTAACGGAGGCCGCAAAAGGCCTGGATTCAGGCCTTTTTGACCGGTTTCAGCACTACTTTCACGCCTTTCGGCGTTTTTCGGGCGCACCTCGCCCTATACATGCGAGCCTCGCCACCAACCCGACAGACTCCCCAGTCGGATCAGGTTGTAGACCGAGAAGCCCAGCAGCAACTGGGCACTCAGCTTGGCGCGGCCGATCAGCTTAGTCTTGCGCAGGCCGCCAACCGTCTTCAGCCAACCAAAGCCTTCTTCGATCCGCTTGCGGATCTTCTGGCTGGTGGCGTACCCCGGGTGCCGCGTGGTGCGGCCGTCGATGGCACTGCCCTTGCGCTTGTGCGCCACATGCGGCGTCACCTTCAGCTCGCGCGCCCCCTGCACAAAACGCTTCTGGTCGTAATTCTTGTCCGCCCCCACCGTGCTGCCCGGCTTGGCCGTGCGCTCCAGCATCTCCAGGGTCGCCTCCACCTCGGCACGTCCATTGAACTCGGTGCATTCCACATCCACGATCAGGCCGTTGCGGTGCTCCATCATCGTGTGGGCCATGTGCGCCAGGCGACTGGCATCGCCATTGCTCTTGCGCGCCAACTTGGCTTCAGGATCGGTGGTCGACTGGTGGGTCGCGTTGCTGCGCTTCTCGCCCTTGAAGTCGGCATCGGGGTTGCGCGTGCCATCCTCCCGTGGGTCGCCGCCGTCCTTCTTGATGAAGGACTTGTGCGAGGCCCAGGCGTCGATCAGCGTGCCATCGACGCTGAAATGCTCGTCGCTGGCGTACTCGGACCATTCGTCCAGGGACTTGATGCGCTGAAAAAACAGGCGCGCTACATCCTGATTGAACAGCCGGTCGCGGTTCTGGCTGAAGGTCGAGTGATCCCACATGCGCTCGTCCATCGACAAGCCGACGAACCAGCGAAACAGCAGGTTAAAAAATCAATCTGCTCGACCAACTGCCGCTCGGAGCGAATGGTGTAGATCACTTGGAGCAACGAGGCGCGCAGCAGGCGCTCCGGCGCAATCGAGGCCCGTCCCAGGGTGGAGTACAGCCCGTCGAAGTCCCGATCCATCGACGCCAAGACAGCATCGACCAGCTCGCGCAGTGGACGCAGCGGGTGATCGTTCGGGATGCGCTGCTCCAGCGTCGTATAGCTGAAAAGCTCGTTTTGTTTGAGGTCGAGTCCACGCATAGGCTTAGGCTGGCTTCGGCAGAAGGGGATAGTCGCCATTTTGCCAGAGCCAGGCGGGCTCTGGCTTTTTTCAACGGCCTGCTAGGAGAGAATCTTGCGGGCCTTGACCAGTTCCCGCTTCGGTGGTCACGAACGGGCGCAAGCTGGCCGGGATTTCAAACAACCCGTGGACTGCCACGCATTCGAGAACATCGAGAAACTTTGTGGCTGGATGATCGACGTCGAGCGCTGTCAGCGCCTCGACAGCCTGCCGCGCCGCTCGCAAGGGGGTGTCGGGATCATCGCTAATGCGAGCGTCGCTCGCCGGAGGAGCGGAGAGGTTCTGCGAAGGTGTGCCATGACACCAAATTTGTCATTGGCGGCCGAGGTCGCGAGCAAAGGAGCGACACGTTCCGTGAAAAACCGGAGCCCGGCCAGGTCACCCTTTCTCAGGCCTGTCGAAAGCCGCGAGTCCTGATCGAGAGCCTGGAACATTGATAGGAATCCGCAGCGTGAGGCGGCCATATGATGTTCGAGCGTCAGGGTCTTGACGGCTGTTTCCCCTTCCTCCCAGCCTTCGTATCGCAGATTTCCGCCATCCGCTCGCGGATTTGCTGCTCGACCGCGGGTTTGTCCAGCGTGGTGGCCGATGTGATGAACAGTCTGACGATGCCGGCCGCGCTATCGTCCCGAGCCAATTGGCGCTGACCGTCGACTGCAGATCGCAGGGAATTGCCCAACTGGATCACCCGCTGCGGCGACCGATGATTCATTCTCTTGACCGGCTTGGCCCAATCCTCAGGAACATCTCGCCCAAGATCCGGCTTGCCGTCCGCGCAAATTCTCTGCATGGTGTCGCCGAATAGTCCTAATGCAAATCGGCCCGTATTCGCCGCTGCCAGTGCGAGGAAGGCGTCCATCAGGACTTTGCTCGTGTCCTGACTCTCGTCGATGAGAAGGAAAGGGAACTTACTGACAAGAACAGCCTGCATCGATGGCTTGGAGACGATGAAGTCCGCGGTGATTTTCAAGACTTCGGAATGTGAGAGCGAGTCGGAGCCGAAGTTGTCTCCATTTGGGTTATAGGTGAAACGACGGGGTGTGTGAAGCCATCCGATGCGCTTGAGAATGGCTGTGATTCCACGCTCGCGATCCAGTGCGGCCTTCGTGCCGGCGCGCCCCTTGACCTGCTTCTCCTGCAACTCGGCAAGATCCCGCGGTAGGTTTGCGAGCAGCCAGGCTTGAATGTCAGCGTGATAGGAGCCGATCTGAGACCAACAAAAGCTGTGAATCGTCGAAATGGGAAAGAGCGCATCTTGACCGACACGCGACGCGATCTCGTCGGCAGCGGCATTTGTGTATGTGATGACCGCGACCTTCTTGCCGGCACGCCGGAAGCCAGCCCCGTATCTCTCTCGAAAGCTTTGCAGAGCGCTCTTGAGAGAACGTGTCTTTCCTGAGCCGGCGCCGGCGTAGAGGAAGAAGCTCTTCGGCGCCTTGGGGTCCAGGCACGCGCCGATCTCGGCGTCGACAGCGTCGTCAGCGTCGTCAGCGTCGTCAGCGTCGTCAGTATCAGATGAACCGAGTGCTATCACTTCTACAGTCATACGCTTACCGCCGTCGGTTCGTTTTCCGCGATGTCCTTCCCAACGGCGCGCTCGAACCAAGTCAGGCCGTCATGGATGTAGCGAGGCGGGATGACCGCCCTCGCGTCCTCCAGCATCAGGCAGTCAAGCGCGAACGCGGCCTTCTCCGCTGTTTTCAGCAGTTGGAATAGCTCATCCGCCAGTTCATCACCAGACAGGCCGTCCGTGACAATTGCCTTTATCTTGTCGCTTGTCCTTGATCCGGTAATGTTCGCCAGAACCTCGAGATTCTCCAGAATGAGGGCGTCCTCGAAGGTCCGCGGAATGATCTCAACTCCGCTACCGTCACCTGACGGTATCAAGAGTGGCTTCTGGTATGCGACGTAAAGGTCATACCCCTCGCAGCTCGATGACTCATGCTCTTCGGACTTGAGTGCCACAAGCTCGTCGATGAATTCCTTCGATGGGTGCCAGTCCTTGAGGACGGGACTGCCGGTCTTTTGGTCTGCTCCACGCTGGGGCTTCGTCGCCTTCCAGCGGATCGCTTCGGTTCCGGCCTGAGTCTGCACCTTTGTGGCGACGGTCGCATCGAGATCGGCGATGATCGGCGTCGTCAGCCCAAGTCCGTCGACAAGCCTCTTGAAACTGTGGGCGTGACTGCCGCCCAGATCAAGCAGGCTGATATAGCGGCGGGATAGCGAGTCGAAGTGATGCCGGATGAAATGGGGAACCAGAATGCGTTCAGCCTGGCCTTCGACGAATATGATGCCGTCGGCGAAAAACAGATCACAGTGTGTTGCTTTCAGATAGCGCTTGACGAATCGCTGAGTTTCGTCCCCTTCACCGAAGATATATGACAGGTTGGCGACGGTCGTAGTCGGCGTCTCACCAGATGAAGTCGCCGGAAGTCTGCGGAAGTAACGCAGATTTGCGAAGTCAGCCTCATGCGCCACATGGCTCGAATGAGTGCTGACGACCAATTGCGTCGAGAACGTTGTGCTGTCGCCAAGTTCATCGTGCTTGCGCAGAAGCTTATAGGCCTTCTTAATGAAGACCTGCTGGACCTGCGCGTGAAGATTTGCCTCCGGCTCCTCCACCAGAACCAAGTGCAGCGGTTGGATCTGCGTTTGTGCCCCAGGGTCGGTGTCCGCCGAAGCCTTTCCCACCCGCATCCACTCGTCACGATAGCCCATCAGCATGAAAACCATGGCGATGAGGTTCTGATAACCGAGACCGGAATAGTCTTCCGGAAGTTGGAGGGGCTTTAATCCTTCTCCAGCAAGGTCCGTCACCTGATACTGCACCGCGGAGCCATGCTTCAGCCCGTCAGTCGCCCGCAGTTGTGTGGTGATTTTCAGTTTTGGATTGCTGATTCCGGGATAGCCAAGATCCTCAAGTTCCTCGAAGGCAGCGGCGAAACCAACCTCGAGGCGCTTATCGAAATTCTGCTCAGCAGTCTGGATTGCGTCGAGAGCCTCATAGTCCTCTGCGGATGGCGTTTTCGCAGGATCGAGGTGACGATCATAGTAAGAGCGTAGTTGGTCCGAAAGACGGCGCTTATACCGGCGTGTCGACATATCCTGGGAGTCCTCGCCTGTCGGAGCCCGCTCACCAGCATCGGCGAAGTCACGCTGGGCCGCGATTTCGTCAATTTTGATCAGGTGCTTGAAAGGATTCTTCTCCAGCGGAAGCATGTTCTCCGGTAATGTTTGCGGCGTCGCCAATCCTTTCACTGGGGGGGTGTGGGCGGCAGGATCAAGGGCGAAAGCCTCAAGTGCGATGTAGGTTCGCAGGCGTCGTTCGAGGAATTCGGTGAGACAGGTGGGCCAGACTTGAATGTTTCCTACTTGACCTCCCGGGGCTTTCGCGCCCGCTTCGAGAGCGGCGCTGCGCTGTGCGACGTAGTCGGCTTTGAGCTTCGCGATCAGCTCGACTTGGTATTTCAGCCTAACGCCGAGCAGACCACCATTCCAGTCCAAGGTTGGAAGGATATGAACGACATGCTGGATTTCGGAGAGAGGGACATCGAGCCAGAAGTCGAGGCTGGGTAGCAGATCATTGATGATTGACCTCTCCAGCTGCGCCGTTTTCCCAGGCATCTCCAATCGCGTCGATCTTCGGCCAATTGGCGATCGTAATGTCGCGCAGGGCTAGTCGGTTGGGAGAAACAAGGAAATATCGAAGAGCAACCATCGCGGATGTCTTACCGCTGTTGTTCGCGCCAACGAATATTGTTGTTTCCTTGTCGAAGTCGAGGTGCGTCGACTTCAGTCTGCGAAAATTCGATATTTCGACGAACTTGATCTTCATTAGCGCGCCCTCCCAGCTGAGCTGACGCATTTGTACTGCGCCTGATGTTCCAACGCCACGTAGCTACTGGATGTGAGTATATCGAAGGAATGTGCGGAGGCTCACATGGAGCACGGGCGAATCATGTCGGAGAGAGTCACGCCAGACACCATCTACTCAGCAAGCGTCGATCGCGATGAAGAACGCGGCCCCCGAAGGGGCCGCCAAAGATCAAGCAAAGCTCAGCGCACCAGCTGCCGCGCCAGCGCCACCTCCACCGAGTCGCCATCCTGGTTCAGGACATCCAGTCCGGATTCGGGCACGTCGCCCGAGGTGGATTGCGACACCATGATCTTCCTGGCCATCAACCCCAGGCAGGTCATCTGCGAGGAGTTGGCGTAGCCGAGGTAGATCACACGCACCGGCTGCTTCTGGCCGATGCGCCATGAACGGCGTGCGGCCTGCTGCAGCGAATACACGTTGTAGCCCGACTGCATGAACACGATGGTCGGGAACTCCAACAGGTCCAGGCCGGTTTTCACCAGCTCCGGGTTGGTGATGAGCACGTCGATACCACGGTCGAGCTGCTCGGCGATCCAGTCCTCGCGGCGGGAGGCATCCACGCTCGCGCGCAGCACCGCCACCTTGAAGCCTTCCTGCTCCAGCAGCACCTTCAGGCGCGACGTGGTGTCGCGCGTGCCGGTGTAGACCGAATAGACCAGGGTCTTGCGACCTTCCGCTTTCTCCTGCTTGCAGATCTCGATCAGCTCGCGCTCCTTGGGCATCACCTCCAGCTCGTTGAACTGAGCCGGGACGAAGGCCAGGGTGTTGCGCGTGCGTGGATGCACCACGGTTTCCGACCGGAAGCAGGTGTCCGGCCAGGCCAGCAGCACGTTGAGCACCACACCGAGCAGCGTCGTGTCCCGCTTCGCCAGGGCTTGCCTCAGCTCTGCGGTCAGCCGACCCGCCAGATCGCGATAGGCCGCGGCCTGCGCCGTGTCCATCGCGACTTCGCGGAACTCCTCGTCGTAGGGCGGCAGCACGTTGCCGCCGATGTCCTTCAACTTGAGGAAGACGGTGAAGGGCAGGACGCAACGCAGCACGCCCTTGGGACCGAAGCCCGGCGCCTTGACCGTGCGCACCGATACCTTGGTGCCCTTGGCCGTCTTGTGCGCCGTGCCGATGCTCTCCGAATAGATGTCCTTGAGCACGCCGTGATCGCGCATGAACGCCATCGCGGCCGAGGTCATGCTGCCGCTCTTCGCCGGCCGGTAGCCGTCTTCGAGCATCCGCCCTGGCAGGGCGCGGAACAGCAGGTGGAACAGGTCGTCGCCGTAGCCGCCCATCAGCGTGCCGGTGAGCAGCAGCGTTTTGCGCGCCTTGGCCGCTAAAACCCCCATGGCCTGGCCCTGTGCGGAGCCGCCGTTCTTGTACTCGTGCGCCTCGTCGGCGATGAGCAGGTCGAACGTACCCTGGGGAAGCTGCCTCTTGATGAACTCGGACGGCTGGTAGCCGCCCTCGCCGAAGCCGAACTCCATGTTGGCCATCGCACGTTCCATGCGGTGGGCTTGCCGGTCCGAGAAGACCAGCTCGCCGTTGCCATCCATCAGGTTGATGAACTCGTGGATGTTGTCCCCGAGCATCGACGCGAGGAAGGCGTCACCGAACTTCTGCATCAGCTTCTGCGCGGTGACTTCCCCGATGGTCGGAATGCGCTTCAGTGCCTTGAGCACGGTCGAGGACTGGTCGCTGGCGGACAGGCCTCTGGGACGGATCAACGACCACAGCGGTGCACGGCAGTGGCTGCACTTGCGGCGGGACTCCTCGGCTTCCAGCTCGACCGGGTTGATCGGCTCGCCGTCGAGGTCGGTGATGATGTGGCCGCAATCCGGGCACGCCGCCACGTCACCGTGACGGGTACGGCGTCGCACGAACACCGGCTTCCAGTGGAAGCCCATGCGCATCCGCACACGGCCCAGGACGAAGAACTCCTGGCCTTGCGCCGGTACGCCCAACTGCTCGCGCAGCTTCAGCAGCTTGACCAGGGTGTCCGGGCCATTGAGTACCCAGACCTTGGTGCCGGCCACCGTCTCCTGGATCTCGCGCCGCCACTTGTAGACCAGGTGGGGTGGCGAGAGCACCAGGGTGCGGCGGTAGCCTTCGGCGTTGAGCACAGCGGCCGTGGCGATGCCAACGGTCGTCTTGCCGCAGCCCATCTCGCCATTGACGATCGCGGCGCGTTCGCCGCGGTCGACCAGCAGCTCGGTGACGGCATGGACGACATCGGCTTGCGCCGGGAACAGCTTGCGCTTGAGGGCTGCGAGGATGAGTTGCCGATGCACCCGCGCCTGGCCGGTGTAGACCGGCGGATTGGCGCGGTTGAGCGAGTCGAGCAGCTCGTCGCCGAACTCCGACACGAAGTCGGTCAGGCTGATGGTGAGGGGTGAAGCGGCCGCTTCGAGCAGGTCGCCCTGCACAGCGGTTTCGGGAACAGTGTCGAGATCGAGGGACATGGTGATGCTCCAAAAAGATGGGGCATGCACCGACCCCCGCAGGGGCGATGGCATGCCCCGGGGTGGGAAGAGAAAGACGGCCGAGCCGTCAGAGGACGATCAGTACTCGGATGGCAACAGCAGCGTGGTCACGCTGCGATCCCATTCGGTGATGATCCAGAGCTTCAGGCCGGGAGCGATCTGATAGGACGACAACAGTCGATCCTCGCCTGACTTCAATGCGGCATCGTTCTGCCGCTTGTCATCACCGCAAAGATCGCCCCAATCGCCACCGAGATGGCGCCGGAGATAGGGCACGGGATCGAGTGCACCCCGTTGAACCAGGTTGTTCACGCCCGCGGTCATGACCAGTTGGCCGGCCCGAAAGCGTAGTTGAGACAGAACGGCGAGTGCCATGGTGATTACCTCTCGAAATGAAGGGGCCACGGCACCCCACGGGGCGACTGGACCCCGATGGGTGGATGAAAACGACGGCGAACCGTCAGGGAAAAGCGATCAGCGAATGGTCAACACCTCTCCCCGCGTCGGGGAGCCGGGCGTCATGTCCCAGGCGCGGATCACAGGAACGAAGCGATCGGTGAGGATGCGTGTCTCGGCGACCGAGCCGTCATCCCGTTCCGTGTACTCCGTCGTCAAGGATTTCTCCTTGTGGGTATCGCCCTTGACCACCAACACCTTGCCGGTCTTGGAGGTCACGGCGCCCGAGATCGCCCCCGCGGCCAAGGCCAGGGCGAGATGCCAGTGCGACAAGGCCCGCGCCGGTGGCCGCAGTGATTGCTGTGCGGCACCCAGGTGGGTATCGAGCGCCGGCCAGAGTCCTTGCAGCCGGTCGACTTCATCGGCGAACTGCTCAGGCTCCATCGTGACGCGATAGAAGTGCTCCGGCTCGGCCGGGCTGGCGGGGACGGTGTACGGCAGGAACGGCCATTCGAGCGGCAGCTCCTCGGCTTGCGTCTCGCCTTGCCCAATCTGCAGCAGCAGACCACGCAGGGCCTTGGCCGACTCCGACGCCTGGTCGCGCTGGCGAACCCGGCGGCCGAAGACCACTACCTGTTTGAACTGCGTTTCCACCGCACGGTAGATGCGCAGGTCTTTGAGGTGGCGCGTCAGCCATCCGACCAGCTCGGCGTCGAGCACGTAGGACGGCACGATGAAGACCAGCACGCCACCGTACTGCAGCAGCGGCAGCGTGCGCTGATAGAACAGCTTTTCCAGCCGCGCACGGCCCTGGCCCTGATAGCCGATGTTGCCGTTCACGTCCTTGGAAAGGTCGCCATACGGCGGGTTCAGCCACAGCAGCCCGAAGGACTGGCGCGAGATCAGTGTGTCCATCAGGTCACCGTGGATGCAGCGATCGACCAGTTGCCGTGCGTGGCGGGCACGCTCGGCGTCGTACTCGACGGCGAAGGCCTGGACCTGCGCGCGCCCGAGGGCGTGGGCGGCTTCGGCAATCGCCACGCCTTCGCCGGCGCAAGGATCGAGGATGGACATGGAGCCGGGAGACGGCGCCAGTGCGGACAAGGCCCGCTCCAGCGTCGGCTCGTCGGTGGGGAAGTAGCCGTTACGAATGAAGTTGCGCGCCAGGCGCGGAAACATGAGAGCCATGGATTTCTCCTGGTGATGGATGAGGGAAGGCGGACACGCGCGCGGCGCGCATGCCCGTGGGGCTGGCTCACGCCACACGCCGAAGCGGTGCGTTCGCGGCCAGTTCGTACTGCGTGGCGCCGAGGGTGCCGTTGCGGATCAGCTCGCCCAGCGCCTTCGTCAGCGCCGGGACATCGAGGGCCAGCCGATGGCCTTCCAGCGGCCCGAGGGCCAAGGGAAGACCGGTCAGCATCCGCCGTGTCTGCAACAGCTCCAGCACGGTGTCGCGCCAGTGGTCGAGCAGTGGCAGCGGGCAGGTGTCCTGCACCAGCGTCCACAGCCGGTCGAGCCGGTGAGCGGAATCCCTGGGCAGAAGCGCCAGCGCGCTGGCGTTGGCCTTGTCTGGCTTCACGCAGCGACGATCGAACAGCCACACGTTCGTCAGCGAACCGAACAGCGTTCGCCGGTAGGCGCGGGTGATGCGCTTTTCCAGGTTCTCGACGTTGCCGACGAAGAGCGGGACGCATGCGCCCTGATCGGTGATGACGTGGAACTGGTCGAGCCCCTGTTCATCCCGGCCGAGCGTCAGGCGGGCGAGGAACTCCTGAACGGCGGTGTCGCGCGCCCAGATCGAGAGAAAGACAAGATTGCCCTGCTCGTCACCGACGCAAGCGTCGGCCATGAGGTCGGGGCATTCGTCGATGCGGTACAGCGGTTTCGCGGAAGAAGGTGCAGGCATGGTGATGTCCTCAAAAAAAGCAGAGGCAGCACCACCCGCGAGGGCAGTCACTGCCCCAGGGGGATCGAAGGAAACGCCGTGAGCGTCGTGGCAAAGAGAACGACCCAATGTGCGGGAGCAAGAAACCGCCACGCAACACAACCTTGTTTGTGAGGCAGATGTCGAAGGGGCTTCTGCTGAACGAAAAAAAGCGGACCATGCCGCGATGGGCACGATCCGCATGGGGGTCAGGCTTTCAACTGACGCAGACCTTCCGCCAGCAGCCATAGCGCCCGGTTGAGCCGGACGTTCTGGTCGATGCCTTGAACGGGCCGCGTCTGCCGCTGGCGCCCGTTCGCGGTACGGCTGGTCAAGCCACCTTTGACGAGGTTCTCCTGCACGCGATTGAAGACCGACCACAGGTCCGAACGGTTGTCGTCGAAACGACGTGGCCGCAGAATCTGGCTCTCCGTGATCGGCACGGCCTTGCCAGAGTCGTCGTACTTGAGGGTCAACGCCGAGCGGGCGAAGACCTCGGCCTCACCGTCGTCGAGTGTGATGGCACCCATGGCGTCGCGCGAGTGCTGCACCCGCTCGAAGCCATCCAGCACCTCGTAGGCGCCTTCGATGACATGATCGGTGACGTTGCCCTTGTGAGGCACGCGCACGTCGGCGAACGTGTCGCCGCACACCAGGCCGTTTTGGCAAACGAATCGAAACATGCCGGCGAGCATTTGATAGCTGCTCGTACCATCGTGCGAATTGAGCAGGATGATTTCGTTCGCCTCGGTGCCGTCGATCTGGCTCGCGTGACGAAGCCGCAGCATGTGCTTGGTGTAATCGCGACGATCTTCGTGGCGCACAGGTGTCTGGCAAACCATGAACGGTTGGAAACCCTCCTTGCGCAACTCCGCCAACACGGCCGCAGTCGGGATGTAGCTGTAGCGCTGGGAACGGCTTTCGTGCGGGGTCTCCGCGAAGATGGAGGGGGCGACGGTGCGGACCTGATCGTCCGACAGCGGATGATCCGAGCGCAGCACCGGAGAGCGCTGGGAAAAACGGGATGAGAGTTGCATGACTATCTCCTTGAGGATTGGAGCAATCGGCATCGAGCGGCGGTAAGCCGGATGCGCGACCGCGTGGGACAAAAGAAAGGCCCTGCGCAACAGAGCCTGGACAGGTCAGGTAGAGAGGAATGCAGGCCCGTGAAGCAAGGGCCTGCGGTTCAGTCCGGCTCGAACTGCCGGCTGTAGGGATTGAAACGAAGCGCCTCGCTTCCCTTGTGGATCGGTGTGAAACCGTCCAGGAGAAGATTGACGAAGTACTGGTCGCGGTAGGTCAGCGCCTGCCGTGCCTGTTCCTCGGTGAGACCGTCGCTGATGAAGTGATCAAGCGGTTCGTCGTCGGAAGAAACGTCGTTGTTGGACAACTGGTCTTCGACCAGGCGCAGCAACGATGCCGGGAGGGCGGCCAGGATCGGGTCCATGACGAACGCCTCCGGCATCACGCCATCAACGCCGCCGGCTTGCGCCGACGTGCGTGATGGGCGCGCACCCCTTCGCGCCACTCGGGGGATTGCACCGGCGCCATGTCGAGATAGCGCAACGGGCACGAGTAGTAGTAGGGGTGCATGGATTCATCCAGCGGCTTGTAGCCCCATTCGCCACCCGATCCTTGCAGCAGGTCGCAACGGATGACGTTGATGGAATCGCCGACAGCGAGCTTCATGACTCCCGCCCGCTTGGCGGTGATGCGCACCACGGACCACAGCACGTTGCCGCGCAGGGTGTGGGCGATGACCTCCGAGCGAGCGTTTTCGGCGTCCTGCGGTTCGATCAGTTTGTGGATCAGTTGGTCGCGGGTTTGCCGCGAGAAATACCAGCCCATGGGAGTTCTCCTGTGAAAAAAGCCGGAGCACTCCCCCGACGGTGGAAGTGCCCCGACGGGTGGTTGAAACGTCGCGGGAAGCGACGGGTGGATCAGGCGCTGGCGAGGTGCCAGTCCTGGGACAGCGGGGCGAACGAATAACCCAGCGCTCCGAGGCGGTCGCGCTGCTGACGCAGGACACGACGATCCACAGTCGGATCGAGCTTGACGATGTCGCCCAGCGGCCATAGCGCTCCGAACAGTGCGGTGTCGTCTTCATCGGCCGAGGCCACGGAAGACGGCTTGGCCGCTTTCTCGGTGCCGAACGGCGTGGTATCGACCAGCGGATCGCGGGTCTTGCGACCCTTCGCCTTGGCAGGTGCCGGGGCTGCGACAGGCACAGGTGTCTGCGCCTCTTCGTCGATCGGATCGACTTCCTGCGGACTCAGCCGGCGGGCTTCGTCACGGCTCAGGGGATCGATGCTGGACAAGGTCATACCGCCCAGGTGGGCGCGAATCTCGATCACCATCCGCCCACTGGTGTTGTAGGTGGAGGGCCGGATCTCGGTGATGATGAAGTCGCCGTCGTACTTGCCTTCGGCGTACTGGTCGAGTTCGGCATTTTTGATGACGAACTCGCCGATGGAAGTCGCCAGGCGGCCGACGTTGAAGTCGCCGTTGCGACCGTGGATGGTCTTGATGGCCAACTGGCCTGGAACAGTGATCATGGATAGCTCCTTTCGATGAATGAGCGATCGCGTGCCGCCGGCGCCGGGGCGCAGGCAGTGCTCGATCGAAGGGGAAGAAAACAAGGCCCCGGTGCATGCGCACGGGGCCTTGCAGATCAGAACGAATCGGCCAGGGCCGGCGCCTCAGCAGGTGCATCAGCGTCGTCATTGATGGCGGCTTCGGATACGGGCGCATCCTGGGCTGCCGACGCGCTGGAGGGTGCTGGTGCATCCTCGCTCGCCGCGTCATCGGTCGTCTTGGGCTCGGCCTCGTAGACCATCTCGCCATCGATCTTGATCCAGCTCACGAAGAGCAGGCGGGCCTTCAGGCTGACGCCCGGCTTTCCTTCATTCTTCCCCTTGGTGTAGGTGAAGATGTCGGTCCACAGGTCGCCCAGGCGGAACCCGATCAGCACCTTGCGTTCGGCCTTGACGGCCTCCTCGCAACGACGGATCAGGTGCTGCGCCTCACTGCCGGATACGCGCACGTCGAAACGGCGGTATTCCGGTTTTACGCTGGGACCGTTGAGCGCCGCGATGTCGCAGGCCAGGAACGCATCGCCTTTCTTGGGCTTCACGTCGCGGATGCGGTTGAGGTACCCGAGGCCGGTGATGTGCAGATCGAAGTAGGACTTTTCGGTGGAAGTGGTCATGGTGAATCTCCTGAGAACAATGAGGCGGAGACACACCCGACCCAGGCGGGGAAGGTGTGGAACCCCCGCGTGGGTTGATGGAACAGCTTGGGGCATCACCATCGAGAACCGATGGCCGTTCGCGCATGGATGCCGGTGCGAACTGATGTGATCGACGCGGTCGGAACCGCGTCGCAGCCTTGAAGATCGTGGCTGCCTGGGCATGTCGCTGACGGACGTCAGCGGAACATGGCCGGAAGCGTGGCGCCAGGACGGCGCGCAGGCGAGCGGAAATCGGTACTCGCGGCGGTCCACATTGCCGGGAAGAAAGAGGCCCCCGGAGCGGGGGCCAGGAATGGGCGGTCAGTTACCGCTGGGTGTGGGAGGAACCGCCTGCAGCGACAGGTGTGTCGCGGTGGCGGACACGTCGAGGTCTCCCTCGCCGCTCAGGATGAGCGCGAAGACACCATCGTGCGGATCGAAGAACTCGCCGAAGTCGTCGCCGCCGAACTCGGTGCGCGCCAGCTCCCACCAGTCATCGAATGCATCAACGTCCGGGTTGCAAGCCGGCGGCATAGGCGATGGTCTTCTGGCGACCATCGTGTCGGCGCTCGCCGCGCTCGGCCAGGAAGTACACGCCGTGATCCTTGACCAGGATGACGCGGCATTGATTCGCCGCCGCTTCGGCGAGCACGGGCCGCAGCTCCGTGCCTTTGAATCGAACAGTCATGGGTGTCTCCAGGGAGGCAGGAAGAGAGGCTTCCCGCCGCGAGGGCAGGAAGCTGCTGGGAGGTCAGTGCCGGACCGCCTTGCGACCGTGTAGTGGTCAACTAATTTCGGACACTGCGATAGGTTGTTTTTGCTGTTGCCGCTCGAACGCTGTTGGCGCTTGATAGCTTAGGCTCGAGTGCAGACGCTCGTTGTTGTAGAAGCCGACGATGTAGTCGGCGATATCTGTCATCGCTTCGCTGTGGTTGGCGTAGTCAAGCTGCCAGACCCGCTCCATTTTCAGGTTCAGGAAGAAGCGCTCCATCACCGCATTGTCCCAACAATTTCCCTTGCGGCTCATGCTCATCACCAGACCATGCTGAGCCAGTACGCCTTGATGAGCCGCGCTGGCATATTGGCTGCCACGATCCGAGTGCACGATCAGCCCGGCTGCAGGCTGGCGTTGGGCGATCCCCATCTGTAACGCCGAGCACACCAGTTCTGCCGGCATGTTCGGCGCCATCGACCAACCGATGATCTTGCGCGAGAAAAGATCCATTACCGCTGCCAGATAGAGCCAGCCGCGGCGTGTTCGAATGTAAGTGATATCCGCCACCCAGGCCTGGTTGATGCCCTCGGGATTGAACTGCCGGTTCAGGATATTGGCCGCTATCGGGAGGTCGTGTTTGCTGTCGGTGGTGTGGATGAACTTGCGCCTCCAGGTCGGTCGCAACTGGTGCTTCTTCATCAGTTGCCTCACCCGGTACACCCGGTAGCGCCCGTACTGAAAGCCCTGAGCCTTAAGCGCCGCTTGCAAGCGACGACTGCCATAGGTGCGGCCGCTCGCCATGAACTGGGCTTTCAAGGTGGTAGTCACAGGGCACGCCTTGGGCGGCTGCAACAGGCCTCGAGACACCGCGTAATAGCCCGAACGACTCACTCCAAATAATCGACAAAGCCTCTTGGTAGGGGCCTTCTGCTGCTCCTGAGCGATCAAGATAGATCACTTCATTTCCCGGGCAAAGAAGGCCGATGCTTTTTTTAACAGTTCGTTATCCTGCTTGAGCCGAAGGTTTTCAGCTTCAAGCTGCCGTATTCGTTGCTGCTCGGCCGTCAGCGGCTTCCCGATCCCGGTCTGGCCCGATGACTCCGCGTCGTACTGCTGCACCCAGCGACGCACGGCGGTCTCGCCAAGATCCATGTCTCGGCAGACTTGCGGAACAGTCAGGCCCTGTTCCTTGATCATTTTCACGACTTGCAGCTTGAAGCTGGCGTCGAACTCTCTGCGTTTACGGCTCATAAATATTCCCCTGTCAGTGGATTTTCCACCTATCGAGGTGTCCAGGGAAATTAGGCCACCACACCGGACAGGCGCTGCACACGGATGCGCCGCCAGCTTCCGTCGTCGATCAGCCGTTCCAGCGTTTCCCCAAGTGAGCCGAAGAACACCTCATCGACCCGTTCGATCAGCTCGCCGTCGCGGTGCAGCTCCACCGCGTAGAGGTCGAGGCCACGCTCATACAGCACAGTGACGCGACCCTGGAACTTCATCGTGGCGACGGTGAAGCCGATGGCCGGTGGCGTGCGGATGATGTCGGCGGGCAGCGGATCGACCCAGGTGATGTCCCGCGCACCGGCATCCACCAACAGGTGGGTGACGCGCCGGAAACCATCGGGAGCGGGCAACTGCTCCAGTTGGACGATCAGTTCCTGCAGCTCGGGGCAGCGCGGCTCCGGGATCGGCAGCTTCGCCGGCGCAGAACCGAGCACGAACCGCTTCACCGTGTAGGGCTGGCCGTCGGCGGTGAACTCGATCCGCTCCTCGGGCGTGTCCGCCCGCTGACCGTCGAAGCAGCGTCTGACATAGGGTTCGACCTGCACCTTGGCGCCCTCGTCGGGCACCTCGGTCACGAGCGTTCGATCAAGCACCGCGAACTCGGCTCGTCCCGTCTTGACGACGATGGCCTCGTCGGTGGTGGCGATGACCCTGCCCTCGAAAGGCTTCGGGTCGATGTGAAAGCCCAGCGTCGAAACCTTGGGCTGACCGTCGAAGATGTTGAACTTGAACGAACGGACGTTGGAAGGCACATGACCGACGATGAGCGTCGGCATCTGTGCGCGGATGGCTTGGGTATCCATGGGGAGACTCCTTGTGGCAACCAAGGGACTCCCGCCCGCAAGGGAGGTCTGTCCCTTGAGGGTGAGGTGGATGAACGCGGTATGCGTCCGGCGAAGGAAACGACCAGCACGGCGAACCGCGCCGCAGTCTGGAAGGTCTCGACTGCCTGGGCATGCTGCCGGCAACGCCAGCGAACATGCGGCCAGCGTGCGGCACATGACGGCGGCCGTCCGCCGGGAATCGGCAACGCGCCGGCACCGCGTTCCGCGGAAAAGAAGAGCCCCGACGTGGGGGCTCGAATGGGTCGCGGGTTACTCGTCGTCGTAGAGCGTCAGCCCGTCCAGCACGGGCGCGTCGGCATCGAACACCAACATGCGAACGTCGGCGAGCGCAGCCAGGTGCAGCACTTCCACGAGGGACTCCGGCATGCCCTTGGCCCGGTGCTCCTGCCGCAGCTCTTCGGCGGTGATGCCCTCGACATGCTGCAGGTTCGCATCCGTCGAGGGCGTGGCGATCAACTTCACGCCGATCGCGGGGCTGTACGGGATGCGGAAGGCGACGAACAGAAAACCGCTCGGCGTGGCGATGTCGGCCAGGTTGGCCAGATAGCGGCCGGCCTCCTCGGTGATGTGCGCCGAGCTGATCTCCCAGGCACGGCTGTAGAACCCGGTCTCGAAGCGCAAGCGCCGCACCACCTCGCGCGCGGCTTCCTCGGAGTAGGTATCGCCGACGTGCAGCGGCTGGCCGGCTTCTTCGGCCATGACGGCGTAGACGAGGTTTCGGGCGATACCGTGGCTGGGGCACTGTGCGTCCAGCTCGGGCGGCACGTTCTGGCCCTCGGTTATCAGCGCGAAGTCGTCGCAGAAGACGCAGGCATGGCGCTCGACCTGTCTGTCCGGGAGGTGCGACTGCGAGACGTGCAGCGGCAGATAGCTCAGCGGGCAGTCGTCGTCGTAGGAAATCGCCAGCAGCCGCTGCACGGACAGGCCATCGTAGCCGCGGACGAAGGGGTTTTTGGAATGGGACATGGGATTCCTCCAGCAGAGGATGGCCGAGGCAATCCCCTGCCGGGGATTGAACCCCAGCGAGTGGATGAAGTGGCAACCGGTCAGCCGGCCGCGGCGTCTGGCCGCCCTGGTGGCGGGCGGTGCAGGTCAGTGGAAGATGCTGATTCGGGACATGGCCGCTCCTGCGAAAAGAAGGAGGGACATGGCCCCGAACGGGGACGCATGTCCCTCATGGGGTGGGATGAAAGGACGGTGGGTTGCCAGGCGCGGCTCACCAGCCGTTGTAGTGCAACGTGAGGTCAGCGATGACCTGGCGCCGTTCCAGATCGAGGCCGCCGAAGTCGGACAGCCCCTCGAAGCCGCAACGCTTGAGCATCGCGCCGCCCTCGCGGGAGTTGTAGAAGCTCACCATCGCGGACAGGAACATGCGTTGACCGCTGCTGAGCGCGCCCAGGGCGTCGTTGAGCATCAGCATGTTGGGCCGCAGGTCCCACTTGGTGGTGGCACGCTGCAGACCTTCGCGTGTGCCGTCGCCGAACCATTCGTGGCCGGCGATCTGCGCGCCGCGCTTCCAGGCCTCGAAGAAGGCCTGCGGTGCAGCATCGAAGTGCGCCTGTTCCAGCGCCATCTGATCGAGCACGTCTTCGGGTAAAGACAGATTCATGAGAGGACTCCTCGAAGGGTGGGAATCAGGGGTGAGCGCGCTGCGTCCAGGGATGGGTATCCAGGGCGCGCTGCGCAGCACCTGTAGCGGCAAACGCTTGCCGGTCCAGGCCAGCGCCAGCGCACCACTGCGCACTGCGGTTGCAGAGGAAGATGCGGAAGGTTCAGACATGCCGTGCTCCTTGGTGGGTCGGGGAGCACGCATCCCGCAGGGGATGGGGTTCCCCTCGGGTGGTTGAGAAAAGTGCATCGTCGCCAGGCCGGCGAGCGTCTGCGGTGGGCGATGCGAAGCGGACTGGATCGGTCAACGCGGCGAACCGCGTTGCAGTCTTGAAGACCGAGACTGCCAGGGCATGCCGCTGACGACTGTCAGCAACGCATGGCGTGAGGATGGGCGCGAAGCATGGCTGTCGTCGCAGAGAAAACCGAATCGCGGACGGCCCGCTTTAGGGCAGGCCCGCGTCACGGGACAAAGCAAGGACCAGGGCGCCGAAGGCCACGCGGGCCTCCGGCTGGAGAGGAAGGAAAACCACCTGTGGGCTGCGTCAGCGCAGGCCGTCGTCAAAGCCGTTCGCTGCGTCAGCAATCTCACCCGGCCCGTTTCGTGGCTGGGGCCGGCATCCTCTGGCGTGTATCCACACACAAAGGGAACCCGTTGTTTCACCGGCGGGCACCGGCACCGAATACCCTCGGCCCAAGTGGCCTCCTTACGGCTCGCGCGGCGGCAAGACGTCAGGAAGCCCCTCGTGGCCGAGGCAAGGCACACCGATCAAGGGAATGGCGGCGGGCGCGATTCGTGGAGCAATGACCTTCTCGCCCCGTCGCCCGATGGTGTGGGCAGACGGGGCGCGCACACCGTTGCAGAAGGAGACGCGCGCTTGGAGTCCCGCGCGGTGCGGGACGTTTGCCTCGCCGCCCGTGAAGTGGCCGGCGCGGCAGGGGGAAGTGAGGATCAGGACGCCTTGGAGGCAGCACGCCGCTTGCGCGGTGCGCTGCGCCGGCCCGCCGAGGACTCGATCGGCAACGTGCCCTTGCAGTTCGGGTAGCGCGAGCAGGACCAGAACGCGCCGCTCTTGCCCGTGCGCTGCTGCATCGGTGCGCCGCACCGCGGGCAGGCCGGCGCCGGCGGCAGCTTGAGCGAGAGCGTTGCGCCGCGGTACTGCTGCACGAGCTGGCCGACCCAGACGGACTGCTTGGCGATAAAGGTGTCCAGCGTCATCTGGCCAGCCTCGATCATGTCCAGCGCCTGCTCCCATACCGCTGTCGTGCCCGGATTGGCGATGGCCGCCGGCACGGCGTCGATCAATGTAAAGGCCGCATCCGACGCGCGGATGGCGCGGCCCTTCTTCAAGAGATAACCGCGGGCCAGCAACCCGCTGATGATGTTGGCGCGTGTCGCCTCGGTGCCGATGCCGGTGGTATCTCGCAGCTTCTGTTTCAGGCGCGGGTCGGTCACGAACTTGGCGACGGTCTTCATGGCCTTGATCAGCTCGCCCTGCGTGTAGGGTTTGGGCGGCAGCGTCTTCAGCGCCTTGAGATCCACCTTTCCGACCGGGCAGGACAGGCCCGCATGCAGGGCGGGCAGCACCTGGCTGCGCTGCGCATCCTCGCCACCGGCATCGTCCGGCCCCGGCGTCGCCAGCACCTCACGCCAGCCGATGACGGCAATCTGCTTGCCCACGGCCGCCAGCGACTGACTGCCGCACGAGAACTGCGCTACCGTCCGGTCGAACTCATGGTGCGGGAGGAACTGCGCGAGGTAATGGGCGCGGATCAGCCGGTAGACGGCCAGTTCCTTCTCGTTCATGGCCGACAGGTTGGCGGGCTCCAGCGTCGGGATGATGCCGTGGTGAGCCGACACCTTGCCGTCGTTCCATGCACGCGAGCGCTGTTGGCGATCCAGGCGCTCGATCAGCGGCCGCAGGCTGGGGTCGGTCTTGACCAGACTGTCGAGTACGGTCGGCACCTCGGCCAGCATGCTCTCGGGCAGGTAGCCCGAATCCGAGCGCGGATACGTTGTCGCCTTGTGCGTCTCGTACAGCGCCTGGGCAATGTCCAGCGTCTCCTGCACGTCGAGGCCCAACTGCTTGGAGCACACCTCCTGCAGCGTGCCCAGGTCGAACGGCAGCGGCGGTGCCTCGCGCACGCGCTCGGTGTCCACTGACACGACCTGCGCATCGCGTGCCGCGCGAATGCGATCCGCAGCCTGCTGCGCCACCGGCTGCTGAAGGCAGCGACCCGCTGCATCCGTGCTGCCTTCAGGCGGTATCCAGCTCGCGGTGAAGGATTGGCCGGCATGGGATAGCAGCACATCCACGGCCCAATACGGCATGGAGACGAATCGCGCGATCTCGCGATCACGATCCACGACCAACTTCAGCGTCGGCGTCTGCACGCGCCCCACCGACAGCACGCCCGTATAGCCGGCCTGACGCCCCAGCAGTGTGAACAAGCGGCTCAAGTTCATCCCGATCAGCCAGTCGGCGCGCGATCGGGCGAGTGCGGAGAAGTACAGCGGCAGCGTTTCGGCGGACGGCTTGAGCGTGCTCAGGGCCTTGCGGATCGATGCATCGTTGAGCGCCGAAAGCCACAACCGCTGGATCGGTCCGCGGTAGCCACACAGATCGATGATTTCGCGGGCGATCATCTCACCTTCGCGGTCGGCGTCGGTCGCGATCACCAGCTCGCCCGCCTTGGCGACGAGCTGCTGCACGATCTTGAACTGCGCAGCGGTCGCCGCCTTGGGCTCGACACGCCAGCGCTCGGGAAGAATGGGCAGGTGCTCCATAGCCCAGCGCTTGTACTGCTCGCCGTAGCCTTCGGGCGGAACCGCCTCGACCAGATGACCGATGCACCAGGTCACGACGACACCCGCGCCGCTGTAGCAGCCGTTGCCGCGTTGAACGGCACCCAGCACACGGGCGATGTCCTTGCCCTGGGAGGGCTTCTCGCACAGGAACACGCGCATGAAGCCTCCTTGGAAATTTGCGGTTCATCGGATGGGCGTCAGCTTGGCGGGGCCAGGAGATGCCGGCAGCAAGGAAGCCGATTGATGCAGACACCGCTTTGTGATCGGCAGGCGGTTCGTTGCCGCAGCGGTGCGCCTGGACCAGAGCTGGCACAGCAAAAGCGTCGTTTCGGGAGGGCGGCTGGAACTCCGTGGACGACCTTGGAGCTATCCCCTGGGGATAGCTCGCTGGTGCATCGCGGGCGTATGACGATTGCTACAGCCGCCCTCGGGGGAACGGCGATGGGCGAATTACTGTCCGCCGGCCGGCTTGGTGCTGAGCGCCACCGACTCGATGCGGTACGGCAGGATGCCCACGCGCCGCGCCTCGACCTTGAACGTCACGCGCTCGTTCTCGTCGGCGTCCTCCCATTCGTCGCGCACGGTGCGGCCCTCGACCAGCACCCGCATACCTTTCTGGTACAGCGTCTTCCAGTGCTCGGCGTCGCGGTGCCACAGCTCCACGGGCGCCCAGAAGCCGCCGCGATCTTCGTACTCGCCGTCCTTTTTCGGCACCGGGTTGTCGAAGTAGACGTTCAGGCGCAGCAGCCGGCGCGGCTCGTCGTTGCCGTTCGGGAATTCGCGGTAGTCCGGCGCAGAACCGATGTTGCCCTCGCCGACAAAGTGCGTGCTCATGGTGACTCCTTGGGGGTGGGTGGAACGACTGCGGTATGCCCGTGGACACGCCGCAGGTAAGCCGCTTCGGCCTGGGCGGCCTTGCTGGCGCATTCCAGGGCTTGGCGAGCGATGCTGTGGGTCAGGCTGATCTGCATGTTCAGCACGATGCGCTGCAGTTCCATCGCGTACAGCTCGTCGATCAGCGAGGCCGGCGTCGCGGGGTTGGCCAGCAGGGCCTCCCACAACGCCACGCCCATGGAGGAACGGTCGTGGTTGCGCCAGCGCAGGAAGGTCGTCCCTGCGCCAGTGGCCTGCTGGGCCAGTTGCACGTCGAGCAGGCTGAAGGGGTAGGCGCGCGCCTGGGGCAGCACGCGCCGCTGCGCCAGGCCAATCACGTCGTCGCGCAGCGATGCGCACTGGCTGGCCCAGGTCTCCAGACTCCCCTTACCCTTAAAAGGCTGTAAAAGGCCTTTTAGGTAGCCTGCGTGTTCCAGCCGCTGGAAGTCCGCCTGTTCCAGCGCCACGAAGCGCGTGGAGTGGCTGATGGGGGGCGATGCCGTCATGCGCCAGCACCCTCATCGCCCGCCGCACCATCGGCTGCGCCACCCGTGGGAGCCGGCGCATCGGGCTCGACGGCAGGCGCAGCAGTCGGCGTGCCGGGCTGGGTCGTCCGCCGCGCGATCGGTGGCGCGAAGCGCGAACGGCGCGTACCTTCCAGCACGTCCTGCGGCAGCTCGCCGAACTTCTCCAACGCCGCTCGCGCCGCCGCGTTCTTCGCCGCGAAGTCATCGCGCGTCGTGCCCGAGTAGCGGTACTGCTGGGCCAGCGAGAACAGGCTGCGCAGCGCGTGCGCGCCATCATTGAGCCAGCGCTCCAGGGTGCTGCGGTCGATCAGCGCCGTGTGGTGCGCCAGGATGAGTTTGCGTGCCAGGTCGTCGTAGTCGGCCAGCAGATACACCGCCATGAAGCCGAGCTGTGCATTCACGAACAGCGGCAGCTTCACCGGCTGCACGTTCATGTTTTCGCCCAGCGACAGCGCCGGTGGCACGTCGGCCAGGGCTTGGTCCACCTGTTCGCGCAGGGTCTGCAGACGGGTCTTGGTGTCGGCGAGCTTGTCCTCGATCCGCAACATCCACCAGTCCGAGTACGGGTCGTCCTGCTCGGCGCCGCGCTTCATCTTGTTCATGGCGCCGATGAAGCCGTTGAGACCGATGATGCCGGGGCGCCCCTCGGTCGGCGCACGGCCGTGCCAGATGCGCGAGGCGTGGTGCGTGTGCAGCGTCAGCGACATCGCGCTGCGCAGCGATCCGAGATTCAGTTGCAGGGGTTCTGTGCGTTCGTTGGCCATGGGAGCGACTCGCGGTGAAGGGGCGAGTCGCCAGCATCGGCATCGGTCGGAAGGCCGTCAGTCAACAAACCGCAATCGGCGTGCGCCCGGTTTGTTCGCTGCCGGAAGGCTGGCTGTACCGGCTATCCCCTGGGGATAGGGATAGCCTGATGAGATGACAGCAGGACGGGGAAAGCCGCCGATGCGGCATTACGACTTCGACAGTGGGCGCGAGCCCTGTACCAGGCGGCACGCTGCCCGTCCACGTCACGGTAGCTCAGTTCGAACAGGCGCGGTTCGAACAGGCGCGACTCGTGCAAGCACCTGCCGCCAACCGGCACAGCCGTACCTGGCAGGCTGCTGCTCGGGATACCGTTGTGTGATCCATCGTCCTGCGCTGGCAACGGGTGTCCAGCCTTCCACGGCCAGTTCGACCGAGGCCTCGCGCAGGGCGCGGACGATGCCTGCCGCCGGCCAATCCACCGAGTCAGCCGGGGCGATGTCATGGATCACCAGGTCACGGAAGGTATCGGGCTGAACAAACTCTGCCGCCAGGCGCCTGGCCTGGTCCATGTGTTCGGCCCAGCCCCGGAGGCGCTCGAAGTGCTGGTCGATGCGAGCGTAGGCGGCGGCCAGCGCCTCGTGCGCTTCACGACATCCGCCCAAAGTCCACAGGTCGTGCTGGTCGATGAAGTGGTGCACCAGATTGTTGCGCAGCGACACCAATTCCCTCAGGCCGTCCTGGGTCTGGGCGTAGTCTTCCGCGGACAGGCTCAGGTGGATCCGCATGCTGAACGAGATGAGGTCTTCGGGGCGTTGCCTAAAGAATCGGCGGATGTGTCGGTTCCGTCGATGACGGCATACGATCCCAAGAGCCGCCCGACCAGGGTGCCGAGCGTCTTGCCTGCGGCATCGGCGATGCGCGCCGCGCGGGTCGACGCCAGTGCGTGGGCCGGTCCCGTAAAGTCGTGGTGGGCCACGATGGTCTTGATCAGGCGCTCGTATTGCTGGAGGCGGAGCATGCAACGGCCGAGCACGCGCTGGACTTCGCGCTGGCGGTCCAGGAGATCGCCGTCGGTCTGTCCGGTCATGAACCGAAATCGTCCCGGAATCGGTCGATCTGGTGCATCCGCTCGTGCAGGATGGTCACGATGCCGATGTCGCCATTCGAGAGCCGGCGCCAGTAGACGAAGTGCCGTTCGTAGCGGAAGAAGTAGCCTTCGATGCCGAACTCGGCCGGGACGGGCCTGGACGATGTCCGGTGCGTGTCGATGCCGTCGAAGGCCTCGAACAGCCCGGCGATGTAGCGATCGGCCTGTTCGGTGCCCCAGCGATCGCGCGTGTAGCGGTAGATCTCGTCGAGCCGCCAGGACGCCGCCTCCTGGACCAGGACCTTGGCCACAACCGTCAGCCCTGGTTGCGCGCGGTCACGTCGGCGGCGGTCAGGGGACGATACGAAGTTTCCGGGGCGCCAAAGGCATGGGCTAGCTCGGCCTTCAGCCGGTCGAAGGCTTCCTGCTCCTTGCGTTCCTTGTCGCGGCGGACCAGGTCGCGCATGTATTCGCTGACGTTCTCGTAGTCGCCATGCTCGCCCACGTTGGCGGCGACGAAATCGCTGAGCGGTCCGCTGAGGCGAACCGTCATGGTCGTGGTCGTTGTCCGGGGCATGTCTGGCTCCTGTTGCCGTTGTTGTATTCAACATACGCAAAAATGAATACGCCAGCAAGCGTCCGGCAGGCTTTTCCTTGCCCGGTCCGTATTGATCGGAAGGCTTCCTGTTGCAACCATCCCTTGGGGATGGCGCAATGTGCCGCGTTCATGGCCGCTCCAACAGCGAGCGCAGGCGCGTGATGTGAGCCTGTGCCACCTCCGGACCGGCGGCCTTTGACACAGCGGATGCCGGACCGGACATGGCGCGGGCATCGCCTTGCCCGGCCCAGGCACGGAATTCTCCGCGGATCGCCTTCTGGATGATGCCGAACAGGTAGCCGGGCGGATTGCGCACCGTGCTGCCGCCACAGCGCGCCGCCCACTCGTCGAGCACCGCCTGGCGCTGCGCCTCGTCCACCTGTTGCAGCGCCACAAGCGCACCCGCCTGCTGCTCGTCCTTCAGGCGCAGGAAGCGCTCGGGCAGCCGCAGGTTCTGCAAGGCCCTCGCGCACGGTACGGTACGTGCTTCATTTATACGATCATTACGTACTGTACGGTCCTCCTTCGGAATCCGAACAGAGCCGTCCGGCGCGGGTTCCGGCCCTGCTTCGGATTCCGAAGACGGGCGCGCAGCATTCCGAAGAAAGGCATTTCGGCCTTCTTCGGAATCGTAGTCGGCGACCTCCTGTGGATAACTCTCCGCCGCCAAGCCGTGGCGTGTCATGCGCTGCGCCAGCACCTGCAGGCGGGTCGGTAGCGTGCGGCCGCTGAGCAGCGGGTCTTCGGCAATTTCCTTGAGCGTGTTCATGCCCACGATCTGCACCGCCTTGGCGGCATGGGTCAGCGCCTGGCTGACCAGGCCGAGGTAGTCGGCATCGAGCTGCATCGCCTCGAAGGGCGACAGCGGTTCGTCGTGCAGCACGTAGAGGTTGCCTTGGATGCGGCCGGTCTTGGGGTCGCGCCGTCGTCGCACCAGGCTCAGCCAGCGCGTCAGCCGCAGCAGCGTCAGGGCGCGCGCCACGGTCTCGTGCGATGCCTGCGCCGCGCAGGGCATCGAGGCCAGGTAGGGGCGCAATTGGTCGTAGGTGGGAAAGGCGGTCACGCCGTCGTCGTTGAGCTGCAGGCGGAACACCTGCCAGGCGTTGCGCTCCAGCGGCGTCAGGCGCCGGTCGAGGAACAGCCTGCGCGGCACGCTCTCATGGCGGTTGCCGCTGTAGAGGAAACCGTCGGCGGCCGGCGCCGTTCCCTGCGCCGGCTGCAGGTGCTGCAGGGCCTCGTCGAAGAGCGCGGACAGCGCAACGGGGCCTTCGCGCCGTGGTACGCCACCCGTGCTCATGGCCTACACCAGCCCCTGGTCGATCCAGTTCCGTATCGCCGACCAGATCACCGACATGGGCAGAGTCATGGCCTCGGCCAGATCCATGGTCAGCTCCAGCATCGCCATGTCGTCGGTCAGGGCGATATGGCGCTCGGTGACGGCGGCCTTCCAGTGCTCCCACAAGGCCACGTCCTGCGCCTCGTTCAGCACCGGATGTCGGCCCTTGCGCTTGGGCAGGCCGAGGATGTCGCGGCGCAGCGCCACTTCCTGATGCGTGAGGCCATAGAACTTGCTGACCATCTCCGTGCTCGCCCCCAGGCGCAGCATGCGGTCCACCGTGGCGATCTCCCGCTCCACGTCGTGCACCTGGCTCAGCAGCCGCTTCAACACTTCCCGGTTCACCGACACCGAACACCACGACACCGTGGCATTCACCAGCATGCTCACGAGTTCGGGGTGCTTCAGCGCATCCAGCTCCTCCTCGCCGAAGCCCATGGCCTTGCAGCGGCGCAACTGGCCGTTGCGCAGGTCATGCAGGGCCTGGGCGATCACGGCCTGATTGAGCGGGTGCGGTGCCGACATACGGGAGCCTCCTGCGCTCAGGAATCCTGGCTCGCTACGCCGGCTTCCAGATCCAGCAACCGGCGCGCCAGGCGCAGCAGACGGAACAGCTTCACCAGCGCAGCATCGCTCAGGCGTGTGGCCGAGCCGCCGTGGCCATGCAGCAGCGCCGCCAGCTCGTCGGCCAGCCGCGCGCGGTCCAATCCATTCGCGGCTGGCGGCGCCACGCTCAGTACATGCAGCAGGGTCAGCACCGCCCGCGCGAACGCAGGCAGCGCCTTCGCCTGGCCCACGGCCGGCGACACGCAGACGAAGCCGATGCCGCCGGCGCTGGCCTCGATGTGGTCGGCAACCGCCGCTTCCTCGCCGATTTCGCGCGCGAACTGCGCGATGTGCACGCGCAGGCGATCCGGCGCGTCCAGTCCCGGCTCGATGTACCAGACATCCGAGATGGGAAAGAGCCCGCCAGCCTGTACGGGGATCGCCCGCAGCGCATCGGCCTCGAAGTCGGGCAGCTTGTCGCCGAGCTGGTCCGCGACCATCCGCTGGATGGACTGCAGGCGCTCGGTGGTCGGTGCCGGTGTCACGATGTGCCCTTGCAGGCACTCGTCGCGTTGCCCTTGCTGGTCCTCCGGCGCTTCGGGCGATGCAGGCGGTGTCGCTGCTGGCGCCGGTGGCGCGACCGGCGTGGTGTCGCGCGGCACAGACGAGGCGGATGGCTGCTGAGGCGCGGAGATCGGCGGGGGAGGAGCAGCAGGCACGACAGGCGCTACCGGTGGCGTCGGAGCCGCCGGTTCGCTGATCAGCGCACGCTGGCGGCTTTCGCTGTCGTTGATCTCCAGAGCCAGCGTGTCGTAGTCCGCCTCCAGCAGCTCGGCCATCTGCCCCACCAGCTCGTCCTGCACCCGCTGCGGCGAGAAGTCGTCCGGCTGTGTGTCGAACTGCGTCAGCACGTCCTGAAACAAGGTGGCGAAGTCCACGGCCACGGTGCGGCCGAGCGCACGCCGCTCCCAGGTGCGCTCGCACGCCTTGCGCAGCACCGCGAGCCGGTCCACCTGATGCCGACCCAATCCGCCGTACAGCAGGGTCGGGATCGCCGGCAGCAGATAGCGCACCGCATCGTTCATGCGGCTGATGTGTGACTGCGGCACCGGATAGCCGTCGGAAGTCAGCCGCCGCGCGAGTTCGCTCTGCGACAGCGCCTGGCCGCTTTCCTGCTCGTAGAACTCGCGCGCCTTCTCGATGCCCAAGGCACGCTCGATGAAGGTCAGCCCGCCGCGCAGCTCGTTCTCGGCCAGGTGCCCGGTCAGCGCCACGATTTCACCGCGCGCCGGCCACGGGCGGAACAGGCACGCAATGCGGAAGAAGCGTTCCTCCTTGGTCTCGCTCCACAACTCGCGCAGGATGGCCAGCCGCGTGTTGCCGCCGTTGCGAATGATGTAGTGCGCCTCGCCCGGTCTGCGCGTGATCGTGGGGGGCGCGTCCAGCCCGCGTTCGCGGATGGACGCCTTGATCTCTGCATAGGCCGGGTTGCGGGTCACGCGCGGGTCGTGGTCGTAGGGCCGCAACTGGTCCAGGGTCACCACCATCGACGTGTCGGCGATGGGGTCGCTCAAGGTCGCGGCCGAAGGGCCGCTGCGCTCGAAGCCGGTGGCCAGCAGCTTGGCAGCCATGTCCTGCGGCGTCAGCTCAGCCACGGCCGTTCTCCTGCGCCTGCCGGTCGGCGCGGCGAAGTTGCGCGCGGGCATTGCGGTCGGCACGGTGGTCGCTTGCAGTCGAGCTGGTGTAGATCGACGCGCAGCCTTGTTTCGTGAATTTCAGGTGCCCGCCGGACGTGCGCACCACGCGCCAACCTTCGCCCAGCGCGAACTCGATCAACGCGCGCAGCCGTTCACGGCCGCGCGCCAGTTCATGCACGCTCGCCATGGCCGGCCCCTCCCGCATCGGCCCGGCCGGTGACTAGCGCGAGGCGCTCCCGCCACGCGGGGAACAGCTCGCCAGCCAGCGCGCGCATGGTCTCCAGCGCCGCGGGCGCCGCGCGGCCCGCCGGTTGGCGGTACTCCACCCGATGCACCGGCAATCCTCGTGTCGCAGCGCGCGGATAGGCTTCGATGGCCGGCACGTCGGTGTCCAGCACCTGCACGCCGGCCTGTTCCTGGAACACCTGTCGCAGCGCCTGCTGGACCAGCCGCGCGTTCGACGACACCGTATGCACACGGTTGATGAGCAGGCGCAGCGGCGGCGGTTCGATGCTCAGGTGCCGATACGGCGAGATGTCCTCGATCAGTTGCAGCGTGCCGCGCCGCAGCTCGCGCGCCGCGAGGATTTCCGGCGTCACCGGCGACAGCGCCAGGTCGGACGCCAGCACCGCCATCTCCAGCAGCACGCTGCGCGCGCCCTGGGTGTCGATCAGCAGCAGGTCGTAGTGCTCGCGGAAGACCGGCAACAGGTTGCGCAGCCGCAGGCGCCCGTCGGGCGCGTGCAGCAGCAGTGTGTTCAGTTCGCCGCGGTCGTCGTTGGAGAGCACCAGGTCCAGGCCCGCGATCGCGGTGCGCGACACCAGGTGCTCGATGCGCCGCTCGTTGAAGGCGAGCATCTCGTAGATGCCG
This sequence comes from Pseudomonas furukawaii, assembly GCF_002355475.1. Lineage (NCBI taxonomy): Bacteria > Pseudomonadati > Pseudomonadota > Gammaproteobacteria > Pseudomonadales > Pseudomonadaceae > Metapseudomonas > Metapseudomonas furukawaii. Next base: position 1,650,604 of record NZ_AP014862.1, on the reverse strand, counting down.
CCGGGCGCACGCACGTCCAGTGTGAAGTAGCTCGACAGCGTGGGCTGCACGTCCAGGTCCAGCAGCAGCACGCGCAGCCCGGCATCGGCAATGAGGCCGCCCAGGTTGGCCGCCGTCGTGGTCTTGCCGACGCCGCCCTTGGTTGAAATGATGGACACCACCTGCATGAGCTTCTCCTCGTCGAATGGCATGAACCGAGAAGAAGCGTCAGGCGCGTTCTTTGAGGCGATCGGCGATCCACTGTTCGATCTCCACCGAGTCCCAGCCCACCGCGCGCACGCCCAGGCGCAGCGCCTTGGGGAAGTTGCCGTCCTTCATCAGGCTGTAGATGTGCGCGCGCTTGAAGCCGGTCTTGGCTTCGACCTCAGCGCGGCGCAGGATGCGGTGTTCGGTCAATGCCGCCGTGGCGGTGGTCTGCGAAGACATGAGGGTCACTCCTTAACGCTCAGTGGCGCTGATTGGCGTGACTCGAATTAAGACCGCTGCGTTGAAGAAAGACACCGCAAATGCGGTATCCGCGACCGCAGATACGGTCTGGCATCGCTCAGTACGTTGTGCTCTGCAAACTGCGCCGAGCCAGTGCGAATTTGGCCTGCAGGGTGCGCTCGGTGATGCCCATCGCATTGCCGTGGTGCGCCACCATCGCGCTGATGATGGCCTCCTGCGTCAGGAAGCTGGAATACGGCATGCCGCTGGGAGACTTGCCCAGCAGCAGGGTCAGTAACCCGCCAACGATGTTCAGGTAGGTCGATTCGCTGCGCGGCCCCGGCGTGTTTGCACGCTCCGCGTCAGCCGCGCAGGCGGCGTGCGTCTTCAGCAGCGCCTCGTGCTCGGCGCGCAGCGTCTCGTGCACGCCCAAGTGTTCCACCAGCCGCGCCTTGATCGCTTCCCGCTCGGCCAGCAATGCGCCCACTGTGTCCAGGCTGATCGCCGGGTGAAGCGCACGCTCGATCTCATCGAACAGAAACGCCGGTTTCTCGCCGGGGTAGTAGTGCGCCATCCAGGCTTTCAGTTCGACGTGCCGCACCGTCAGCGACGGGTCGTCCATCGCCAGACCCTGCGTGTCCCGCCCCAAGCCCTCCTTGCCATACGGCATCTCGCCGTGAACCAGCGCATCGAAGATTCTTTCGGTGTTCAATCGCAGCATCGGCCAGTGTGGAAACTCCGTTGCCTCCGGCAGAGGCCGCTGTCCCAAGGTCGCCAGGATGCGCCGCTCGAAGCGCAGCAATCCGCTCCAGCGGATTGCCGCCTCGATCGGGCGGTAGTAGGTCTTGGCGCCATCGGCCAGGCTGCTCGACTTCGGCATATCGCGCGCCTCCATTCGTCATCGCACCGAGTCCAAGCACGCGCACCCGCCGTACAGGCGGCGTGCGTGGCTGTCCAGGAATCTCCGGGCGAAACGAGCAGGTGGCGAAGCGGCGAAGACCGTGGCATCGTTGATGCCGCCGGTTTCGTTGCGAGATGCGCGCCTTGCTGCGCATGGCGCCATCACTCACAATTCGCAAGCCGCGAAACACGCTGTCACCAGCGTCATTCGCGGGCACCATGCTTGACCCGGATAACCAGGCCAAAGTCTTTGCAGGGAAAGAGGCCCAGTAAAGCGCGATCAGCTCAACACGCCAGAGCCGATGCGCATACGGCAAGCACTGTTGCGCCGCGCGTCTTCGCTGTGACGCGCCACGTTGGGCATGCGAAGTTGCTCGCAGATGCCAACGGCAAGCGCGAGCAACGCCTGAGTGCAGCGCGCCCGTGCACCGCCAATGGAATCCCGCTGTGGCAAAACAGGTCTGGCGCTTTGACAAAAATGGAATCGGTCAACCCGCCTGAGGCAGCCTCATGCGAGCCGTTGCGTATCCAACGGCATATGGCCGACACGCTGAGCACGGTCGATGAAGTGGCGCAGCGGCTCCGACATCGCGCCCTCGGGATGTAGCAGGTAGGTCGTCAACGCCGCCGAGTCCTCGTCCAGCGGCCGGACGATCACGTCCGCCTGCCGGCATGCCACCGCGTGCGCCGCGGTGGAAAATCCCACGCCATAGCCGGCCGCCACCAGGGCCAGCATCAACGAGTGGGTCGTCACGTACTCGGCCACGACCGGCGGTGTCTCCACCAGGCGCAGCAGGCGCTCGCATTGCCGGCTGCACTCCGCACACACCTGCGGGTGACACAGCACCAGCGGGTAGCCCACCACCTCGTCCAGCGGTACCCGCTTGTGCGCCAGCAAGGGGTGCCGCGCGGGTATGGCCACCACCAGTGGATCTTGCCACACCGGCCTGGCGACCACCCCGGCCGCCATCTCGCCGGCCATCGCAAAGGCCGCGTCGTACAGGTCGTTGCCCAGGCCGCCCACCACCTGCAACAGCGGCGCCTCGAACAGCCGGATGCCCACTTCCGGCGCCTCCTCGCGGCACAGCGCGAGCAGCGCCGACAGCCGGGTCCGCCCGACGCCGCCGGCCAGGGCGATGCGCAGGGTGCCCCGGTGTCCCACCGCCACCGCCCGCGTCTTGGTCTGGGCTTGCTCAAGGGTCAGCAGCACGCGCCGGGCCTCCTCCAGAAACACCTGCCCGGCCGGGGTCAGGCGCACGCCGCGCGGCGTGCGCTCCAGCAGCATCACGCCCAGGCCTGCCTCCAGTTGGCGGATCGTGCGCGACAGGGGCGACTGCTCCATATGCAGCCGCCGCGCCGCCCGGCCGAAGTGCAACTCCTCGGCCACGGCGATGAAGCAGCGAAGATGGCGTAAGTTCATGTACTTCTCCTCAGAAAGTGGAGTCCATTCCTCTGGCTTTAGGGAACTGCATGAGCGCTTCCCGGCGGCGATGCCGGTCACAGAGGCTTGCCAGTCGCCGCCATCCGACCTTCTGTCGTGGCCACGGGGGGCGAGTGTCCAAGCAAGTCCGGTTATCCCGTCGGTGTTGCCTTATCGGAAAATTGCCAGATTGTCATTATTGTGTTGTCTGAGTGGAGTGAAGTCGATCAAGCCCGACTCGGCGACCCTGTCCATCACTGCCGACCGCAGCGTGTTCTGGAAAGACGAACGCATGAGCGACGAGCAGTTCGCGCAGTGGCTGCATGCTTCGGCGCCGCGTCATCCGCAGCCCAAGGACTTCATGCGCGGAGACCGCCAAGCGGGCCTACCGGCGCGTCGCCCAGGTGATGGCGGCTGCGCAGAAGTCCGGGCGTGTTAGAACCGGACTTCGTGACCGATCTGGGAGGCGATCGGGGTGACCCGAAAGACACCCAACTGCATCGGCATGCTCGCCCTGACGCCGGCGTGACGTCATCGGCTGCACCGATCGCGGACTCCAGCACACGTGAGCGCCTGCGCGCCGTGCCCGGCGCACCGAGCGGTCATGAGGCTTTGACGCGATGCCACCGAAGGAGGTGCTGACGGGATGCGGTAGGAGATGCTGGCGTCCGATAGGCTGAACCAGAAGAAGACAGACAGGAGGCGGCCTTGGATTTCAGATTGCTGCGTTACTTCGTCGCAGTTGCGGAAGAACTGCATCTGGCCCGTGCAGCCGAGCGTCTGGGCATCGAGCAATCGCCTGTGTCGCGTGCGATGCGCGACCTGGAAAGCCAGCTCGGTGTACAGTTGTTCGACCGCAGCACACGCCTGACGCGGCTGACCTGGGCCGGCCAGGTGTTCCTCGGCGAATGCCGGCGCGTGCAGGCTACCGTGGAGCAGGCAGTCAAGAGCGCCAAGGCCGCGGCGCAGGGCTACCAAGGCCATCTGCGCATCGCCATCTGCGACAGCCTGGCGCAGCCCCGCATCGCTACCTTGCTGGCACGCAGCCGCGAGGATGAACCCGAGCTGGAGATTCGCGTCTTCGAGTTGCCGTTCGTGCAGCAGCTCAAGATGCTGCACAACGATCTGCTGGACATCGGCTTTGCGTTGTCGAACGCGGTGCATGATGGGCTCGTCGCCGAGCCGGTGTGGACCGATCCGCTGTCGGTGATCGTGCCCGCACGCCATCCCTTGCTGGCACACGTCCAGGTGCCGCTGGCCGAAGCCTTGAAGTTCCCGCTGGTTCTGTGCCATCCCGAATCGGGATCGGGCTGCCGCCATCAGATTCAAGCGATGCTGCAGGACGCAGGCACGCCGCTCAAGCTGGTCGATGAAGTGACCAGCCTGGGCGTGATGCTGACCCTGGTCGGCGCCGGCTACGGCATCGGCTTCGCCATCGCCTCGCAGGTGCAGACGCTACAGCGCCCGGACATCTCCATTCGTCCCCTGACCGGCACCCCACCGATGCTCTCTACCTACCTGCTGCGCCGCCGGGGCGAACCCTCGGAGCCCATGAAGCGGTTCCTCGCGCGAGTGAAAGACGAGGCCTCACCGGTCGATGATAAGCCGGTTCGTTGAGGCCGTAGCTCGCCTGTCCGTTGCGGCCTGTGGCGTGGTGTGCCAGTAGACGGATAGACTTCGGAATGAAATCCGATGCTCTGGCTGTTGATGGATGTGCTTGGCTCGCTTTGGATCACCCGCAACGGCCTGCGTTGACCAGGCCGAAGACTTGAGTCCACAATCGAGTCCATTCCGTGACGCCTGGATCGGAAAAAATGTTCGTAATAAACGAGTTGGTGACCGGGTGCTGTTCCCTTCGCCCGCTCCAGATTCCCCTGACTAAACCCCTGATTTATGGGGTTTTTTCGTTTCTGGGGTTTGGTGGTGTCGAAGAGGTGTCGAAATCGACAACCCACAGGCTCAGGTCGATAGGACCTGGATGACGTGCTTGGGGTCGTTGTGAATGGCACGAAGCAGCGCTTTGGCCGGTCCCTAGGCTCACGCCGCCCCTGCTCCCAATTGCGCAACGTGCCGAGCTGCACATCGATCATCGCCGCGAACTTGGCCTGGGTCAGGCCGGTGGCCTTGCGGATTTTCTTCACCTTCATCGCGTCCACGGCGAACTCCCGTGAAGGCTTAGGTTCGCCACGGTGGATTTCGTCCATTTGCTGGACGCTCTCCAGAAGGTCTTCAAAGAATTTGCTCATGGCGATTACCTCCACCGCTCAATGATTTGCTTGAGCACCTTTCGCTCATCGGCCGACAGATCATCCTTCTCGTTCTTCGGGTAGATCAGCAGCAGTGCAATCTGCAAAGCCGAAGTGAAGTGGTAGTAGATGACGCTGGACCCGCCCGAGGCGACGCGGACCTTGCGCGAGCCGGACACGCGGTGTCCGACCGGATCAGGCTGTGGCGCGAGGCTGCACGTCAATCCACTGGCAAACCCGTTGCAGGGTACGGATGTGGGCCCAGAATATTTCATAGGGGAATGCCTCCGGGGCCAGGGCGTTGACCACCACGAAATGCCCATGCTCGTAGATGCCCTCCTTCGGCAGCACCACGCCCAGCACATGGAGGCACCGCCAGACAGACTCCGGGTCATCATCCCAGCCCAGTTCCATCAGCACCGTTTGCCCGAGGCAGGAAAGCGCGGTGGCGCTGTCGATGGCGACGCAGTGGCTAGACATGTCGGTAATCCCCCGCCGAGAACTCGGTTTTACCCTTGAGCAGGTCTTCCCGCAGACGGGCGAGGTTGACCATGCGGAAGCCAGCTAGCCTCAGGCTCGGAATGGTGCCGTCGTCCACCCAGGCAATGGCCTCTTCGATGGATACGCCGGTCATTTCGGCGAAGGTCTTCACGCTGCACAGATCCAGGCTTTCGTCCTTGCTCATGGGGTCCACTCCTTTTCCAGCAGTTCGCAGGTCAGCAACGCGACGTTGACCATCAGGTGCTTGCCGACCTGGTGGGAGGGGATGGAGCCGTTGCGAATCCATCCCCAGACGATGTTGTGTTCCTCGCCCATCCGTATCCAGTCGGCGAACTCGCGCCATGGCATCAGTGGCGGTGGGCTGAGCAGGTCCTTAAGCGTCAGGCTGGTTCCTTCCACATCCATGGCGTTTCCTGCACTATGTTGGCCCTGATGAGTCATTATCTTAAGACTATGTCTTTTGACTATGTTCAAAACATAACATGCACAGATACTTTAGACATAGTCTAAAGTCGATCGTTTTATTGGATTGATATGTCGATAACCGATAGAGCATTGCTATTGATCGGAATGGCCAGCCTGACGGATCTCGCAAAGGCTGGCGATACGAACTACCCGCGCTGGGTAAGCATCAAGCGTGGAAAGGCTCGAGTTGGTGCAGAGGAAGTCGAGATCCTCGGAAAGCTCTACCCCCAATACCGCTGGTGGCTAAGCACCGGAGAAGTGATGCCAGAAATTGGGCAAACGAGTCCATTGCACGATTCGGCCAACTGAGCGGAACAGGGTTAGCAGGGCAAACTCGCCTCTTATCTAGAACACCTCGCTCCTGATGCACCGCTATTTCGGCAACAACGACAGGGCCCGCAGGCGCAAGGATCCGAGTGCCGACACTGGACTTCCAATCCCCGCCCTCACCAGGAGCACCACCCGTCGACCGCGACACCAAGCTCCGGTCGCTCCGCCCCACCCTGGACTAGACTGCTCCCCCACTGTGCATGCTGGCAGTGCGGGGTGGATCCGCAGCGGCGCAGATGGGCTTCCTCCAATGCAGCATCCGGTAGTTCGCGGGCCAGGACGGCCACCACACGAATGGGAAAGCGAGTCTGGCCATGCCTTACAGAAAACGACTTGTCACCACTGCCACCCTGATCGCCAGCGGTTTCGCCACCAGCGCCCTGGCGGATGATTCCGTCATCCGATCCTTCTGCGACGCCAAATGGAACGGCGAAGCCATGCGCAGCTACTGCCAGGAGGACCAGCGCCGTTCAGCCGAGGCCATCGCCCTCTACAGCGGCCCGGTGCGACGTCGCTGCGAAGCGGAATGGCGCAGCGATTTCCATATGGTGCTGTTCTGCATCCGCGAGCAGCAGGCGCTGCCCCAGGCCAGCCTCACGGACATCGGCCCGGACTGAGCCTCGCTATCGCGCCCCTTCCTCCAAGGCCGCGCTGACCGAACGACGGCGGTGCGACGATTGCCGCGGAAAGGTCAGGAAACTTGCCTACGCTTTCCTGCAGCGGGCCCGCCCGTGGCCCGAGCCCCTTCTCCACTGTCGAAAACCACCCTCAGGAAGGAGTCCTCCCCATGTCCCTGCGTTTCCTTGGCATCGCCGGCAGCCTGCGCCAGAAGTCCACCAACAGGGGGCTGCTGCGCGCAGTCGCCGCTCACCTGCCCGACGGGGTGGAACTGGACGTGGCCGAGCTGTCGGATATCCCCTTCTACAACGCCGACATCACCGAGAAGCCCGCCCCGGTACTGCGGGTCCTGGCGCAGATCGGCCAGGCCGATGCCCTGGTGCTGGCCTGCCCGGAGTACAACTACTCCATGGCGCCGGCCCTGAAGAACATCCTCGACTGGGCCTCGCGGGAGCCGAACAACGGTCTGCTGGCCGGCAAGGCGGTGGCCATCCTCGGCTCCGGTGGCGGCATGGGCACCTCCCGTGCGCAGTACCACCTGCGCCAGTCCTGCGTCTTCCTCGACCTCCATCCGCTGAACAAGCCGGAGGTCTTCGCCAACGCCTTTTCCGGCAGCTTCAACGAGCACGGCGACCTGGTGGACGAGCGGTTGCACGGGCTGATCACCGAGCAGATGCAGGCGCTGGCCGCCTGGACCCGCACGCTGAAAGGCTGAAACAGGGCGGTCGACTCATCCATTCGGGCTCGCTCCGACCCTCCGCGCCACGCTCCCGCTGGAAGGCGGGCGACACGAGGATGAGGCGACCGTTCGTAACTTTTCCGCGCAAGGCATTGCACGCAGAGAACGATCGTTCTACCATCACTTCCATGAACAGCAAATCAACCTCCGAAGTCCGCGAACGACTTCTCGATACCGCCGAAGACCTGATCTACCGCACGGGGATCAGCGCCACGGGCATGGACCTCCTGGTGAAGACCTCGGGCGTGGCGAGAAAGAGTATCTACACGCACTTCGGCACCAAGGACGACCTGGTCGAAGCGGTGCTGCGGCGGCGCGACGAACGCTGGATGGACTGGTTCAGGACGGAAGTTCGCCGGGCGGAATCACCCGAGGCGCAACTGCTCGCCCTGTTCACGGTGCTCCGGCAGTGGTTCGGCTCCGACGGCTTTCGCGGCTGCGCGTTCGTCAACACCGCCGGTGAGACGGGCGACCCCGACGATCCGGTCCGCCAGGTGGCCAGGGAGCACAAGGAGAAGCTGCTCGGCTTCGTGCGGGAGATTTGCCTCGATTTTGGCGCTGACTATCCGGATGCCCTGGCCAGGCAGCTGTTGATCCTGATAGAGGGCGCCATCAACGCCGCCCACCTCCTCGGTGATCCAAGCTACGCGGACGATGCGCAAGCCATGGCGCGGGCGCTCATCCGCCGGTAACGACCACCCCCGGCGGGCACCTTCACTTCCTTGTCCAACCCTGTACTGGAGACATGCCCATGTCCTCTGAAGAAGCCGTTCGCCCGCCACTTCCCCCGTTCACCCGTGAAACAGCCCTCCTGAAGGTTCGCCTGGCCGAGGATGGCTGGAACAGCCGCGACCCGGAAAAGGTCTCGCTGGCCTACACCCTGGACACCCGCTGGCGCAACCGTGCCGAGTTCGCCACGAGCCGCGCCGAGGCGAAGGCCTTCCTCACCCGGAAATGGGCCAGGGAACTGGACTACCGCCTGATCAAGGAGCTTTGGGCCTTTACCGACAACCGCATCGCCGTGCGCTACGCCTATGAGTGGCGCGACGATTCGGGCAACTGGTTCCGCTCCTATGGCAACGAGAACTGGGAGTTCGACGAGAACGGCCTGATGGCCAACCGCTACGCCTGCATCAACGACATGCCCATCCAGGAATCGGAGCGCAAGTTCCGCTGGCCCCTGGGCCGTCGTCCCGATGACCATCCGGGGCTTTCGGAGCTGGGGCTCTGACCCGTCCACACCCTGCACCCGGCACCTGCCGCCACGGGACGAGCTGATCGCCCAACGCGGGCTGCCGGCCCAATACGAAGAAGCCCCGCCAATCGGCGGGGCTTCTTCGTTCAAGTCGCTAGCGCAGCAGCTCCAGCAGTTGCGCATGCAGGCGCGGATCGCCACAGGCGATGACGTCGCCACCGTCCTGCGCGTCGCCGCCGTCCCAGCGGGTCACGACGCCGCCGGCGCCCTGGATGATGGGCATCAGGGCCTGGATGTCATAGGGCTTGAGGCCCGGATCGAGCACCACGTCCACCAGCCCCAGGGCCAGCATGCAGTAGGCGTAGCAATCGCCGCTGTAGCGCACCAGGCGGGCCTGGCTGGAGAGGCGCTGGAAGGCGTCGCTGTAGGGCGGCTGGAGGAAATGCTCCGGGCTGGTGACCATCAGGGTGGCGTCGGCCAGGTCGCGGCAGGCGCGGGTCCTGATCGGACGGCCGTTGAGCGAGGCGCTGGCGCCATCGCCGATGAAGCGCTCGCGGGTGAAGGGCTGGTCCATCACGCCCAGCGCCGGGCGGGTGCCGTCGTTGAGGGCGATCAGGGTGCCCCAGAGGGGAATGCCGCTGATGAAGGAGCGGGTGCCGTCCACCGGATCCAGCACCCAGGTCCAGGGCTCCTCGCCCTTGAGGTTCTCTTCTTCCTCGCCGAGCACGCCGTGCCCGGGATAACGCTGGGCGATCAGGTCGCGCATGGCCCGCTCGGCGCCCTTGTCGGCGAGGGTCACGGGATCGAAGCGCTCCGCTTCCTTGTTCTCCACCTCCAGGGGCAGGCGGAAATAGGTCAGGGTCACCCGCGCCGCGGCGTCGGCCAGTTCTTCGGCAAACGCCAGGTACTCGGGCGGAAGGGTGTGGTCGTTCATGGGGACTCCGGGGTCAGGCGATCGGCTTGGTTCAAGCATAGGCCAGGCGTCTGAACGTCTGGCCCCTGGGCGGTTGCGGGGGCGACAACCTATAACAGGGGCCAGGCCCGGTTCAAGGAACAGCGCGCCTCAGGCCGCCTGGCCCGCCAGGAACTGCTCGGTGGAGACCACCTGGGCGTAGCCGAAGGCCAGGGCGGCCATGAACGCCGCGTGGACCTGGGCCGCCGGGACGCGGGTGCCGTTGAACTCCAGGTCGAGGGTGGCGCAGGCATCGTGGATCACGGTGACCGGGTAGCCGAAGTCCACCGCCGCGCGGGTGATGCCGTCCACGCACATGTGGCTCATGTTGCCGACGACGGTCAGCCGCTCGATGCCGTGGCGATCCAGCACCGCCTTCAGCTCGGTTTCGCGGAAGGAGTTGATGTAGTGCTTCAGCACCACGGGTTCTTCGGCCAGGTTGGCCACCTTGGGATGGAGCTGCGCGCCCTCGGAACCCGGACGGAAGAAGGGTGCGTCCTGGGTGGGGAATTCATGGCGGATATGCACCACCAGTTCGCCGCGCCGGCGGGCGTCGGCGATCAGTCGCGCGGCGTTGTCGGCGGCCGCGTCCGCACCGGTCAGGGTCCAGAGACCGCCGGGGAAGTAATCGTTCTGGATATCGACGACGACCAGGGCCTGTTTGCTCATGGGGATTCTCCTCGGGTTGTTGGTTGGGTTCGTGGGGCCCAAGATGAACCTTCCGGCGCCGGTCGAGGATCGGCGCGACCGACAAATTCGCAGGAAGAACTGACAATGACGCCCCTGCTGGAGATCGACATCCTCCTCTACCCCGGCGCCCAGCTGGCGGCCGCCCATGGCCTTTCGGACCTGTTCTCGGTGGCCAACCGCATGGCGGCCGAGCACCCGGGCGCGGCGTTGCCGGTGCTGCGCACGCGCCACTTCGGCGCCGACGCGGCCGGCGGCATCAGCTGCCAGCTGGACAGCCATCCCGGGGCCACGGGCCAACCCAGCGTGGCGATCCTGCCGCCCTGCCTCGGCCCCTTGCCGGCGGACGAGGCACTGGCGCCCTTCACCGCCTGGCTCGGCCAGCGCCATGCGGCAGGCGCAACCCTCAGCTCGGTCTGCGCCGGGGCCTACCTGCTGGCCCGCACCGGCCTGCTGGCCGGGCGTGTGCTCACCACCCACTGGAGCCTGGCCCGGGACCTGGGCGAGCGTTTTCCGGAGCTGACCGTGGACGCCGACAAGCTGGTGGTGGACGACGGCGACATCATCACCGCCGGCGGCGTGATGGCCTGGACGGACCTGGGGCTGGCCCTGGTGGACCGGCTGCTGGGGCCCACCATCGCAGCGGACACCGCACGCTTCCTGGTGCTGGACCTGACCCGCCACTCCCAGCAGTACTTCCGCCGCTTCACGCCCGTGCTGACCCACGGCGACGAGGCGGTGCTGAAGGTCCAGCGCTGGCTGCAACGGGACGCCCGCCACGTCAGCCTCGCCGCCATGGCCGCCGAGGCGGGGCTGGGCGAACGCACCTTCCTGCGGCGCTTCCAGCAGGCCACCGGCCTGCGCCCCACCGAGTACTGCCAGCAATTGCGCGCGGCCAAGGCTCGGGAGCTGCTGGAGCTGACCAATCGCACCGTGGACCAGATCGCCTGGGACGTCGGCTACCAGGACCCGGCGGCGTTCCGCAAGGTGTTCACCAGGATGGTCGGACTTTCGCCCATGGACTACCGCAAGCGCTTCGGGCCGCGCGGTGCCGGGGAAAGGAGCCGCGAGGTTGCCGACGGCGCGGCCCTCCTGTAGGAGCCGGCTCGCCGGCGAAGGCTGCGGAGCCGTTCGCGAGCAAGCTCGCTCCTACCGCGCATCGGCACCGCGCGTGATCTTGTAGGAGCCGGCTTGCCGGCGAAGGCTGCGGAGCCGTTCGCGAGCAAGCTCGCGCCTAAAGCGCATCGGCACCGCGCGTGATCTTGTAGGAGCCGGCTTGCCGGCGAAGGCTGCGGAGCCGTTCGCGAGCAAGCTCGCTCCTACCGCGCATCGGCACCGCACGTGATCTTGTAGGAGCCGGCTTGCCGGCGAAGCGCGCGGACTCGTTCGCGAGCAAGCTCGCTCCTACCGCGCATCGGCACCGCACGTGGTCTTGTAGGAGCCGGCTTGCCGGCGAAGCGCGCGGAGCCGTTCGCGAGCAAGCTCGCTCCTACCGCGCATCGGCACCGCACGTGGTCTTGTAGGAGCCGGCTTGCCGGCGAAGGCTGCGGAGCCGTTCGCGAGCAAGCTCGCGCCTAAAGCGCATCGGCACCGGGTGCCCCGAGCCCCATCACTGCGCACAGTCCTCCACCTCGCAGTCGATCGCTCCGTCGCGGTTGCCCTCCCGGTCCCGCACCTCGGCGTCGCGATAGACACCCAGTTCCGGATCGAAGGTGCGGATCAGCACCTGGGGTTCTTCGGTGCTGACCCGAGGTGGCTGGGCATCGCGGAAGCGGTGGTCGTCCGGCACTACGACGAAGGTTTCCGGCGGCGGGTCGGGAAAGGCGCGGGGCGGTGGCGACACATAGGGCCGCGGAGCCTGGCCGGGCGCATCGAGCGGGCCGTCGTAGCCCCCGTCCGCGCCCCAGGCGCAGGCGGCGGGCACGACCAGCAACAGCAGGAGAGGTCCTCGGTGGGCCATGGCGGCGCCCTCCAGATGGGGTCACCCGAGGTGTTCAGTTATAGCACCGCCTCCGGCGCCCCACCCTGGCCGTCAGTCCATGCAGGCCATGATGCAGTTGCGCCCGGCTCCCTTGGCCGCGTAGAGGCCCTGGTCGGCGCGCTTCACCACGCTCTCGGCGTTACGGTCGGACGGCCTCGCCTGGGCGGTGCCGACGCTCAGGGTGATGCGGTTCACCACCGGCGCCGGCGTGGACTCCACCGTGGCACGGATCTTCTCCGCCACGCCCAGGGCATCCTCCTGGCCCGTGGCGGGCAGGAGCACGAGGAACTCCTCGCCACCGACGCGGTAGAGGAAGTCCGTGGCACGGATGCTGGCGCGAATCAGCAGGGCGGTGAACTGCAGCGCCTGGTCGCCCACGTCATGCCCATGGGTGTCGTTGATGCGCTTGAAGTAGTCGATGTCCAGCAGCAGCACGGAATAGACCGAGCCGGTGCGTTGCAGGCGGCGGAACTCCTCCTCCAGCCGCTCATTGGCGGCCAGGCGGTTGAGCACCCCGGTGAGGGCGTCCTTGCGCGCCAGCGATTCCAGCTGGACATTGGCGTCCTCCAGTTGCCGCGTGCGCTCGGCCACCTTGGACTCCAGGTTTTCATTGGCCCGTTCCAGTTCGCCCTTGCGCGCCAGGAGCGTCTCGGCCATGCCGGAAATGGACTGGAACAGTGTCTCCAGCTCCCGGGTGCTGGCATGGACATCCAGCTTCGCGCTCTCGTCCCCCCGGCGGATGCGATCCGCCAGGCGCGCCAGTTGTTCGATGGGCCGGCTGGTGCGCCGCGCACCGAGCCAGGCGAGGACCAGCAGGACCAGGGCGGCGCCGGCGCCGAACAGCAACAGCGCGCGCTGCAACTGGTCCACATCCTGGCGCACGCCCGCGAGGGGCTGGCGCACCAGCACCGTCCAGTTCAGCGGGGTATCGGGAAACAGCTCCGGCACCGGACGCAGGGCGGCCAGGTACTGGCCATCCTCGCTCCAGCGCTGGCTCGACAGGCGCGCCAGGAAGGCATTATCCAGCGTCACGCCGGCGTTCTCCGGGTAGATGATGCGGTCGCGGGCGTCGAGGATGAACAGCTCGACGTCCTGATGCTCCCGGCGCACCGGCTCGATCCGGCCGAGGATGGCGTCCGCCCAGCTCCAGTGGGCGTGGGAGGCCATCACGCCGATCTGCCGGCCATCGGCATCCTGCACCGGGGCGGCGAAATCGATGAAACGTAACGGACCGCCGCCCGGTTCCGCCGGCAGCAGTTTCGCCAGCAGCACCGCCTCGTGCAGGTCGCCGACGAAGGAGCCCTGGCGCCCTTGCTGGAACCACGGCCGCTGGGACACGTCCTGCCCCACCAGCAGGTCGCCACTGGCGGCGCGGACTATGCCGCGCATGTCGGCGAAACCGATCCAGGAGTAGTAGGCGTAGGACTGCTTGAGGCGATCCAGCATGGCGGTGAGCTTCCGGTTGTCCACCCTGCCATCGTCGTCCAGGTAGATGGGGGTGCGCGCCAGCAGGTCGATCTCCCGTTGCCGCTCCCGCAGGTTCTCCGCAAGCAGCGTCGCCACGGACATGGCCAGCCCGGTGAGGGCGTTGCCGCGATCGGCCTCCAGCTGGGCGCCATAGAACCGATCGATATAGAGGTAGTAGGGCAGGCTGACGACGAGGCTGAGGCTGCCGATGAGCAGGGCAAGGCGGTTCCTGAAGGTATCGGGGAGAAGGCGCATCCATGGGTCCTGGGCTGAGACGGGCCGGCATCGGGCGATGCCGGTCAATCTAGCATGGGGCCGGATGCCGATGATGGACGCACTCGACAATCCGGCCCTGGCCCACTCAGAGGCGCCGGCGCTGGGCCTGGATCTCCGGCAGGTCCGTGCGGCGCAGGTAGAGCTGCAGTGTCTCGCCCAGGTTGAGGCGGTCGTTGACGTTCTGGTCCCTGAGTATCTGCAGGCACTCGCGGCTCAGGGTCATCACCTGGTCATCCCTGGCCACCCAGACGAATTCGCTGGCGGGCGTGATGCTGTCATCCGGCACGTCCATGCCGAAGGCGTCCTCGCTGAAGCGCACGATGTACTTGCCCAGCTTGCGGTTGAAACCGACGAAACCCAGCAGGGCGTCGGCGGCGTTGCAGATGTCGGCGGATGTGATGCTCATGCTGTACTTCCCAGTCTGGATAGGAGCGGGTTGCGCACGCATGGAAGGCGGGAGTCCCACTCTGCCGGTGGGTGGGGCACCATTCTGCCAGCCCGGGAGGACGCCCGGCACAGGACAGGCGCGGACAGGATGTCGCACCTCCGGCGGTGCCGGAGGTGCGGAGCGGGTCAGTGGGCGGGTTGGCTGATGGCGTTGCCCGGCAGGACCGGCAGGCGCGCCAGGTGCAGCGCCACCGCCACCGAAAGCACCAGCAGGCCACCGATGAACAGGCCGATGCCTTCCCAGCCGTAGAGGTGCCAGAACAGGCCACCCAGGGTGCCGGCCAGGCTGGAGCCGGCGTAGTAGCTGAACAGGTACAGGGACGACGCCTGTCCCTTGGCCCGCTGGGCGCGGCGGCCGATCCAGCTGCTGGCCACCGAGTGGGCGCCGAAGAAGCCGAAGGTGAAGACCACCATGCCGACGAGGATGACGCCCAGCGGGTTGAACAGGGTCAGCAGCAGGCCGCCCAGCATCACCAGGATGGACGCCCAGAGCACCTTGCGCCGCCCCAGCCTGTCCGCCAGCGAACCCACCCAGGCCGAGCTGTAGATGCCCGACAGGTAGACCACCGAGAGCATGCCCACCAGCGCCTGGCTCATGTGATAGGGCTCGGCCAGCAGGCGATAGCCGATGTAGTTGAACAGGGTGACGAAGGCGCCCATCAACAGGAAACCGGTCAGGAACAGCCAGGGCAGGCCGGCATCGCGGAAGTGCAGGCGATAGCCGTCCACCAGCGTCGCGGGACGCAACGGCGCGGGGCGGAAATGCTTCGATTCCGGCAACACCCGCCAGAACACCAGGCCCGCCACCAGGGCCAGGGCCCCCAGCATCGCCAGGGCGGCGTGCCAGGACACGAAATCCACCATCACGCCACTGATCAGCCGGCCGCTCATGCCGCCGATGGCGTTGCCGCTGATGTAGAGCCCCATGGAGAAACCCAGGTGCTGCGGATGGATCTCCTCGCTGAGGTAGGTCATGGCCACGGCGGCCAGCCCGCTCAGGGCCAGGCCCACCAGCGCGCGCATCACCAGCACCCCTTCCCAGGTGGGCATGACGGCGCTGCCCAGGGTGAACAGCGCTGCGGCGATCAGCGACACCACCATCACCGGCTTGCGGCCGATGGCATCCGACAGGGGACCTGTGATCAGCAGGCCGAGGGCGAGCATGGCGGTGGACACCGACAGCGCCAGGCTGCTCTGGGTCGCGGTGATGGCAAAGGCCCTGGACAGCACCGGCATCATCGGCTGGATGCAGTACAGCAGGGCGAAGGTGGCGAAGCCGCCGGAGAACAGCGCCAGGGAGGTGCGACGGAACTGCGGCGTGCCCTTCCTGATGTAGGTGGGAAGCTCGGGGTCATTGGCGGCGGCATCGGGCAGCTCGGCGACGGGCTCGGCCGCCGGACAAGGCGCCGGTTCTTCTGCGGGTTTCACAACTGCCTGGGCTTGGCTCACGGGGCACCTTCGGACGTTTGCGGCGAGCAGGCACAACGAGGCCGTGCCGCCTGGATCAGGGGCTGGGGTGTTCGTTGTTGGGGTTATGGGGCACAGGATATCGGCGGGTTTATATTATCTCCAATATATTGTTCGACCGATTTGATATGTTTTACATATCAAAAGGAGACCCCATGGAACTCAGGCACCTGCGCTACTTCATCGCCGTCGCCGAAGAACTGCACTTCGGTCGCGCCGCCGAACAACTGGGCATATCCCAGCCGCCCCTGAGCCAGCAGA
Organism: Pseudomonas furukawaii; assembly: GCF_002355475.1. Classification (NCBI taxonomy): domain Bacteria; kingdom Pseudomonadati; phylum Pseudomonadota; class Gammaproteobacteria; order Pseudomonadales; family Pseudomonadaceae; genus Metapseudomonas; species Metapseudomonas furukawaii. The sequence continues at coordinate 1,634,226 of NZ_AP014862.1, read as the reverse complement.
TCCAGGCCCTGGAAGAGGAAATCGGCGCCCGCCTGCTGGAGCGCACCAACCGCCGGGTGGAGCTGACCGAAGCCGGTCGCCGCTTCCTCGACGAGGCCCGCCTGGTGCTGCAGCAGGTGGACAAGGCGGTGCAACTGGCCCGCCGAGCGCACCGGGGCGAACTGGGCGAACTCAAGGTGGGGTTCACCTCCTCGGCGCCCTTCACCTCCACCATTCCCCGCAGCATCCATGCGTTTCGCCAGCGCTACCCGGACGTCCACCTGGAGCTCACCGAAGGCAGCAGCGCCGAGACGGCGAAGGCCCTGCAGGAAGAAACCGTGCAAGTGGGCGTGATCCGTCCCATGGCGCTGCCCGACAACCTGGTGGCCGTGGAGCTGTTCAACGAACCCCTGGTGGCGGTGCTGCGGGCCGACCATCCCCTGGCCGCCGGCAGCGAAGAGGGCCTCTCCGTAGGCGCGCTGGCCGACGAACCCTTCGTATTCTTCCCCCGGAGCTTCGGCACCGGCCTCTACGACCAGCTCCAGGCGCTGGCCCGGGAAGCCGGCTTCACCCCGCGAATCGCCCAGGAAGCCAGCGAGGCCATGACCATCATCGGCCTGGTGTCGGCCGGCCTGGGCGTCTCGGTGCTGCCCGCCTCGTTCCGGCGCACGCGGGTGGACGGGGTGGTCTACCGCACCTTGCTGGATCCCGGCGCCACCACGGCCGTGTGGCTGGTACGACGGCGGGACGAGCGCTCTCCCCTGGCCCACGCCTTCATCGACCTGGTGACCCGGGAAGCCGCCGCCATCCGCGAGCGCAGGCTGGGCTGAAACCGTGGCTACGGGAACATTCCTACTTATGTCACGGTAACAGTCCGACACAGCTTCGACGCTGCCCGCCCCGGAATACGACGTTTTCTTCACATTTGCTCTGGCACAGTCCGTCCGCTTTGGCGATCCGGCCAGGAACCATGACGCCATCACCGGGGTCTTCATGGCCTCGGCGAGGTCCAACCGGCCATCGCCCTTTCACCCGCTTCTCTGGATGCCCGACCCGATGACCGCCAAGGAACCCCTGACCACCGGCCACGCCCACTTCAACCTGGACAAGCCCACCACCCGGAGCCACCTGGCCTTCACCCTGGCAAGCGCCGTGGCGCTGCTGGTGATGTACAGCCTGTTGCGCGTCGCCCTGCTGGTCTACAACAGCGACCAGATCGGCGACGCCCCGGCCTCGGTCTTCGTCGAATCCTTCGCCAACGGCGTGCGTTTCGACCTGCGCGTGGTGGTGTTCGTCTGCATCCCGCTGCTGCTGTCGCTGCTCAGCGCACGCGCCATGGCCGCGCGCGGCCTGCACCGCCTCTGGCTGACCTTCGCCGCCAGCCTGACGCTGTTCCTCGGCATCAGCGAACTGGACTTCTACCGCGAATTCCACCAGCGCCTGAACAGCCTGGTGTTCCAGTACCTGCAGGAGGACCTGGGCACCGTCGCCAGCATGATCTGGAACGGCTTCCCCGTCGGCCGCTACCTGGTCGCCTGGGCCCTGGCCACCGCCCTGCTCTACCAGCTGTTCCGCGCCATCGACCTGGCCAGCCGCCCGCGCCTCCGGGCCAGCGCCGCGGCCAAGCCCCGGCATCACGCCCATTGGTTCGGACGCCTCGCCCTCTTCGTGGTCTGCCTGATGGTGGCCGTGGTGGCCGCCCGTGGCCATCTGCGCCAGGGACCGCCGCTGCGCTGGGGCGACGCCTTCACCACCGAGTCCATGTTCGCCAACCAGTTGGGCCTGAACGGCACGCTGACCCTGGTGGACGCCGCCAAGAACAGCTTCTCCTCCCACCGCGACAACGCCTGGAAGGCCACCCTGCCGGAAGACCAGGCGCTGGCCAGCGTGCGCGAGATGCTGCTGACGCCCCATGACCGGTTGGTGGACACCGACACCGCCGCCATCCGCCGCGACTTCACCCCGCCGACCGAAGGCACCCTGCCGATCCGCAATGTGGTGGTGATCCTCATGGAAAGCTTCGCCGGTCGCTGGGTCGGCGCCCTCGGCAGCGAAGCCGGCATCACCCCGCACTTCGACCGTCTGGCCAGGGAAGGGCTGCTCTTCGACCGCTTCTTCTCCAACGGCACCCACACGCACCAGGGCATGTTCGCCACCATGGCGTGCTTCCCCAACCTGCCCGGCTTCGAGTACCTGATGCGCACCCCGGAAGGTGCCCACCAGTTCTCGGGCCTGCCGCAGTTGCTCAGCGCCCGTGGCTTCAACGACCTGTACGTCTACAACGGCAATTTCCAGTGGGACAACCAGTCCGGCTTCTTCAGCAACCAGGGCATGACCCGGTTCATTGGCCGCGAGGACTTCGTCGACCCGGTGTTCATGGATCCGACCTGGGGCGTATCCGACCAGGACATGTTCGACCGGGGCGCCGCCGAACTGGCGAAGATGCCCACCGACAAGCCCTTCTACGCGCTGCTGCAGACGCTCTCAAACCACACGCCCTACGCCCTGCCGAAGGACCTGCCGGTGGAGCCCGTCACCGCCCACGGCGTCCATAACGAACACCTGACCGCCATGCGCTACGCCGACTGGGCCCTGGGCCAGTTCTTCGAGAAGGTGCGCAAGGAGCCCTGGTTCAAGGACACCCTGTTCGTGGTGGTGGGGGACCATGGCTTCGGCAGCGACAAGCAGTTGACCGAAATGGACCTGTTCCGCTTCAACGTGCCGCTGCTGCTGATCGGTCCCGGCGTGCAGGAAAAGTTCGGCCGCCTGAACCACAGCGTCGGCACCCAGATCGATGTGGTGCCCACCATCATGGGTCGCCTGGGGGGCGAGACCCGCCACCAGTGCTGGGGCCGCGACCTCCTCAACCTGCCGGCCGACGACCCGGGCATCGGCGTGATCAAGCCCTCCGGCAGCGACCAGACCGTGGCCATCGTCAGCAACGACCGCGTACTGGTGCAACCCAAGGACTTCCCGGCGCGCCTGTACCGTTACCAACTGGGCGCCGACGCCAGTGTGGAGCGCGTCCCCGGAGACAACGACCCGCGCCTCGAACGGTACCTGGAGGCCTTCCTCCAGACCGCCACCGGCAGCCTGCTCAACAACACCGCCGGCGTTAAGGACGCCAGGCAGAACCAGTGATGGACCCAGCCCCCGCTCGATGCGGGGGCTTCTTTTTTCACCCGCCGCCCAAGCACGCATTCCCTTGACAGCCTCGCCCCCAGCCCGCAAATTACGCAAAGTGTAAATTGATTACGAAAATAATAATGCCGGCCCCGGACGCTCCGGAACGCCTGCCGCCGAGTGAGTGCCATGGACCTCTACACCTACTACCGTTCCACGTCTTCCTACCGGGTGCGCATCGCGCTGGCCCTGAAGGGACTGGAAGCCCGGCACATCCCGGTGAACCTGATCCAGGACGGTGGACAGCAGCACAGGCCCGAGTACAGGGCGATCAATCCCCAGGGCCGCGTGCCCAGCCTGCGCACCGACGACGGCGCCCTGCTGATCCAGTCCCCCGCCATCCTCGAATACCTGGAAGAGCGCTATCCCAGCCCCGCCCTGCTGCCCGCCGACCTCCTGGCCCGCGCCCGCCAGCGTGCGGTGGCGGCCGTCATCGGCTGCGATATCCACCCATTGCACAACGTCGCCGTGCTCAATCGCCTGCGTGGCCTGAAGGTCGATGAAGCCGAGGTGATGGCCTGGATCCGTCACTGGATCGCCGAGGGCTTCAACGCCATCGAGGCGCTGATCGGCGACGACGGCTTCTGCTTCGGCGAGCCCGGCCTGGCCGACGTCTACCTGCTACCGCAGGTCTATGCGGCCCGCCGTTTCGAACTGGACCTGTCACACTATCCGAAGATCGCCCGGGTCGAAGCCCTTGCCCTTGCGCATCCGGCCTTCGTCCAGGCGCACCCCGACCAGCAAGCCGACAAGCCGGCCTGAGGCCACGCCCATGAAAAGCCTCGGATTCAAAGTCACCATCGGCGACCATCTCGCCCGCAGCGTGCGGGGGATTTCCTGCGCGCCACCACCCGCCACCTCGCATTGACCCATACTTCCAATCAATCGCTTGAGGTGCCTGACAATGGCTGACATCTTCGAAAACCCCATGGGCCTGATGGGCTTTGAATTCATCGAGTTCGCGTCCCCCACCCCCAACACCCTGGAACCCATCTTCGCCATGATGGGCTTCACCAAGGTCGCCACCCACCGCTCCAAGGACGTGCACCTGTATCGCCAGGGCGAGATCAACCTGATCCTCAACAACGAGCCGAAGAGCCTGGCCGCCTACTTCGCCGCCGAGCACGGCCCCTCCGTCTGCGGCATGGCCTTCCGCGTGAAGAACGCCCACCAGGCCTACGCCCGCGCCCTGGAACTGGGTGCCCAGCCCATCGACATCCCCACCGGACCGATGGAACTGCGCCTGCCGGCCATCAAGGGCATCGGCGGCGCGCCGCTCTACCTGATCGACCGCTTCGGCGAGGGCTCCTCGATCTACGACATCGACTTCGAGTTCATCGAAGGCGTCGACCGCCACCCCAAAGGCGCGGGCCTGAAGCTGATCGACCACCTGACCCACAACGTCTATCGCGGTCGCATGGCCTACTGGGCCGACTTCTACGAGAAGCTGTTCAACTTCCGCGAGATCCGCTACTTCGACATCAAGGGCGAGTACACCGGCCTGACCTCCAAGGCCATGACCGCGCCGGATGGCAAGATCCGCATCCCGCTGAACGAGGAGTCCTCCAAGGGTTCGGGCCAGATCGAAGAGTTCCTGATGCAGTTCAACGGCGAAGGCATCCAGCACGTGGCCTTCTTCACCGACGACCTGGTCAAGACCTGGGACGAGCTCAAGGCCCTCGGCATGCGCTTCATGACCGCGCCGCCAGCCACCTACTACGAGATGCTCCAGAGCCGCCTGCCCGACCACGGCGAGCCGGAAGGCGAACTGCAGGCCCGTGGCATCCTGCTGGACGGCACCACCGACGGCGGCAACCGGCGCCTGCTGCTGCAGATCTTCTCGGAAACCCTGATGGGCCCGGTGTTCTTCGAGTTCATCCAGCGCAAGGGCGACGACGGATTCGGCGAGGGCAACTTCAAGGCCCTGTTCGAGTCCATCGAGCGCGACCAGATCCGCCGTGGCGTCCTGACCACGGAGTAAGCGACATCGCCTGCGAAAAACCCGGTTCTTGCCGGGTTTTTTCGCTTCAGGGATTTGCCCCTCGCCCCGCCGACCGTGCAGGGCAAATCGCCATTGCTTGGTGCAAATAAAAGTCATTATCATTCGCGACCAGTTCAATCCTGGACGCACCCGTGACCACCTCCAAGCTCGACGCCGTATTCATCGCCCAACGAACCCCGCTGCTGCGCACCCTCATCCGCATGGTGAAAAACCCCAGCGTGGCGGAAGACCTGGTCCAGGAAACCTACCTGCGGGTCGCCACCACCTTGCGGGAGCGGCGCGTCGACCACCTCGAACCCTTTCTCTTCCAGACCGGGCGCAACCTCGCCCTGGACCACCTGCGGCACATGCGCATGAAGTCCCGCACCCTGGTGGAGGACCTGCCCGGAGCGGTGATCGAGGCCATCCCGGACGCCGCCTCATCCACCGAGGACGGCCTCTACGCCGGGCAACTGCTGGAGCGCCTGGGCACCACCCTGTCGCGCCTGACGGACCGCCAGCAGCGCATGTTCATCCTCAGCCGCCTTCACGGCCTCGGCCACGGCGAAATCGCCGAGCGGCTGAAGGTCTCGCCCAGTACGGTGCAGAAGGAACTGAAACTCATCATGGCGATCTGCGTGGAAAGCCTCAGCCGCCTGGAGCCAACCCCATGATGGGCTTTCGCTCCCCCCGTCGCGCGCTGAAAATGGCGCTCCCCGCGTTCGAGGATTTCCCGATGCCCCAGTCCGCCGCCCCCGGCAGCCACGTACTCGACGACGCCGTGATGGCTGAAGCCCTCGACTGGCTGATCCGCCTCGAGGACGCCGACGACCTCGATCGCGCGCAGTTCCAGGCCTGGATCGAGCGCGCCCCGGCGCATCGCGCGGCCTTCGACAAGGCTCGGGGCATCTGGCAATCGCCCGCGCTGGCGGACATCGCGCGGGAGCTGGAGGCCGGCCTGCAGCCGCCGCGGCCCGCCCGGCGGCGACTGCTCAAGCCCCTGACCCTGGCCGCCGGCCTGGTGCTGGCGGTGGCCGCCGCCCTGGAGAGCGACCTGCCGCTACGCCTCAGGGCCGACCACCTGACCGACGTGGGCGAGCGCCAGAACCTGCAACTGGCCGACGGTTCCAGGGTCCTGCTCAACACCGACTCCGCCCTCTCCAGCCGCATCGACGACCAGCGGCGCATCGCCCGCCTCTTCCGGGGCGAGGCCTACTTCGACGTGGCCCGGGACCCCGATCGCCCCTTCGAGGTGGAGGCCGGGCCGGTCCAGGTGTCGGTGCGCGGCACCGCCTTCGCCGTGCGCTACCTGGGCAACGCCGCGGAAGTCAGCGTCCACCATGGCAGCGTCGACCTCAGCAGCCGCCAGGACGGCGCCCGGGTCAGCCTGCGGGCCGGGGACAGCATCCGCATCGGTCCCGAGGGTTTTGGCGATCCGCGCCAGGGCGACCTGGACCAGGAGCTTGCCTGGGTGCGCGGCCGCCTGGTGTTCGAGGATTGCCCCCTGAGCCAGGTCCTGGTGGAACTGCGCCGCTACTACCCGGGCTGGATCCTCAGCGCCGACGATGACCTGGGCCAGGTCAAGGTCACCGGCAACTACCGCCTCGACGACCCGATCGGCGTGGTTCGTTCCCTGGCCCAGGTCACCTCCGCGCGGCTCCACGAATACCCCGCGCTGCTGATCCTCGACTGAGCGCCCGGCGGGTTCCGGCCCGCCCGCGCCACGGCCTGGCCCGCCCCCGTCGAAATTATTTTTACGCAACCGAGAAGGCTCGTTCGTCCCGTCAAAAGCCAATGCAATTGATTCGCATTAATAACCAAAAGACGGACTGACAAGAGAGCCTTCCATGAACCAGCCATTCCGGAGCCCCGCCGAGCACCGGCTGTCCACCCGCACGCTGTCCCTGCTGGCCCTGTCCATCGCCCTGGCCGGGGTCCCCATCATCCCGGCGACGGCCGCCGACAATCCGGCCACCAGCAGTCGAAACCAGCAACCGGGCTATGACTTCGCCATCCCGCGCCAACCCCTGGTGTCCGCCCTGAACGCCTTCAGCGGCGTCACCGGCTGGCAGGTGGGATTACCGGCGGCACTGGCGGAAGGCCGGGTGTCCCCCGGCATCAGCGGGCGCCTGCCGGCGCAGCAGGCCCTGACCCGCCTGCTGGCGGGTACCGGCCTGGAGTACCGCAGCATCGGTGAGCGCAACGTGGTACTGGAAAAGGTCCCGGCCCCGGGCCTGGAACTGCAACCCCTCACCGTCTCCGCCACCCGCCACGCCCAGAGCGCCAGCCGGGTACCCGTCACCGTCAGCGTGAAGAGCCGCGACCAGCTGGACCGAGCCAACGTCAACAGCATCAAGGACCTCGTGCGTGACGAGCCCGGCGTCAGCGTGGGTGGCACCGGCCAGCGTGCGGGCCTCACCGGCTACAACATCCGAGGCATCGACGGCGACCGCGTCCTGACTCAGGTGGACGGCGTGGAAATCCCCAACGGCTTCTTCAACGGTCCCTACGCCCAGACCCGGCGCAACTACGTGGACCCGGAGATCGTCAAGCGCGTGGAGATCCTTCGCGGTCCGTCCTCGGCCCTCTACGGCAGCAACGCCATCGGCGGCGCGGTGAGCTACTACACCCTGGACGCCGACGACATCATCCGGGACGGACGCGACACCGGCGCCCGCCTCAAGGGCGGCTACAGTTCCGCCGACGACAGCTGGCTGACCTCCGCCACCCTGGCCGGGCGCCGCGATCAGTTCGACGCCCTGCTCCACCTCAGCCAGCGCAACGGCCACGAAACCGAATCCTACGGCGAGCACGGGGGCACCGGCCTCGACCGTACCCGCGCCAATCCGGAAGACGCGCAGACCACCAACCTGCTGGCCAAGCTGGGCTGGAACTACAACGACAGCGACCGCCTGCAGCTGACCTACGAGAAGTACCGGGACGACGTCGACACCGACCAGAAGAGCGCCTATGGCGGCCCCTACTCCAACGGCCAGCCGGCCATTCCCGGCAGCATCCTCCCGGGCGGCATGTACCAGTGGCGTACGGGCAACGACACCATCACCCGCGAACGCTTCGGCCTGGAACACCGCTTCGCCCTCGACAGCCTGATGGCCGACAACGCCCGCTGGAGCCTGAACTACCAGGATGCCAGGACCGAGCAGAGCACCGAGGAGTTCTACTACCCCATCACCCGCCAGGTGCTGCGTACCCGCGACACCCTCTACAAGGAACGCCAGTGGGTCTTCGACCTTCAGCTGGACAAGGCCTTCGCCCTGGGTGAAACGGACCACCTGCTCACCTACGGCACCACCCTCAAGCGGCAGAAGGTCACCGGCTACCGCGAAGGCAGCGGCACCTGCCTGGCGGTGGGGCTTGGCTGTACCGCCGTCGGCGCCCCCAGTGCCCGCGACAGCCTGACGCGCAGCAGCGACTTCCCCGATCCGACCATCGACACCTACGCCCTCTTCGTCCAGGACGAGATCCGCTGGAACCAGTGGACCTTCCTGCCCGGCCTGCGCTACGACCACACCCGCCTCAAGCCGCACATCACCGAGGAATTCCTCGAAACCGTGCAACAGAGCAATGACGACGTGATCAGCCGCGAAGGGAAGGACTGGCACCAACTGTCGCCCAAGCTTGGCGTCACCTACGCCTTCGACGACCACTACCTCTGGTACGGCCAGTACGCCCAGGGCTTCCGCACCCCCACCGCCAAGGCGCTCTACGGGCGCTTCGAGAACCTGGCCGGCGGCTACCACGTGGAGCCCAACCCCAACCTCGACCCCGAGCGCAGCCAGGGCTACGAGGCTGGCCTGCGGGGCAACTTCGACGCGGGCTACTTCGACGTCGCGCTGTTCTACAACCGGTACCGCGACCTGATCGACGAAGACGCCATAGCCCCCGGTTCCGATGAGCTGACCTTCCAGACCCACAACATCGACCACGCCACCATCAAGGGCGTGGAACTCAGGGGTCGCCTGAACCTTGACCGCTTCGGCGCCCCGGCCGGCCTCTACGCCAACGGCTCGGTGGCCTACGCCCAGGGTCGCAACAAGGACAATGGCGAGCCGCTGAACAGCGTCAACCCGCTCACCGGCGTGTTCGGCCTGGGCTACGAACAGGCGCGCTACGGCGCGTTGCTGAACTGGACCCTGGTCAAGCGCAAGACCCGTGTCGACGACAGCGCCTTCAACGCTCCGGATGGCACCAGCGGCCAGTTCAAGACCCCGGGCTACGGCATCCTCGACCTGACCGGCTACTACAGGCTCACCGAAGACCTGACCCTGAACGCCGGCCTGTTCAACCTGACCGACAAGCAGTACTGGCAGTGGGATGACGTGCGCGGCTACGACAGCGTGGGCGAGGCCTCGGTGCTGAGCCCTGCCAACCTCGACCGCCTGACCCGGCCGGGCCGCAACTTCTCGGTGAACCTGGTGTGGGACATCTGACCCGGCCCCGCCCCTTTCGCCGTGAGGGGGGCCATTTTACGCGCCGGCCAACCTGCATCGTCTCGTCAACTGAACCCTTATCCACAGGACATCCCATGACCCAGCTACGCTCCCAGCGACTGAACCAGATCACCCACGAACCTCACAGCCGCCTCGACGCGGCGGTGAAAGCCCAGGACCCGTTTTCCAGCCGGGAGAACTTCGCGCGGTTCGTCCAGGCCCAGTACCTGTTCCAGAGCGAACTCCAGCCCCTCTACCGTGACCCCGCCCTGGTGCAGCTGTTTCCCGACCTGCCGGCCCGCTGCCGCGCCGCCCAGGCCCGTGACGACCTGGCCGACCTCGGCGCCGGGGTTCCGGCCCCGGTGGCCGGCGCTCCGGAAGGCGTCAGCCGGGCCGAAGCCCTGGGCTGGCTCTTCGTCTCCGAGGGATCCAAGCTTGGCGCCGCCTTCCTGATCAGGCGCGTGGCCGCCCTGGGCCTCGGCGAAACCTTCGGCGCCCGCCACCTGGGCGAGCCGGAAGGTGGCCGCGCCGAGGGCTGGAAGACCTTCACCCGTCTCCTCGACGGCCTGGCCCTCAGCGCCGAAGAAGAACGCCAGGCGGATGCCGGCGCCCTCGCCGCCTTCGAGCGCTTCGCGCGGCTGCTGCAGCACAGCTACGCCACCGAGAACGCCTGACTCGCCCGCGAATACCTCCGCGCCTTTCGCCGGCAAGCCGGCTCCTGCGAAGAACCAAAAAAAAGGTTCTTCGCAGATTATCGGGGAAGGGGCTTGCTCAAGCCGGATTGTCGAACCGGCGTCAGGTTTTGTGGGTGCTCGGCTCATTTCCGCGCAGGCTGCGAGTTGCTGTTTCGCCCTCCCGGGCGAGTCCCTTTCTCAATCGCCGAAAGGAACCAAATGGCTTGCCCCTGCATCCGGCCCGGCTTTGCCGGGTCCCCTCGCTGCATCGTCGCTCCGGGGGCACGGCGCGAGGGGCCATCCATGACCCCACACGCCTCTCGCGGCATCCATGCCGCTCGTCCCCCTGCACGACGAATCCGCTCGGCCTCCTGACGGGGCACTTCGCGCGGCGTCATCTTCTTCGCCTGGTTTCAGATCGGTTTGCGCAGCAGGATGACTGGTCCCCTGCCGGCGCGAGTCACCCCTCTCCTCTTCTGGGAGAGGGGCGGGGGGAGAGGGTGGTATCCGCAGACTGGGAGTTGGTCAGGGCGCCACGCAAAATCGCCAATCCAGTGTGAACAGGAGTTCCCCGATTATCCGCGAATAACCAAAAAAAAAGCTGCCATCGCCGGCAGCTTCAGTTTGCACCCTGGCACATCCTGTGCCCTTTCTGTTCCTGGATTCAGGATGCCCATCGCCGATGAATCAGCGATGACGGATTCACGACCATTGGGTGTCAGTCCTCCTCCTCGTACAGATCATCCAGGGACACCCGCTGACGATGTTCGGCCACGGACACCGACCAGCCCAGTTCCTGGCTGATGCGGCGGCGCAGGCAATCGGCGGCGTCGGGTTCGCCGTGGACCACGAAACAATGCCGGGGCGGATGCTCGAAGCCTCCCAGCCAATCGAGGATTTCCCCGGCATCGGCATGGGCCGAAAGGTTTTCCAGGGCGACGACCTCCGCGCGGATGGGTATGTCCTCGCCATGGATGCGCACCTCACGCGCGCCCGATGCGATGAGCGCCCCCCGGGTTCCGCCGGCCTGGAAGCCCGACAGCAGGATGGTGTTGCGCTCGTTCGGCGCCAGCGCCTTCAGGTGGTGCAGCACCCGCCCACCGGTGGCCATGCCGCTGCCGGCGATGATCACCGCAGGCGAGCGCATCTGCTCCAGGCGCTTGGACTCGTCCACCGTCCGGACGAAATGCGCCACCTGGCACACATCCCGGCATTGCTCGCGGGTCAGCCGGTGCTGATCGTGGAAGCGCTGGTACAGGGCGGTCACATCCGTGGCCATGGGGCTGTTGAGGTAGATCGGCAGGTCGGGGATACGTGCCTCCTGCTTGAGGCGGTGGAGCAGGTACATCAACAATTGCGCGCGCCCCACGGCGAAGGACGGCACCACCACGATGCCGTGGCGAAGGGCCGTCCGGTTGACCACATCCGCGAGCACCGTGAGGGTGTCCTCCGTCGGGTGCCGGCGGTTGCCGTAGGTGGACTCCACCAACAGGATATCGGCCCCCTTCACCACCTCCGGCGCGACCATCAGCGGGTCGTCGGGGCGCCCCAGGTCGCCCGAGAACAGGACGCGCCGCCCGCCGACCGTCAGCTCCACCATGGAGGCACCCAGGATATGCCCGGCCGGGCGCAGCAGCAGGGACATGCCGCTGACGATCTCATGGCGGCGATGCAGGGCGAAGGGACGCAGCAGCTTCAGCGCCCGCTCGGCATCGGCCTCCGTGTACAGGGGCTTGGCCGGGTGGTGGCGGGTATAGCCACGGCGGTTGGCGTACTCGGCTTCCTCCTCCTGCAGCCGGGCACTGTCGCGCAGCATGATGTGCGCCAGCTCGCAGGTCGCTTCGGTGGCATAGATGGGTCCCCGAAAACCGTCGCGCACCAGGGCCGGCAGGTAACCACTGTGATCCAGATGGGCATGGGTCAGCACCACCGCATCGATCCGGTGGGGGCGAATGGGAAAGGAATCCCAGTTGCGCAGGCGCAGGGCCTTGTAGCCCTGGAACAGCCCACAATCCACCAGGACCCGTCGGCCCTCGTGTTCCAGCAGGTACTTGCTGCCGGTCACGGTGCCGGCGCCGCCGAGAAAGCTGAGATGGGTGCCCATGTCGATTGCCATCCTTCTTTTCGAGTCCAGTCTGGCAACTCTAGCCGTCAAATCGTCGACTACCTTGTCCTGGGTCAAACGCGCAATGGCCCCTGGCCATGAGCCGCTGATATCCATCAAGAAAGCCGACGACGCCCGGGCATAAGGTGAAAGCTGAATGCCACCGCAACGCGGGAGTACCCCATTGAACGCGTACGACCGGCAGTTACTGGCCAGGGCCATGGAGGGCGCCGCCAATGCCATCCTCATCACTGACCGCAGGGGACGCATCGAATGGGCCAACTCGGCCTTCCTCCGCATCAGCGGCTACGACCTGAGCGAGCTGATCGGCAGGACCCCCGCCCTGCTGAAATCCGGCCGACAGGACCGCGACTTCTACAAGAACCTGTGGAACACCGTGCTGGACGGCAGACCCTGGCAGGGCGAACTGCTGGAACGGGCCCGGGACGGCAGCTTCTATCAGGTCAACCAGGTGATCACGCCGTTGCTGGACGACCAGGGGCGGATCACCCACTTCATCGCCATCCAGCACAGCTTCACCCAGGCCGACCAGGAACGTTCGCGGATGCGCTTCGAGGCCTACCACGACGCCCTCACCGAATTGCCGAACCGTCGCCTGTTCCTCGAGCGCCTGGACCAGGCGATCCATGAGGCGGCCGGCGGCGAAGTACCGGTCACGGTGATGTTCGTCGATCTGGACCGATTCAAGCCGGTCAACGACAACCTTGGCCACGCCCACGGCGACAAGCTGCTGCAGGCGGTGGCCGGCCGCCTGAAAAGCGGCGTGCGCCGCAGCGACCTGGTGGCGCGCCTGTCCGGCGACGAATTCGTGGTGCTGCTCCAGGGCCCCCTCGACGATGACGACCTGGCGCGCCTGGCCGCCGGCATCAACCGCCGCATCGCCCGCCCCTTCCACCTCGACGGCAACACCAACCGGATTTCCGCCAGCATCGGCATCGCCCGCCACCCTGGGCACGGCGCCGACAGCAAGACCTTGCTGGCGGCGGCGGACCAGGCGATGTACCGCGTCAAGGCGCTGGGCGGGAACGGCTTCCGCATCGCACTCGACGGCTGAAACGGGATGCCGGGCATCTTCAGGGTCCCTTAAGACTTCGCACCGATACTGCCCTCCAACACGCCACGAGCCCTGGAGGGCCCCATGAGCAGCGCCGAGTGGAACGACCTGTTTCCCCTTCATTTCGGTCAGAACGCGCAGCAATACAACCTGTCCCTGCTGCTGGCCGGAGACAGCGGGCGCGACCAGGCGGAGGACTTCGTCCATCGCCGCTTCCTCAGCGCCCACGGCGCCGATATCCGCCAGTTCATGCCCGAACTGCTGACCCTGCGCAATCATCACGGCGCGCTGGGCGCCGTCGCCGGCATCCGCCTCGGGGACGCCGGGCCCCTGTTCCTCGAGCAATACCTGGAAGGGCCCGCCGAAAGCCTGATCGCCGGCCGCATCAGTCACCCGGTCAGCCGCAGTCGACTGGTGGAGGTGGGCAACCTCGCCTCCGTCAATGCCGGCAACGCCCGCCTGATCATCGTTGCCGTCACCTGGCTGCTGCACCAGCGCGGCCTGGAATGGGTGGTGTTCACCGGCGCGCCGGCCCTGATCAACAGCTTCCGCCGACTGGGACTGGAACCCATGCTGATGGGCAAGGCCGATCCGCAGTGCCTGGGCGATGGCCAGGGGAACTGGGGCACCTACTACGAGCAGAAGCCCCAGGTGTTCTGCGGCAGCATCGCCTACGGGTTCGAGCAGTTGCAGCGCAGCGGCTACCTCGCCCGCCTGGGATTTCCCGAAGCCGAGGGAACGGCCCACCATGCAGCCTGAAACCTTCCGCGCCATCCTGCGTGACCACGCCGGGCACCAGCCCCAGCGCCTCGCCCTGCGCGGCGACACCCGGCGCTTCACCTACGCCCAGTTGCTCGAGGAAGTCGAGCGTCGCGAAGCCCTGCTGCGCGCCGAGCCCGAGGGTGTGCTGGCCCTCGGCCTGGACAATGGTCCGGAGTTGCTGCTCTGGGACCTGGCGGCGCTGCTGGCCGAACGCCCCAGCCTGATCCTGCCGCCCTTCTTCAGTCCGCAGCAGCGCGCCCACTGCCTGGCGCAGTGCGAAGTCGGCCTGGCGGTGGGCGAAGGGCCCTTCGCCGAGGAGCTGGACGCCGCCGGCTTCCAGGTCGAACGCGGCTTCTGGCGCCGGACGGCGGGCACCGCCAACCTGCCCGCCGGCACCGCCAAGGTCACCTACACCTCCGGCACCACCGGCCAGCCCAAGGGCGTCTGCCTCAGCGCCAGCGCCCTGCTGCAGGTGGCCCATGAGCTGCAACAGGCCAGCCGCGACACCGCCCCCGAGCATTACCTGGCGGTGCTGCCCATGGCCGTGCTGCTGGAGAACCTCGGGCTCTACGCCGCCCTGCTGGCCGGCGCCTGCGCCACCCTGCTGCCCCAGCGCCAGCTCGGCATCCAGGGTGCCAGCGGCGTGGACTGGCCGAAGTTCCTCGGCACCCTGGTCCTCAGCGGCGCCCAGAGCCTGATCCTGGTACCGCAGCTGCTGCTGGGCCTGGTCACCGCCCTCGAGCGCGGCCACCTGCGCGCCACGCCTTTTCGTTTCGTCGCCGTGGGTGGCGCCCGGGTATCGCCCGACCTGCTGGCCCGCGCGGCGAAGGTCGGGCTCCCGGTGTTCGAAGGCTACGGTCTCTCCGAATGCGCCTCGGTGGTCTGCCTGAACCGCCCCGGCGCCCAGCGTCCGGGCAGCGTCGGCCGGCCCCTTCCCCATGTGCGGGTCCGCCTGGCGGAGGATGGCGAAGTGGAGGTCGCCGGCTCCACCCTGCTGGGCTACCTGGGGGACACGCCCTTCACCGGCCAGTGGTGGCCCACCGGCGACATCGGCGAGTTCGACGCCGATGGCTACCTCCACCTGAAGGGCCGCAAGAAGCACCAGTTCATCACCAGCTTCGGCCGCAACGTAAATCCGGACTGGGTGGAGGCCGAGCTGACCCAGCGCGGCGTCATCGCCCAGGCCTTCGTCCATGGCGAGGGCCTGCCGGGCAACCTCGCCCTGCTCTGGCCGGTGGATCCGCAGTGCGACGCCCGGGCCCTGGCCGACGCCGTGGCCAGCGCCAACGCCGCGTTGCCCGACTATGCACGCATCCGCGCCTGGCACCGCCTGGCGACTCCCTTCACCGCCGCCGACGGCCTTTTGACCAGCAACGGCCGGCTGCGCCGCGAGGCCATCCTCGCGCGCTACCACGGCGAACTTCTTGATCTTCAGAACGAGGCATGACCATGAGTTTCTTCGAACAACTGCAAGCGGCCACCGCCCAGGAACGTGACGCCCTGTTCTGCGTCCCGGTGATCCGCGAGGCCCTGGCCGGCCAGGTGAGCCTGGAGGGTTACCGCGCCTTCCTGGCCCAGGCCTACCACCATGTCCGCCACACCGTGCCGCTGATGATGGCCTGCGGCGCGCGCCTGCCCTCGCGCCTGGAATGGCTGAGGGGCGCGGTCTGCGAATACATCGAGGAGGAGTACGGCCACGAGCGCTGGATCCTCGACGACATCGCCGCCTGCGGCGGGGACGCCGAGGCGGTCAGCCGCAGCCGCCCGTCACTGCCCATCGAGCTGATGGTGGCCTACCTCTACGACCTCATCGCCCGTGGCAACCCGGTGGGCCTGTTCGGCATGGTCAACGTCCTGGAGGGCACCAGCATCGCGCTGGCGACCCAGGCCGCCGGCACCATCCGCGAAAGCCTGGGACTGCCTGCGGACGCCTTCAGCTACCTGTCCTCCCACGGCGCCCTCGATGTGGACCACATGGCCACCTATCGCCGGCTGATGGATCGCCTGGACGACGAGGACGACCAGCAGGCGGTGATCCACGCCGCCAAGGTGGTCTACCGCCTCTACGCCGACATGTTCCGCGGCCTGCCCCGCGCCGGCGAGGTGCGCCATGCGTCTCGCTGACTGCCGTGTGCTGCTGACCGGCGCCAGCGGCGGCATCGGCCAGGCGCTGGCGGAAGAACTCTGCGCCCGGGGCGCCCAGGTGCTGGCGGTGAGCCGACGGCAAGGCGCCCTGGCGGAGCTCTCCCGGCGTTATCCACAGCGGTTGACCCGGCTCGACGCGGACCTGCGCCAGCCCCAGGGCCGCCAGCGCGTCCTGGACGCCGCGCGGCAACACGGCGGCATCAACGTGCTGGTCAATGCCGCCGGGGTCAACAGCTTCGCCATGCTGGAGCAGATCGAGGACGAGCAGATCGACGACATGCTCGCCCTCAACATCAACGCCACCCTGAAACTCACCCGCGCCCTGCTGCCGCTGCTGCGCCAGCAGAGCCACGGCCTGGTGGTCAACGTCGGCTCCATCTACGGCTCCATCGGCTACCCCGGCTACGCCGTCTACTGCGCCAGCAAGTTCGCCCTGCGCGGCTTCTCCGAGGCCCTGCGCCGGGAGCTGGCGGATACCTCGGTGAACGTCCTCTACGTGGCGCCCCGGGCCACCCGCACCCCCATGAACAGCCAGGCGGCGATGGCCCTCAACGCCGAACTCAAGGTCGGCGTCGACGAGCCCGAAGCCGTGGCCCGCGCGGTGATCACCGCCATCGAGAAGGACCTGAGCGAGCTCTACCTCGGCTGGCCGGAGAAGTTCTTCGTCCGCCTCAACGGCATGCTGCCGGGCATCGTCGACCGCGCCCTGCAGAAACAGCTGCCCATCATCCGTCGTTTCAGCGCTGCCCATCACGGCAAGGAGCACCCATGATCAAGCGAATCCTCGGCACCGCCAGCCTGCTGCTGGCCCTCAGTCACCCCGCCTGGGCGCTGGACGCCACCGAAAGCCAGCGCCTGTCGGCCATCCAGCAGCGCTGGGCGGAGATCCAGTACCAGGTGCCGGAAAAGCAGCGCGCCACCGAGTTCGAGAAGCTCGCCGCCCAGAGCGCCGCCTTCACCCGCAGCTCGCCGAACGCCGCCGAAGCCTGGATCTGGAACGGCATAGTCAACAGCAGCTGGGCCGGCGCCGATGGCGGCCTGGGCGCCCTGGGCAAGGTGAAGGACGCCCGCGCCTCCCTGGAACAGGCCCTCAAGCTGGACCCGAGCGCCCTGCAGGGCTCGGCCTACACCAGTCTCGGCGCCCTGTACGACCGCGTTCCCGGCTGGCCGGTGAGCTTCGGCGACGACGAAAAGGCCGAGCAGTTGCTGCGCAAGGCCCTGGAGATCAACCCCAACGGCATCGACAGCCTGTACTTCTGGGGCGACCACCTCTACCGTCAGGGCAAGCCGGAGCAGGCCCGCGAGGTCCTGGAGAAGGCCAAGGCGGCACCACCCCGACCCGGCCGTGAACTGGCCGACCAGGGACGTCGCCAGGAGATCGATGCTTTACTCCAGGAAATCCGCAATCCCTGAGGACTCCAATGCGACTGCTCCTCGTCGAAGACGACAATGCCCTCGGGGCCGGCGTGCGCGCCGGCCTCCGCCAGGAGGGCTACACCATCGACTGGCTGACCGATGGCGCCAGCGCGCTGCACGCCCTGCAAAGCGAGGAGTTCGACCTCGCCATCCTCGACCTGGGGCTGCCTCGGCTCGACGGGGTCCAGGTGCTGCAGCAACTGCGCTCCGGTGGCGCGACACTGCCGGTGCTGGTGCTCACGGCCCGCGATGCCCTCGAGGATCGCGTCATCGGCCTGGATGCCGGCGCCGACGACTACCTGGTCAAGCCCTTCGACCTCAATGAGCTCAAGGCGCGGCTGCGGGCCCTGCTGCGCCGCAGCGCCGGCCGGCCGCAGGTGCTGATCGAACACGGCGATGTCGTCCTCGATCCGGCCAGCCAGCAGGTCAGCTACCGGGGCAACCCGGTGCCCCTCACCCCCAAGGAGTACCAGTTGCTTCATGAACTGCTGTCCCAGCCGGGCAAGGTGCTCACCCGCGAGCGCCTGGTGCAGACCCTCTACGGCTGGGACGAGGAGGCGGAAAGCAACACACTCGAGGTGCATATCCACCACCTGCGCAAGAAGCTCTCCAGCGACCTCATCCGCACGGTGCGGGGCATCGGCTACCTGGTGGACGCTCGCCCATGACCTCACTGCGCCACCGCACCCTCTGGCTGGTGATGGGGTTGCTGCTGCTGGGCACCCTGCTCATCACCTACCTCAACTACCGCGACAGCAGCCACGAAGTGGAGGAAATCTACGACGCCCAGCTGGCGCAGAACGCCCGCCTGCTGCTGGGGGTGATGCGCATGCCCCTGGCCAGCGCCGAGCGCGACCGTCTCTACCAGGCCTTCAACGCCGCCCTCGGCAGCGCCGAGCCACGCAAGGTCGGTCATCCCTACGAGAGCAAGCTGGCCTTCCAGGTCTGGGGCAGGGACGGCCGCAGCCTGGTGCAGTCGCCCAGCGCACCGCCCTTCGACCATGCACCTGAGCGCATCGGCTTCCACGACATCCAGCTGGCCGGCAACAGCTGGCGCGGCTTCGTCCTGCCGGACGCCCAGGAGGGCCTGCTGATCTGGGTCGGCGAGCGCGACGACGTGCGCCAGGACCTGGTGGAACGCATCGTCCGCCACACCCTCTGGCCCAACCTGGTGGGCATCCTCATCCTCGCCGGCCTGGTCTGGGTAGCCATCGGCTGGGGCCTGCGCCCGCTGCAGAACATGGCCCAGGTGATCCGCAGCCGCCACGCCGATTCCCTGGCCCCCCTGCAGATCGTGCCGCTGCCCAGGGAACTGGAGCCCATGCAGGCCGCGCTGAACCGCCTGCTGGGACAGATCGAACAGATGCTGCAACGCGAACGCCGCTTCATCGGCGACGCCGCCCACGAGATGCGCACGCCACTGGCCGTGCTGCGCCTGCATGCCCAGAACGCCCTGGAAGCCACCAGCGAGGAGCAGCGCGAGGAAGCCCTGCGCTTTCTCAGCCAGGGCGTCGACCGCCTGACACGGGTGGTCCAGCAACTCCTGACCATGGCCCGCATGGAGCCGGAGCTGGCCCGGCAGAACTGGCAGCCCCTGGACCTGGAGCCGCTGGTGCGCGAGCACCTGGCGGAACTTACCCCGCTGCTGCTGGACAAGGGCCTGGAGCTGGTCCTGGAAGTCGCCAAGGGGGATTACCGCACCATCAGCGACGCCGCGGCCATCGGCATCGCACTGCAGAACCTGGTGACCAACGCCTGCAACTTCACCCCCGCCGGCGGCGAGGTGAAGGTGAGCCTGCTCACCGAGGGGCCGGACGTCCTGCTGCTGCGGGTGGAAGACCAGGGACCGGGGGTGGACGAAAGCGCGCTGGAACGGCTCTTCGAACGCTTCTACAGCCAGGACAATCCCCAGGGAGCGGGCCTCGGCCTGGCCATCGTGCAGATGATCGCCACCCGCCTGGGCGGTGCCATCCACCTCTACAACCGCGAGGGCGGCGGCCTCTGTGCCGACCTGCGCCTGCCCCGCGCCACGCGCCGGTAGGAGCGCGCTCGCCATTCGCCGGCAAGCCGGCTCCTACAGGATTCCGGACCCCGCTGTAGGAGATTCTATGTCTACCCCGCCGTACAGGTTGGTGACCGATACGGCTGCTGGGTCTTCATGAGGGCGAAGGCAATTCGAGCCAGTTTCCGTGCCAGGATGGTCAGGGCTTCGGTCTTTTTCAGACCACGCTCCAGGTAGCCCAGATAGAGCTTCTGCCAAGCTTTGGTGCGACTGGCGGCCATGGCGGCATTGTGTAGCAGCCGCCGGACCTCCGGATCGCCCTGTTTGCTCAACTTGCGGCGTCCGCTGTAGCGCCCCGATTCCTTCGCGCGCACATCCAGGCCCAGGAAGGCGATGAAGGCGTCGCTGTTGCGGAAGGGGCCACGCTGAAAGGCCATGTTCAGGGCTGCTGCGGTTAGCGGGCCGATGCCTTCAATGGCCCGGCAACGCTTGGCCTGCTCGGCTAGGCCAGCGTCCTTCAAGGCCTGGGCAATGTCCTGATCGAGGCGCTGCTCCAGGCGCTTGAGGGAGCTGAGCGCCGCTTTCATCGACACCTTGAACTGGGTGTCATGGCCAAAGCTCTGGCGCAGCGCCGTGGCACTGCGGATCAGCGTCGCCCGGCGTCGCAGCAGGCTTTGCAGCAGCCGGTAAGCCTTGCCGGCGGGTTGCCAGACCCGCAGTTGGGCCTGTTCGTGGGCCAGATAACGGGCCAGTAGACGGGCATCGCTGGCGTCGGTCTTGATGCGGCCACCGATGCCCTTGCGGTAATTGCTCAGGCGATAGCCATCAATGACATAGAGGCGATGACCACGCGCATGGGCCAGGTCGACGAGCTGCACGTGATAGGTGCTGGTGGCTTCCACTGCCAAGGCACAGTCGCCGGGGAGCGTCTTCAGCCAGGCGCGGATGCTGCGGGCGTCATTGTCCAGGGTGCAGTACTGGTCCAGGTCGGCGCGATACAGGCTCAGGCTGTCCTTGGCCACGTCGATGCCGATGATGGGGGATTGGGTTGTCATGTGCGATTCCGGCCGACAAGATGAATGAGTCTGTCGGGGGGCTCACCTGTGCGCAGGCTTGCAGATATGGTCGATCTCGAGCGGCTACTCGAGTCGATGGATTCCTTATCGGCGCTTGTCGTGAGCCAGGAGTGGGGGAGTTCTCCTACCGTCTGTCTTGCAGAAGCGAGCTCAGTCCCTCCACCCCCGACAGACCCACCTTACGACATACAAGCGAGCTTGCTCGCGAAAGGGCCCGTGCGATTCGCCGGCAAGCCGGCTCCTACAGGATTCCGGACCCCGTTGCAGGAGCGAGCTTGCTCGCGAAAGGGCCCGTGCGATTCGCCGGCAAGCCGGCTCCTACAGCGAAAGTGAGGCACCAGGCCCCGCTCAGGCGATCACCCGCTCCCGCAGGCGCGCCAGCATCCCCAGCAGGCTGCCCACCCGCTGGTTCTCGCCAGCCTCCCTGGGCGTCTCCGCCACGCGGGGTACGAGGCCCAGGGGCTGGCTGCGCCAGAGGAACGCCTGCTCGGCGGCGGCCTTCAGGCCCTTCTCGAACAAGCCCCGACGGATCGGCTTGGGCAGGTAGCGGAAGATCTGCGCCTCGTTGATCAGCTTGAGCAGGGCCTGGGTGTCGCGGAAGGGCGTCACCACCAGGCTCAGCAGGCGCGGATGGGCCTGGGCCAGTGACTTGAGCAGGGGCGCCAGGTCCTCGCCTCCCAGGCGCAGGTCGCTGACCAGGATATCCACCGGCTCCAGGTTCAGGGTCACCAGGGCCTCGGCCAGGCTGTGGGCCCGCAGCAGGCGATGCCCGCCGGCCTGGCAGAAGGCGTCGACGCAGTGCAGGGTCTCCAGGTCGTCATCCAGCAGCAACAGGGACAGAGGCGCGGCGAGTGCGCTGGTGGCTGCGGTGACGGGCGTCGCGGCCTGGCGCACGGCGATCTCCGCCGCCTGGCGCAGGGTGAAGGCCATCTCCTGCGGGTCCCAGGGTTTGGTCAGGTAACGGAAGATGCCGCCATCGTTCAGGGCGTCCACCGCCGCATCCAGGTCGGAGTACCCGGTGAGCAGGATGCGCAGGCATTCCGGCGCGATGTCCCGGGAGCGGGCCAGCAGCTCGGCGCCACTCATCCCTGGCATGCGCTGGTCGCTGACGATGATCTGCACCGCGTCCTCGCGCAGCCGTTGCAGGGCCCGCAGCGGGTCGCTCTCGGTGATCACCTCGTACTGACGGCGGAACTGCAGGGCAAGGCTGCGCAGGATGCGCTCCTCATCGTCGACGAAGAGGATGCGGACGGGGGTGTTCATGGGCTCAGGCGCTCCGTTTCAATGTCGCCGCCTGGTGGCGCGGCAGGCTGACCAGGAAGCGTGTGCCACGCCCCGGCTCCGAGGCCACGCGGATGCTGCCACCGTGGTCGCGGATGATCTTGTAGCTGATGGACAGGCCGAGGCCGGTCCCCTCGCCCACCGGCTTGGTGGTGAAGAAGGGATCGAAGATGCGTGCGACCACCTCGGGCGGCATGCCCCGGCCACTGTCCTGCACCGAGATATGCACCCGGTCGTTCTCCGCCCAGCTGCGAATCTGGATACGGCCGGGGCCGTCCATGGCCTGGGCGGCGTTGGTCAGCAGGTTCAACAGCACCTGGTTGATCTGCGAGGGTGCGCAGGCCACCGGCGGCAACTCACCCAGCGCCTGGAACACCTCGACCCTGTCCTTGAGGTGGTTGCGGGCGATCAGCAGGGCACTGCGGATGCACTCGTTGAGGTCCACCTCGTCGCTCATGGCGCGATCCAGCCGGGCGAAATCCTTGAGCCCGGACACCAGCTCGGCGATCTGCCCGAGGCCGTAGCGGGTATCGCCGAAGAGCTGGCGCAGGTCGTCGGCCAGCAGCTCCGGCGCGGCCTCTTCGCGGGCACGGGCGGCCTGCTCCAGCGCGTCCGCCAGGCGCTGCGCATCGCAGTCCGGATCGTCCAGCGCCGAGGCGAGCGTGGCCTGGGTCTCGGCCAGGCGGAACAGCGGCAAGGTCAGCTCTTCCATCAGCTGGACATTGTTGGTCACGTAGCCGAGGGGGGTATTCAGCTCATGGGCGACGCCGGCCACCATCTGCCCGAGGGAGGCCATCTTCTCTGACTGCACCAGCTGCGCCTGGGACTCCTTCAGGTCGACCAGGGCCTGGCGCAACACCCGGTTGCGTTGGGCGATGCGCAGCTCCATGGCTTTGAGCAGGTCCAGCACCGTGCCCAGTCCCAGGTAGCGCCCCTGCTCGTCCACCAGGATGAAATCCTCGGTAATGGGGTAGCTCAGTTGCGCGGTGACCCGCTGGGCCGCCTGCTCCAGGGCCGACGCCAGGGGCACCGTCAGCGGCGCGGGATTCATCACGTCGACCACCGGGCGGCGGCCCCAGAGGTCGCGCCCGAAGCGCTGCATGAAGATGTCCTGCAGGGCGTAGCGGCTGACCAGCCCGAGGGGACGGCCCTGCCCATCCACCACCGGAAGGGACAGGAACGCCTTGTGGCCGGGGGTCAGCAGGCGGTCGGCCACATCACTGATGCTGAGGTCGGGGGCCAGAGGTTCGACGGCCTTGAGGAGGCGAGCCAGACTGCTTTCGGCTGCCATGATGGGTACTCCGGACGGCAGTTGAATGCCGGCGATTCAAGCAGCATCAGATTGCCATCCTGTGACAGCTGTCTCAGTCGCGATACAGATGGCAAGGTCGCCCGGAAACGACAACACTGAAACCCGATGCCCCCCGGAGTCCAACGCCATGCCCGAGAAAGCCGCCGCCCCGATGCCTCACAAGGGCCTGCTGCTGCGCCTGCTGCGAATACTGGCCTGGACGCTGATCCTGGTGGCCGTGGCCTGCGCCGCGCTTTACCTGGCCTTCGGTCCCGCCCGACTGGCCGAGCGCCTGGCGCCACCGCCCCCTACCTTTCCCGCCACCGTGGTGACCTCACCCGACGTGCTGGTGATCTCGACCCCGACGCCCACGGCCCCGCCAGCCGACTCCGGGGAGCTGGTGGCGCTGATGCTGGAAAGCACGGCCGATATCTGGGGCGAGTTTCTCGCCCGGGGAGACTTCGCCTACAAGCAGCCGAAGCTGCAGCTCTATCGCGGCCAGGTGGCCAATCCCTGCCGGGCCAAGGGGCAGTTCAGCGGTCCCTTCTACTGCTCCGAAGGCATGCAGCTGTACCTGGACATGGACTACCTGGAAGCGTTGCAGCGCCAGTCGCCCGAGCTGGGAAGCTTCGCCCTCAGCTATGTGATCGCCCGCGAGGTGGGCTTCCACGTGCAGAACCTCACCGGGGTCAACGGCTGGATCAAGGAATTCCGCCAGCAGGGCACGAGCGCCGAGAAACTGGCCACCGCCCAGAGCCTGCTGTCGGACTGCCTGGCCGGCAGCTGGATCAGCTATGCCCAGCGCAAGTACGCCTGGTTGCGCCCCGGCGACGCCCTGCCGATGCTGGAAGCCATCAACGCATTGAACAAGGGGCGTGGCGCCTCGCTGCCGCCCCTGCGGGACGACCCGTCGAACATCGATGTGCAGATGCGGGGGGAATGGCTGGACCAGGGCATCACCACCGGCGATCCCCGCGAATGCACCCTGCTGTTCACCAGCCAGGTCGAGTGACGGCGCTCAGTCGGGTTGCCGGCCGCCCATGCGCAGGCTGATGGCCTCGGCGGCACGGTGCAGGCGCTCGGCCGCCGAGCCTTCGGTGTCGGCGCTGAACACACTGGCGGCCCCCACCACGGTGATCACCCCGGCCAGCTTGCTGCCGGTGGCGAACAGCGGTGCCGACAGGGCGTTGACCCCCGGCATCAAGAGGCCATGGACGGGCTGCAGGCCGGTGGCGCGGATGCGCTCCATCCAGGCCTGAAGCTCCGCGGCAGCGGGCGCGCCGGGCAGCGCCAGTTCCTCGTCCCGGAGAAAGGCGGTCTCGGCTTCGGGCAGGTAGGTGTTGAACACCAGGCCGGTGGACGAGCCCAGCAACGGCAGGACCGAACCCACCTGGGTGACCAGGGTCACCGCCCGCAGGGCCTGCTCCACATGCACCACCGTCGGGCCCTTGTTGCCCCAGACGGCGAGGAAGCAGGTTTCATTCAGGGCATCCCGCAGCTCCACCAGGTGCGGCATGGCGACCTTGACCACATCCAGCCGACCGATGGCGGCCAGGCCCACCAGCAGCGCCTCGCGACCGAGGCCGTAGTGGTTGGTGGTGGCGTCCTGCTCGGCGAAGCCGCTGGCGATCAGGGCCTGCAGGTAACGATGGACCTTGCTCGCCGGCATGCCGACATGTTCCGCGAGCTTCGACAAGGAAGTGGCCGGCGCCAGTTCGGCCAGGCCCTTGAGGATATCGGTGCCCACTTCCGCGGCCTGCACCTTCTGTCGCCTTGGTGCGCCCGCGCTGTCGTTGTCGTTGCTCATGTCCCGGCCTTGGTCGATAGGAAGGGCGCTGTTATAGCTTGACCCCTTTTTCCTTTCAAATTACGTTATGCGTAATCAAATTACAAAAACAACGAGGTCATCATGGTCTCCTCCGAATCCCTTCACTACCAGTCCGGCTTCGCCAACGAATTCAGCAGCGAAGCCTTGCCCGGCGCCCTGCCCGTCGGCCAGAACTCCCCACAGAAGGTGCCCTACGGGCTCTACGCGGAGCTGCTCTCCGGCACGGCCTTCACCGTGCCCCGCAGCGAGGCGCGAAGGACCTGGATGTACCGCATCAAGCCCTCCGCCAACCACCCGCAGTACCTGCGTCTGGAACGCCAGATCCCGGGCGGCCGCCCGGGGCCGGTGAACCCCAACCGCCTGCGCTGGAATCCCCTGGAGATCCCCGCCGAACGCACCGACTTCATCGACGGCCTGGTGACCCTGGCCGCCACCGCCGATGCCGAGCAGGCCAGCGGCGTCAGCGTCCATGTCTACCGTGCCAACGCCAGCATGGAGCGGGTCTTTTTCGATGCCGACGGCGAACTGCTGGTCGTGCCCCAGCAGGGCCGCCTGCGCCTGGCCACCGAACTGGGGCTGCTGGACGTGGCACCGCTGGAGATCGCGGTGATCCCGCGCGGCATGAAGTTCCGGGTCGAACTGCTGGACGCCACCGCGCGCGGTTACCTCTGCGAAAACCATGGCGTGGCATTGCGCCTGCCGGACCTCGGCCCCATCGGCAGCAACGGCCTGGCCAACCCCCGCGACTTCCTGGCCCCGGTGGCCCACTACGAGGACCTGGATGCACCGGTGACCCTGGTGCAGAAGTTCCTCGGCGAGCTCTGGGCCACCGAGCTGGATCATTCGCCGCTGGACGTGGTGGCCTGGCACGGCAACAACGTGCCCTACAAGTACGACCTGCGCCGCTTCAACACCATCGGCACCGTCAGCTACGACCACCCGGACCCGTCCATCTTCACCGTGCTCACCTCCCCCAGCGAGACCCACGGCCAGGCCAACATGGACTTCGTGATCTTCCCGCCGCGCTGGATGGTGGCGGAGAACACCTTCCGTCCGCCGTGGTTCCACCGCAACCTGATGAACGAGTTCATGGGCCTGATCCAGGGCGCCTACGACGCCAAGGCCGAGGGCTTCGTGCCCGGCGGCGCCTCCCTGCACAATTGCATGAGCGCCCACGGCCCGGACAATGCCACCACCACCGCCGCCATCGCCGCCGACCTCAAGCCGCACAAGATCGACGACACCATGGCCTTCATGTTCGAGACCAGCCGCGTGCTGCGCCCCAGCCACTACGCCCTGGAGTGCCCGCAGCTGCAACGCGACTACGATGCATGCTGGGCCGGCATGGCCAAGACCTTCGACAAGGGCAGGATCTGAAATGACCGCAACCGACACCCGCCAGAGCTGGATCGCTTCCGCCAACGGCCACCCCGACTTTCCCCTGCAGAACCTGCCGCTGGGCATCTTCAGCCCGGCCGGCGGCACGCCCCGTGGCGGCGTGGCCATCGGCGACGCCATCTTCGACCTGAAGGTGGCCAGCGACGCCGGCCTGTTCAGCGGTGAAGCCGCCGACGCCGCCCGCGCCGCCTGCGGCGACAGCCTGAATGACTTCTTCGCCCTGGGCGCCTCCGCCCGCCGCGCGCTACGCAACCAGCTGCAGGACCTCCTGGTGGACGGCAGCCCGTCCCGCGAGCGTCTGGAAGCCATGGGCCAGGCCCTGCTGCCGGCCGCCGCCAGCTGCCAGCTGCACCTGCCGGCCAAGGTGGGCGACTACACCGATTTCTACGTCGGCATCCACCACGCCAACAACGTGGGCCGCCTGTTCCGCCCGGACAATCCGCTGCTGCCCAACTACAAGTACGTGCCCATCGGCTACCACGGCCGCGCCTCCACCGTCTGCGTCTCCGGTACGCCGGTACGCCGTCCGCTGGGCCAGACCCTGCCACCGGGCCAGGACGCGCCGAACTTCGGCCCCAGCAAGCGCCTGGACTACGAACTGGAACTGGGAATCTGGATCGGCCAGGGCAACGCCATGGGCGAAGCCATCGCCATCGCCGACGCCCCGCAGCACATCGCCGGCTACTGCCTGCTCAACGACTGGTCCGCGCGCGACGTGCAGGCCTGGGAATACCAGCCGCTAGGGCCCTTCCTGGCGAAGAACTTCGGCACCACGGTGTCGCCCTGGGTGGTCACCGCCGAGGCCCTGGAGCCCTTCCGCGCCGCACAACCGGCGCGCCCCGAAGGCGATCCGCAGCCCCTGCCCTACCTGCGGGACGAGGCCGACCAGGCGCGCGGTGCCTTCGATATCCAGTTGGAAGTGCTGATTCTCACCGCCAGCATGCGCGAGCAGGGCCTGCCGCCCCATCGCCTGGCCCTGAGCAACACCCTGAACATGTATTGGACGGTCGCCCAGATGGTGGCCCACCACAGCGTCGGTGGCTGCAAGCTGCAACCCGGCGACCTGTTCGGCTCCGGCACCCTCTCCGGCCCGGAACCCGAGGCCTTCGGCAGCCTGCTGGAGAGCACCTTCGGCGGCAAGCAACCCATCAACCTGCCCAATGGCGAGACGCGCACCTTCCTGGAGGACGGTGACGAGGTCATCCTCCGTGCCCGTTGCGAGCGCGAGGGCTACCCCAGCATCGGCTTCGGCGAGTGCCGGGGCGTGCTGCTGGCGGCACGCTGAAAAACGACTGGGGCAACCTGATGGTTGCCCCGGACGTTGTGCTAGCGATGGCTCTTGCCGTCGTTCTTGCTGGACGACACGCCGGCCTTGCCCAGGCCGTCGGCGTTGTGATCGCCCGGCGTGGTATCGGCGACCGCGCGGGCATTGGCCAGGCCACGGCTGTCCTGGTCGCGGGCGACGGCCGAGGTGGCGGCACCATGGCCCTTGTCGTCATTGCGCAAGCTGCCGTAGCGATTGCCCTTGCCCTCATGATCGGCGCTCTTGCCATAACCGTGTCCCTTGCCGGCATGACTGCCGCCGTAGCCACCGCCAAAGCCGCCACCGTGCCCGCCACCATGCCCGCCGCCGTTTCCACCACCGTTCCCGCCACCATTCCCACCGCCATTGCCACGGGCATAGGCGGAATCGACGAGGAACGAGCCACTCGGCATTACGGTACCTGCCACCAGCGCCATCACGCAGGTCGCCACCGCCAACAGGGTTTTCTTGCTGTTCAATTCATTGCCTCCACAGGATTGCTTTCACGGTAGCCATGAGACTCGCGAGGACAGGAAGCGGTTCATCGATGGCAGACAAATGGTGGCTCCAGGGACGACCGGACGCACAGACCTTGAACGGCATCAAGTTTCGCTGCCGTCGGCAGCCGTTTTTTCTGCGATATTTGGGCACTCACGATGGCTCGCGCAGTCCATCGATATAAGGAAACGGCCCAATGGAGAGTCCACCCATGATCCGCACGCGCCCCCTGATCGCCCTGCTCACCAGTGTCGCCCTCATCACCGGCTCCCCCGCGTTGCTGGCCGACCCCGGCAAGAGCAAGGGACACGGCAACCCCGCCCAGCACGGTAGCCCACAGGGCGGCCACGGCAACGACTGGCAGGGTGGCGGCCCGCAAATCGATGTCGGCGGAATCCGCGTCATCCTCGATGGCCACCGCGACTACTGGGGTCCGGCACAGTCCCTGCCACCGGGCATCCAGAAGAACCTCGCCCGCGGCAAGCCGCTACCGCCGGGCATCGCCAAGAAGCTGGACGGCCGACTGATCAGCCGCCTGCCCCACTACGAGGGTTACGACTGGGTTCGCGCAGGGACCGACCTGATCCTGGTCGCCGTCGCGACCGGCATCATCTATGAGGTCCTTCACGACGTGATGGACTGATCGAGGCGCCCGGAGACGGCGGGTTCCGGCAATCCGGAGCCCGCAGTTTCCGGGGACCGCGCGAAGCATCCAGGCTTCCCGGCGCGTTTGAATGCAAATTTGTTGAACTAAAACTGCAAGACTATTCATTAGCCCTGATCTTGCGTTCTTCCGTAGGATCACCCGGTTCGCGGCTCCCCACCCGGCTCGGGCCGAGGTCGGGAACCTTGCAGACATTTCCATTTTCCAGGGATGGAACCCCCACCACCCGGTGGGTTCGATGAGGGCCGCAAGGCCCCTCGTTTTTTACCTTGCCCTCGTCCCCCTTCGTCACCCCTTCCTAGAGCATCTCCCCGCCCAGGCGCCAATCGATGCCCTCGGCCACCACCTCCTTCAGCAGCTCGATGGCCTGGCGCAGCGCCGGCGAATCCTTGTCCCGCGAATAGGCGAGGTAGGTGGGGCAGGTGAACTCCGGCGCCAGTTCCACGCGCTCCAGGGCACCGCTGTCCAGATGCGCCTGGACCACACGGGTACGGAAGTAGCCGCTGCCGCCGCATTGCAGGATGTACTGCAGGGCCAGCGGCGGCAGGTTGGTGGTCAGCGCCGCGCGGGCCTTGTCCGGCAGCGCGGCATCATGGCGCTCGCGAAACTCCGGTCCCCAGTCGTTGTAGAGGTAAGGCTCGGCGCTGCGGGTGGAACGCACCTGGATCAGCTTCTCCTCCAGCACCAGCTCCACCTGCATCCCGGACCAGTATTCCGGGCGATACAGCAGGGCGACGTCCAGCACCCCGGCGCGCAGCAGCTTCTGAACATGGCCGGCCTCGCCGACTTCGGCACGAATGGCGTGGGACGGCATCCGCTGGCGCAGGCGGATGACCCAGTCGAGGATCAGCGGGTTGCACAGGCTCACCTCGCCGCCGACGTTGAGCACGTCGCCAAAGCCCCGTGGCAGCGGCAGGTCACGCCGCGCCGCTTCCCAGGTCTGCACCAGCTGCGTGGCGTAGGGCACGAAGACCTCGCCGTCGACCGTCAGCCGCGCCCCGGCGCGATTGCGCACGAAGAGCCGGCAGTCCAGCTGCTGCTCCAGGTTCTGTACCCGCGCGGTGATGGTGGTCTGGGTGACGTGCAGGCGTTCGGCGGCGGCGACGAAGCTGCCGGTGCGGACGATCTCCAGGAAGGTGCGCGCCAGATCGATATCCATGGGCGTTGCTCGGGTTGGGGGGCGATGATTCTAACGGTTGCGGCCATGGGACGCTCCCGGCTGGCCACGACGCCCGCCCCGCACTGCGGCACGCAAAAAAAGCCCGCCGTGGCAGGCCGCGTGAAAACGAGGTGAGCGATGGCCAGGCAAGGCAGAGAACGGTGAAAGGCGCCGTTTACGAGCGGTAAATGAGCCTTTTCAGCCGGTGTTCAGCGCAGCCTGACCGAGCACAGTAGTTTTCACACAGCCTGATGGGCGGGCTGAAGGGACGACCCGAGGACGTCCTTGCGATCTCAGAAGTGGTGCACGTAGCGCACCTGCACCCGCGAGCCTTCGGGGCGGTTCTCGACGTCCTGCTCGACGTAGGCGTTCACCACCAGGTGGTCCTCCTGGGAGAAGCTGTACATCGCTCCCGGCCCGATGGCCCAGACCCGCTCGCGGCGCCCGGAGACCTCGTGGCCATCGATCCTGGTGTCGGTGAACTGGTTCAGCCAGTAGCCGTTGATCCCCAGGCGCAACTGCGGCGTCACCGCGTACTCGGTGGCGAAGTTGGCGTGCACGGCCTGGCCGGCCTGGAGGTCGTCGGCACCGCCGTAGCTGTAGTTGGGGTCCTCGTTCTTGCCGTTGTAGAGGTAGTGGGCCCGCAGCGACGCGCTCCACTTCGGCGTGAACCAGTAGGTGGCGGCCCAGTAGGGATTGAACGACCAGGCGTTGGCGCCGGGGTTGATGGCCTGGTCCTCGTCGTACTTGCCGGTGGGCAGGTTGACCTGCAGCTCGATGCGGTGGACGAAGCGCGGGCCGTCCGGGCCCATGATCGGGTCGAACTGGATGAAGGGACCGACCAGCAGGTCGCCGACGCCATCCTGGGCCTTGAGGGCCGCGTTGTTCAGTCCGTCGTCCAGGTCCATGCGGGTGACCACCGGCAGCACCGCGTTCAGGCCCAGGCTGGCGTTGCCCAGGCGCAGGTCGGACAGGTAGCTGAGCTGGGTCACCGCCACCTGGTAGTGGAGGTCCTGCCGGGGCAGCGGCAGGTCGTCGCCGCGCTGGTCCTTCAGGTGGTCGGCGCGGTAGTCCTGGAAGTACTGCTGGATGTACCAGCCGGGGCCCGCCGGCAGGCCGCCGTCGAGGAAGGTGGTGAGGCCCAGGTTGACCACCGGCAGGTCATAGGCCTGGGATGCCTGACCGGCCACCAGGCCGGAGGCGAGCACGCACAGCTGCAACGCTTTATTGGTTCTTGTCATGGTGTTTCCCTTGCGCAAGGCGGGAGGCAGCGTTACTGGCCGAGGGCCGGGTGCGCGGCGGCGACCCGGTACTGGCCGGCATGGAAGACCAGCGGTTCTCCGCCGCCGTGTCGGTAATGCTCGATCTGGCCAAGGAAGATCAGGTGGTCGCCGCCGTCGTACTGGGTGAGGTTGCGGCAGACCAGCGCCGCGATCACCCCCTCCAGCACCGGCACGCCGCCGGCGGCGGTGCGGAAGCTCACCCCATCGAACTTGTCGGCCGCGCCCCGGGCGAACTGCCCGGACAGCCCGTGCTGGTCGGCGCCCAGCACGTTGATGGCGAAGTGGCTGGCGGCGAGGAAGTCCGGCAGGCTCGGCGCGCTGCGGGAAATGCTCCAGAGCACCAGCGGCGGGTCCAGGGACACCGAGGAAAAGGAGTTGGCGGTCATCCCCACGTTGCGTCCGTCGACGCTGCGGGTGGTGATCACGGTGACGCCGGTGGCGAACTGGCCGAGCAGGTTGCGCAGGGCGCGCGGCTCGCTGTCGGTGGCGGCGACCAGGTCGTCGAAATGCGGGGCGTGGATACTGGCGTTCATGGCGGTTCTCCGGGGTCAGGCGGCCTGGCGGCTGAGCTTGTGGATCAGGTCCTGGCAGGACGCGGCGTCGAACCACCAGGGCGCGAAGCGGCGCGGGTCGTCGAAGCCGTTGGTGATGACCGAGGCCAGCGCCCGGCTCTGGCTGGCGGCGCCGAGCAGTTCGAGGAGGTGCGGCGCGGGCGGCAGGAGCATGGAATTGGTCCAGCTCACCACGTGCTGGGCGTAGTCCCAGTAGCGCTCGAAGGTCTGGTGCATCCAGCCACTGGTGAAGGGCTGGTCGCCCTGGGCGAGGATGGCGTCGAGGTAGACACGGCTGCATTTGGCGGCGTTGTTGGAGCCCTGGCCGGTGATGGGGTCGTTGACCACCAGGGCGTCGGCCATGCCGAACACATGCCGCCCGGACGGCAGCTCCAGCACCGGCTTGCGCACCATCGGGGTGAAGCGGCCGGACAGGAAACCCTTGTCATCGGTGAGTTCGAGGGACTGGCAGCGCTCGGCCTCCCAGGGCAGGTAGCGGCGGACGATCTCCAGGCTCTTCTCCAGGTGCTGCTCCGGCGCGGTGACGCCCTGCCAGCAATCCATGGGGCCACCGGGAATGCCCTCGAACACCATGATCTCGCAGGGCCCGCTGGTGGTCAGGCAGGGAAACACGAAGTACTCGCCGACACCGGGGATGAGGTTGAAGGCCACCCGCGAGAAGGGCGACATCGGCGCCATGCCCTTCACGTAGGTCAGCGCCAGCGCGCGCTGGGGCTGCTGGAACCGGGTGCGCGCGGTGTCGCGGGGGAAGAGGTTGACGATCTCCCCCTTGCCCGCCGCCAGCAGCACCAGGTCATGGCTGGCCGACAGCCGCTCCAGCTCTTCCAGGCCCACGTCCTGGATCACCAGCTCGCCGCCACGGCGCTGGAATTCCTCCATCCACACCGGCATCTTCACCCGCTGGTCCACCGACTGGGCGTAGCGCTCCAGCCGCGCGGACCAGCTGAACAGGCGCTCGCCGGGACGCTCCGGGTGCGGCACGGTGAGGCCGATGCCCTCCACCGCCGGGCACTCGTCCTCCCAGAAGTTCAGGCCCAGGTCGCGCTCGGTCTGCAGCGCGCTGTGGAACATGCACTGGCTGGACATGACCTTGCCGTTGCGCACCTCCTCGGCGGTGCGGTTGGTGGTGAGGGTGACCTGGTAGCCCTTGGCGAGAAGGCCAAGGGCCAGTTGCAGGCCGGCCTGGCCGGCTCCGACGATAGCGATGCGACGCATTGTTGTTCTCCTGGAGTGCGACGGTTGGGACTGCGGCGCCAGGCGGGCGCCGAACAGGCTGTGGAAAAGTCGTTTCATGGCGCCGGCCTACTCGGCCAGGCGCGGGATGGCCGGCAGGTTCTGCTCCGGCCCCATCACCGAGTAGCCGCCATCGACGGCGTAGTCGGCGCCGGTGACGAAGCTGGCCGCCGGCGAGCAGAGGAAGGCCACCACCGCCGCCACTTCCGCCGGGTCGCCCAGGCGCCCCAGCAGGTGGTAGGAAGCCGCGACCCGGTCCGCCCGGGCGCGGTCGCCGCCGCTCACCTCGCTGATCACCCGGGACCAGGTCCAGCCCGGCGACACCGAGTTGACGCGGATGCCGTCGGCGGCGAAGTCCATGGCCATGGAGCGGGTCAGCTGCAGCATGGCGGCCTTGGACACCGGGTACACCCAGCGGCCGGTCTGGGCGCAGCGGGCGGAGATGGAGGTGAAGTTCACCACGCTGCCGCGCCGCGCCTTGAGGTCGGCGTGGACGGCGCGGGTCAGCGCCACCGCCGAGACCAGGTTGACGTCCAGCGCCTTGAGCCAGTCGGCGCGGCTGGAACCGGCGCCGTCGTCGAGGTAGGTGCAGGCCAGGTTGACCAGGGTGTCCACCGGGCCCAGGTCCTGGCGCACCGCCGCCACCGCCCGGTCGAGGGCGGCATCGTCGGTGATGTCCACGGCGTGGAAGCGCGCGGCATCGCCCAGCTCCCCGGCCACCCGCTGGGCGGCCTCGGCGTCGATGTCGAACAGGGCCACGCGGTGGCCGGACTCGATCAGCGCGCGGGCCACCGCGCCGCCGATCAGGGTGGCGCCGCCGCTGATGACGGCGACCTTGGCAAGGCTTCGGTCCATGGCGGGCACCTCAGACCGGCTTGCCGGCGCTGGTGGGCCAGCTCGGCATCAGGGTGTTGGAGGGCAGGCTCTCGTCCAGCAGCTTCTGCGCGGTCTCGCGGCCGGCCACCGGCAAGCCGCTGGGGTCGAGCAGGCCGATCTGCACCAGCACGCTGGCCTGGTCCCAGTAGATGTGCTCGTGGTAGAGCTTCGGCCCGCGGAACTTGACCACCCCGAGCATGGGGATCTCCACCCGCTTGCCGGTGGGGGCGACGCCCGGCAGCAGCCAGTCCACCTCGCGGTCGTGGGTGAAGGTCATGATGAATTCGTCGACGATCTGGCTGGCGCCGACCGTGCGGGAGATCGGCGTCAGCGCCATGTCCTCGGGATTGCCGTGGACGAAGTGGTAGCGGTAGAAGCGCGACAGCTCCCGCTGCCCGACCCCGCCGGTCATGGTGGGGATGTGGTTCACGTAGGGTTCGTCGACCATGGTGGCCATGGTGGCGGGTACGTCGCGGGTGTCGAACTCGTGGCGGATGTGTTCCTCCCAGAGCGCCGAGAGGTTGTAGTCCGGGCCCAGGGTGCGACGCAGCGCGGCCACGCTGCGCTCGTGGGCCAGCAGCGCGGCGCTCTTCCGGTAGTGATGGCCACCCAGGCGGGCGAAGGCGTGGTCGACGCCCGGGTAGACATAGAGCTCGACGCCGGGCAGGCGACCCAGGGCGGTCTGGATGGCCTCCCGCGCCTCGGCCGGGCAGTAGGCGTCCAGCTCGGCCAGGTGCAGCACCAGCCGGCGGCCACCCAGGCCCTCGGCCTCGTGCAGGGCCTTTTCGATGCCGACGCCGTAGTAACCCACGGCGCAGGCCACCTGGGGCAGGCGGCAACCGGCGAGGTAGGCCAGCTTGCCGCCGAGGCAGTAGCCGACCACGCCCAGCTCGCCCTCGCACGCATCCAGCGCATCCAGGGCCTTGAGGGTGGCGCCGATGTCCTCGACGCCCAGGGCTTCGTCGAAGCCCTGGTAGAGGCTGAAGGCGCGGGCGAAGTCCGCTTCGTCGTAGCCCAGGTCGACCCCGCGCTCCTGGCGCCAGTAGAGGTCGGGCACCAGCACGGTGTAGCCCTCTTCGGCCAGCAGGTCGGCGGTCTCGCGCATGGCCTGGTTGACGCCGAAGATCTCCTGGCACAGGACGATGCCCGGCCCCCGGCCGTCCACCGAGGTCGCGAGGTAGGCCTGGAAGAGCTCGCCGGTTGTCGCCGGCACCTGGATGTAGCGGCCTTTCATGGTATGCCTCCAAGGGGAGTGGGAAGGTACGAGTCGATCTTCCGCGTCCGGACCGGGAGGCCTCTATCCGCTCTCTGCAACGAGCGTCCGCTGTATGCAGGAATTTTCTGACCTATGGAAAGGCACGACGTTGTAGGCTCTTGGACCCGAGCCGCCGCGCCGGGGTCGGCCCGCCCCTGGCGCGCCTCTTGCTGCTACACCCGACAACCCCCATCGAGGGGACAAAAAGAAACAGACAGGCGTGGCGGACTATCCGGTGACCGCAGGCGGTATCCGGATACTGCAGTTACCGTGGTGCACGGTCCCACGCCCTGCCTTGATAACGTGCAGCCTGTGAGGTGACTCACCATGATCCAGGACCCGAGTCAGGAGGACGGTGGCAGCCGATTCCTGCAAACGCCGCTGTTCAGTCCCCATAACCAGTTGTTCCTGCTCAACGACCTGGACGCCATCCGCGAGCGCGTGGGCGGCGTTTTCAAACCCCATGAACTGACGCCATTGCGGGCGGGCGATGCGGTCAGCGCGCAGATGCACCACGTGAGCCGCGGGCGGCTGTCCCTCAATCGCCTGGAGTACGGCGCCACCGTGGACATCGACCCCGGCCGGCTGGAGGACTTCTACCTGGTGCAGGTGCCGATCCACGGCCGCGCGCGCATCGACTGCGATGGCCACCGCTTCATTTCCTCGCCGGAGCGCGCCTCGCTGATCTCCCCCAGCCTGCCGGTGCGCATGCGCTGGGAGCACGACGCACCGCAACTGGCCCTGCGCATCGACCAGGACGAGATTCGCCATCATTGCGCGCAGCACCTGGGGCATCCGCTGGAAGGCCCGCTGGAGTTCCACCCGGAGCTCGATCTCGGCAGCCCTGGCGGCCGCTACTTCCTGCAGTTGCTGGAGATGCTGGTGGAGGCCATCGCCCAGCCCGGGCATCCGATCCACCAGCCGCTGGTGCTCAAGCAGTTCGAGTCGGTGCTGCTCAACGCCCTGATCTACGGCCAGCCCCACAACCTGAAGGCGCGCATGGAAGGCGAAGGCCGAGGCAAGGTCATCTCGCCGCATTTCGTCCGCCGCACCGAGGAGTACCTGCGCGCCCACGCCCACGAGCCGCTGACCATCGAGCAACTGGCCGAGCACGCCGGGGTCAGCGTGCGCACCCTGTTCGCCGGCTTCCGCGAGTTCTGCAACACCAGCCCCATGGCCTACCTGCGCAACCTGCGGCTGGAGCGGGTCCACCAGGAACTGACGCAGGACAGCCAGGTCTCGGTGACCGACGTGGCCTTCAAATGGGGCTTCGCCCATCTGGGCCGTTTCGCCCAGGAGTACAAGCGCCGCTACGGCTGCCTGCCCTCGGAAACCCGGCGCTACCGTAACGAGTGATGGCCGCACACGGACGGTGCGGGCCATCCCCGGAGTGCATCCGTATGTGGGCTGAACGCAGTAGAGCGCAGCGAAACCCATCGGCGTGCCCGCATCGGACCTCCCTGGTGGGTCGGTGAAGCGTGACCCACCCTACAAGCGTGCCGGCGAGCAGACCGTAGGATGGCGTAGAGCGCAGCGAAACCCATCGCCGTACCCGCACCGGACCTCGCCGGTGGGTCGGTGAAGCGTGACCCACCCTACAAGCGTGCCGCCGAGCGGTTCGTAGGATGGCGTAGAGCGCAGCGAAACCCATCAACGTGCCCGCAGCGGACCTCGCCGGTGGGTCGGTGAAGCGTGACCCACCCTACACAGCGTGCCGGCGAGCAGACCGTAGGATGGCGTAGAGCGCAGCGAAACCCATCGACGTGACCGCACCGGACCTCGCCGGTGGGTCGGTGAAGCGTGACCCACCCTACAAGCGTGCCGGCGAGCAGACCGTAGGATGGCGTAGAGCGCAGCGAAACCCATCGGCGTGCCCGCACCGGACCTCCCTGGTGGGTCGGTGAAGCGTGACCCACCCTACAAGCGTGCCGGCGAGCAGACCGTAGGATGGCGTAGAGCGCAGCGAAACCCATCGGCGTGCCCGCACCGGACCTCCCTGGTGGGTCGGTGAAGCGTGACCCACCCTACAAGCGTGCCGGCGAGCAGACCGCAGGATGGCGTAGAGCGCAGCGAAACCCATCGGCGTGCCCGCAGCGGACCTCGCCGGTGGGTCGGTGAAGCGTGACCCACCCTACAAGCGTGCCGGCGAGCAGACCGCAGGATGGCGTAGAGCGCAGCGAAACCCATCGGCGTGCCCGCACCGGACCTCCCTGGTGGGTCGGTGAAGCGTGACCCACCCTACAAGCGTGCCGGCGAGCAGACCGTAGGATGGCGTAGAGCGCAGCGAAACCCATCGGCGTGCCCGCAGGCGCGGTGAAGCATGGCCCATCCTTGAAGCTGCACAGTGCCCAGGCTCAGGGCTGCAGTTCGAACAGCGCCTTGCCGCTTTCGATGTCGAACGGCGCGGAGAAGTGCTCGTGGACGATCTTCCAGCGGCCGTCGCGCTTGACGTAACACTGGGTGCCGCGCATCCAGCTGGTCTTGATCTCGCCGTCCTGCTCACCGCCGCAGCGCACCAGGCAATGCAGCACGGCCAGTTCCCGGTCGACGAGGATGGTGGGCTCCTGCGGCTCGAAGATGCCGTCGCCGCCGCACATTTCCAGGCAGTTGCGCCAATGCTGTCCATAGGCATTCAGCCCCTTGAACTGCAACTGGAGGATGGCGTCGTAGGCGATTACCTCGTTGGCGTAGCAGGCCAGGATGGCGTCCGCATCCTTGGCGCGTGCGCCCTGGAGCCACTGGCTGAAGGCTTCCTGTACTTCCCTTTCGGCGGTGGCCTTGAGCGTTTCGCTGTTCATGGTGCTTCTCCTCGGGGTCGGTCGGGTGTGTGGGCCGGTGGCTACCGGCGGTGATAGTCCCTTGTCGTATGCGACCGCCCGCTTTCGACGCTGTCCCGCACTGGGCGACCAACGGCGGTTCAGCCATCCAGTTCCGCCAGGCGCTTCTCGATGAAGCGTCGTTCGGGCTCCTGGCGCACCAGGGCCAGGGCGGCCCGGTAGGCGGCGCGCGCCTCTTCGCGACGGCCCAGGCGTCGGCAGAAGTCCGCGCGGGTGGCGTGGGCCAGGTGGTAGTCCTTGAGTTCCCCGGCTTCCAGCAGGGCGTCCACCTCCGCCAGCCCGGCCTCGGGGCCATCGCACATGGCGATAGCCACCGCCCGGTTGAGCCTCAGCACCGGCGAAGGCGCCAGCTGCTGGAGCACGGCATAGAGTCCGGCGATCTGCCGCCAGTCGGTGCTGGCGGCATCCTCGGCCCGGGCGTGAACGGCGGCGATGGCGGCCTGCAACGGATAGAGGCCGATGCGCTGGCTGGCGAAGGCGCGGGACACCAGGGCCAGCCCCTCGGCGATCTGGGTGCGGTCCCAGAGGCTGCGGTCCTGCTCGTCCAGCAGCACCAGTTCGCCATCGGCGCGGGTGCGGGCGGCGCGCCGCGAGTCGTGCAACAGCATGAGCGCCAGGAGGCCCATGACTTCCGGGTCGGGCAGCAGTTCCAGCAGCAGTCGCGCCAGGCGGATGGCCTCGGCGCAGAGGTCGGTGCGCACCAGGGCCTCTCCCGACGAGGCGGAATAGCCTTCGTTGAACACTAGGTAGATGACCCGCAGGACGTTATCCAGGCGCTCCGGCAATTCCGCCAGCGTGGGAACCTGGTAGGGAATCTTCGCGTCGCGGATCTTCGCCTTGGCCCGGACGATGCGCTGGGCGATGGTGGGTGGGCTGCTGAGGAAGGCCCGGGCGATCTCCTCGGTGGTGAGGTCGCAGACCTCACGCAGGGTCAGGGGCACCTGGGCATCCGCCGGCAGCGCCGGGTGGCAGCAGGTGAAGATCAGGCGCAGGCGATCGTCTTCCACGTCCTCGCCCTCCTCGAAGGGACTCGCGGCCTCCTCCAGCTCCGCCAGCAGCAGCCGCCTGGAGGCATCGAAACGGGAGCGTCGACGCAGGTTGTCGATGGCCCTGAAGCGCCCCGCCGACACCAGCCAGGCCCGGGGATTGGCCGGGACGCCATCCCTCGGCCATTGCTGGACGGCGGCGATGAAGGCGTCATGCAGGGCCTCCTCGGCCAGGTCGAAATCCCCCAGCAGGCGGATCAGCGTGGCCAGCACCCGTCGCGAGTCGCTGCGGTAGATCGCCTCCACCCGCAGCCGAATCCCCGCTTCGTCGTGGCGAAGGTCCGTCACCTCAGGACGCCGCGCCCAGGGGCTGGACGCCGGGCCGAACCCCGGGCTCGCGTACCGGCCGGACCTCGATGCAACCCAGGCGCGCCGGCGGGATCTTCGAGGCGATCTGGATGGCCTCGTTGAGATCCCGGGCCTCGATCAGGTAGAAGCCGCCGAGCTGTTCCTTGGTTTCGGCGAATGGACCATCGGTCAGGGACACGCGGCCGCCCTGTACCCGCAGCGTGGTCGCGCTACGCACCGACTCCAGGGCGTTGGAGGCGAGGTGATGACCGCTGGCGGCCAGTTGTTCGGTGTAGTCCAGGCATTCGCCGGCGATGGCCTGGTAGTCGGCGTCGGTCAGGGTGGCCAGCTTCGCTTCCTCGAAGTAGATCAGGCAGAGGTATTTCATGATGGGTTCCTCGGTGGAGTGTGGGGACTGACACCCAATGGTCGTTCGCGCGGTACGGCGTTCGACAGGCCCGCGAAAAGATATCCACAAGACGGAGCCTCGCCGACCTCCGGCGCCGCCCACGACGCTCCCCTGAAGGCGCGGGTGCAGCCCGCCAGCCCGTTCAGCTCATTGCTCGGCGGCGGCCTTGAGGTTGGCCAGGCCCTGGTCGAAGCGGCTACCGACCAGGTCGTCCATGTCGAAGAACACCTGCATCAGCCGATGGGTGTAGGGCGATGGACCGTACATGGCCCAGGTCACCCGGGTGCCGCCGTTCTCGGGGCTGAGGGTGAATTCGGCGGTGTTGTGCGCCTCGAAGGGCATCTGGAAGTCCAGCTTGATCTCCACCCTCGACGCCGGCTGGCTGCCGGTGATCTCCATGCGCCCGGTGCCCACCTCGTTGTTGCCCTGCCAGGCATAGACGGCGCCGACGCCGGCCTGCGGTCCGCTGTAGCTGCGCTTGAGGGTCGGGTCGATCTTCTCCCAGGGCGACCAGGCCGGCCATTGCTGGAAATCGTTGATCAGGGGAAAGACCTTCTCCGGCGGCGCCGCGATGCTGGCCGTGCGCTCGATGCGGAAGTGATCGGGACTGATGGCGGCGTAACCGAGGACGCCGAGAATGGCGACGACGATGATGGCGAGGCTGGCTTTGAACATGGCGCCCTCCAGGGGCTTCAGGCGGGTCGACGGGGACTGCTGGCGTACGGCCAGGACAAGGTTAGCCGCTGCTGGCAAGGTCGGCCTGCCGGACCTGCGGATGGAAGCACGGTATGGGCTGAGCGCCGGCCGGGGTGAAAAGAAAAAGCCCCGCCAGAAGGCGGGGCCGAAGGGTAAGGAGCGGGAATCCGTTCGTGCTTAGAACACGTACTGGGCGCGGAAGACCATGCCGTCGCCGTCGTCGTCGCCGTTGGCGTTGGTGGCATTGTCCACCTTGGACTTGACGTAGTAGCCGCTCAGCTTGACCGCTTCGTTGGCGTACCAGTTCACACCCAGGTTGTGCACCTTGGCCTCGACGTCGTCGATGGCGGCGAAGGCGCCGTTGTCGTCTTCCACGCTCAGGTTGTCGTAGCGGTAGAACACTTCCCAGGCGCCGATGCCCTTGTTGGCCGGTTTGATCTTGTCGAACTTGCCCAGCTTGTAGTCGCGGGCTTCGCCGGTCAGGGTGTAGGCCACCTGCACGTAGTAGCCGTCGGCGTCGATGTCCTCGCGGTTGGCGGCCTTGGCCTGCACTTCACGCGTCAGGTATTCGCTCTGGATGGAGAACGGACCCGCAGCGAAGGCGGCTTCCAGGCCCCAGGTGCTGTCGGTGTCGTAGGTGTCCACCGGGGTGTTGTTGGCGCCGCCCAGGACCAGGCGGTTGCCGTTGCCGCCAGCGTCCTGGCCACCGTCGGTGCTCACGCCGCGAATGCCCAGGCGGCTGCGGATACGGCCGTCGAAGGAGGTGTCGGACAGGTCGCGGGTCGCGTAGTTGACGCCGAAGTGCAGGACGTTGCCGGCCTCGTGCATCGGGGCGAAGACGCCGCGTGCGTTGAACTGCTTGATGCTGTCGCCGTCTTCGTCACGGTTGGCCGGATCGTTGGCGGTGATGCCGGCGGAGCCGTACAGGGAAGCCCCGTAGTTGCCGGAGACCTGGATGCCCATGCCACCGTTGTGGGAGTTCACGTAGTCGGCCAGGTCATAGGCGGCGGTGCGCTCCTGGGCGGTCACCCACTTGGAGCTGGTGGCCTTTTCCAGACCGAAATCGGGGTCGAAACGGCCCATCTTGATGGTGACCGGGGCAAAGCCGATGTAGGCGATGGAGGCCTCGTCGAAGTAACCGTCTTCGCTGCGGTTGTCACCGCCGGCGTTGTGGGAGAAGTCGTAGTTGATCTGGTAGGCCCAGTCGCTGAAGGCGATGCCGCCCAGCTCCAGGAAGGCGCGACGGAAGTAGCCGGCGTCGGCGGTGTCGCCGTTCACGGTGTAGAAGCCATCGAAGCGGCTGTAGTCGGCCTGCAGGCGGCCACCCAGCTTGAAGCTGAAAGCCTTGTCGGTAGTGCCAACTTCAAGGCCGCCTTTGGTCTTGATGACGATATCGGCGCCGTCGGTGGTCACGGTACCGGCGAAAGCCTGGGCGGAGATGGCCAGGGCCATGGCGCTGGCGGCAAAACCGGCGAAGTGCTTACGGATCATCGAAGAATTCCCCTATTGGTCTTTAGCGTTAGAAAACACTCGAGCGCTGGGCTCATTGGTGCTGGAGGGGAATCTTGGCGGCGGGTTATTTCAGCCCGGTTGCTCCTATATAAATATTTTGTGACAACGGAACTTTTTTACTTCGAATTCTTATAAGGCACGCACTGCTCTAGGACGGGCCTTTCAGCCGAAAAGCCTGGGGACTCGGGAGTGAAACAGGTGCAAAAGCCGACTTGCGCAGTCGGCTCGGGGGGTCTACGCGAATGCGCGAATCAGTGGGCGTCGCGGCGCGCCCGGGCCAGGCGCTCGGCCAGGTCGTCCGCATCCGCGGGCGGTTCATCGGGCATCTGGCGGACCACGGCCTGGGCCAGTTTCATCTGCCTGATGAAGCGCCGGCAGTTGCGGCAGAGCACCAGATGGCGACGCATGGCCAGCCGCTCGCGAAAGCTCAGCTGGTCATCGAGCAGGTCGCTGGAACGGGCCACCAGTTCCTTGCATGTCAGCATTGGCCGGTCTCCTCGAAATGTTCCAGCGTGGCGAACAGCTTGAGGCGCCCGCGATGCAGGAGCACCCGGACATTGGAGAGCGAAACCCCCAGCACGTTACAGATCTCTTCCAACTCCAGTCCCTGGCGCTCCCGCAGGAGCACCACGCTGCGCTGCATCTCCGACAGGCCGAGCAGGGTCTTTTCCAGGCACTCCCGCAGTTCTTCCTCGGCCAGCAGGGCCTCGGGGGAGTCCTGGTGCCAGGCGGGCACCTCGGCCATCCAATGGCCGTTCTCGGCAAAGCGCCCCTCGTCGAGGGTGCCGTGCGGCCCCGGCAGGTCATCCAGCAGCACCTCCCGACGGCTCTGCTTGAGCCGGCTGCGGGCGGTGTTGGCGACTATGGTCAGCAGCCAGGTCTTGAGGCTGGAGCGCTGCTGGAAGCCGTCCAGGTTGCGCACCACGGCCAGCCAGGCGTCCTGCACCACCTCGTCGGCGAAACGCTGGCCGACGATGGCATAGGCCACCGCGCGCATGGCGCCCTGGTAGGCGTCGATCAGTTGTCGGAAGGCCCGCTGCTCCCCGGCCAGCAGCCGGGGCAGCAGGTCCCCGTCGGGGGGCAGGCTCATCAGCGCTTGCGCAGGATCACGCTGCCGATGGAGTAGCCGGCTCCGAAGGAGCTGAGCACGCCGAGGGCACCGCTGGGCAGGTCGTCCTGGTGCTTGTGGAAGGCGATCACCGAGCCGGCGGAACTGGTGTTGGCATAGGTGTCGAGGATCACCGGCGCCTCCTGCGGCTCGGCGTCGCGCCCCAGCAGCTTGCGGGCGATCAGCAGGTTCATGTTGAGGTTGGCCTGGTGCAGCCAGAAGCGTTTCACCCCGGCCACCTCGATGCCGTTCTCCTGCAGGTGCGCGGCGATCAGCTCGGCCACCATGGGGCAGACGTCCTTGAACACCTTGCGACCTTCCTGGACGAACAGCTTGTCGCGCGTGCCGATGCCTTCCTCGGCCGCGCGATTGAGGAAGCCGAAGTTGTTGCGGATGTTGTTGGAGAACTGGGTCAGCAGCTTGGTGCCGACGACCTCGA
Source organism: Pseudomonas furukawaii (assembly GCF_002355475.1). Classification (NCBI taxonomy): domain Bacteria; kingdom Pseudomonadati; phylum Pseudomonadota; class Gammaproteobacteria; order Pseudomonadales; family Pseudomonadaceae; genus Metapseudomonas; species Metapseudomonas furukawaii. The sequence goes on along the minus strand of NZ_AP014862.1, from coordinate 1,590,402 downwards.
ACTGGTGTTTCGAGGTGGCCTGGTCGGCCCGCTCGATGATCACGGCGGTGGCGGCGTCACCGAAGATGAAGTGGCTGTCGCGGTCGCGGAAGTTGAGGTGGCCGGTGCAGATTTCCGGGTTGACCATGAGGATGGCGCGGGCCTGGCCGGTCTGGACCGCGTTGGTGGCGGCCTGGATGCCGAAGGTGGCGGAGGAGCAGGCGACGTTCATGTCATAGCCGAAGCCCTGGATGCCCAGGGCGGCCTGCACCTCGATGGCCACCGCCGGGTAGGCGCGCTGCAGGTTGGAGCAGGCGACGATCACGCCGTCGATATCGGCCGGGGTGCGTCCGGCACGCTCCAGGGCCTGCCGGGCGGCGGCCACGGCCATCTCGCAGAGGATGCCCCACTCCTCGTTGGAGCGTTCCGGGATGCGCGGCACCATGCGCCGGGGATCGAGGATGCCGTCCTTGTCCACCACGAAGCGGCTCTTGATGCCGGAGGCCTTCTCGATGAAGGCGACGCTGGACTCGGCCAGGGCCTCGATCTCGCCGCGCTCGATGGCGTCGGCGTTCTCGGCGTTGAAGGCCTGCACGTAGGCATTGAAGGAGGCCACCAGCTCTTCGTTGGAAATGCTGTTGGGCGGGGTGTAAAGGCCGGTGCCACTGATCACGACGTTGTGCACGGTCGATCCTCTCGATACTGGGCCGCCTGCTCGGGCGGCCGGTTTGGGCAGTCAATCGCCGCAGGCCGGTGCCGGCGGCGGGAAAATGGGGCGTCCCATCGAACGGGATGGAAACCTGATGCCGGACTTATCCACGCGGACCAATCTTCGCCGCGCCCGGCAGGGCCTGTCGCGGCACCCGGGCCGGCGCGAAAGCGGGCTGCCACGGGCGTCCGGAAATCATCCAGATGCGAAGGGTAACGCCAGATTCGGCCGCTGGCGACGGGGACTTTTGCCGAAACGTCGGCAAAAATGCAGAACCATCAGTCCACTTTCGACCCGGTTAACACTAGACGTTCCGGAAGCTTCCCACCCGAGATGGGAAAGGCCCACGGCCAGGTGCGCGGCGGAGAAAATGAAGCGCCCGGGTTTCGCGCCTGGGCCCCGAGCGTTAAGGTGCGCGCTTCATGTCCGGCAAAATGGAGAGCCCACGATGAGCCTGCACGGCACCTACGACCCGCAGAACGTCTTCGCCCAGATCATTCGGGGCGAGGCGCCCTGCTACAAGCTCTACGAGGACGACGATGTGCTCGCCTTCCTCGATCTGTTTCCGCAGTCCTTCGGCCATACCCTGGTGATCCCCAAGCGTTCCACCGCCCGCAACATCCTGGAGATCGAACCCGAAGCCCTGGCCAAGGTGATGGCGGTGGTGCAGCGCCTGACCCGGGTGCTGGTGGATGAGCTGCAGCCGGCCGGCGTCCAGGTCGCCCAGTTCAATGGCGCCCCGGCGGGCCAGACCGTGTTCCATATCCACATGCACATCGTGCCGCGTTTCGAAGGGGAAGCCCTGGGCATCCACGCCAGCAAGCGGGCCGCCCCGGAAACGCTGGAAGCCTTGCAGGCACGGTTGCTGAAGCACCTGTCGTAATTCACGGAAGCCCTTGGGCGGGCGCGCGGCACCCATGCTCCAGGAGGCGCCGTGGCGAGACCGCTCCTCAGACCCCCGCCTGGACCTGGGGATGCGCCACCACCTGGTTGCGCCCCCGGGACTTGGCCTCGTAGAGCGCCTTGTCGGCGCAACGGATCCAGTCCTCCAGGCTGCCCATGCCCGGCTGGTAGGCCGCCAGGCCGATGCTCAGCCCCAACTGGCCCTGTTCGTCGCGCACCACCCGCTCCCGCATCCAGTCCAGCGCCGTGCAGGCGCCGTGCTCGCGGGTCTGGGGCAGCAGCACGCAGAACTCGTCCCCGCCGTAACGGCCGATCAGGTCGGTCTCCCGCAGGTTTGCCCGTAGCGCCCGGCCGAGCCGAGCCAGCAGTTCATCCCCGGCCAGGTGGCCCTGGGTATCGTTGATCGCCTTGAAGTTATCCACATCGATGAGCGCCAGGCAGGACGGACCGCCACCCCGCCCGCAACGCTGGAACTCCTGTAAAGCCAGCTCGCTCCAGTAGCGGCGGTTGTAGACGCCGGTGAGGCTGTCGGTCTGGCTCAGGGTGCGCAACTTCCTGCGGCTCCTGGCGACGCTCTGGGCCATTTCATAGAGGGTGGTGCCGATCACCACGGGGTGGATCACCAGCATCGGCAGGCAGAACAGCAGGTGCTTCAGGGTAAGCGCGGAATGGAACTGGGCGCCGAACACCAGCAGGCCGACCGTCACGCCCGCCAGCTGCGCCAGCCAGCCCTGGCCGACGAAGCGGATGCCGCCGGCAGCCACGTTGTTGGCCTGGAGCATGGCGAAGGTGACGCAGGTGGCCAGGGGGCTGAAGCCCGCCGCCGCCATCCAGAAGGTGCCGGCGAAGGAGTCGAGGAGAATATGCCGGCGCTCGTGGCGCACCGGATCGCGGTAGCGCAGGCTCAGGGCCAGGGCGAGCCAGGGCCAGACGAAGACGAAGAGGAACAGCAGCCCCCAGACCCAGAGCGGGCGGCCCAGCTCCCAGAGCGGCAGGGCCAGGCACAGCGCCCCCACCGGCAGGCCCAGGGAACGCGGCGCCAGGGCTCGCCAGACGAAGCGGCTCCGATGCTGAACCGCGCCCGGCGATGATCGTTCGGTCGATGAACGCTTGCCCTGCCCGTCCATGCCTCGTGCTCCTGATGCCGTTGCCCCCGTGACGGCTGTATAGCACGGCGCCCTGTCCGCCTCCAGGCAAGCCGCGACGCCGGCTCCGCCTAGCCGGCGTATCCCTTGAGGGTCGACAGCCAGGCCGGGTCGAGGCGGACCTGCTCGGGGTCCAGCCCCTGCCGCTCCATCGCCTCACGGTGCTGGTCGATCTCCTTGACCATCTGGCTGAGGTCGGAGAGGTTGCCGTCCAGCTGGTGCATCTGGGTCAGCGCCAGGTGATAGAAGCGCAGGGTCTTCATCGCCGTGGCATCGCCCACGGCGACGCCGGCCTTGACCTTGTGCATGAGGTTGCCGACGCGCATCAGGCTGCGCTTGAGTTGCCAGCCATAGACCGCCGGCGCCATCCAGGGCCGGGACCAGAACTGCAGGCGCACCAGGGCGACGGTCAGCCCCAGGCCCAGCAGCACGCCCGCGAGGTTCCAGCGGAAATTGTCGCCGCCCGGCGTGCCGAACAGCGTCACGGCGGCGGTGGACAGCAGGAGCGCCAGGGCGATGAAGAGGCCGGCGCAGCCCAGGGCGATGCGGCGAGTCTGCTGGCGGTAGAGCTCGGGGCTCATGGGACGGATTTCGAACGCGGTCATGCTTCCACCTGGCTCCACTGTTTCGACAGTCGCTTATCGGACACCGGCAGTTTCGTGCCCAGTTGCTGGGCGAAGAGGGACACCCGGTACTCTTCCAGCATCCAGCGGTAGAGCACCAGTTCCGGGTCACGCTTGCCTTCCTGGGCATGCTTGGCCAGGCGCGTCTGGTACTGCTCCCAGTAGCCGGCGATCTCGCCGGACCAGACCCGATCCCGCTGCAGTTGCGCGGCGATCTTGTCGAAGCGCTGCTCCACCGCCTTCAGGTAGCGCGGCAGTTCCCTGAACCATTCCGCCGGGGTTTCGCGGACGAAGCCCGGATAGACCAGGTTGGCCAGCTGCGCCTTGATGTCGTTCAGCGCCACGGCCTGAGCCAGGTCGATGCGGCCCTTGAAGCGTTTCTGCAGGCCGTGCCAGAGCTTGAGGATCTCCAGGGTCAGGCGCGCCAGGCGCTCGGCGTGCTCGGCCCAGGCGCCGCGCTTCCTCTCGGCCAGGGAAGCGAGGGCGGCGCCGTCCCGGGGCAGGCTGGCTTCGCCTTCGAGGATGCAGCTGTCCAGGCTGGCCAGGAGGATGTCCTCCACCAGCGCGTCGACGCGGCCCATGTCGCGGTACAGCAGTCCGAGTTCGGTCAGCCCCGGCAGCTTGCCGCGCAGGTACTTGGCCGGCTCGGCCAGCTGTTGCAGCAACAGCCGTTGCAGGGCCCGGCGATGCTGCCAATCGGCCTCGGCCTGAGTCGGGAAGCGGCTTTCCCTGACGCTGCCGCCCTCCTCCACCAGCGCCGGGTAGACGGTCATGGACAACCCGGCGATCTTCTGCTGGGTCTTTTCCGCCACCTGGGCGAAGCCCTTGGCCTCCACCGGCTTCTGCTCCTGCTTCGCCTGGGGAATGGCCAGGGCGGCCTGGCTGGCCTCGGCGAAACGGGCGGTGACTTCCGCCAGCTCGCGCCCCTCGCCGAGGAACTTGCCCCGGGCGTCCACCACTTCCAGGTTCATCTTCAGATGGCCTTCCAACTGGGCGGCCGCCTCGCCCCAGGCCTCTTCGGAAACGCGGACGCCGGTCATGCGGGTCAGCTCGCGCCCCAGGGAGTCGGGCAGGGAGCCCTGGCCGAAGGCGATCCTGGCCAGGGCCGCCTTGACGAAGTCCGGCACCGGCACGAAGTTCTTGCGAATGGCCTTGGGCAGGTTGCGCACCAGGGCGACGCACTTGGCTTCCAGCAGGCCGGGCACCAGCCACTCGAGGCGCTCGGCGGGCAGCTGCGGCAGCAGCGGCGCCGGCACCCGCAGGGTGACGCCGTCACGGGCATGGCCGGGTTCGAAGTGATAGGAAAGCGGCAGCTCCAGCTCGCCCAGGCGCAGCGTGTCGGGGTACTGGGCGGCGGTGACTTCGCTCGCCTCACGGGCCAGCACGTCTTCCTCGCGCATGATCAGCAGGTCGGGATTGCCGGCCCGCTCACGCTCGTACCATTTCTCGAAACTGGCGGTCTGGTAGATGTCCGCCGGCAGCCGCGCCGCGTAGTAGGCGAAGAGGGTTTCCTCGTCGGCGAGGATGTCGCGGCGGCGCGCCTTGGCTTCCAGCTCGTCGAGCCGCTCCAGCAACTGGCGGTTGGCGGCGAGGCAACGCGCCTTGCTGTGGATCTCCCCTCGCACCAGGCCCTCGCGGATGAACAGCTCGCGAGAGACTTCCGGATCGATCGGACCGTAGTGAACGGCGCGGCGACCGACCACGATCAGGCCGTAGAGGCTGACCTGCTCGTAAGCGACCACCTGGCCACGGCGTTTTTCCCAGTGGGGCTCCAGGTGGTTCTTCTTCACCAGGTGCGCGGCCAGGGGCTCCAGCCAGTCCGGCTCGATCTTCGCCACCATGCGCGCGAACAGCTTGGTGGTTTCCACCAGTTCGGCGGCCATGATCCACTGCGGGCGCTTCCTGGCGATGGCGGTGCCGGGGTGGATCCAGAAGCGCCGCTGGCGGGCGCCCAGGTAGTCGCCCTCCTCGGTCTTCTGGCCGATCTGGCTGAGCAGGCCGCAGAGGATGGCCTTGTGCACCTTGGCGTAGTCGATGCTGCGCTGTTGCTGTTCGGCCTTGCTGGCGGCATCACCTGAAGCGGCGGCGGCATTGCTTTTCGTAGGATGGCGCTGAGCGGAGCGATGCCCATCGTTGCGGACGGCATGGGTATCGCTGCGCTCAACCCGTCCTACGGGAGCCTCCTTGCCCCGTTCGGGGAAGAGCTTCAATTCGCGGCCGATGAGCACCAGCTGCCGGTGGGCATCGCGCCACTCGCGCAGGCGCAGGTAGTTGAGGAAGTTCTTCCGGCACCAGTTGCGCAGGGCGTTGGAGCCCAGGGCCAGGCGCTGCTCCTCGAATCCACGCCAGAGGTTGATCAGGGCGGCGAAGTCGGAGTCCACGTCCTTCCATTGGGCGTGGGCCTGGTCGGCCGCCTGCTGGCGGTCCATGGGGCGCTCGCGCGGGTCCTGCACGGACAGCGCGGCGGCGATCACCAGCACCTCGTCGAGGCTGCCCTGGCGGGCGCCTTCCAGCACCATGCGGCCCAGGCGCGGGTCGATGGGCAGGCGCGCCAGCTGGCGGCCGATGGGCGTCAGCTGGCCCTCGCGGTTCACCGCCGAGAGCTCCTGCAGCAGGGTGAAGCCATCCTTGATGGCCTTGCCGTCCGGCGGCTCGATGAAGGGGAAGGCCTCGATATCGCCGAGGCGCAGGTGGAGCATCTGCAGGATCACCGCAGCCAGGTTGGTGCGGAGGATCTCGGGGTCGGTGAAGGCCGGGCGGGCGAGGAAATCCTCCTCGCTGTAGAGGCGCACGCAGATGCCGGGCTCGACGCGGCCGCAACGGCCCTTGCGCTGGTTGGCGCTGGCCTGGGACACGGCCTCCACCGGCAGCCGCTGGACCTTGGCGCGGTAGCTGTAGCGGCTGATGCGCGCGGTGCCGCTGTCGATCACGTAGCGGATGCCGGGCACGGTCAACGAGGTTTCGGCGACGTTGGTGGACAGGACGATCTTGCGGCCCGGCATCGGCGCGAAGATCTTCTGCTGCTCCGCCGGCGTCAGCCGCGCATAGAGCGGCAGCACCTCGGTGTGCCTGAGATTGGTCTTGCGCAGCACCTCGGCGCAGTCGCGGATCTCCCGCTCGCCGGGCAGGAACACCAGCACATCGCCCGGGCGCTTGCCCTCGCCGCGCTCATGGGCGGCGATCTCGTCCAGGGCGCGAAGGATGCCCTGGTCCACGGACAGGTCGTCGAACAGCGCCTCGCCATCTTCGTCCACCTCGGCGGCCAGCGGCCGGTACCAGGTCTCCACCGGGTAGGTGCGACCGGACACCTCGATGATGGGCGCCCCGCCGAAATGCCTGGAGAAGCGCTCCAGGTCGATGGTCGCCGAGGTGATGATCAGCTTGAGGTCGGGGCGGCGCGGCAGCAGGGTCTTCAGGTAGCCCAGGAGGAAGTCGATGTTGAGGCTGCGCTCGTGGGCCTCGTCGACGATGATGGTGTCGTAGCGTTCGAGGAAGCGGTCGTGCTGGGTTTCGGCCAGCAGGATACCGTCGGTCATCAGCTTGATCAGGCTGCGTTCGTTGGACTGGTCCTCGAAGCGCACCTGGTAGCCCACCAGCTCGCCCAGGGGGCTGCCGATCTCCTCCGCGACACGTGTCGCCACGCTGCGGGCCGCCAGTCGGCGCGGCTGGGTGTGGCCGATCAGGCCATGGGTGCCGCGACCGATCTCCAGGCAGATCTTCGGCAGCTGGGTGGTCTTGCCCGAGCCGGTCTCGCCGGCGATCACCAGCACCTGATGCTTTTCCAGCGCGGCCTTGATCTCCTCGCGCTTGGCGGCGATCGGCAGGGCGTCGTCGTAACGCATGACCGGCACGCTGGCGCGGCGCGCCTCGACGCGGGCGACGGAGGCCTGGAAGCGCTCGACCCACTGCGCCAGCCGGGTGTCGTCCGGGTGCTTGCGCAGCTCGTGGAGCTGTCGACGCAGGCGATGGCGGTCGGCGCCCATGGCCTGGTCGAGGCGTTTCAGGAGGTGTTCGGCGCTGGGGGATTGCTCGCTCATCGGGTCCGTTGATTCTGCTGTCGTTTTCGGCAAGGGCGGAATTGTCGCAGATTTCCAGCGAGGAGGGCTCGGGCCTATGAGGGCTTGGCGATTCGATCACGCCAGTAGCCGGGCGAGCGGTGCAGGTGGGCAATCGCGATCACGAGCAGGTCCTTGCCGTCCGAATGCTCAATTGTTCAGATACTTGCCCAATACCTCGGCCAGTGGGAGTGCCTTGAGTTCACCACGCCGGTATGCATCCAGCCGATCCTCGGCCTCTTCCCCCCACTGGGCGTCGAGGGTTGCGTCAGGAGTGTCCAGGCTGTCCAACAGGTCTTCCACCAGTTCGACACGCTCGTTGATGGAAAGCCGTCTGGCTTCCCTGGACAGGCTCTGGCTGGATTGGCTCATGGCAGGCACTCCGATGGAATGAAGGTGAGGACGAGATTGCAGCCATACAACATGCCTTCCTCCCGTAACAGCCTCGGGGTCGCCCTGAAACGACAAGGCCCCGCAAACGCGGGGCCCTGTCCTGAGCGGAACGGGATCAGGCCTTGGCCGTTTCCTGCTTCGCCTTGAGCTTCTTCAGTTCCTCGTCGCGCAGTTCACGGCGGAGGATCTTGCCGACGTTGGTGGTCGGCAGGCTGTCGCGGAACTCGATGGTACGGGGCACCTTGTAGCCGGTGAGGTTGCCGCGCATGTGCTCCATCACCTGCTCCTTGGTGAGGCTCACGCCCGGCCGGACCACCACGAAGATCTTGATGGCCTCGCCGGATTTCTCGTCCGGGATGCCGATCGCGGCGCACTGCAGCACCCCGGGCAGGGTGGCGAGCACGTCTTCCAGCTCGTTGGGGTACACGTTGAAGCCGGACACCAGGATCATGTCCTTCTTCCGGTCGACGATGCGCATGAAGCCATCGTCCTGGATCACCGCGATATCGCCGGTCCTCAGCCAGCCATCGGCGTCGAGGATCTCGTCGGTGGCGTCCTGGCGCTGCCAGTAGCCCTTCATGACCTGCGGGCCCTTGACGCAGAGTTCGCCCGGCGCGCCGAGACCGACGTCGCGGCCTTCGTCGTCCACCACCTTGCACTGGGTGGAGGGCACGGGAATACCGATGGTGCCGATCTGGATGCTCTGGAAGGGGTTCACCGACACCACCGGGCTGGTCTCGGTCATGCCGTAGCCTTCGCAGATGGGGCAGCCGGTGACCTGTTTCCAGCGTTCGGCGGCGGCCAGCTGCAGGGCCATGCCACCCGACAGGGTCAGCTTCAGGGCCGAGAAGTCCAGCTTGCGGAAGTCGTCGTTATTGCACAGCGCCACGAACAGGGTGTTCAGGCCGACGAAGCCGGTGAAGCGGAACTTGCCCAGCTCCTTGACCATCGCCGGCAGGTCGCGGGGGTTGCTGATCAGGACGTTGTGGTTGCCGGTCAGCATCATCGCCATGCAATGGAAGGTGAAGGCGTAGATGTGGTAGAGCGGCAGCGGCGCGATAAGGATCTCGCAGCCCTCGTCCAGGTTGGCGCCCATCAGGGCCTTGCACTGGAGCATGTTGGCGATCAGGTTGCGATGGGTCAGCATCGCGCCCTTGGCCACGCCGGTGGTGCCGCCGGTGTACTGCAGCACGGCGATGTCGCCGCTCTGCGGGCTGGCCTCGTTCACGGCGCGGCCACGGCCCCTGGCCAGGGCGTCGTTGAGCTTGACCGCCTGGGGCAGGCTGAAGGGCGGCACCATCTTCTTCACGTGCTTGATCACGGCGTTGACCAGGAGGCGCTTGAAGGTGGGCAGCAGGTCGCCCACTTCGGTGACGACCACGTGCCGGACACCGGTCTTCGGCAGCACTTCCTCGGCCAGGTGGGCCATGTTGGCCAGGCAGACCAGGGCCTTGGCACCGGAGTCGTTGAACTGGTGCTCCATCTCCCGTGCGGTGTACAGCGGGTTGGTGTTCACCACGACCAGGCCGGCGCGCATGGCGCCGAAGACCACCACCGGATATTGCAGGATGTTCGGCAGCTGCACGGCGATGCGGTCGCCGGGCTTGAGGTCGGTGTGGTTCTGCAGGTAGGCGGCGAAGGCCCCGGAGAGTCGGTAGAGCTCACCGTAGGTGAGGGTCTTGCCCAGGTTGCTGAAAGCGGGCTTGTCGGCAAAGCGTTGGCAGGACGCCTTCAGTACCGCCTGGACATTGGGGTACTGGTCGGGGTCGATCTCGGCAGGAACGCCCGCTGGGTATTTGTCCTTCCAGAAGTTATCGGTCATGGAAGCCCACTCCTAAGCAACAGCTGATTTCACCGCCCTCAGGGGGGCGGTTGTTTGTTGTGTTCTGTGCGATTGTGCGCCCAACCGGGCAAAAAAACGCGCCGAGAGTAGCAGCTTTGCCAAGGCCCCACCAGCACCAAACCAGCCCTTGCCAGTCAAAATAATGACCAACACCCTAGAATCTGGTCATTATTGGAGTCTTAACTCTAATTCGCCGACAAACGGCGTATCACGGGGCTTTCGCGGGTGCTGGTGGTGGCTCGGAGGGTCCGGAAGGGCTCCGGAGGGGAGAGGAGGCGGCGGGACGTCGGGTTCGTCCCGCCAGGCTCGGGTCAGGCGATGTCGCGCAGTTCGCGACGGAGGATCTTGCCCACCGGCGTCATGGGCAGGGCGTCCTTGAGGACGATATGCTTGGGCACCTTGTAGCCGGTGAAATTCTCCTTGCAGTAGGCCTTGAGCTCCTCGACGCTGACGCCGCCATCCCGGGGCACCACGAAGAGCTTCACGGCCTCCCCGGACTTGTCGTCCGGCACGCCGATGGCCGCGCAGCTGGCCACCTTCGGGTGAGCCATCACCACATCCTCGATCTCGTTGGGGTAGACGTTGAAGCCGGAGACGATGATGAGGTCCTTCTTGCGGTCGACGATGCGCACGAAGCCGTCCGGGTCGATCACCGCGATGTCGCCGGTCTTCAGCCAGCCCTCGGCGTCCAGCACCTCGGCGGTGGCCTCGGGGCGGTTCCAGTAGCCCTTCATCACCTGCGGGCCCTTGATGCACAGCTCGCCACGATCGCCCAGGGGCAGTTCGTTGCCCGCGTCATCGATGACCTTGAAGGCGGTGCCCGGAACCGGGATGCCCACCGTGCCCAGGCGTGCCTGCGCGCCATAGGGGTTGGTGCTGGCCACCGGGGAGGTTTCGGTGAGGCCGTAGCCTTCCACCACGGAGCAGCCGGTCAGGGCCTGCCAGCGCTCGGCGGTGGCCTTCACCAGGGCGGTGCCGCCGGAGTTGGTGACCTTGAGGTTGGAGAAATCCAGGTCCTTGAACCCGGGATGGTCCATCAGCGCGACGAACAGGGTGTTCAGGCCCAGCAGCGCGGAGAAGCGCCACTTCTTCAGCTCCTTGATGAAGCCACCGATGTCCCGCGGGTTGGTGATGAGGATGTTGTGGTTGCCATTGACCATCATGCACATGCAATTCGCGGTGAAGGCATAGATGTGGTACAGCGGCAGCGGCGCGATCATGATCTCCTGGCCCTGCTTCATCAGCGGTGCGCCATCGGGCCCCAGCTGGGACAGGCAGGCATCCACCTGCTGCATGTTGGCCACCAGGTTGCCGTGGGTGAGCATCGCGCCCTTGGCCACCCCGGTGGTCCCGCCGGTGTACTGCAGCACCGCGATGTCCTCCAGCCCCACCTTCACCGGTTTCAGGGCGTGGCCCTGGCCGAACTTCAGCGCGTCCTTGAAAGACACCGCCTGGGGCAGGTGAAAGTCGGGAACCATCTTCTTCACCTTCTTCACCAGGGTGTTCACCAGCCAGCCCTTGAGGCTCGGCAGCATGTCCCCCATGCGCGCTTCCACCAGGTACTCGATGCCGGTGTCGGGAAGCACCTCCTCCACCAGCTTGCCGAACAGGTTGATGTACACCAGCGCGCGCACGCCGGCGTCCTTGAACTGGTGGCGCATTTCACGGGCGGTGTACAGCGGGTTGGTGTTGACCACGATGAGCCCGGCGCGCAGGGCGCCGAACACGGCAATGGGGTACTGCAGGACATTGGGCATCTGCACGGCGATGCGGTCGCCGGGCGCGAGGTCGGTGTGTTTCTGCAGGTAGGCGGCGAAGGCGGCGGAGAGGCGGTCGAGCTCAGCGTAGGTCAGGGTCACGCCCAGGTTGCTGAAGGCGGGACGGTCGGCGAATTTCTTGCAGGAGCGCTCGAAGACCTCGATCACCGACTTGTACGCCGTGGCGTCGATCTCGTTGGGAACGCCCGCCGGGCGCTTGTCGCTCCAGAAATCAGGTTGCATTGTTCTTGTCCTCTTATCCCTGAAATAGTCCTGGCCCGCGCTGCGGGGTTGCCCGGAAAGTAGCAGGTCCCCGGCAAGGCGCAAATACGCGGCGGGGCGTCATTGACCGCGTGAATCTTGCTGATTGTTTCCGCTAGATTCGCCTAGCATCAAAACAACCACGTGACATCCGGAAACCCGACCTCGATGCGTTTTCCCCTGGCCCTGCTGGCGCTGCTGGCCACTCTGACCCTCGCCTGCGGCGCCCGGGCCGACCTCCGCCTGGCCACCCTCGAATACCCGCCCTATTGCTCCCAGCACCTGCCGGAGGGCGGCAGCATCGTCGAACTCACCACCCGTGCCTTCGCCACCCAGGGCCACAAGGTCCGGGTGGACTTCATGCCCTGGGCCAGGGTTCGCGCCGCGCTCCGCGACGGCCACTACCAGGGCGCCCTGGCGCTCTGGCCCCAGGAAGTCGCGGAAGACCAACTGCGCCCCTCGCGTCCGCTGTTCTACAGCGAACTGGGGTTCTTCGTGCGCGAGGACACCCCCGTGCCCTTCCTCGACCTGGCCGAACTCAGGGGCCGCAAGGTGGGCGTGGTTCGTGGCTATGGCTATCCCAGGCGCCTGCTGCAGTCCGGCTTCACCGCCGAGGAGGCGGTGGATGATGTCACCAACCTGCGCAAGCTGGAGGCCGGGCGCTTCGACCTGGTGCTGCTGGAGCGAGCCGTCGGCCAGCACCTGATCGCCGCCACCCCGGAACTCAGGGGCAAGCTGCGCTGGCAACCACCAGCCCTGGCGCGAGTCCCCCTGCTGGCCGCCTTCACCGAACCCCGACCCGGGCAGCCCGATTGGGCGCGGGTATACGAGCGCGGCCTGAAGGTCCTGCTGGCCAACGGCGAATACACCCGCATCCTCCAGCGCCACAACGCGTATCCCCCCTGAGCGGGCTTTGCGCGACACCGACGCGCGTGCACAATGCGCCGACTCCCCGGCAAAAGGATCGGCCATGCGCCACGATGCCTTCTGGCTCGACGCCAGCGATGCAGTGCCCCTGTTCGTGAACCACTGGAGCGGCGAAACACCGCCCCGGGCCGTGGTGATGCTGTCCCACGGCATGGCCGAGCACGGCGGCCGCTATGCCCGCCTGGGCGAGGCGCTGGCGGATGTGGGAATCGACCTCTATGCCCACGATCAGCGCGGCCACGGCCGCAGCGCGGAGCAGGGTCTCGTCGGCCACTACGCCGAAGCCGACGGCTGGAACAAGGTGGTGGAAGACCTGGCCAGCCTCAACCACCATATCCGCCAGTGCCATCCGCACCTGCCGATCTTCCTGCTGGGCCACAGCATGGGCAGCTACATCGGCCAGGCCTACCTGATGCGACACAGCTGCAGCCTCCAGGGCGCCATCCTCTCCGGCTCCAATTACCAGCCGGTGGCCCTGTATCGCCTGGCCCGCCTGGTGGCCCGTTTCGAACGCTGGCGCCAGGGCCCGCACGGTCGCAGCGCGCTGATCGAGTTCCTTTCCTTCGGCTCGTTCAACAAGGCCTTCAAGCCCAACCGCACCGCCTTCGACTGGCTCAGCCGTGACCCGGACGAAGTGGACAAGTACGTCAACGACCCCCTCTGCGGCTTCCGCTGCACCAACCAGCTGTGGCTCGACCTGCTCGGCGGGCTTCAGAGCATCACGCCACCGGCGAACCTCGCGCAGATCGACCACGACCTGCCGCTGCTGGTGATCGGTGGCGAGCGCGACCCGGTCAGCGACGGCCGGCGCCTGCAACACCTGGCCGCCGCCCTGCGCAACGCCGGCCTGAAGCACGTGGACCTGAACATCTACCCCGACGCCCGTCACGAGCTGCTCAACGAGCGCAATCGCGACGAGGTGACCGCCGACCTGATCGACTGGCTGGAGCGCACGCTCGCCCTCAGTCGACGCCCTTCACCATTCGCCAAGGAGCCCTCATGAGCCAGGTAACCAACTTCACCTACGACGCCCTCGAAGTCGGCCAGAAGGCCAGCTTCTCCACCCTGGTGGAAGAGCGCCATGTCCAGCTGTTCGCCGCCGTGTCCGGCGACCGCAACCCGGTGCACCTGGACGCCGAATACGCCGCCGGCACGATGTTCAAGGAGCGCATCGCCCACGGCATGTTCACCGGCGCGCTGATCAGCGCCGCCATCGCCTGCGAGATGCCCGGTCCGGGCAGCATCTACCTCGGCCAGCAACTGCGCTTCACCCGCCCGGTGAAGCTGGGCGACACCCTGACCGTCGAACTGGAAATCCTCGAGAAACTGCCGAAGAACCGCGTGCGCATCGCCACCCGCGTGTTCAACCAGAACAGCGAGCAGGTGGTGGACGGCGAGGCCGAGGTGCTGGCGCCCAAGCAGCAGCTGTCGATCGAGCTGCCGGAGCTGCCGCCGATCACCATCGGCTGACGGCTGGCGGCGATGAAAAAGCCTGGAGATGATCCAGGCTTTTTTGTGGGCTACCGGATGGAACCGGGATACATGGGTAACGCCTGTCGTGATCGTTGGGCTTCGCGTCGCTCAACCTGGGACTCGAGCTGGCTTCAACACATCACTGGGAAGGTTACTTGGCCCATCGTGCAACGAGATACGGTAGGTTTCCGGCAGCGCCAAGCCGCCGACCAGGGCCAGCAGTGCGACAAGCACCAGATAGAAGGCTGGCGCCAGGCTGCTGCCTGTCTGGCCGATCAACCAGGTCGCCACCAGAGGCGCGGTGCCGCCGAAAATCGTATAGGCGAGGTTATAGGTCATCGCCGAAGCGGTGTAGCGCGTACGGGTTGGGAAGGCTTCGGACAGCAACGCGGCGGTGACCACTCCGGACAGCACCGCGCCCACGGCCAGCAGGATGACCCCGACGATCGCGGCCAGGAGGTCACCGGAGCTCGCCAACCAATAGGCGGGGAACACCGCCAGGATCATCCACAGGCAGGTGAAGCCAATTGTCCTGCGTCGACCCACGCGATCTGAAAAGGCACCCGCCACCGGGCAGGCAGCCGCGGCGAACAGCAGGGCCACAGTCGAGACAATGAGCGACTGGGGCCGGCTCAAGTGCCCGACAACCTGCAGGTAGGTCGCGAAGTACGTGGTGAACATGTAGAACGACAGCGCTGTCAGCGAGATGAAGGCGCCGAGCCGCAGGATCGTGCCCTTCTGTTGCCCCAGCGTTTCCCGCAACGGCGAATGGGCATGCATCTGTTTCTCGGACATGGCCAGGCGGAACGCCGGCGTCTCCTCCATCCGCCAGCGCAGATAGAGCCCGATGAGCCCCAACGGCGCCGCGGCCAGAAACGGAACCCGCCACCCCCACTCGCTCATCGCTTCGGGCGAGAGACTGGCATCCAGCAGGTAGGCCATGAGCGCCGCGCACGCAAACGCCGTGAAGGTCGACACAGGGATGAAGCTGCCATACCAGGCCCTCCTGTGGTTCGGTGCGTGCTCCATCAGGTAGGCGCAAGCCCCGGCATATTCGCCTCCGGCAGAGAAACCCTGGACACAGCGGGCAACCGTCAGCAAAACGGGCGCCAGCAAGCCAATGCTGGCGTAAGTAGGCAGCAGGCCGATCACCGTGGTAGCCCCGGCCATCATCAGGACAGTCGCCGACAGGACCCGCTTGCGACCGAGCCGGTCGCCGAGCGCTCCGAACACGATCCCACCCAGGGGGCGTAGCGCAAAGGCAACGGCGAAGACCGCGAAGGTCTGTAGCAAGGCGGTGCTGGGGTCATCGCTCGAGAAAAACTGCCCCGCGATGATAGTGGCGAGAAATCCATAGACTGCAAAATCGAACCATTCAACGAAATTACCAACTGCTGCTGCAGCGGTTACTTTTCGAAGTGTGGCGGGAGACACATGCATAGTTTCGCTCATCGACCTTGCCCCTGATTTATTTTAATTAAACAGGCTAGGGAGTTAACGCATGGAGCATACAAGGAGCAAAGCACATGAATAAAACTACTTGCCCCTGACTCCATGGGCACTGCAACTCGCGACTACATCCCTGGCAAACTGAATATCCTGCTCAGACGCTTCTGACTTGGTAGATGGCGCTTCCCAGTTACTCGACGGTAATTGCCAAAGCCGGATACGAGTCGCGAGTGCGATCATAATTGCGAGGAATCAAGTGATCCAGACTCCATGATCACCTAGGTGATCATCCCTGTTCCAGAGAGGTTCCAATCCTGCGCCCCAAGGAGAAAACCAATGATATCCAAAGAAGAACTATTGAGTGCCGACCATCTTCTCCATCATTTACCGGTCGCGGTGATCATTGCCAGGAACCGCAAGATAATAAGTTTCAATGCCCGAGCACTTGAAATGTTTCGTGCATCCAGAAAACAACTGGCAGGTGCGTCTTTCGCCGTGCTCTATCCTGAGCAGAAGGATTTTGAAGATGCCGCGCAACACTTTGGCCCGCTGTTAGCCCGACGTGTCTATTTTCATGATGATCGCATCATGCGTCGCCTGGATGGCACGCATTTCCGGGCCAGGGTCCGAGGTCATGGATTCAACGAAAACAATCCGTACGAGTTGGCAGCCTGGGTGTTCACGGACGTGGTCATGCACGAACAGGATGCCCCCGGCCAGAACCTGAGTCTGACCGCACGAGAGCGGGAGGTGGCCGCACTATTGGTGGAAGGACTGACGAGCAAGGAAGCAGCGAAACGCCTGGGCATCAGCCCCAGGACGGTGGACATTCATCGCTGCAGCCTGCTCAAGAAATACCAGGTGAACTCGACGAAGGACCTGATCAAACGAATCGTGAGCTGAACCTTCGATCCGGGGATGATCGTGCGGGGCCTCGTTGCTCGGCAACAACCTGCGAAAGCATCCCCTACTCCTCCTCCACCATCACGCTGGCCGTCATCCCCGCGCTGAGCTGAACGCCCTCGGGCAGCGCGTCCAGCTTGATCCGAACCGGAATCCGCTGCGCCAGGCGCACCCAGTTGAAGGTGGGCTCCACGTTCGCCAGCAGTTGGCCATCTGGGCTGGCATTGCGGTCGGTGATGCCTCGGCTGATGCTTTCCACGGTACCCGACAGGGGCTCGCCGGCACTCATGAGCCAGACCTTCACCGGTGCCCCCACCTCGATGCGCGGCAGCTTGGTCTCTTCGAAGTAGGCCTGGACGTAGAAGGAGCTGTCGTCCACCAGTGCCATCACCGGCTGGCCGGCACTCACGTAGTTGCCCTGGGCCAGGCGCAGGTTGGTGACCTGGCCGCTACGGGGCGCGCGCAGCTCGCTGCGGGCCAGGTTCAGCTCGGCCACCTTCAGATCGGCCTCGGCCTCGCGGTACTCGGCACGGGCCACCTCGGCGGTGATCAGGGCGTTCTCGCGCAGTTCGGCGCTGATGGCCTGGGGCCCCAGGTGAGCGCGCCGCGACGCCTCGTGTTCCCGCAGGCTGAGCTGGTGCTTGCGGGTATCGGCCACCGCGCGGGCCCGTTCAAGGGCCGCCTGGTAGCGCTCGCGGTCGACCCTGAGCAGCAGGTCGCCCGCCCTCACCTGCTGGTTGTCCCGGACCTTGAGCTCCATCACCCAGCCGGACACGTCCGGGGTGATCACCACCACGTCGGCGCGAATCCGCGCATCGCGGGTCCAGGGGGCGAGCATGTAGTGCTGCCAGAGCCAGTAGCCGGCCACCAGGGCCACCGCCACCAGGGCGAGGGTCACCAGCACACGCAGGATGGAACGCATCATCTTCTCCTTCACCAGCGCCCGGCCAGCGCCACCAGCGCCGCCAGGACACAGACATACAGGGCACAGTCGAACAGCGCTTCGTGCCAGATCCAGCGTGACGCGCCGAACCGGGCCAGCCCGAGGCGCAGCACGCCGGTCAGCAGCAGCGCCAGCAGGGCATAGATCAGAAAGGGGCTCAGCAGCACGCCGCCCAGGGACCACTCACGCAAACCCATGGTTCGCCTCCTGGTGTTCACACCATTGCCGCCAGCTCTGCTGCAACTGCAACAGGGCCGCCTGGGCCAGGCGGCGGTCGATGCTGCTGCCGGCGGTGCGCAGCGCGGCCAGCAGGTCGCCGATGGGTTCATCCAGATCCTCGGCGCGGCCCGGGGCGGGTCCTTGCAGCAGGACGCGCTCCAGCTCGCGCAGGAAGCGTCGTTCGGAGCGGCCCAGCGGCTGGTCGGCGGCGGCCAGGCAACGCCGCAGGTGCAGCAGCTCATCGCCCAGGTCGAGGCTGGCGATGCCGTCGTCCCAGCGGCTGCGGGACTGCTCCGGCAGCACGGGATAGAGCCGCGCCAGTTGCAGCAGGCGGTCCGCCATGCGGCCACCGAACCAGTTTTCCGCGCCCGCCAGCACCCGGCCGGTGAGTTTCGCCAGGTCCGCCAGGCTGGCCTTGAGCAGCCGCCGGCCGTGCCAGGCCGGGTTGCGCAGAGGGATCAGGCGGAAGGACAGGACCGCGAAAGCGACACCGAACAGCATGGAGATCGCCTCGTTGAAGAACAGCCCGACATTGAAACTCATGACGTTCTGCGGGGCGCAGAGCACGATGAAATGCAGGCAGAAGGACGTGGCCGTGGCACCCAGGGCCGGCTTGGCCATGCCCAGCGCACCGAAGAACAGCGGCACGCCCAGGGCCAGGCAGAGCATGGCGAAGCCGCTCAACTGGGGCAGCAGCAGCTGGCCGACGACGAAGGCCACCGGCAACGCGTAGAGGATGCCGCGCAGGAACAGCAGGCCGATCTGCTCGGCGTTCTCGCGACTGGCGAACAGGCCGCAGATCACGCAGGTGAGGGTCAGGGCGCCCACCGCCGAGGTCCAGGCCGTGGCCAGCCAGAAGGCCGAAAGCCCGAGGAAGGCCAGGGCGCTGCGCAATCCGTAGACGGCGGCGGTCTGCACATCCCGGTGGCTGGAAAGCGGTGGCGGCGCGTCGGCCGGCGCCTCGCCCCGCTCCACCCCGTGCATGGACGCCACCGCCGATGCCGCCTGGCGCATCAGCACCGCCATGCGCCCCAGGCAGTACTGCTGCACGGTGGTAAGGGACTCGTCCTCGGCCGCGACCAGCAGCCGCTCACGCAAAGCGTCCAGGCGCGGGACATCGGATTCGCCCAGGGCCGCCTCCACCTCCTCCAGCCAGGGACGCAAGACCTCCTCTTCTCCCGACCCCAGCTGGCGCCACTGGCGGGCGACGCCCCGGGCCAGCCGCAAGAGGCTGAGCAGGTCGTGGCTGAGCACCTGCAGCGCCACCGCCCGCTGGCGTCCGCGATGCCCCTCGAACCAGGCATGTTCGCGCTGGGCGTCCACCGCGACGATGCGTCCGAGCACACCGAGCAGGCCCTGGCGTTCCTGGGCCTCGCCCTTCAACGCCGAGAGTGCCGCCTGGACTCCGCATTGCCAGGCGTCCCGGGCCTGTCGCGCCAACTGCCGCTCCACCCGCTGCGGCCAGAGCAAGGCGCTGGTGAAGGTGGCGCAGAGGATGCCGAGGGAGATCTCGGTGCAACGGGCCACCGCCTGGTCGAACACCGTCAGCGGATGGGCGATGGCCGGTAGCCCGATGATGGCCACGGTGTAGCCCGCCAGCACGAAGGCATAGGACCAGGCACTGCGCATCAGGGTCGACGCCGCGGTGCACAGGCCCAGCCAGGTCGCCAGCGCCACCAGGAACAGCCAGGGCGTCTGGGCGAACAGGGCCAGGATGACCACCGACATGGCGGTGCCCACCAGGGTCCCCAGCAGTCGCGCCAGGCCCTTCTGCACCACCATGCCGGACAGCGGCTGGGCAACGATGAAGGCGGTCATCAGCGCCCATTGGGGTTGCTCCAGGTCCAGTCGGAAGGCGAGCCAGAGCGCCAGGCCTCCGCCCAGGAGCGTCTTGATGACGAACTGCAGCGCCGGAACATCGGGCGCCAGGAAAGCACGCAAGGTGTCGCGCACAGGCCAGCTCCAGGGATTTTCGTCGTGGAATTCAAGATAGCTCGCCGTGAAGACAAGCAATAACTTAAGCTCATTATTAGCTTCCTATCTTATTTTCGTCCAGAGACCCCATCACGTTCGTCGGCCGCCGATTGCCGTTTAATTAAATGCACATTTAAATAATTCCATCCCCCTCCACGGAGAACCCACCGTGAACCTTCCCCGCTCCCCCGGACGCCCCTCCGGGGACTCCCAGCTCCAGCGCGAGCGCCTGCTGGACGCCGCCGCCGAAACCTTCGCCCGCATCGGCATCCACGCCGCCAGCCTGCGGGGCATCGCACAGCAGGCCGGGGTCACGCCCGCCCTGGTGAACTACTACTTCGGCAACAAGGAGCGCCTGGTGGACGCGCTGGTGGAAGAGCGTCTGCAGCCGCTCTTCGCAGGTCTCGGCGCGCGCCTGCAGGAGGCCGGCGACGAGCCGCTGGAGCTGGTGCGCACCTTCGTCCTGGGCCTGAGCGCCACCCTGGCCCGCAATCCCTGGCTACCGCCGCTCTGGGTACGCGAGATCCTTTGCGAGGGGGGTGCCCTGCGGGACCTGCTGACCACCCGCTTCGCCCCCCTGGTGCCGCAGCCGCTGGCCCAGCGCTTCGCCGCCGCCCAGGCTCGCGGACGCCTGAATCCCGACCTGGACCCGCGCCTGCTGGTGGTCTCCCTCGTGGGCCTGGTGATGCTGCCCCATGCCGCCGGGCACATCTGGCGCGGCATCTTCCCCAGCCCGGAACTGGGGGACGAGGCCCTGGCACGGCACATCCTCGTCCTGCTGGAGCGGGGCCTGGAGGTGACGCCATGAAACGACTGCTCACCGGCCTGCTGGCCTGCGCCCTGCTCGCCGGATGCGACGACCCGGCTGGCGACCAGTTGCTCGGCACCCTGGAGTGGGACCGCATCGGCCTGCCCGCCGAAGCCTCGGAGACCATCCTTGCCTGGCACGTGGCCGAAGGGGACCGGGTCGAGGCCGGCCAGTTGCTGCTGGAACTGGATCCTCGCCGCCTCGACGCGCGCCTCAAGGAGGCCGGTGGCGATCTCGACCTGGCCCGCGCGCAGCTGGCGGAACTGGCCAACGGCGCCCGCAGCGAAACCGTGGACGCCGCCCGCGCCAGCCTCAATCGCGCCCGGGCCGAACTCATCGACGCCGAGCGCAGCTTCCAGCGCACCCAGGCGCTCTATCAGCGCCGCCAGGTGGCCATCGCCGAACTGGACCGTGCCCGCGCCCTACGCGACCAGGCCAGCGCCCAGGTGAACAACGCCGACGCCCAGTTGCGGGAACTCACCAACGGCACCCGCCCGGAGCAGATCGACCAGGCCACCGCCCAGCTCCGGGCCGCCGAGGGACGGCTGGCGCAACTGCAGGTCAGCCGCGAGCACCTCAGCCTGCGCGCACCCCGTGCCGGACGCGTGGACGCCCTGCCCTTCAAGCCAGGCGACCAGCCCCCCTCGAACGCCGAGCTGGTCAGCCTGCTGGTGGGCGACAGGCCCTACGCGCGGATCTACGTACCGGCCTCGGCGCGTCCGGGCCTCGCCATCGGCGACCGGCTGCGGGTGAAGGTGGAGGGCGTGGACGACACCTTCGAGGCGCACGTCAGGAGCATCGCCAGCGAGGCCAGCTTCACGCCCTACTTCGCCCTGACCGGCGCCGACGCCAGCCGCCTGGCCTACCGCGCCGAACTGGTGCTCGAAGGCGACGCCGCGCGGTCCCTGCCCGCCGGCCTGCCGGTCCAGGTGGAGCGTCCCCATGAGCAGCCCTGAAGCGGTGATCCGCGCCCGGGGGCTGACCAAGCGCTTCGGCTCGCTCACCGCCGTGGACGGCCTCGACCTGGCGGTGGACCGCGCCGAGGTGTTCGGCTTTCTCGGCCCCAACGGCTGCGGCAAGTCCACCACCATCCGCATGCTCTGCGGCCTGCTGCTGCCCAGCGCCGGGGAGATCGAGGTGCTGGGCTACCGCATCCCCGAGGATGCCGAGGCGCTGAAACGGCGCATCGGCTACATGACCCAGAAGTTCTCCCTCTACGAGGACCTCAGCGTCATGGAGAACCTGGACTTCCTCGCCACGGTCCAGGGACTGGATCGCCGCGCCGCCCGCCAACGCATCGAGGAACTGCTGGAACGCTACTGGCTGGCCGACCGCCGCAAGCAACTGGCCGGCACCCTCAGCGGCGGCCAGAAACAGCGCCTGGCCCTGGCCGGTGCGGTGCTGCACAAGCCCGACCTTCTACTGCTGGACGAGCCCACCAGCGCCGTGGACCCGCAGTCGCGCCGGGAATTCTGGGACTCGCTGTTCGAGCTGGCAGAAGCGGGCACGACCCTGCTGGTGTCCACCCATTACATGGACGAAGCCGAACGCTGCACCCGCCTCGGCATCCTCGACGCCGGCCGGCTGGTGGCCGACGGCAGCCCCGCCGCACTCATGGCCGCCCTGCCCGGGCGCCCGCTGCTGGTGGAGTGCGCCCAGCCGCGCCAGGCCCAGCGCGCCCTGCAGGGCGCCGGCGAGATCATCGCCATGGCCCAGATAGGCGCCTCCCTTCGCGTGCTGAGCGCGGTGGAGGACGCCCGCGAACGCATCCTCCGGCGCCTCGCCGCCCAGGGCATCGAGGCCCGCGTCACCCCCACCGAGGCCAACCTGGAAGACGTCTTCGTCACCGTCACCCATCGCCCGCTGCAACGGGCCGGAGCCACGCCATGAACCTGCGCCGGCTGGGGGCCATCGTGCTCAAGGAGTTGCGGCAGCTACGCCGCGATCGCCTCACCTTCGCCATGATCGTCGGCATCCCGATCCTGCAACTGGTGCTCTTCGGCTACGCCATCAACATGGACGTGCGCGGCCTCCACGCCGCCGTGCTGGACCAGGCCGACACCGCCCGCTCCCGTGAGGTGGTGGCGGAGCTCGGCGCCAGCCAGGTGCTGGATTTTCGCTACCACCTGGCCAGCCCCCAGGTGCTGGACCGGCTGCTGCGGGAAGGTCGCATCAGCGCCGCCCTGGTGATTCCCCCGGACTTCGAGGCGCGCCTGCAGGAGCGCGATCGCCCGCCCCTGCAACTGGTGGTGGACGGCACCGACCAGGTGGTACAGGCCTCGGCACGGCAACTGGCGGCCTATCCCCTGCCCGGCTGGCCGCGCCTCACCGGCGTGCAGGTGGTGAACTTCTACAACCCGGAACGCCTGGCGCCGTTGAACACGGTGCCGGGGCTGATCGGGGTCATCCTCACCATGACCATGGTGCTCTTCACCGCCATCGCCCTGGTGCGGGAGCGGGAACGCGGCAACATGGAGCTGCTGATCACCACCCCCGTGTCGCCCTGGGAACTCACCCTGGGCAAGGTGCTGCCCTTCGTCGGCATCGGCCTGGTGCAGGTGACCGTGATCCTGGTGGTGGGCCTCTGGCTGTTCGAGGTCCCGGTGCGCGGCTCGTTGCTGGAGCTCTATGGCGCGTCCCTGGTGTTCATCCTCGCCAGCCTGACCCTGGGGGTATTCATCTCCACCCTGGCCCGCAGCCAGTTCCAGGCCATGCAGATGGCCTTCTTCACCTTCCTGCCGCAGATCCTGCTGTCGGGCTTCATGTTCCCCTTCGCCGGCATGCCCAAGGCGGCGCAATGGATAGCCGAAGCGCTGCCGCTGACCCACTTCCTGCGCCTGGCCCGGGGCATCATGCTGCGCGGCGCGGGCCTGGCCGACCTCTGGCTGGAACTGGCGGTGCTGGGGCTGTTCACCCTGCTGATGCTCAGCGTCGCGGTGATGCGGGTACACAAGCGGCTGGATTGAGGCCGTACATCACCAGGGCGCGCAATCGGCGTTCGAGGGGCTGCCGGCCGATCAGCCCAGCAACCCCGCCACCGTACGTTCGCCGAGGGCCGGGCCGATGCTCATGCCGACGCCGCTGTGCATCAGCACCGCGGTCACCCCCGGCGCGGCCTTGAGCACGCTGAAGGGCCCAGGCCCACGGGCGCCGTAGACGCCCTGCCAGCGCTCCACCACGGCCAGGCGCGTGCCCAGGGTCTGCTCGGCCAGCCCCAGCAGGATCTCGTCCACCGCCTCCGCGTTGAAGGGCGACGCATCCGCGCCGTAGTGATGGGAATCGCCGATGATCAGCTCACCCCGGGGCGTCGGGCTCACCAGCAGGTGGATGCCGTGCTCCTCCAGTTCCGGCTGCTGTTCACGGATCTGCTCGCGGATCGCCTCGGCCTCCGGCAGGTCGGAGAAGGCGCCGTAATGGACGCAACTGAGGCCGGTGAGCACGGCCTGGTCCAGGCCGAAGTCCCGCTCGGGGCGCACCCGCAGCATCTGCAGGCGGCAGACCTGGGGATGCAGTGCCGCGATCTGCTCGGCCAGCAGGGTCTGGTAGTCGTGGCCCGAGCACAGGACTATCTGCTCCGCCCGGCACCGGCCGGCGGTGCTGTGGATGAGTCGCGGCTCGATATCGCGGACGAGGGTGGAGAAGTGGAACTGCACGCCGTGCTCGCGGCGCAGGTAATCCACCAATGCCGGAATCGCCTCGCGGGAGTAGACCTGCTGGTCGTCGAGCCCCAGCAAGGCGGCGCGGTGGTGGCTGAACTGGCCCCGGTAGAGGTCGTGCAACGCATCGCCCCGCAGCAGCTCGACCCGGTAGCCGTGCTCCGGCGCGCGCACTTCGCAGAAGGCCTCAAGCAGTTCTTCCTCGGCCCGGGTGCGGGCCAGCAGCAACGAGCCATTGCGGCGGATATGGAAGCCGGCGGCCTCCGCCCAGGCGGACCAGAGGGCGCGACTGTCCCGGGCCAGGGCGAACATGGGGCCCGGCGGCTGACCGGTGACCAGGGCCTGGCCGAAATTGCGCACCGAAGCCCCCAGGGGCGTGGCGCTGCGCTCGAAGACGCTGACCTTGAGGCCCCGGCGAGCGGCGGCGTAGGCATGGGAAAGGCCGAGGATACCGGCGCCGACGATGGCGATGTCGGTGTCGTGCAGGGGCATTGCGTTCTCCTGGGATGATGTTGCCCCCTCTCCCAGAGGGAGAGGGGGAACGCAGCGAGAGGCTGGGCAGACTTACTGGGGCAGCTTCTCGGACTTGCCGTCGTAGCGCTTGCGCCACTCGGCGAGGATCCGGTCGCGGTTCTGCGAGGCCCAGGCGAAGTCGTTCTTGATCAGGCGCTGCTCGTAGTCGGCGGGCAGTTCGGTCTGCGGCTTGGCGATGCCGGGGGCGGCCAGCACCGCGAAGTTCTCCTTGTACAGCGCCATGGCGGCGGGGCTGGCGGAGAAGTCGGCGAGCTTCTTCGCCGCCTCCAGCTGATCGGTGCCCTTGACGATGCCGGTGGCCTCGATCTCCCAGCCCAGGCCTTCCTTGGGCAGGATGATGTCCAGCGGCGCGCCCTGGCGCTTGAGCTGCACCGCCGGGTACTCGAAGGAAATGCCGATGGGGAACTCGCCGGCGGCGGCCAGCTTGCAGGGCTTGGAGCCGGAGTGGACGTACTGGCCGATGTTCTGGTGCAGGGCATCCATGTAGGCCCAGCCCTGGGGCTCGCCGAAGGTCTGCAGCCAGGCGCTGACATCGAGGAAGCCGGTACCGGAGGAGGCCGGGTTGGGCATCACGATCTTGCCCCGGTATTCGGGCCGGGTCAGGTCTTCCCAGCTGCCCGGCCGGGTCAGGCCCTGCTTCTCGGCTTCCACGGTATTGAAGCAGAGGGTCGCGGCCCAGACGTCCATCCCCACCCAGGCCGGCGGGTTGGCGGCGTCGCGGTAGTGGGCGCCGATGCTGTCCAGATGCCGGGGGGCGTATTTCTCCAGCATGCCCTGGGCATCGAGGATGGCCAGGCTGGAGGCGGCCAGGCCCCAGACCGCGTCGGCCTGGGGACGGTCCTTCTCGGCCAGCAGCTTGGCGGTGATGATGCCGGTGGAATCCCGTACCCACTTGATTTCGATGTCCGGGTTCGCTTTCTCGAAGGCCTTCTTGTAGGTCGACAGCTGCTCGGCTTCCAGGGCCGTGTAGACGGTCAGCTCGGTGGCGGCCTGGGCCTGGAGGCTGAAGCCGGCCACCAGGGCGGCGGCGAGGGCGAGGCGTTTGAACATGTGAAGCTCCTGGTCGGGGTTGGCAGTGCGTGAGTGAGTGTTCAGGCGGCGTCCGGCGCACCCTGGCGCCAGGCCTGGGAGCGGCGCAGCGCACCGCGCGAGGCCCAGGCCAGCAGCAGGGACACGGCGGCCGACGTGAGCAGGATCAGGGTGGACATGGCGGCCGCGCCGCCGACGTTGCCGGCGTCATCCATGTTCAGCACGGCCACGGCGGCGAGGATGCTGTCGGGGCTGTAGAGGAAAATGGCGGCGGACACCGTGGTCATGGCCGAGACGAACAGGTAGCGGACGATATCCAGCAGCGCCGGCAGGCAGATGGGCACCGTCACCTTCAGGTAGTGCCGCCAGAGCGGCGCCTTGAGGGACAGCGCGGCGGCCTCGAACTCGCCGTCCAGCTGGCGCAGGGCGGTGGTCGCGGTCATCTGCGCGGTGGTCAGGAAGTGGGCGATGGTGCAGATCACCAGCAGGGTCATGCTGCCGTAGAGCACATGCAGCGGATTGCCCGGCAGGTTGAAGAAGAAGACGTAGCCCAGGCCCAGCACCAGCCCCGGCACCGCCATGGGCACGAAGCTCAGCAGGCGCAGGCTCTGGTTCAGCCAGGTGCGGCCTCCGGTCTTCTCCATCAGGTAGGCGCCGGTGAAGATCAGCGCGCCACCGATCAGGGCCGTGCAGGTGGCCAGCGTCAGGCTGTTGCGGTAGGCCAGCCAGCCCCCGCCGGCGGTGTCCTCGAAGGCGTAGTGACGCAGCGACAGCGACAGGTCGTAGGGCCAGAATTTCACCAGGGACGAATACACCGCCATGCCCAGCACCAGCAGGATCACCGAGCAGACCAGCAGCACCAGGGCGAGGAAGCAGGCATCGCGCCCCCTCGATGGTTGCGGGTGGAAGACCTGGGCGCGACCGCTCATGGCCTCGCCCTGGCGGCGGCGCAGCCAGGCATCGACGCCGAAGCTGAGCAGCGCCGGCAGCAGCAGCACCATGCCGATCAAGGCCCCCCGGCCGAACTGCTGCTGGCCCACCACGGCCTTGTAGGCCTCCAGCGCCAGCACCTGGTAATCGCCGCCCACCACCACGGGCACGCCGAAGTCGGTGATGCACAGGGTGAACACCAGGCAGAAGGCGGCGAACACCGCCTGCCGCGTGGCCGGCCAGGTGATGCTGCGGAACGCCCGCCAGGGGCCGGCGCCCATGCTGGCGGCGGCGTCGAACAGGCGCGCATCGGCCATGCCGAGGGCCGAGAGCAGCACCATCAGCGCGTGGGGAAAGGTGTAGATGGCCTGGCCGAGGACGATGCCCCAGAAGCCGTAGATTGTGTCCGGCAGCCAGTCGCGCAACAGGCCCTGGTTGCCGAACAGGTAGATGAGGGCGATGCCCGGCAGCATCGAGGGGGCCAGCAGCGGCAGCAGCGATATCCCGCGCCAGAGCCCCTTGGCCGGGATGAGCGTGCGTTGCAGGGCGTAGGCGAACAGGTAGGCGCTGGGCACGACGATGGCGGCCACGCTCAGGGACACCTTGAGGCTGTTGCCCAGCAGCCAGTGGAAGTTGGCGCTGGCCAGCAGCTCGCGTGCGGCCGACAGGCCGCCGCCCTGCCCCGCCTCGCCACTGAAGCCCCGCCAGAAGATGGCGCCCAGGGGCAGCAGCACGGCGAGGCACAGCAGCAGCAGGAGCAGGTACTTGCCACCCTGCACGAAGAGGCGGTCGCCCAGGTCGGAACGCTGTCCCGAGCGGACGCCGGTATTTTCCAGTTGCATCACGCGGTCCATCTCAGGCGAACACCTGCAGGCTGTGGGGCGGCAAGGCCACCCAGATGTCCGGGGAGCCCAGGCGCGGCAGGCGTTCCGGGTCCAGTTCCGCCAACAGCGGATGGCCGGGCAGCTGCTCCAGCTCGAAGCTCATGCGGCAGCGATTGCCGAGGAAGGTGATTTCCCGCACCTGGGCGCGGAAGCGGTTGTCCTGCTGCTCGGCCGGATCGATGGCGATGGCCTCCGGGCGGCAGAACAGCCGGCCGCTGGCGGCGCTGCCGGCGATTTCCGGCAGGCGCAGCTCGAGGCCTCCAACGCGGACGTGGCCGTTCTGGCGCGAGGCGAAGGGCAGCCAGTTGCCCTGGCCGACGAACTCGGCGACGAAGGGCGTCGCCGGTTGGCGGTAGATCTCGGTGGGCGTGCCGTACTGCTCCACCCGCCCCTGGTTGATCACCGCGATGCGGTCGGCCATGAGCATGGCCTCGTCCTGGTTGTGGGTGACCATCAGGGTGGTGATCCCCAGGCGCCTCTGCAGGTGCCGCAACTCGGTGCACAGGTGCTCGCGGACGCGGGCGTCCAGCGCCGACATGGGCTCGTCCAGCAGCAGCAACGAAGGACTGGGTGCCAGGGCGCGGGCCAGGGCCACCCGTTGCTGCTGGCCACCGG
The DNA here is from genome assembly GCF_002355475.1 of Pseudomonas furukawaii. NCBI lineage: Bacteria > Pseudomonadati > Pseudomonadota > Gammaproteobacteria > Pseudomonadales > Pseudomonadaceae > Metapseudomonas > Metapseudomonas furukawaii. The sequence continues at coordinate 1,562,390 of NZ_AP014862.1, read as the reverse complement.
ACAACTGGCCGGGGTACTTCCGCTCGCTGCCGGCGAGGCCCACCAGTTCCAGCATCTCCGCCACCCGGACGCGGGCCTGCTCGCGGCTGGCGCCGGCCAGTCCGTAGGCGATGTTCTGCTCGACGTTGAGGTTGGGGAACAGCGCGTAGGACTGGAACAGGATGCCGTAGTCACGGGCCTGGGGCGGCAGATGGGAAATATCCCGGCTGCCGATGTACAGGCTGCCGCCATCCTGGCGCTCCAGTCCGGCGATGCAGCGCAGCAGCGTGGTCTTGCCACAGCCGGACGGCCCCAGCAGGCACACCAGCTCGCCCGCGGCGATGTCCAGGCTCACCCCGTCCAGGGCGGTGAAATGGCCGAAGCGCTTGTGGATATCCCGCACCCGCAGGGAGGCGGCGTGGTCGGCAGGGGTCATGGCGTTACCTCGTTGAACAGGGGGCGTGCGGCGATGCACGGCTCGACGAGGTGGATGCTAGGGATGGATTGCGAAGGCCAGATGGCGATTGCCGAAAACACGCCAATAGTGGCATTGGCGGATTTGCGATGCGGACCTGAGGGTCGCGCCGGGCGTCGGGTGCCGCTACTACCGCGCCAGGGCCAGGAAGGCCGCCGGCAGGCGCGCCTGGCGACGCTCCTTGAGGCAGTAGAGGTATTCGTCGATGTGCGGCGCGCCCTTGAGCTCGACCACCCGCAGCTCCGGGTTATCCGGCACTTCGTGGCGGGCGATGATGCTGATCCCGAGGTTGCGGATCACCGCCTCGCGGATCGACTCGCGGCTGCCGATCTCCAGCAGCGGCCCCGGGGTGATACCGGCGTCCCTGAGCATCGCCTCGGTCAGTTGCCGGGTGGTGGAGCCGGATTCGCGCATGAGCAGGCAGTGACCCCGCAGGTCCTCCAGCGCCACCGACGGATGTCGCGCCAGGGGATGCTGGCGATGCACCGCCAGCACCAGCGGATCGCTGCCCAGGAGTACCCGGGTCAGTCGCGCGTCCTCCAGTTTCTGGGACGAGGCCGCAAGATCCACCCGGTATTCCTCCAGGGCCTCGATCACCTGCTGGGAATTGCCGATCTCCAATGACACGTCGGTCTGTGGAAAACGCTCACGGAAGGCCCGCACCAGGTCGAGGATGTAATAGGGCGCGGTCGCGCCGATGCGCAGCGCACCCTGCACCTGGCCGCAGTTGCGCAGGTAGAACTCGATGTCGGCTTCCTGCTGCAGCAGCGCCTTGACCATGGGCAGCAACCGGGCGCCCTCCTCGCTCACCACCAGGCGGCGGCCGCCACGGTGGAACAGCTCCACGCCGTACTGAGCTTCCAGGTTGCGGATCTGGGTGGTGACCGTCGGCTGGCTCAGGCCGAGCTTCTTGGCCGCCTGGGTGATGCTGCCCAGGCGGGCCACCCGGTAGAAGGCCTTGAGTTCAGCGCTGAGCATGGGACGCTCGAGAAGTGGGGATGCTGGCCATGGTCGTGGGCTCTCGGAAAATACGCGGCATTGTGCCTGCTCCTTCGACCAAAGCAATTCCGGACGGTCACCGACCCGGCAGATTCCGCGTTACCCACTGGGCAAGGCGCCTGATAGCGCTTCGGCGGGTCACGACGGCGGCCTCTTCGACGGTGGCAAGGGCGATGCGGGGCATGGTGGGCTCTCCTGTGGATGGGTATCCCCTCCTGGATAGGGGTCCATGCCAGGGCACGACGCCGACCTCATGGACGCAGAAGTTCGCCAACTTGCGACTAATCGTCCAGACTTTCTTTTTTCAGAGGAGTCCGACCATGGATCGACTTTCCGTCCTGCTGGGGCACTTCGGCGTCCAGGCCGGTACCTTCTTCAGCGGTGCCTTCTGCGGCCTGGAGGCCTTTGGCCAGGAAGGCCACAGCGGCCATGTGCACCTGCTGCAGGGAGGACGAGTGGGCCTGCGCATGGGCGACGGCAGCCACTGGTCGCTGGAGGAGCCGAGCCTGGCGTTCTTCCCCCGCCCCTACCCGCACCGCCTGGAGTCCGCCGAGGGCGACGGTACCCGGCTGGTGTGCGCCACCCTGGCGTTCGGCGGCGCCTCGGGCAATCCGCTGGCCGGCGCACTGCCCGACTACCTGGTGCTGCCGCTCAAGGACGTGCCGCTGCTGGCGGGCAACCTGGACTGGTTGTTCGCCGAGGCCTTTGGCGAGGAATGCGGCCGCCGTGCGGTGATGGACCGCCTGTTCGAATTGCTGGTGATCCAGTTGCTACGCCATCTGCTGGCCCATCGCGGCCTTGCCACGGGCATGCTGGCGGGCCTGGCCGATCCACGCCTGTCCAGGGCCCTTAACCTGATGCACGAGGACCCGAAACACCCCTGGACGGTGGCCGAACTGGCCAGCGCCGCCAGCATGTCCCGCGCCGCCTTCGCCGCGCACTTCCGTGAAGTGACCGGGCAGACCCCGGCCGACTACCTGGTGCAGTGGCGGGTGGGCCTGGCGCAGAAGCTGCTCCGCGACGGCAGACCCATCCCCCACGTGGCGGACGCCGTGGGCTATGAAAGCCCTTCGGCGCTGGCACGGGCATTCCGCCGCAAGACCGGGTCGAGCCCACGGGAATGGCTGCTGGCACAGGGTTGAGCGATGGGAAAGGTAGCCGGAGCGGCGTGAGAATGGCGTCCCAGAGTGGGTTCGAACCTTTATCTGGGGTAACTACCAGGCCACCTGGAGCGGCATCTTACGGTAGGTCACTGAGTAGTCGAACAAACTCTCAAGCTCAACAAACTGATGCCAACGGGAGTCCAGACTCCTGTTGGCGACCATCTTGGTGGCCTTTCTCTCCATTTCGTCCCTGACTGCCCTACACGGCTCCATCACCTATGCAGCGCTATTTGGCCCTTCAATTTGAGAGCGCGGAGAGCCTGCTCCGGTACCAGGCGACAGTCGCCCCAGAGGAACTGTCCGTACGCTTCTCCATTTCGAACACTCTCGCTTCATGGAGGATTTGTCGCCAGCTGGAACAGCCATATTTCTTGGGGCCTGGAGCTGGGTTTCGCGCCTGGATGTAGCGAATGGCATCTGGCAGGCATGTCCATCCCTCTCGAGCGCATTCACTCTCGGCATTTCTGAGCCAGTGGACGATCATTATGGATGGCCAATGCATCTCCCCTTCCCCCCGACGTGATCCCATAGACGAAGAGGTTTTCCCCTGCCGCCGATGCCATGAAGGCAGCCAATTCCTTGCGGATATCGTCCATGGATTTGGCCAACCGGCGTAGCTCACGGCCATGCTTATGCCTGGCTCCCTGATAAGGGACTCCTGCGTCGTTGTGGTTCGTCGAGGTCAATCGTCCTACTCTCGGCATTAATCGTTCGGCCCTTCAGCCCGTGCCGGCACCTACTATGGCCTCTGCTGACTTCTGCAGCGCCATCCCGGCACCTCTCGGTTCCGGTAGCCATTGCTGGCAGCGATGCAGATCTCCCCGGGTATGGCGCACCCACTTTCACGCTTATGCCTGTCGGATATACGTCATGGCGTTCCGTGCAAGTATCGGGCTTCACAGATTTTGGACTGCTTACCCCGCCATGCCGCCTCGTATCCGCTTCCTGTTCGTCAGGCCAGCGCTTTGCCTCGGGCTTCCTTCAGATGCGCAGTCGCCCGCGCCACCCTTGCCTCCGGCTAACACTTCCCCTTGCCGGGTGTGTCGGGGACTTTCACCCCTGAGTGGGTGCGCCCTGCCGGGCGCACCCAAAAAAGCCCCGCATATGCGGGGATAAGCGTGGATGACTGAGTGACAGTCACACGGGCTCGATTACTCGGGCCAGACGATATCAGGACTTGTGGGTGTAGCCTTCCCACTGGTGCCAAAGGCTTTGGTTGTAGCCCAGACCGAACCAGCGGTCGGTGTCGTCAAGCGCACGGCTGAAGGTATCCAATACCAGTTGAATCTCCGCTTTCGTGGATATCAATGGCGGACAGAACGCGATTGAATCCCCCATCGCCCGAGTGATCATGCCGTGCTCCTGCGCGCGGCCAGCCAGGTAACGGCCCAACTTGCCAACCACATCCATGGGGGCCTTGGTCTTGCGATCCGCGACCAGCTCCACTGCGGCGATCAGACCACAGCCACGCACTTCCCCTACCAATGGGTGCTCCGAGAAGTGAGCCAGGCCAGCCTGAAGCAACTCCCCCATCTCGGCAGCATGCTCGACCAAGTGCTCTTCTTGGATGATCCTGATGTTCTCCAAGGCTACGGCGGTAGCAACCGGGTGACCGCTACCAGTAAACCCGTGCCCGAGAGTACCCATGGTATGGCTTTGATCGGCGATACCTTCGAAGACTTTGTCGTTGATCAGGATGGCCGCGATGGGTTGATAGGAGGACGACAACTGTTTGGAGACAACCATGACGTCCGGCTTGATGCCAAAGGTCTCACTGCCGAACATCTTGCCTGTACGACCGAAGCCACAGATGACCTCGTCGGCGACCACTAGGATGTCGTACTTGCTGCATACCGCCTGGATCTTTTCCCAATAGGTACGCGGAGGCACGATCACACCGCCCGCACCCATCAGGGGTTCACCGTAGAACGCCGCAATGGTTTCCGGGCCTTCTCGGAGGATGACACTTTCCAGTTCTGCCGCGAGGCGATCGGCAAACTGCTCTTCAGTTTCCCCCGGCTTGGCGTAGCGATAGTGGTGCGGGCACCCAACGTGATAGAAACCCGACAACGGAACATCAAAACCACGTTGGTTCGCCGGCAACCCGGTGAGGCTGGCGCTAACAGTGGTGATGCCGTGGTATGCATTCAGACGACTGATGAACTTCTTCTTGGTCGGTTTGCCGATCGCGTTGTTGCGATACCAGATCATCTTGACGACGGTATCGTTGGCTTCCGACCCGGAGTTGGTGAAGAAGACCTTGCTCATTGGCACAGGCGCGATTTCGATCAGCTTCTCCGCGAGCTCAATGCTGGGGCTATGCGCCTTATGGCTAAAGAGGTGATAGAACGGCAGCTTGCGCAATTGCTGTTCAGCGGCCTTGATCAGGCGCTCGTTGCTGAAGCCCAGCGCAACGCTCCAAAGACCCGACATCGCCTCGACATAGCGCTTACCCTGGTCGTCAAAGACGTATACGCCCTCGCCACGCTCGATGATCAGCGGCCCCACTTCCTGGTGGACACGGGCATCGGTGTACGGGTGGAGCTGATGCTGAACGTCCTTCTCGGCGAGCGAAAGTTTCGACTGGTTCATGATTCTGTACTCCGTAGGGCGGGACTCAGGCGAGCTCGGCAAAGCACTGGCGAATGATCTCCAGACCCTGGTTGAGCTGTTCATCGCTGGCAGTTAGCGGCACAAGGATGCGCAGCACGTTGCTGTACGTGCCGCAGGACAAGAGGATCAGTTTCTTTTCGCGCGCCTTGACGACTACTTGGCTAGTCAGTGCGCTTGCCGGCTTGTTGAGATCGCCGCCCTCGAAGAGCTCGACAGCAATCATCGCTCCGAGGTTTCGTACTTCGCCGATCGACTTATACTGGGCTTGTAGCTCCTTCAGGCCGGTGACGAGGATCTCGCCGACGGACTTCGCGCGATCCAGGAGATTCTCTTCCTCGAACACGTCCAGCACAGCAAGTGCTGCTGCACAGGCCAAAGGGCTTCCCGCATAAGTCCCACCCAAGCCGCCCGGCGCCACGCTGTCCATGACACTTGCCTTGCCGGTCACGCCCGCCAACGGGAAGCCCCCTGCAATCGACTTGGCGAAGGTGGTCAGGTCGGCGGCGACGCCCATCTGCTCCATTGCGAAGAATGTTCCGGTGCGGCCTGCTCCGGTCTGCACTTCGTCCGCGATGAGCACAATGCCGTGCTGATCACACAGCGCGCGCAGTCGAAGCAGCAGCTCCTTCGGGGCGACATAGAAACCGCCCTCGCCTTGCACCGGTTCCAAAATGATGGCGGCAATGTCGCTCGGCGCAGCGTCGTTCTTGAAGATGCGCTCGATACTCGCGATCGAATCCTCAACGCTAATACCGTGCAAAGCACAGGGATACATGGCGCGATAGACCTGACCAGGCATGAGCCCCATGCCGGCGGAGTACGGCACGACTTTCCCGGTCAGCGAGAGGGTCATCAGCGTCCGTCCGTGATAGGCACCGGTAAACGCGATGACACCGGTGCGGCCAGTGGCGGCACGTGCGATTTTAATGGCGTTCTCGACCGCTTCAGCGCCGGTCGTCACAAGCAAGGTTTTCTTCGGAAAGTCGCCCGGCACCAGCTTGTTGAGCTTCTCGCAGATCTCAACGTATGGCTCGTAGGCCAAAACCTGGAAGCAGGTGTGAGTCAGTTTGCTCAGTTGAGCCTGCACGGCCGCTACCACTTTCGGATGAAGATGGCCGGTATTCAGCACCGCAATGCCACCTGCGAAATCGAGGTACTCCTGCCCTTCGACGTCCCACACTTTGGCGTTCTCAGCGCGCTCGGCAAAGATGGGGTGGATCTGGCTTACGCCTCGGGCGACTGCCTCATTGCGACGCTGCATCAGGGACTCGTTGGTGTTGCTCATGTCTTCCTCTCAGGGCCTGGTTAGGCCGAATTCATTCAGGATGAGCCTCGATCCAAAATTAAGGTCGAGAGAGCGCTGCCGACACTCCACTCTCTCGACCACCTCGAACCGAGGCTCGAGGTTTGGTTAGATGCCGCCTAGACAGAGGTACTTGATCTCGAGATAGTCCTCGATGCCGTACTTGGATCCTTCGCGCCCGATACCGGACGCTTTGATGCCGCCAAAGGGCGCTACCTCTGTCGAGATGATCCCGGTATTGATTCCAACAATGCCGTACTCCAAAGCTTCGCCAACCCGGAATACCCGGCTCAGGTCACGCGCGTAGAAGTAAGCGGCCAAGCCAAACTCGGTGTCGTTGGCTTGAGCGATCACATCGCTCTCGTCGGTGAAGCGGAAGAGCGGTGCGAGAGGCCCGAAAGTTTCCTCCTTGGCGACCTTGGCATTCTTCGGAACATTCACCAGGATGGTTGGCTCGAAGAAGCTTCCACCCAGGCTATTGCCGCCCGCGACCACTTGCGCACCCAACGCAACCGCATCCGAGATGTGCTCTTCCACCTTCGCGATCGCCTTCTCATCGATGAGTGGGCCCGTGGTCACGCCGTCCATGAGGCCATTGCCGATCTTAAGTTTCGCCACCGCCGCTTTGAGCTTGTCGGTGAACGCGTCGTATACGCTGTCCTGGACATACAGGCGGTTCGCACAGACGCACGTCTGACCAGCATTCCGGTATTTGGAGGCCAACGCCCCCTCCACGGCCGCATCCAGGTCGGCGTCGTCGAAGACAATGAAGGGAGCGTTGCCGCCGAGCTCCAGCGACACCTTCTTGATGTCCTTCGCACACTCGGCCATGAGTTGGCGACCGATCTCGGTGGAACCGGTGAACGATAGCTTCCGCACAATCGGGTTACTGGTCAGCTCACTACCGACTTCGCCGGCGCTACCGGTGACGACGCTCAGCACACCACGCGGAATGCCGGCCTGCTCGGCCAATGCAGCCATAGCCAACGCCGAAAAAGGAGTCTGCGAAGCGGGCTTGATCACCATGGTGCAGCCGGCAGCTAAGGCCGGCCCCGCCTTGCGCGTGATCATCGCGGCAGGGAAGTTCCACGGTGTGATGGCAGCGGTTACCCCAATAGGCTGCTTGAGAACCAGCAGTCGCTTGTCAGGCTGGTGACCCGGGATGGTGTCGCCGTAGATGCGTTTACCTTCCTCCGCGAACCATTCGAGGAACGATGCGGCGTAAGCAATCTCGCCGCGCGATTCAGCGAGGGGCTTGCCCTGCTCCATCGTCATCAAGCGGGCCAGTTCTTCCTGGTTCGCCATCATCAGTTCGAACCAGCGGCGCAACTTTCCAGCGCGTTCCTTCGCCGTCAGCTCACGCCATGCGGGCAGAGCACGATCAGCTGCCTCGATAGCCCGCCTCGTTTCAGCTGCGCCCATCTTCGGGACAGTGCCGATGATCTCCCCGGTTGCTGGGTTGTTGACCTTGATGCTCTGGCCGTTGTCCGCATCTACCCAAGCGCCATCAATGAAGGCCTGCTGGCGAAACAAGACAGTGTTGTTCAAAGGCATGGTTCGCTCCTTACAGCTTGATCCAGGTAGCTTTCAGCTCGGTGTACTTGTCGAACGCGTGCAGCGACTTGTCGCGACCGTTGCCGGACTGCTTGAAACCACCGAAGGGCGCGGTCATGTCGCCGCCGTCGTACTGGTTGATCCACACACTGCCGGCGCGTAGGGCCTTGCCGACCAGATGGGCACGGGACAGGTTGCTCGTCCACACCGCTGCGGCCAGGCCGTACACGGTGTCGTTGGCGATGGCGACGGCTTCTTCTTCGCTGTCGAAGGCAATGACCGACAGCACCGGGCCGAAGATCTCTTCCTTGGCGATGCGCATGGCGTTGTCCACGCCATCGAAGACGGTCGGTTCGACATAGGTGCCGCCGGTCTCTTCCAGTACGCGCTTGCCGCCGGCCACCAGCTTGGCGCCGTCGTCATGGCCAGCCTGGATGTAGGACAAGACGGTGTTGAGCTGCTGGACATCGACCACAGCACCAACATTAGTGGCCGGATCAAGCGGATGACCCGGTTTCCAGGACTTGATGGCCTCGACCACCATGGGCACGAACTTGTCCTTGATGGAGCGCTCGACCAGCAGGCGCGAGCCGGCGGTGCAGACTTCGCCCTGGTTGAAGGCGATGGCGCCAGCGGCGGCTTCGGCGGCGGCCTTGAGGTCGGGCGCGTCGGCAAAGACGATATTCGGGCTCTTGCCGCCGGCTTCCAGCCAGACACGCTTCATGTTTGATTCGCCGGCGTAGATCATCAGTTGCTTGGCGATCTTGGTGGAGCCGGTGAACACCAGGGTGTCCACGTCCATGTGCAGGGCCAGGGCCTTGCCCACTGTGTGGCCAAAGCCCGGCAGCACGTTGAGCACACCAGCCGGAATGCCGGCTTCGATGGCCAGCTGGGCCAGGCGGATGGCGGTCAGCGGCGACTTCTCGGAGGGCTTGAGGACTACCGAGTTGCCGGTGGACAGCGCCGGGCCGAGTTTCCAGCAGGTCATCAGCAGGGGGAAGTTCCAGGGCACGATGGCAGCGACCACGCCCACCGGCTCGCGGGTCACCAGACCCAGCTCGTTGTGCGGGGTGGCAGCGACTTCGTCGTAGATCTTGTCGATGGCCTCGCCGCTCCAACGGATGGCGCGGGATGCGGAAGGGACGTCGACGCTCAGCGAATCGCCGATCGGCTTGCCCATGTCCAGGGTTTCCAGCAGGGCCAGCTCTTCGGCATGGGCATCGATCAGGTCGGCGAAGCGGATCATCACTTCCTTGCGCTTGACCGGCGCCAGGCGCGACCAGACGCCGGACTCGAATACGATGCGAGCATTCGCCACAGCCTGCTCAGCATCTGCTTGGTCGCAACTGGCAACCTCCACGAGCACACGACCATCCACCGGGCTTACGCAATCGAAAGTCTCACCATCAAATGCGTCGGTGTACTCGCCGTTGACGAAGGCTCGACCTTCGATCTTCAAAGCTTTGGCTCTGGACTCCCATTCGGAGCGGGTCAGGTTGCTCATGTCTTTTCCTCTTGTAGTAGTGCTGCAACGCTTGGCTGTCTCTGGAAAAGCACTGACACGAGGCTGATCCAGAATTAACTGAGGTAAGCCTCAGATGTGGCTAAGAAAGTCGCGAAGCAACTCTCTGCAGTTCACTCGGTTTTCGGGCTCTCTGGCCTCAATTTCCGCACGCATGCGCTCCGGCAGATCCCCGGCCGACGCGAGGAATCGTTTCCCCTCCTCCGTTTCGCGCCAGTAGGCAGTCCAGGTATCGAACATCTGGGCATCGATCTCGGGATGGAACTGAACACCCATGGCGCGACCTACTCGGTACGCCTGCGGTGCCAAGTCGGTTTTGCCAAGGAGCGTGGCACCAGGCGGGGGGGTGAAGGCGTCAAAGTGGAAGTTCAACCACGGGCCCTTGTGCGCCCAACCATCGGGGGTATCCAACGGCGTCCAGCCAATTTCTGGCGCGGCGTTGCGATAGACCTGGCCGCCCAGCGCACGCGCCAGCAGCTGACTGCCGAAACAGATACCTAGAGTTGGTACGCCTCGCGCCTGAACGGCCTGGAGCCATTCCAACTCACTGGCTAGCCAAGGCAGCCGGTGGTCGTATGCCGACTCCGGACTTCCCATCACCACGGCCAATTCCAGTGCCTCGGGAGCCGGCAAGCCTGCCGACACCGGGTTAATTTCCAGCTGGATACCGAGGTCGGCGAACAGGTCTGGGAGGCTTCCAGCCACGTCGGAATCGGAATGAATGATGGCTACGGCGCGGGCTGGCTTCATGAGGCGGTTCCTGAAAGGACTAAATCTTATGAAACCATATCTTAAAGTTTATTTCATGCCAATCCCTCTGCGACGGATCCGCAAAACCCCTACTCAATGGGCCTTCTGAACGCCACAACCCCACGACTCACCTCACCATTCCAGACAAGCGGATGCAAAAATCCTGTTGAAAGATATAAAACCATATTTTAAATTGAAGTCGTCCAACCTCCCCGTGATTAGCAGACAGAGGTGAGCGGGGAAGGAATAAATGGCGTAGCGCTGAGCCTGGGGATGGCCTGTAAGAAAGCCCCCCAGAAGCCTTTAACAAGAATCGGAGGTGTCCAAATGTCATCCAGTGCCCCAACTACGCTCGAGGCTGCGCCTTACCTTGATGTGGCTGACCCGTCTTTCTCCATGCGCTCCCAAGCGGTCGCGGAAGCGCGGGCAAAGAGTTGGTTTGCTCGCACTCCGTATGGAATAGCAGTACTGCGTTATGACGAGGTGAACGCCCTGATCCGCGATCAGCGCCTCCGCCAGGGCAGCTATGCCTGGCCAGCCCATAACAAGGCGACCGGTAGTTTCGCGGACTGGTGGGTGCGCATGCTGCTGAGCCGCGAAGGCGCTGATCACTCCCGCCTCCGTCGTCTGGCGAATCCCGCCTTCTCCCCCAAGCTGGTGCGGAAGATGACCCCCGAATTCCAGGACATGGCCAATGAGCTCATCGACAGCTTCATCGATGCTGGTCAATGCGAGTTCGTGTCCCAGTTCTCCGAGCCCTATGCCACCCAGGTCATCTGCTCGCTACTCGGCCTGCCGCGCAGTGAGTGGCGCGGCTTGGCCGAGCTGGCCGTCGATATGGGCCTTGCTCTGGGCGTGACGTTCAAGCAGGACGAAGCCAAGATCAACGCTGCTACCGACAAGATGTACGGCTACGCAAAAATGGCCGTGGAGACCCTGAAGCAAAACGGCCTGGGTGACGACTTCCTCAGCATGTTGGTAAAGGCCAACGAGGAAGACAAAGCAGCTCTGAGCGACCAAGAGCTGTACGACATGATCATTCTCGCCATCTTCGGCGGCATCGACACCACCCGAAATCAGATCGCTCTAGCCATGGACACATTCGTCCAGCATCCCGAACAGTGGAAGCTACTTGGCGAGCAACCCGACCTCGCGCGTGCGGCAGTCGAAGAGGTCATGCGTGTGCGCCCCACCGTTACCTGGGTCACCCGCGAAGCCCTGGAAGACTTCAACTACCAAGGTCTGGACATCAAGAAAGGCACCACCGTCCACCTGTTCAGCCAAGCCGCCGGCACTGACCCGAACGCGTTCGAGAATCCAGGCTTCGATATCACCGCCAAACGCCAACCTCACTTCGGCTTCGGTGCAGGGGCCCACCATTGCATCGGCCACTTCATTGCACGTGGCGACATGACCGAAGCGCTGAGCTTGCTTGCGCAGCGACTGCATAACCCCGCTTACAACGGCGAAGTGAAGTGGCTGCCGGATAGCGGCAACACCGGCGCAATCACAATGCCGCTCAAGTTCGATCGAGGCATCTGACAATGGCCAATCCAACTGTGGCGATAGTCGGCACGGGGCCCTCGGGTTGCTACGTAGCACAGGCCCTCCGCAAAGAGTGGCCGGAATCCGAAATCGTGATGCTCGATCGACTACCCGTTCCATATGGACTCGTACGGTACGGAGTCGCTCCTGATCACCCCGGCACCAAGGCGGTCACCCGGCAATTCGAGCGCCTGTTCGAGCGAGAAAACATTCGCTTCATAGGCAATCTGGAAATCGGCAAAGACTTGTCGTTGGACGACCTTCGTCAAGCCTACGACATCGTGGTGCTGGCGACCGGGCTCTATGGCGATCGGAAGTTGGGCATCCCCGGCGATAGCCTGGAGCAGGTATACGGCGCGGGCCGTATGACGCGCTTGCTCAATGACCATCCCGACGAAATTGGTTTCGCCCCCCTCCTCGGCAAGCGAACCGTGATCGTGGGAAATGGCAATGTTGCCATCGACCTGTTGCGACTATTCGCCAAGTCTCATGACGAATTCGAGGGCTCGGACATCTCGGAAGAGTCCCTGGCGCACCTGCTAACCGATCCGGTGGAGTCCATCGACATCGTCGGCCGCTCGCCGGCAGCCCTCGCCAAGTTCGACACTGTAATGATCAAAGAGCTGGCGAAGCTGAACAACGTTCGATTCGAAATCGGGTCGGGCTCAGCACTAACTGCAGCAGCGAGCCCGCAAGAACACGCGAAGATCGAAGCGATCCTGTCGCTGCGGGACACCGAGAGCAAGCCGGGGCCACAGCATAAAACCGTAACCTTCCACTTCGGCTGGATCCCGGAGGAAATTCATGGGGAGGATAACGTCCAGGCAATCACCTTCATTTCTGTCGACGGTGCTGATAAGCGTCTCCGGCTGAAAGCCGACAGCGTGATTACGGCCATCGGCTTCCAGGAGCGCCCCGAGACCGATCTCAGTCGAGACGCACTTTCCGGAGCTACGGCGGACATCGATGCTGGGCTTCTGGATCGCGGCCTCTACTGTGCCGGCTGGTTTAGGAGAGGCCCGCGCGGAACGATCCCGGAGAACCGAGCCGATTCCAAGCGAGTCGCTGACGCAATCGTTCATGCCGTAGCCGAAGGTACCCTCCCTATCGGCAAACCGGGCTTCATCGCAATCCCCGATAACGTGAAGACCCATCTGGTCAGCTACGAGGACTGGAAACGCATCGACGCCGAAGAGCTGCAAAGCGCTCCCGGCGGACGAGTTCGGCGGAAAGTAAGAAACAAATTCGACATGTTGAGCATCGCTCAAGAGAACACCCCGGGAGTCCAATAATGAAAATTCAAGTCCTCTTCGGCACCGAGACCGGCAACGCGGAAATGGTCGCAGACGACATCGTAGATGCACTGGCCCACGAGGTAGATATCTCGGCAGCAGACATGTCCAAATTCCAGGCAAGTGAACTGACTGCGGAAACTTTCTACATCATCGTCTGCTCTACCTACGGTGACGGCGAGCTTCCAAACTCCGCTCAGCCATTCTTTGCTGCCCTCAACAGCGAAAAGCCTGATCTCAAGGGTCTGCGCTTCGCAGTCTTCGGGCTGGGTGACAGCTTCTATGCCACCTACAACCGTGGCAGCGAGATCATCGCTGAGCAGTTGATTGCATTGGGCGGACTGCAAGTAGGTGAACGCGGCCTGCACGATGCATCCAGCGGTGAGCTGCCCGGTGATATCGCCATGCAGTGGGCCAAGGAAATCCTGTCGGCCCTCTGAAAATCGTGAGCCTACGCGCCGCCCCCTCGTGAACGCGTTGGGCGGCGTCTTAGTTTGTGATGCAGAGGCCGGTTATCGACCTGTGCGCAGCCACGCCAGCATCAAGCACGGTTGTTGCTTGCAAGCTGGCAGAAGGTGAACCATGACATCTAAAGCACTCAATATCTGCATTCTCGAGAATGGACAGACCCCCGCCGACCTAGCAGATGATTTCGGCTCGTACCCTGCAATGATCGAACGCTGGATTGCGCCATTCCTGCCTGAGGCGACGTTCACCTACGTTTCTCCGGTACAGGGTGAAGCCCTCCCCTCGCCCCACACGTATGACGGTTACATCCTTTCGGGCTCAAAATACAGTGCGTACGAGCGAGCTCCCTGGATGCTGAGCCTCATGGAGTTCCTGCAGGAGCTTAAGGCGCTGCAAATTCCCGTCTTCGGTATCTGTTTCGGCCACCAGATAATGGCCGACGCGTACGGTGGCCAAACCACAAAGGCCAAGCAAGGATGGGGCGTTGGAGCACAGCTCTACGAGTATGTGAACGACGCTGGCCCGAAGGCGGCGGCGTCCTACATCTTCCACCAAGACCAGGTCACCACGCTGCCGCCGGACTCAGTATGCATAGGGGGCTCCTCTCATTGCCGAAATGGTGTGCTGGCATATGATTTCCCCGCTCTCTCGGTGCAGTACCACCCCGAGTTCACCGCTGACTACATCCGGGCTTTGGCGACCAAGTTCCGTGGCTCACTGCTGCCGGATGCGGTCTCCGAAGGTGCTTTGGATAGCATCGAATGCCTTGAAGTGGACAGCAGTCAGATAGCCAACTGGGCTGCATCTTTCTTCCGGAAGCATGCCCAGCGCTGATTCCGCCTGCCATTGCCGTTCCGTGCCCTCTTCCTAGGAGGGCGCATCCCCCCGCTTCGCCGCCGTCAACTTGAATCCCTCGCGCACTGCAGCCGCGACCACGCGTGTCCGCTCCCCTCTCTCGACCACCCCAAGAAAAGATGCCCCATTCATCGGTCGTGGGAAAAAAATCAGTTGAAAGATATAAAACCATATTTTAAATTTAAATCGTCCCTGCCAGGCACTCACCGAAAGCCGTTAGAGCAGGGGGTAACAAGAATCAAGCAGCTGCAGAGCCTTGCGAACGCTGCGCCAGAGGAGAACTCGAATGACAGCGCTAGACCTTCACCGAGAACACAACACCAGCTCCAGCTCAGCGCAGGAGCTTGCGGCTCGCATTCGCGATGCCGGCGTGGAGTATCTCTACTACCAAGTGGTCACCCTTTCCGGTCGCGTCATCGCCAAGGTTGTCCCGGCCAAGCATCTCCTCCGCAACCTCGAGAAAGGCGTGCAGTTCCACCGCACCGCAATCTCCGACCTGCAAACCTCCCGCTCTGGCGAGCTGCTCGGCGGCGGCGCTCAAGCTGCTGAATTCACCGCCCTGCCGGACATCGACAGCTTCCAGGTACTGCCCTGGGATCGTTCCATCGGTTCCTTCTTCTGCCGCCTGTACGAGCCGGATCACCGCATCGAGAACGGCGGAGCCCCCCTGGCGACCGACGCGCGCGGCCACCTGATCCGTACTCACGAAGCCTTCATCAAAGAAACTGGCATGCGCCTGAAATCGGGTTGCGAGCCCGAAATGACCTGGTTCGGCGAGAAGCTGGAAGTGCAGGTGCGCCCGGGCGCGAGTCCTGCCTACCACCTGGGCAACCTCGAGCTGATGCGCCCGATCTACAAGCGCGTCATGGAGTACTCGACCGCCATGGGCCTCGACATGATCGAAGGCGACTACGAGGATCCGGGCCAGCTCGAGCTGAACTGGATGTTCGACTCCTGCGAGCTGACCGCAGACCGTCTGATGACCTACCGCCTGATCTGCCGTCAGGTAGCACGTGAGTTCGGCGTAACCGCCAGCTTCATGCCGAAGCCGAGCACCGGCAGCATGGGTAATGGCTGCCACCACAACGTCAGCCTGTGGAAAGGCGATCACAACGCCCTGGCCGAACCAGGCCGCCGCGAACTACACCTGACCGAAATCGGCCTGCACGCCCTCGGCGGCATGCTGTCCCACGCTCCGGGCTCCATGATGATCATGGCCTCGACCGTGAACTCCTATAAGCGCTTCTGGGACACCGGGCAGTTTGCTCCGACCCGCATCAACTGGGGTATGGACAACAAGACCTGTACCGTTCGCCTCTCCGCCAATGGCCGCCTGGAATACAAGCTCCCCGATGCCAGCGTGAACCCGTACCTGTCCCACACCCTGCTGCTGACGGCCATGCTCGACGGCCTGCGCAACAAGATCGACCCGGGCCAGTCCGAGAGCAAGGACAGCTATGTGGAAGGCGGCAGCGCCTCCGGACGCCTGCCGCTGACGCTGGGCGAAGCAGTCCAGGCGTTCGATCAGGACGAAGTAATCCGCTCCGCCCTTCCCACTGAGATGAGCAAGCTGTATCGCGATCTGAAGGCAGACGAGTGGGCCCGCTCCTGCGGCGTTGTCACCGACTGGGAACGCAAAATGTATCTGGACTACCTGCCATGAACCTGGTCAACAAAGACACCCTGCAAGAGTTCCGGATCATCTGCGCCGACCTGCCGGCCCCGCCCCTGTTCTGGAAGGACGATAAGGGCTATCGGCATGGCTATGAATCGGATCTCGGTCGTCTGCTGGCGAACACTCTGGGACTCCCTTTCAGTTTCGCCTACCACAACTGGGCTGACTTCTATCCGGCGCTGCAAGCTGACCAAGGCGAAGTGATCCTGTGTGGCCAAGGTATCTCCGAGTATCGGAAAACCCTGGCCGACTTCACCGAACCCTACGCGATCTTCGACGAGGCCGTGATGGTGTTGCGCGGAAGCACTGTTCGGAGTCCGGCCGACCTGGCGGGCAAAAGGGTTGGAGCGATTGCCAATAGCTTGAACATGGCGCTGGCCGAAACCTTCGCCGACTGCATCTGCGTTCCCTTTGGCGGCGACAGCGACGACGTTCTGGGCGACATGGTTCAGGCCCTCCGAGACGGCACAATCGACGCCTTTGTCGACGATGACGTGGCCCTGGTACCACTCGCGAAAGAAGCAGACCTGGCGATCGCATTCAGCGTACCAACGCAGAACAAATGGGGTATCGCGGTTAAGAAAGGGAATGGGCAGCTCCTTGCCCAGGTCAATGAAGCTCTTGCGGCCGTGAAAACCAACGGGCAACTGGAACAGATCTGGCGCAAATGGATGCCGTCCTTGGCCTATCCGTTCGGGGACAACTGACCGCAGCCCTCACCCTGCGCTCAGCTGGTCGAAGCTCGCCGTCACCCGGCGAGCTTCTTAAGGCCGCTACCTCACGGGGCGGCCTTTTTTTGCTGACTAGAACAATCAAAACATCTGGAAAGAGGTTATAAGGGCGTGAGAGGCAGTAACTCTGGTAAATTGCCACGCGCGTTGGGCGCAAACAGACGGAGGATTGGCAGAAGAGGATTGTCACCTGGCAGTAGGTGAGAGCGCTTCGGGCCAACAGATATAGGTATGAACGAAACTACGAGTGCACGTACAGCCTCCTTTATGCGGCTGCGCCAGGAAGGGCGAACCGAAGAAGTAGTGCGCCGCCTGATTGAAGTCATTGACCTCGGCCTCTTTGCCGAAGGCGAACAACTGCCCAGCGAAAGTGAGCTAGCAATGCAGTTCGGCGTTGCAACAGTGACCCTTCGGGAGGCCCTGGCTTACCTTCGCGAGCGCGGAGTGATTGAAACCCGTCGGGGTCGCAACGGCGGCAGCTTTGTATGCCCGCCTGTGGAAATCTCGGAGGAACTACTCTTCTCCCGCCTCACCGAAATGAGTGCCCTGGAACTGCGCGACCTTTGCGATGAACATATTGCAATTTCCGGCACCGCAGCACGACTGGCCGCCAAGCGCTCTGCACCGGAGCACCACACACGTCTGGAGCACTACATCAGCGCGTTAGGTGAAGCTTCGACTCGACTGGAAAGGCGCCGTGCGGATGCTCGCTTCCATATCGAGATTGCCGTGGCCGCACAGTCTGTAAGGCTCACCCATGCAGAAATGAGCCTGCAGGCTGAAATTGGAGAACTGCTCTGGATCCCTATCGAGGGGGCACAAAGTCCCGAAGCGGTGCAACAAGAGCATCGAGCAATTGCGGACGCGATCGTTGCTGGCGACACGAACCTGGCCGGCGCTCTGGCAGAAGCGCATGTCACTCGCGGCATCAAAAGGCTAATAGATCTAAGACTGAATCTTTTAGCTCAAGAAGAGGAGTGACTGGCACATCACTTGCTGCCCAATTCTTGAACAATAATGATAAGGGTCTGTGTGCTAAACGTACCCCTACGTTTTCAGTCCCGACCACACGCAGTGAGGCGGTAAGCCATGCCTGTAGAGATTCTCCGAGACGAGCTAGATGAGTGCGCATCGCGCATCAATGCGTCGATCGGTAACGTTTTCAGCCAACTGACCGTACTGGCAGACGAAGTCGTCGACACCTGGCAGCGTCTGAGTGCGGAGGGGAAAAAACCAACGTCGAAAGACCTGGCAACCCTCAAACCCCAGATCGACGCGCACCTCCTGGCAGAACGGACTTCAGTCCACGGCACGGGTGTAGTGATTGAGCCTGGCGAGCTGGCGGATCAGGAGATGTATCTGGAATGGTGGCGCATGGGCGCCTCCGGCAAAGTCATCCCTATGACACTCAACTTCAACCGCCGCAGCGAGAGTTACTACAACTATCAGAGCATGCCCTGGTTCTCGCGCCCCAAAGAGACCGGCCGAAATATCGTAGTCGGGCCTTATGTCGACCTCTATGGCGCCGATATGTACATCCTGACGTTCTCGATGCCCATCTATGTAGATGACCGCTTTGTGGGCATAGCAGGTGCAGACATTGCGCTTCATCGCTTCGAGCGCGTACTGCTTTCCAGCCTGATGAAGATGGAGCACGAAGCCCTAATCGTTACAGAGGAAGGCCGAGTGGTTGCCGCGAACACAGCCAATTGGACGGTTGGCGAGATGGCGCATCATGCGTTTAATCGCACCGAGGTAGACTGCAAAATCATTGAGCTTGGTGAAGCTGCGGCCCATTGGTCGCTGATCCAGCGCCCAAATCGACGCAACATGACTGGTGCGGCCTAACCTACCGACACCAGTGGGCGAGACTCCAGCTTGGCAGTCTCGCCCTCATACACACCTTACTTCCCGGCCTGCCACTGCTTCCATGCGGTACGGATTGCCCGCTTCTGGTCGCCTGACAGCTGCTCTAGAAAATACAGCCTCCTCCGCTCCTCTCGGCTCGGTAAAAACGTATCCGGTATCAGTCGTCTGTAGCTCTCACGATCCAAATCAAGGCTGGGAGTAAAGTGCGTGGCCCTGGCGTTCCTCACGGCGATTCTCGGCTCCAGCATGTAGTTGATAAACCGATAGGCTGAGGTGATGTTTTGTGCGTTCGCGGGGATTGCTAGGCTATCGATGAACATGAGCCCCCCTTCTGTAGGTATTGTGAAGCGAAGCTCACCTTTCCCATTCGCTGCAGACACGTGTCCATTCCATGCCATTCCAGCACAGACTTTTCCACTGGCAAGCTGCGAGATGTACGTCGAGAATGCGCTAGGACTGAGTAATGCTCCCAGGCCCTGGAGCTCGCGAGCGGCTTTCGCGATGCCGCGAGGACTGCTGCTTTTCAGGCTCTTGCCCTTGTAGTTCAGGTACAAAGAAAGAGTTTCCTCCTGAGCATTGAGCAGCGTCACTCCACATGAGTGAAGCTTGTTGGTGCTGGAAGGATCAAACAAAACGCTCCAACTGTTCGCTATTGGTGCCTGCATTACCCGGGAGGCCGCAGACTCATTCACAACCAGGCCCACAGCCCCCCACATGTACGGGCTGACATACCGATCTGCGCCGCGCTTGGCAGAGAGGTTAGCGAGAAGCTCCTTACTTACCTCAGAGCGATTCGGCAACCTGGAAAAATCGATCTCGACAAGTCGCTTCTCTCTTATCAGCCGATCGAGCTGAAAATCCGACGGCACGATGACATCGAAGTAATCGCCGCCTTCGAGGTCGGCTTCCAATTCGGCCGCCGTAGCATAATTTGTGTACTCAACCTTGATACCGGTATCGCGCTCAAAATCGCGAATGACCCCGGGATCGATATAGTCCGCCCAGTTGTGTACCCGCACGACCTCTTGAGCGGGTACCTGAGTCGACACCAATGCCATCAAAAGCACCAACAATACCGTGACATGCATTCTTGAACTCCGCCGAGCTAAGAGCTGGATCTGTATGAAAGTCCGGACATTTAACTCTTGATCGCCAAATGCAATACGCCCTTGAAAACAAGGGCGTATTGGTTTGTGGCGAATGATCAGCCTTGCACTAAGCAGCGTTCACTGTCGATCGTTGAAAGCCGTTACCAGGAATGGCATCCCCATGCGGTGCGTCGCTTCGATTGTGAGGGCGAGACAGCCCCATGTAGATGAAACCGATGGCGATTACTGCCCCTGCAGAGAGCAGAACGATCCAGTTGTCGTACCAGGCCGCATCTGGTGTGCGAGGCCAGCAGATATTCACGATTGCTGCGACGCCGTAGGCCAGGGCGCCGACGTTGACCAACATGCCATAACGGCCCAGTTGGTACTCACCTGACGGCTTCCAGCCTTTGAGGCGCGCTCGAAGGGCAGCAAGAATTACCATCTGGAAGGCGATATAGATACCAACCGACGAGAAAGAAATGATCTTCAGTAGAGCGTCAGTGGAGACCATGGAGCCGACGACGATGATGCCTGGAATGATCGCGGACAACAGCAGCGCATACGGCGGGACGTGGCGTTCATGAGAGAACTTGGCCAGGAGTGTACTTCCAAACACCATCTTGTCGCGGGCATAGGCATACACCAGGCGACTGGCAGCAGCTTGCAGGCTCATGGCGCAAGACAGGAACGAAATCAGTACCACACCAATCACGGCCCAAGCGCCGATCGGCCCAAATGCAGAAGTCAAAACACCAGTTACCGGATCGCCAGCCTTACCTTCGATCACGGCCTGGAAATCTACCACTGACAACGTAAGGGCTAGGCAAACAAAGGTCGCCGCAGCGCCACCGATGTATATGGTGCGTCGCATGGATTTCGGGATGCGCAGACCGGGATTTGGCACCTCTTCTGCCACATCCCCGCATGCCTCGAATCCGTAATACTGGAATACGCCGATCAGGCTGGCGGCCAGGAACGCACTCATATAGCTACCAGTGCCTTCCGCGCCAAAGGTGTCGAACAACACGCTGAAATCGTGATGGCGCTCGAAAATCAGCAGGTAACCACCCACCACCAGAGCTCCGAGGATTTCAGCCGCGAAGCCAATGATGGCTGCCTGCGCCAGAACGCGCGTGCCCATCAGGTTAATCACGGTTGCCAGCGCGAGCACGGCCAACGCACACAGAACAGTAGCTTCGGTTGTCGGCTCAAAGCCCACGATGGCCGCCGTGTAGGGCGCCGCACCGTATGCAACACCTGCAATGGTAGAGAACAGGGCCATCACATAGACCCAACCAGTCATCCACGCCCACTTCCGCCCCCACAGGCGACGCGCCCAGGGATACACGCCGCCTGCCAAAGGATACTGGGAAACGATTTCGCCAAAGACCAGGGCGACCAGCATCTGACCGATACCAGCAACGAGCAGTGCCCAGATCATCGGCGGCCCCCCCAAAGCCAGCGACACGGCAAAGAGGGTGTAGATACCCACTACTGGGGACAGGTAGGTAAAACCGAGCGCAAAGTTCGCCCAGAGGCTCATGTCCCGTCGAAACTCGGATTTGTACCCAAGCGACGCCAATCGCTCAGCGTCGGCGTCTATGGGGGTGTTTATGTGATGGTCGGTCATCGTGCTACCTCGTGTCTTTTTTGTGCTTGTAGGCAGTGACGCAGTAGATAGGGCCTTTTCTATCGGTACGCAGGCTTTGGTGGTGCGCAGGCTTTGGTTGCGGCACGGCCTAGAAATATCTCTAAAAACCTATTAGGTCAAATGACATATCTTTTAATTAGAGAGCTTTCTTATTCAAAAAAGCTATTGAAGTGGCGAGATCTCATCCAGAAGCGCAAGGATAACAGCCGAAACGGCGCAGAAAATGCTTCCACGCCACGCCAACGCTCTTGACCATTCATATGGTTTCATATTTTATTGAGGCTATCCGTCCTCCCGTAGGTATCCCCACCCGGTTGCTGGCGGGCCTAGGCAGGGACGAAAGAACGTGCAGGTAGCGAGAGCGCAGCCAGGCGTGCGAAGGAAGGATCCCCACGAGCCAATAGCAAGCGCCGCCCTCTAACCGTGAGCGATGAAGATTCAATGAAAGCCCACCGAAGTACCCATGCCCCAACCTACGATGAGCTGGGATGCCCCTCCTCCCTTTTGGGACAGTCGTTTGAACTCGCTGCTAGGAGAGCATCATGACAAAGCAAATAGTGGTCGTTGGTGCCTCTCTCTCCGGCTTAAGAGCGGTTGAACAACTGCGGGCTCATGGTTGGAAGGACGCCATCACTGTCGTGGGCGCCGAGCCATGGATGCCTTACAACAGGGTGCCGCTTTCCAAACAGATGCTGAGTGCTGAACTCAAGGCTACTAAATCGCTCGATAGCGATTTCTTCGAAGCGCTGGCGCTTCCACAGAGCAAGCTTCTTGAGAAGGTCGAATGGCAGCTAGGAAACCCTGCCGTTTCGTGTTCAATCCAGAACAAATGGGTGTCTCTGGCAGACGGTAATCGCATTCAATGGGACGGCTTGGTTATCGCCACTGGCTTACGCCCCCGGAAGCTTTCGCTCCAAGGGCATGACAAAAATCGCTTTGTTGTACGTACGCTCGAGGATGCTGCCAGATTACGGTCGGCGCTAACTGCCGGTCGCAAAGTCACGGTCGTTGGAGCCGGATTCCTGGGCTGCGAGATCGCCGCGGCGGCTACGCAATTGGGGTGTGCGGTAACTGTCATTGATTCCAACACGACCCCATTGGAGCGGCCACTCGGATCAGCGGTAGGGCGAGTGCTACAACGTTATCAGGAAGCGCATGGCGTCAAGTTCATCCTGGGCCAACGAGTCGACGGCTTCTCCGCCTCAGCTACAGGTGAGCTGATCGGCCTTAGACTGAGCAACGGCACCTTCCTATCGACCGATATCGTGGTCGAGGCGCTCGGTTTCCACGGGAACGTCAAATGGCTCGAGGGAAATGGGCTCGATTTGCATGATGGCGTGCTCTGCAATGAACGACTTCAGCTAGCCGGAAACCCACATGTCGTCGCAGTAGGCGATGTCGTCCGCTTCGTCAATCCCCTCTATCGGGCCGTCACAAATCGCCCCGAACATTGGGCCGCTCCCGAAGATACTGCCTGCCATGCTGCCGCGTCGCTGACAGGTGAACTGCTTTCCCAAACATCTCGAGACATTCTTTTCCAGCCGCTCCCACACCACTGGAGCAGCCTGTTTTCTCTGCAGATTCAAGTCATCGGAGCACCAGGGCTTGGCCAAAAAATGTACATCATGGAAGGAGACTTGAATCAACCCCTTAAAGACCAAAGCAAGCTCGCAATAGGTTATTTGAACAAAACCACTCTCACTGGCGTGCTTCTTATTAATTTACCGCAAAGACATCAAGCGTTTCGCCAGCTTGTTCTTAACTCACTACAAGAATACCAAAACGAGGTGTTGGAACATGCATAATGTAATAGGAAGCTTTGAGATAGGTGTGATGATAGACGAGAGCAACCCTATCAACCCGCCGCCGACCAAAACGGCGAAAACCTCCATACTTGAATTTCTAATCAAGATTTTCGCCGACTTCAGCATTAATTACTAACAAAACAAATAATCGACTAATCACGAAGGAGGGCTCATGTTCACAAGTAGAAAGCCCAAGCTTTTAGCAGAGGAAGTAACCAATTATATAGAGTCCATTCTGCTAGACCAATCAGCAGACATTGTAAATGGAACATTGATTAGCCAACACTTAAAGCTCAAAGAGTGCCTGGAAAGCCTTAAGAGTAGAATAACAGCCAAAAGCAATATCCAGATCGAAAGATTTCCAAACAACCTTGATCACAACCTTGTAGAAGATCTGAAAAATACGCTTCTGGAAGCTCAGTCAGAGATAACAGCACTCCGAAGCGAGATCGACCGCCAAAATGCCAATCAATGCGAACTCATTGACCAAGCTCAGCGACACTTTGAGGATGAGCAAGTCTGGGAGATCACAAAACAGACCCTCACCGAGGGGTGCTGGTCGCTTTCGGTAATTGATGGGGACATCAACAATCCCCTAAATACTCCACGTTGGTCTAAGCAGTTCAGAGATCTAATCGGCTATTCAGAGCGCGAGTATACGGACGGTTGGGAAAGCTACACGGAAGTAGTCAACCAAGATGACCTGAAGCGAATGATGAAGGTTGTTACTGATTATGCGCTATCTGGTGACTATTCCTCCCCCTATACAGTTGAGTATAGGATGCGGCACAAAACCAAGGGAGAGACCTGGTTTCGGGAACGAGGCCAAGGAGTCAAGGACAGCAATGGTAAGCTCTGTCGTGTCATAGGGGCAGTACGTGATATCTCCGACGAGAAGCTAGCTGAGATTCTGCACGCTCGTGAACTGGCAGGAATTCAAGCGACCTATGACCAAATTGCGCAAGTAGTGGGCGTGATTAAAAGCATCGCAGACCAAACCAATATGCTTGCACTGAATGCAGCGATCGAAGCGGCACGAGCAGGGGATGTTGGCCGTGGTTTCTCCGTCGTCGCTGACGAGGTAAAGAAACTCGCAGGAAGAACTCGGGAAGCCACCCAGAAGATCCAAGACATGCTATCGTCACAACCTGTATAGACAACGAAAATCGGCCTTTGTCCTAATTCGCCCTTCAAACAAAGGCCCTATTCCATGACTGAAAATCATGCCCTGAGATCGGCTTGCTAATACAGTACCCCTGAACCTCCTCGCATCCCCAACGTTCAAGCATATCCATAACAACTTTTGACTCGACGCCTTCAGCGACCACCTCAATATTTAGACTGTGGGCAAGCTCAATTATCGACCTCACGATAGCTGCAGAGTCCGCATCCTCGTCAAGCCCCATGACGAATGACTGATCGATTTTTATGTAGTCAACCGGCAGCCTCTTTAGGTACGACAACGAAGAGTATCCCGTACCAAAATCATCGATGAATATCTTGAAGCCTGCCTCACGCAACTGCATAAGAACATGCTGGGCCGCTGACAGATCGTCCATTATGCAACTCTCTGTCAACTCGAACTGAATCCAGTCTGGACTACCACCCCAGGTTTCCAGCGATCCCAAGACGTGCTCCATAAGCTGCGGATCTCGTAGGTCATGGGAAGAAAGATTTATGGCGATTGGAACAGCTTGACCTGATCCATGCCATACATGACTTTCGCGAACGGCCGCCGCTAATACCCAGTACGTCAGTCGGGTGATCAAACCCGCGCGCTCAGCGAAGTTGATGAACTGGTTGGGACTCATTAGGCCTTGCTCTGGGTGCTTCCACCGCACCAAGGCTTCCACCCCGCTTATTGCCCTTGAGCGTATTTTCACCTTTGGTTGAAACAGCAAGAAGAGTTCATCGCCATCGATGGCACGGCGCAAGTCAGTCATGAGAATCAGCCGTTGGGCGTTATCGCTATCGAGCGAACCGGCATATACAGCAATCTTCTCGGCACTGCATTTGGCGCTGTAGCGTGCAATATTTGCTCGCCGCAAGAGCGCATCGGGGTCGCTGCCATGTCCCGGAAACAACGTGATACCGATGCTGCAGTCCACATGCAGCAGCAGTTCGTTCAGATCCATAGGTTTACTCAAAGCCTGCAGCACCTGCCGCGCAGCTTGCGCCGCATGACCGGCATCCACTTATGGTAGCAGCACCGAAAAGGAGGATTCAGCGATGCGGGCAATCATTCGATGTGCCCCAACTGCATCTATCAGGCCTTTAGCGACCTGCTGCAAGAGACGATCGCCCTCTCGATAGCCGAGCGTTTCATTGATCTCCCTGAAGTTGTCGATCTCAATATGCAGCAGCGCCAAAGGGTCATGTGAGTCGCCCGATTTGATGGTCGCATCGCTCAGGGCTGCTCTCATCGAAAGACGATTGGGGAGACCGGTAAGCTCGTCGTAGTAGGCCATTCTCCTAATGCATTCTTCAGCTCGTTTGTGCTCACTGACGTCGGTAATGAAGCCTTCCAACGCCAGCACTCTACCTTCTGGGGAGTACACGCCACAGCCTTGCTCCCATACCCACTTGATTTGACCGGCAGCAGTCTGGATCCGATATGTGAATTGATAAGGGGCCCTGGCCTTCAAGGCTCGGGAAACCTTGCGCCTGAGCGAAGGGAGGTCGTCTGGGTGGATGATGTCCACCATTCTCACTGCGCCCTCGATAAGCTCGGAAGCAGGATGACCGGTAAGCTGGCGGCAGCCTTCACTGATAAACTCGACGCTCCAGGAAACATCATTCCGGCACCGATACGCCACACCCGGTAGATTACTGATGAGTGTCTGCAAAATACGCTGACTGTCTCTCAGACCCTCTACCAATGCGGACTCGGTAGTGACTGCTTCCTGGAGGCTACTCACCCGAGTCTGATGCTCCAGTAAGGATTTGACGTGGTGAGCTAGCAAGTAAAGCGCCTCGCGCTGCGGCGCTTCCAGTTTTTTTGATACGGTATCTGCGACTGAAAGAACCCCGGTCACATGGCTCCCTGCTCCAGGAATTGGGATGCCAGCGAAGAATTTGATGTGAGGCGCCCCAGCCACCAAGTCGCAGTCCCGGAACAACTCGCTAGTGGTGGCATCCGCCACCTCAACCAATTCGTTGAAGGCCATGACTGCAACACTCAACGATCCTTCCCGGGGGATTCCTTCAGATTCCACCCCCAGCTTTGCCGCGAACCATTCTCCCTCTTCGTCCAGGAACGCCAGCATCGCCATCGGCACATGGCATGCGATTGCCGCCACCCTGATGACTCGTTCGAGTTCCAGGTCAAGCAAGGAGTCGCGGACACCGCGCGACTGAAGAGTTGTCATCGCCAGGCTCCTCCATAGGATGAGCATCAGCGCGATAGAGAGGACGAGCGCCAGGCCACGACCAAGCATTCATCCATTCGAGGGACAGCTATCTTGGCTCTGCATTCAGTCTAGCTGCGATGGTCGTGGCGCTGCGGCCTGCGAGGACGAGGGCAACTAGGCGCCAGACAGGAGGAGAAGCCGCCGGATTAACCCAGCGGCTGGAGCCGATTAGGCGGAAGCTTTTTCTCGATCGACAAAAACGCCGACCGGGCTGAGCTCGCCTACTTGCTCTTTGACCTTGGCGACAATGTGAGCCCCGATGGGAATCGCCGAGGTTGCAGCGGGAGACGGCGCATTGCAGACGTTGACACTGCGCTTGGTGTTGACGAAGAGGAAATCGTCAATCAGCTTGCCCTGCTTGGAAACCGCTTGAGCGCGAACACCCGCCGGGTATGGTTTAAGGTCGGCCTTGGTAACGCTCGGGCAGTACTTCTGTACCTCTTTCAGATATTGGCCCTTGAAGAGCGAGTTCTTCATCTCGGTAAGCCCAGGGCGTAGGTTAGCCTTGAGCACCTTGAGAATGCCAAGCGAGGTAAACATCTCGACCATGTCGGAAATCGAAATGTCGCTCTTTCGATAGCCTTCTCGCTTCATCGCCAGAACAGCGTTGGGGCCTACTGTAACCGTGCCATCGATCATCCTGGTCAGGTGTACGCCAAGGAACGGCATCGAGGGATCAGGGATCGGATAGATCAGGTGATTGACGATCTGGTTATGCTGCTCCGGCAACAGGTAGTACTCCCCACGGAAGGGGCAAATGATGAAGTCTGGCTCGACATCCAACATGCGGACAACTCGATCGGCCATCAATCCGGAGCAGGTCACTAGGAAGCGGGCTTTGTACTCGCCCGAACGGGACTGAATAACAATTTCGTTGGGCCACTCGCCGAGAGAGGTGACCTCCGAGTCGTAGCGGATCTCACCCCCCATTCTTCGAAACTCGCACGCCATAGCGGCGGTAACTTCTGCGTAGTTCACAATGCCGCTGGAAGGCACGAAGATGCCGCCTATACCCACGATGTTGGGCTCGCGCTCACGGAGTTCATCTGCCGAGAGCCAGTGCCGTTCAATGCCATTGGCAGCGGTACGATCCCAGAGCGCCTTCATGCGCTCCATCTCAATATCATTCGTCGCTACCAGTAGCTTGCCGCATTCGTCGTAACGAATACCGTGCTGATCGCAGAAGGCCTTGGTAGCGCGGTTCCCCTCGAGACAGAATTTGGCCTTGAGGCTTCCCGGCGTGTAGTACACGCCTGCATGAATTACCCCACTGTTGTGACCAGTCTGGTGCTTGGCGGGGCCTGACTCCTTCTCCAGGAGCAGGATCTTCGATTCAGGGTACGCCTGAATCAGTTGCATCGCGGTTGACATGCCAACGATGCCTCCGCCAATGATCACGAAATCGTACACAGCGTTCACCTCTACCTGCCGGCGGATGCAAATAAGTCGATTGATAAGGGCTACAGAATGCAGCCCTTATCAACAGCGGGCCATCAGTTAGCGGTCTGGCCGTGGTGGTGCCCCAGTTTCGGGTAGCTGAAGTAGCCGCGCTGACGCATCAGCTCACGACGCAGGCCCGGATGGGCAGTGAAGCGGTCACGTCCATGTAGCCAGAACAGATTGTTGATCAGCAGGAACGAACCGACTGGTACCGGTACGGAAAGCTTCTTCCGGCTAGTTTCGAGAGAGGTGGACATATCAAACAGCCAGACGCCCTCTTCGTAGTTCTCCGGCTGCACAAACTGATCGATGTAGCGCATCGTCGGGCGCCCTTCCGCATCAGTGTCGAAAATGGAATGGAACACATCCTTGTCCACTCTCTTACTGGGCGGCGCAGTCCAGCGGAGAACGCGCCGGGCGAGGGGATGGGTGTAGAACTTGTTAAGCTCCTCCCAGTCGTCCAGGTGCAGAATCAGGGAGTTGCCACCTTCCATGTTCTGCTCATCGATCTTCTGCATCAGCACGTAGTCGGTAATCTGATCAACGAACGTGCCGTCGTTGTGCAACTCCATAACCCGGTGAGGCTGGCGCAGATAGCTGTCCGAGTTGTCGACATTCTCCACCACGAAACGAGCGTAAAACTGGCCGCTCATAGCGTCGTAGTTGGAACGACCCAGCAAGTGAGCAACGGCTGTCGAGAACTTAACCATGTCCTCCGCCTGCGCGACTTCGTTAAGCCCTTCGGGCTTGATCAACAACGCCCCAGTCTCACGATCCATCAGAGTGTTGACCAGTACTGGCCGCAGGGTACCGCCACAGATCTCATCCAGCATCTTGCCGAACTGAAAGCGCAGGAAGGACTTGTATTCCAGGGCCTGCACTGGCCATACGGCCACGGCGCTCAGAAATGTATTAACCGTCGCCCTCGGGAAAACCAGCTCGAGCATACGCGGCGATTGGGCCGACGGAGTAAGTGAGAAGCCTTGGAGCTGCGCCGGCAGGGGCAGCACAGGGGCTTTGAATTGGGCAAAGACAGTCATGGCAGCGTCCTGATCATGTGATGGTATCGCGCCCTCCAGCGATCACTGGTCAAACGGGCACCTCAAAAATATCGCCAGATTACCCAAATGTCTATATCCTCCTATTTTATATTTTAAACGGCCGTTTGCCTAAACAACACAAGGCTTGGATGCCGTCAACGCAAGCCAGAAACAGGCGCAGGTGATGGACATAGGAACGCTTCGACGCGGTGAAAACTCTGGCCGCAATGGCTATCAATGGCTCAAGCGAGACCTTGCCAATGGGGTGTTCAAGCCAGGTGAGAAGCTACCTGTGAGACAACTGCAAGAGCGCTACAACCTAAGCACTGGCCCGCTCCGAGAAGCTCTCTCGCAGTTGGTCGCAGAGCGATGGGTTAGCGCAACAAGCCATAAGGGCTTTCGGGTGGCACTGCAATCCCTTGATGAGTTGCAGGATATCTATAAGGCCCGGGCAAACCTGGAGGTCATGATCGTGCGATTGGCGATTGAACGAGGCAACGATGCCTGGGAAGCATCTGCCCTCTCGCACTTCCACACGCTCTCCAAAGCCCTGGAGATCGACGATCACACCTGCCGATGGAATGCGTGGGATACTCGCCAACAGGAGTTCCATTCAGCGATCGCCTCAGGATGCAACTCGAAGCATCTGCTGCAGGTGCGCTCATACCTGCTCGACCAGGCCGAACGGTATCGCCATCTTTGGTTGAATTGCGGGGATGGTTCGCAAACTTCGCTTGTAACGCGTTGCAAGGAACATTCAGCCTTACTCACTGCAGTTCTCAATCGCTGCCCCGAGGAGGCCTGTGAGCTGATTCGAGCGCATCTCCTGATACAGGTTGCGAGTATCACAGACGCGGATCTCGGTCGTAGCGCGAACCAGCGGAGCGAATGAGGTAATTAATCTCATCGCTGATCAGCTCGTCAGCTCTCGCCGTGTTCAAATTCTGAACATAAGCAGAGCTTGCCGCTACGTGGTAACGACAAGCCCTAGCTTTCAATCGACCCGGATTTATGCGCTAGTCACTACAGGATCGATTGCAGCTGCATTTTGCCTCTGGATTGCAGCCAGCGGAACCATTACCGCAATCAACGTAAGCAGTACCATTGCAGCAAGCCCCCAGCCCACGAGCAGGAATCCACCCTGCTCTGCCAGAAGCCCAGTCAGTGCCGGGCCAACAGCGATGCCCAAAGTCAGGAAAGACCCGGAAGCCGCAGCGACCCGCCCTTCCCTGTCAAGTGAAGCAGCCAATGCCGTCAGGTAGGCGAGCGCATAGAAATAGCTCGTGGAGATCATCATTACCGAGATGGTGTACATCGGCTTGGAATGTTCACCGAGCACATACCCCAAGCTGACTGCACCAGACGCAAGGATGCCGATGATCACCGGTGGACGCATTCCGAATCGCTTGCCTACTGTTGCCGCCACCACCGGCCCCAGCAATCCAATGAAGGACTGCAGAGAGAACAACCTGCCCAACTCTTCACTGGTATACCCGACACTGACGCCGACCTGCTCAACGAATGCCCAGCCCATGGTGTCGCGCATCGAGAAGCAAAACATTGCAGCCATCATGCAAATCGAGGTGACGGAAAAAAGGTTCTGGTGCTTCGCCCCATGCTGGAAATGAGGAGTGTTGGCGTGCGGAATGGCGCGTTGTGGCATGAAGCAGATAAAGACCAGCATCACTATGTTGGTAACAGCGATTGCACGGTAGAGCCCAGCCAAGCCGTCAGCAGCCATGGCTTCAGCAAACGCGATCATGACAATGGCCATCAAGCCCACGAATAAAATGTTCATGTGCCCTGCGGCCTGATCCGGATTCTTGGCACTCGCCACCGAAGCATTTCCACACGACAGGCAAAGACCCGCGCCTATACCAGCAATGCAGCGAACAACGGCGAGGGTGTAGACGTCATGGAGGGAGGCGGAAATGAGGTTGGCCAGAATCACCACAATGGCGCCACCCAGGGCGAGAGTACGACGTGGCGCACGCCCCATCGCCGGGGCAACCAGCAGCGATGCCAGCATGGTAAAGATGAATTCCGCTGACATCAGAAATCCGGCCTGTGCCGCGTCCAGCTGGAGGTCTTTCATGATCGCGCTGACCAGGAACGGAAGAGCGAGCAGTGCGAGCAAGCCCACACCATAAGCGGAAGCAAAAGCGGAGAACACCAGACCCCAGTTATCTGGAAGCAGATTGCGCATTTTATTCATTGTTCGAATCCGGTTCTGTTGGACTACGTTCAGGTAGCCCCAATGGGGGCTACCGGCAAGGCATCGGAGACGGCTGTTGCCGAGTTAGATCAGCACACTGTTTGAGCCGATCTGGAGCCGGTGCATACGCCCGTCAGGCACACCTGAAGGCCAATGATCGGGGAATGGGGATTGGGGAATGGGCGATCTGACGCTGTCCTTGCGCCTGCGAAATTTGGGACTAGTGGTCAACATGGCAAACCTTCGAGCGAGAGTTCCAGTACAGATGCCGAGCGCATCCCAGCATCGCCTGAAGGGTAAGCACACCCCATGCCATAAAACATTAGTTTTTAAATGTTTGATTTAGAGCGATTCACTTGCCTTCTCGTAGGTTCCGCTCGCTCCAAGGTGGGGAATTTCTACCCGGAATGCTCCTTTTTGTAACAGCTTCCGCACTCGAGATGATCCGAAGCACAGCGCGATAGCGGCGCAACTAGATCAAGACCCGCCAGTGAGCGTGTGGCGCCCTCTACAGTTTCCGCATCGACAGCATGCAAACGTTTTGGATGACAAACGATGCTGCCTGCGAAGAACACCAGAAACGAGTCGACCTCGGGATCCGCTCGCGATGCGTCTGTGTGGATCATTTTCACGTCGTTATGAGGTACGACTCTCACTCGCGCCCATCACTGAGATCCGCCTCTAGGTAGGTCTTACGAACCACGACATTGTTCTCAGTCTTGAGCTTGTAGACCACGTTTCCTGCAAGCAGGTAGGTGTACTCAGAATTGGCCAACAAGACATCTCCCGACACGACACCTTGGGAAGTGTCGATCTCAAAGCGCTTTCGGACACCCCGCAAGTCTTCCTTTACGACTTGAAGGTGCTTGGCTGCCAAAGCCAGGGCAGAGTCCTTGGCAGGGACATACCCCATCAGCATCGGAATAGCCGGCACAGCGGCGACGGCCACCGCGACTGCCATGGTCGCTGCATCTTTTCTCCAGGAAGAGCGCCCTGTCCCGAAAAGCGCGAAAAGCACCACCACCAGAACGCCGACACTAGCGCCAAACACGAGCTGGGCAGGCCGCCCCGAAAAAATCAGATTGAGAAAAGCTCCGTAACCATATGCCAACAGGTCGGATATCGAATAGGACACCTCCGATCGCGCGATTCCGAAGAGCTCCATCTGCGCGAGGTATCGCATATAGCCGAGGATCAGCAATGCGGCGTTTGCGATCGTCGCGATCAGTGCAGCCAGCTTCAACACCGTATCCAGGTGAAATCTGCTGGTTTCGATCCGAGGACTCTCGACGGTTTGGCTGTTTCCTAAAGGCAACTGCCCCTCCACCGTGAGCCGGGGGTTCATCAGCTCCACGCGTACTGTCCTTTCCTTGTTCCAGAACACTTCTTCGTCCTTCGCCAATTCGTCTTTCGTGGCTACGCTTGCCGTCCCTGCGCTAGGGTAGTGAGAGTCAGCCGGCATGGATATCCCGTATGCCAATAATCGATGCTCGTGGTCGCGTGACGCTGCCAAAGTCAGTGCGAGACTCACTTGGTGTGCGCCCAGGCGATCAACTACTACTCACGCAAACTCCTGAGGAATGGGTATTGCAGCGCGTGGAAGACGCCTCGCCGGGAACCACTACCCGGCGATTAGGTTTTATGCGTAACCAAGTCCAGGTGCCGGATGACTTCGACGCGATGGGTGGCGACGCCATCCTGCGCCGATTCGAAGGGAGTAGCTGATTCCTAGAACGATGAAAATCGCATTTCCGTCCAAAGCCGGTCGAGTCATCGAACAATCGGCTCGAAGCGACTAAAATCCGGATCGCCTTCGTCGAACAACGTGTTAACCATCCGCTCCCGCCTCAAACCCGCAAGCGTCCTAAAGAAGCAGCTCTCGCATAGTCGGATCTCATACTGCTCGCCTGCGTGTGCCGAGCCGCTACCCCAGTGGGCGCCCAGGGAACCGAATTGTGGCTCCCCTTCCCCCGGCGATGTGCTTTCACCGCAGACATCACACGAGATTTCGACTCGTTTCAATTCATTCACACTCATCTGCACTTCTCTAGGTTCTGTACGAAAAGTACTGCCGTAGGCATCGCAGCGTGCAAGCCAGCGTGACCATCGCGCCAAAACTTCTGGCGAGCTTGTCGTAGCGGGTGCCAATTCTCCGGTTCTCTTTCAGCCAGCCAAACATCCGCTCGATGATGTTCCGTTGCCGGTATTTCGGACGATCAAACAGTCGGGGTAGTCCTGGCTTGGGTTTGCGCTTCATGGTGCGCTGCGGAATCACCGGCTGCATGCGGTAGCGGTCGCAGTACTGGCGCAGATGTTCGGC
Organism: Pseudomonas furukawaii; assembly: GCF_002355475.1. NCBI lineage: Bacteria > Pseudomonadati > Pseudomonadota > Gammaproteobacteria > Pseudomonadales > Pseudomonadaceae > Metapseudomonas > Metapseudomonas furukawaii. The sequence goes on along the minus strand of NZ_AP014862.1, from coordinate 1,528,625 downwards.
ATCGTAACCTTTGTCTGCCAGTAACCAGCGGCAGCGCTTACGAGGCCGTCCCGACTTTCCGGGAATACGCACCTGATCCAAGAGCGGCTGAGCATGTGCAATGTCGCTGGCCTGCCCCGGTGACAGCATGAAGCGAAGAGGTATCCCATTGGCATCGCAGATCAGGTGAATCTTGGTGGTCAGGCCGCCTCGACTACGTCCCAATGCATGGTCTACCGGTTCTTCTGGCCCCCCTTTTTCCCGGCGCCAGAAGAGGCTCGGGTTGCGCGCACCGCAGTGGAGTCGATCATCCACGACTCCAGGTCAATCAGGCCTTCCTGATTCAGCCGGACGTGCAATCGCTCAAGTACTCGGTCAAACGTGCCGTCGTCTCGCCAGTCACGGAACCGTTGATACACCGTCGACCACGGGCCGAAACGCTCCGGCAGATCACGCCAGGCGGCTCCGGAGCAGAGGATCCAGAAGATGCCGTTCAGCACCAACCGATCATCACTTCGAGGTCGGCCCATCTTCTGTTCCGGGGAAACCAGATCCTTGATCAACTCCCAGCCCGCATCCGGGAGTTCGTAGCGCCTTGCCATGTGGGCCTCCAGCCAATCATGGCGGCAATTCTACCTGCACCGACTTTTCGTACAGAACCTAGGCTTGTCGTCACGCGGCGATAAGCGCCTGTCGCCGACAACGGGAACTCTGAAGAGTGGATCGGCAGACGCGCCACTCGACCGGCCGAATCGCCGTAGATCATGGGATGGCACTCTGGTAGCGTCAGGCTACTAACGGACTGCCTTAGGATCGGTAAATGGAAATTCTCGAAGAAATACGCGCATGGCTGCTGAAGCAACAGGATTGGTTTCAAGAGACAGCTGACAGGCTCCTAAGACAGGGCCAATTGCTCCCTCAAGACATCACTGATCTCGTAGCGCTGTTGAAGACGCCAGAAGGCCAGAAGGTGACCAAGCACCGCGCCTTTGATGGCCTAATGGGAGCCCCTGCTGGAACCAACGAGGTTCGCCTCTTACGTATCGATGGGGTCAGCGGTATCGAAAATCTCGGGCCTCGATATCCGTTGGACTTCGGGACAGGAAACCTCACCGTAATCTATGGCCACAACGGCTCCGGTAAGTCGAGTTACACCCGCGTGCTCAAGAAAGTCTCCGGGAAACCTCGAGCGGTTGACCTGAAAGCGAACGTTTTTCAAGTCGTGCCGGTAGAACGCAAATGCCAGATCGCCTATCAACTGAACGGCGTTGCACATGCCTCGGAGTGGCACGTTGGTAGTCCACCGATCGACTCATTGAGAAGCTTGGACATTTTCGACAGCGAGGAGGCAAATCACTATCTCAGCGGAGAAAGTGCGGCCACCTACATCCCCCCCGTCGTGGGGTTGTTCGAGCAGCTGGCTTCGACGATCGAACAGATAAGGGCGCGACTGGAGGCCGAGCAGTCGCTGCTGGTCAGTGCGTTGCCAGCGATCCCGGCGGTCTTTCTACAGACTGATGCAGCGCGCGCTTACGGAACTCTCGGGAGCCTGAGCGGCGCTGCCCTGGAAGAGTTACTGAACTGGTCTGACGAAAATGCACAGCGATTGACCAAGCTTGAGGAGCGCCTGAAGGCTGAAGATCCGAGTGCCTTGGCGAAGCAGAAGCGTCGTACCACAACCGAAGTACAGCAGATCATCAACAGCATCTCGCAGGCCGCCAAGCTGTACGGCCAGGAGAATCTAGAAATGATTCGTGGTCTACGAACAACCGCTGCAGCCAAACGGCAGATCGCAATTGAAGGAGCCAAGGTTCAGTCAGCGGCGCTTGATGGTGTGGGGTCACATACATGGCGGGCGCTGTGGGAGGCGGCAAGAGAATATTCTGCAATTCCGTACCCAGCGTCAGCCTTTCCTGTAACAGACGAAGCTCGCTGCCTGCTATGCCATCAAGAGCTGACTGCTGAAGCTCAGCAGCGCCTCAAAGACTTCGAAAATTTTGTGCATAGCAAACTCGAGTCTGACGCCACTGCAGCAGAAGAGCTTTATCAGGCGACTGTGCAGCAGCTATCTCCTTCTCCTCCGGATATCCAGGTAAGCACCCAGTGCGAGGCCGCTGCCCTATCCGAGGAATGGAAGAACTACTTCCTGAATTTCTGGCTCCAAGTGTCCCAGGCTCATTTCGCAATGACCAACGATGAACTGGTTCAGCCCGCTGCACCAGTCGGTGATATGACAGACGCTGTGGGCAAACTCACAGCTTATCGAGATCAGTTGGAGGCTACAGCCGCACAGCTCGATATAGATGCTCAAGGATTCGACAGAGATCAGGCCTTGAAAGACAAAGCGGGATTGGAGGCGAAGCGATGGGTGGCTTACCAAGCAGTCGCCGTGCGAGCAGAAATCGAACGTCTACAGAAAACCAAAGCCTTCGATAATTGGAAAGGACTGGCGGGCTCTCGAGCGGTCTCCTTGAAAGCTGCAGATGTCACACAGAAAGTTGTGACGGAAGCCTATGTGGCCCGATTCAACCAGGAGTTGGTAGCTCTCGGGGCCACACGGATCCAAGTCGAGTTAGTCAAAACGCGAACTCGTAGTGCCAAAGTCCTTCACCAGTTGCACTTGAAAGGAGCCCAGAACGGCGAAAAGCCAGAGGCGGTTCTTAGCGAAGGGGAACGACGCATCATCTCGCTCGCAGCTTTCCTAGCGGACGTTGCCGACCAACCCGGTGCTGCACCGTTTGTGTTCGACGACCCCATCTCCTCCCTTGATCACGATTTCGAGTGGCACGTAGCCTGTCGCCTGGCAGTGCTGGCGAAGAATCGACAAGTAATCGTACTAACGCACCGCCTATCTCTCTATGGGGCATTGGAGGACGTCGCCAGGAAGGCCGGCGAGGCGTGGAAGGAAGCACATTACCGCCCGATGTGCATAGAGGCTTTTGCTGGTAGCGCAGGCAATCCGGCAGACCAAGACGTATGGAACACGAATACGAAGAAGGCAAACAACATTCTGCTTGATCGTCTGAACACTGCGAAGAAAGCAGGTGAGACAGGCGGTGGAGCAGCGTACCGTGCGCTGGCTCAGAGCATATGCAGCGAGTTCCGCAAGCTGCTCGAACGCTCCGTTGAGGAAGACCTCCTTAACAAAGTGGTACTGCGTCACCGCCGCAGCGTAACCACCGACGGCCGTCTCGGTGGACTTCCGGAGATCACGGTGGAGGACTGCAAGCTGATTGACGACCTCATGACGAAATACAGCTGCTATGAGCACAGTCAGTCAAAGGAAGTGCCGATACTAATTCCTGATGAACCGGAACTTCGCGCAGATCTTCTAGGGAAACTCCGAACAAGTCAGCGACGGGCAGCCGATTGGCGACCGAATCGATTTTTAGCCCGGTCTTCGGCGACAGACTTCACCAGAAACCCGGCTTTTGACCGGGTTTCTGCGTTTTACAGGCGCACCTCTCCCGTTTCAGCCAGCAACTCTCGGCGGGCCATCCATAGATTCGACAGGGCGAACAAGGTGACCAGTTGCGCAGTGTTCTTGGCCAGGCCCCGGAAGCGCACTTTGGTGTAGCCGAACTGCCGTTTGATCACCCGGAATGGATGCTCGACCTTGGCCCGCACCTGCGCTTTTGCCTTCTCGATCTTGCGCCTCGCCTTGTACAGGGCACTGCGTTTGCTCAGTTGTTTGTAGGTGCTGCGCCGGGCGGCGATCTGCCAGATGACCTCACGCCCGGCATGCTCGGGACGTTTCTCCACCCCGGTGTAGCCCGCATCGGCACACACCACGTTCTCCTCGCCGTGCAGCAGTTTGTCGACCTGGGTGACATCGGCCACGTTGGCCGCCGTCCCCACGACGCTGTGCACCAGGCCGGACTCGGCATCGGCGCCGATATGTGCCTTCATGCCGAAGAAGTACTGGTTGCCCTTCTTCGTCTGGTGCATCTCCGGATCACGCTTGCCTTCCCGGTTCTTGGTCGAACTCGGCGCATGAATGATCGTGGCATCAACGATGGTGCCCTGGCGCAGTGACAACCCGCGCTCGCCCAGGTGGTCGTTGATCACCGCCAGGATGCCCGCGGCCAATCCGTGCTGCTCCAGCAGGTGGCGGAAATTCATGATTGTCGTGTCTTCCGGGATGCTGCCCTGGGTCAGCGACAGCTGGGCGAACTGACGCAGCGAGGTGATCTCGTACAGCGCTTCCTCCATCGCCGGATCGCTGAGAGCGAACCAGTTCTGCAGCAGGTGGATGCGCAGCATGGTTTCCAGCGGATACGGCGGACGGCCATTGCCCGCCTTGGGGTAGTACGGCTCGATCAGCGCCAACAGCCCGGCCCAGGGCACCACTTGCTCCATCTCCGCCAGAAAGCGCTCGCGCCGGGTCTGTTTGCGTTTGCCGGCGTACTCGGCATCGGAAAAGCTCATCTGGGTCATGCGGCAGGGCTCAGGTTCTGCGGGGGCGTCATTTCAGCAGATCGGTCGGGACTTTTCCGGAGTTTCCCTAGCACTTAAAACTTGGAGAGAGGGTTTGGCCAATCGCCGTGCTAAGAGCCTAGCGTCATAGCCGTATCGCCCGTTCACGGGGGGCCACCCAGTGGTGGCCCGCTTTCTCCATCTGACTCATCTCAGGATGGATCAGTCGAACAACTCATCCCAGGGCGCGGAAAGCTTGCTCAATTTTAGGTTCCCCAGGCGCGAAATGAGGCGAAGCTGAGCACGCTGCTGATGGAAACCCTGCCACGAAGCAGACAATGCCTGATCTTCAAAGGTAGCTACCACACCCTCTAGGGATCCAATCCGCACCTTAAGGGGGTTAATTTGATGGTCAAGGCAAAAGCGAAACAGAAGCTGATCGAAGGTATCAGGAGCGATGTGATCCACTGCCGCGCTGGAACGACTCAGTTGCTCTCCCGTAATTGGGCAGCTTGTTGCCACTAAGAGTTCCTGATCGCGAAAGTTGTGAATCTGGCCCTTAATCGCCGTTCTGGCTGCCGCGCGAAAATCCCGCAGCGCCTGGGGCATCAACTTTGCCGTGCGCGAGCTTGGGAGGAGCCGCACGGCGTGTGGGAAGGAGATATCGACCTCAACCGCTGATGGCTTCCGAAGCACAAAGCAGCGCGTACCATGCACTGTTGTCTGGGTGGATATCCCATCCACACCGCCCGCGGACTTTTGTTCCCATTCGTCGTGGTGCTGAAAGAGATGGAGCAGGAACTCCGCACTTACTTCTTCGACAGCGTAGCCGTCGGGAGTTTGTGCAAGGATCTGGCGGCACCGCTCTTTGATGAGTTCTTTGGTATCAAAAAACTCATCACCAATGAGATAGGGCACGATATGGAGTCTCTTGTGATCTGATCCGTACAGGGGTGAACGTGTGGGAGCGCCGGTACTGCAATCTTTCCTAGGGAAAAGATCATCCAAGCTCGGCGTCTACTTTGTCCAGTAGCGATCAATAGTTCGAACGGTTACGCCCAAACGCCGTGCGATCTCTGGCTTTTTGAATCCCTCAGCTTGCAGACGCCGAGTTTCATCGCGTGTCTCATCCGCTTTCCTGCCCCTGATACCCCTAGCAGCATCTTCCGGAGCAACACGGTCAAAGCGCCCGGCATCGATGAGTGAATGCAGTCGCTTGATGCTCTCAGTCAGGTGCTCTTCAACACTGTGGTTGGCAAGTCGCGCCTCCACGACCAGGAGTAGCTGACTAGGAGTGACCCCAAGCAAGCTGCAAAGGGCCATCAGCATGTCGATTTTTAAGACGGATAGGCCCTTCTCAACCTGTCGCAGGTGCGACCTGGTGATTACCTCGGCGCAGGCATCGTGTGTAAGGCCTGCTTGCAGCCGCAAGTCTCTGATCACTTCCCCCAAGGCCTTTTCGTAGCCCATCTCTTTGAATCCAAAAAGGAAGCATCAAGCCAGCTTTGACGCGACATATCGTGCCGCTGTAGCATTCTCTCGTGTCGCATTCGGCATGCCTGACGCATCTGTCAATTGATGCCTATTTAATGCCGGCTCTTGGCCGGTGAGGGATTCTGATGTTCAAGACTCACGAAACGATGGAGATGGGGCTGATGCGCGTCTTCAGCGAAGACCATCGTTACTGGCGGATGATCGAACGTGACGTTCGCGCGCCCTGGTTCCACCTGACCTTGCAATTCCAGATGGGGGGTCAGATCAGGCGGCGAGCCCTAATGCCAGATGACGTCACGTTGCTCTCGCATCTGGTGGGACAGCAGGACGATGAGGTTCAAGTTGTCGACCTGCAGGTAGTGACGCCGGACTGCCTCAATGGGCAGGGGCGGTGGCTGATGGAGCCGCTGGCGAAATTGGAGCTCGCCATAACTAGCGATGATGATGTTGTTCACATCTATACGCTGATGGATGGGCGTACCTACTACGACCCTGTCCAGAACGAGCAGGCGTTGATGCAGCTGAGTGACTCGGCCGTGATCTACAGCCGGCCAGCCATGACATCGGAGTCGGCACTCCACGCCTGAGAATGCCCCCCACATTCGTTCCACATGGAAAGCCATCGAAGGAATAACGGATGGAATTAATAACGATCCAACGACTCGTCAGGCCGATCTCGACAAAGGTTCGAAAGCGTCTGAAGCAGGCGATGGCACACCAGTTCGATGAGCCGATTACCGGGTTTCTGACGCATGCCTGGATCGTTTCCGCCAGCTGCCTGGGATTTGTCTACGGGCACGTCCGTGCCGACGATTTCGGACGCTTCGCGGACGGTCACCTGATGCGAACGTCGGACGTCCGGAACGCACGAATGGAGGGCCCCTACTGGGTGCTGACCACGATGAACTCGCGCTACGTGATCGTTTCGTTCAAGCGCAATGACGGTAGGCCTTCCCTGCAGTACTTCCTAAGCAACCTTGAATCGAAGGCGTTTCCAGCACCGGATCGCCTTCAATGACGGCCATTTCCGCAAACGCTCATTGCATACAAGTCCATCCACGACAAATTGAGAACCCGGCTGGATGAATCTTACTGACCAGCTTTCAGAGACACTTGCGATCCTCTACGGCGTTGGTGAATCCATGGCTGGGTGCACGCTGACCGTTGACGATGCTATCAGCTGGCTTAATACGCTCAGCCCAACGCGCCCGTTCTGCTTGGTTACCAGCTGGCACTGGCTTGACCTCGAATTATCGGAGCAAGACCGTCAAAAAGTTGAAGCGGCCGGTATGCAACCGGTGGTCATACTCGCAGACAACGTAGTGTTCGATAGCCGGAGCCGCTTTGCCACCGGGCATTGGGTGAGGAGCACCCTCCTTGTGGAACATCGCGACGGCTGCCTGTTCGAGACCAGGAACACTCGCTATGTGCTTATGGGTGAGGGCCGGCGAAAGAAGACTACACCCGCTGCACTCGGCAGGATTCAGTGAGTAGGACTTGAAGGAACCAGCTACCGGAGCAGTTGGACGGTGAGCATCGTCCAGCCAGCTGCCTGGCAAGCAAAGCAATAGTCCAGAGAAGATGAACCGTGCTGCCCCCCAAGACCTTCCAACCGCTGCTTACAGGCCCGGCTGAACGGGTACCCGCCCTCTGCCCCGACGAAGAGGAAGGTCTTCGTCGAGTCATGCGCGCCTATCGCGGGGAACCCTATTGTCTGGTTAGCAAGTGGGTCATTGTCGAGCTAGATGTCGAGCAGGCGATTATCGACAAACTTCACCTGGACGGCCTGCATCCGTGCGTGCTCTTCGCAAGGCGTGTGATCTATGACAGCAGAGGGCGTTACAGCCGGGAAAACTACGTTCTCACGAGTCCACTCAAGTGGCTGGACGAATGCTACTTCGTTACACAGAACACGGTTTACGTTCTTATTGGCGGTGGGGAGCGTCAACGATGTAAATATAACCATCTAATAGGAAAACCCCATCCCGCAACTAATTCTCAGCCATGAGAGACGCTTTCAAAGCACTCTCGAGCGCACTTAATGCAAACGTCCTGAAAGCCTCAATGAGATCAAGTATCTTTCGCTCCGAAAGAATGGAAAGCTCTGGCCTGGACTCCCTCAATATGCGAGCCAACTCCTCGCCCGCCATTTTCGGAAACTGCCCTATTGCTGAAAAAATCGCAGCATGGGCTTCTTCCGCTTGAGATGCCGTCTCATACAATCGTCTTTTCTCAACAGTTGAGAGATCCATCAGCTTGCACTGATCTATTACAGCTTGAGCCCGGCGCTTATTTTGGCGATCACCAATAGCCTCAAAAAGATAGTCTTCATGAATAATGAAATGCTCGCTGTATCGGTGAACGTATGGATGAACCCATAGATAATCTGAGCTCTTAAGAGGATACGGACAGCTTCCAGTTACAGCTATTTGTAAGACCGGGTGATCACCCTTGTTCTTGTTGCAGCGCTTGCAGGCTGCGACTAGGTTCATTCGCTCATAAGTAAATCGAGCCATCCCCTCTATAGCCTTAGCCACGACATGGTCTATTTCATTCCGACCGATATCCTCAGATATTAGTCTTCTACAATAGGCACATGTAAAATTCTGAAGCTCAAGCAAATCTTTTCTTAGCTTTTTTCGAAGCGCCGCGAGAGTTTTCTTATTCCATTCGGTATGTTTTCCTTTAAAGTACTTGTCGATCGTCTTCTGGTCTTCCTCTGACCAAGACTCCGGCAGGAGCACATCAAAAGTCTCGTTGGTCATGAATTCATTTGACCAGGCGATTAAGGCTGAGGTACAACGCGCGCAGAGAATCCTCCTCTGGCAAGCCTTCAACAATTGGCTTTAATACTTCCAATTTGTGGCGAAGCTTTGTTTTTTTTCCATGCAACCCCGAGGCAACCAACTTTAGAATCTCTTCCAATTGATCTACAAGCTCTGGAGACCGAGTACTGACAAGAGAAAATTTCTCTTCAAGCACATCATTTGACTGCCAGCCGACAGGTACATCAGAAATCTCAGAAACCAATTTCCCATTGTTATCTTTTCTGAGAATTAATAGGTCAAACTCTCCGGATCCTGCAGTCCCCACAATCAATGGGGAGTGTGTCGCGAGAAACACATGACAGCCAGCACACTCACTCATGGCCTCCATTAGATCGCCCATATACTCTCTTTGCCAACGGGGATGTAATGCACTCTCTGGCTCATCTATAAGAATGAGGGAATTGTCCTTCGCTCGCAAAGCCAGTGTTGCCAACGTAGAAAAAAGGCCCCATTGCCCCGCACTGAATCCTTCCACTGCACCATCAGCAGAACTTCCCTTCTTAGATGGAGGCCTAAGATTAACAAGTCCATATTTATAACCTACTTGGATGGCCTCCAATTCGTAATCATTACACTCAACACCACCAGAAATATCTATGGATAAACTTAGAGCAGTGGAACTGGAGCGACCTCCCAGCGTATCCACCAAGAAATTGACCTTACCGATTTCCTCTGCAGGGATTTCAGATAGCCGATGAACTCCATCGCGCGTCCTGAGGTCTCCTCTCAACATGGAAAATACAGGCTGAACTTCCATATGATAATGCAAAGGAACCCCAGTCTTCCCCGACAGCTTACGAATAAAGCTTGATACCTTTATACTTGGCGAGCTGTTTTGCAGGGCGGCCGCTGCAAGAGCCTGGAGGCTCTGGTTTCGGCTAACAATATTTTGATTGTGCCTTGGCCCAATATATTCATAGTTTTCGGCCGAGTATCTCCCATCAACTCGGGAGTCACCACTGCGCTTCTTAGTTGGGAAGCGATCGTTAGGAATTGCTGATATGGCTATTACCTGAGAGGGTTCTCCAACTTTGTAAGAAAAAGCGGAAGGATATCGTTGCCTGCGTTTTTGCTCAGGATCAACAATTGAGTCATCAAGAATTGCGCGAAGGAGCGTGCTTTTCCGCGTCCCGTTCTCGCCTAGAAGAATGGTGACTCGATTGGCGTCAAAATCCCCTTCAGGGAGAGAAACCTCTCCTTCTCCACCTGGAATCTTAAAACTTAAAACCCTCACGCAGCCTCCGGCCAAAACAGGAACTTTAAATATATCTAGGAAACTTTACCGACCATCATCTCAGAAGTTACGTCATCTTATTTTCAAGGTCAGTTCAGTGCATGCAGAAATGATTAGCTTAACGATAAATGGCAAAAACCAGCCTCGCTCAGCGGGCCCATTGAGGTGGGGCGCGTCCTCTGCCGTGACGAAGACGAAGGACTTCGACGGTATTATAGTGCCTTGCATGGACAATACTCTTAACCGAAAATGGCTAATCCGGAAAACTCCTAAGAACTACCCGACGTCCATCTTTAAACATATACTCAACATGCAAGCCTTTCCTACCTACAATTACAGCAAGCAATGGCCTCTGATCAACTCTGCTCTTCGCAAGCTTTCTCCACTCATGAATATCAGTCCCTGAGGGTCTGGGATAGTCCTCTGGATGAGTATGCCACTCTCCAAGGTATCTCACCTCTCCTCCACTTCGCTTCCAACGAAGCGAAGCAATCACTTGATGAAGGTAAGGCGTCCTTTCAAATAGGTAGCGAAATCGACGATCCTTTCGAGTAGGCGTTGTTGCCTCCAATATCTCGAGGTGCGGGCCTCTCACATTACCGAGAAGTATGCCGCCGGACTCCGGATCCGATTCCCCCACCTGTGCGTACCTTAGGACGAGTTCAAGTGCAGCCGGATGTATGTAGACCAGTTTTTGTAAATCTGAGGAGGCCCAGTTGGTCAGGTGCAACATGCAGGACAACCAATTTTCACTAGGGGCGAGCAATCATCAGTGGAAAGAGTGAAGTTGGGATCTGTAACCCTTGTCCTCAAGGACGGGAGAGTCCAGCCCCCAACCCAATCAAGAATAGCCTCCGCCGATAAGCATGCCGCTTGAACAGAGACTGTTGCAGGGAATGGGACATAAAGCCCCTCGCAGCCATGTCCGGCGAAAATCTCGCCAAAATCTTCAGATACGGAGACGAAATGCCGATCCTTGTTGTAATCACATAGACAGCGATAACAAGCGCCTATGCCAGGTAGTTTAAATAGCGTCCTGACGGCCGCCCCACGACCTTCAATCCACACATTAAGGATGGGAACAACCTTGTGGTATTGAGCCGCGATCCAATAACCGACTGCCTCATCGCCAGTTGCATCAATTAGCAAATCTAGTTCAGGCAACCGTACATCGCGGACATCAAGCGGCACCCCCTCAATGCCAGCGGATGGCATAGCCTTAGAAAGCTCATCCGCTAGCGCAATAGCTTTAGGCCGATAGAGATGGGTAAAGCCCAAGCGATGGCGCCCTAAGTTTTGTGGGCCAAACTCGTCAGGATCAATCAGGGTGAGCTTTCCACCTGCTAACCCAGCACCTGCCTTGACTAGAAGCTCGGCCAAATAACCACCAATAGTACCGCAGCCGACGATGCCGATTTTTAGCCCAGATAGATTCTTGACTCCGGGAATATTACGCTCTACCAGATAACGATCGTCAATTCTAAAGGTTGCGACCGGCGTGATTTTCAATTCATAAAGATACTGGAAGCCGTTCGCGGCCTTTCGAAGTGCCCTTCGCTCTTCCAGATCTGGAAATTTGACTATTAAACCATACTTGTATAATGGCGAACTTATAACAAACAAGCACGCTCCAAATTCTGAGCGATAAGCCGCCGCCACACGCCTCAGTAATTTTTTTGGAACATTCTTATCGAGCTGATACTGCCAATTGACGAAATCTCCGAGTGTCTTAGGCGGCCATGAATCCTGTGATGGCCTAGGTCTAGCACTCGTAGAGATAGAGTGAATGATGAAGTTTTCTTGAGTAAACTCATCGCGAAGCAGTGATAGCTTTTTACTGGTTCTCGCAAGATCGTCAGTGAGGAATATTTCAAATGTTCTGCCAGAGCGCTCACTCTCGCCGCTGGAGAACACTTGAAGCTCGCCCGTCTCTAAGCGATCCGTATCAATATAGCAGTAAGCCCCCCACCAGTACGCGAAAAACTCCTCAGCCAAATCATCAATTAACTCCCCCCTCATTATCTCGCCCAACACCTGCTCCGCACGTTGGATAAATGCAAGCGTCTGCTCAATTGGGTTGAAGATATCGAAAACATATGTGCCGGTGGCCGCATAACACAGCTCACCACCAGAACCCAGATGTGGCGCTACAGGCAATAGCTTTGGGGGAATTTCAAGCAATGTCACCCGAGGAATGCGTCTAAACTCCCGATCGATCGCTATTGAACAGGCGACAGGCCCGTCATTTGTCCTTAGTGCTCCCGTTAGCACTAAGTTCCCCCCGACCTTCTGACGCAGAGTCCGAGAAAAGCCTAAAGGCTTTAGCCTCTCGAGGAGCTCAGGAATGAGTTCTTCATCTGACGGTTCAGCCATAATGATAACTAGCCAGCCTTGGTAGTTTTCACGAGCTCACGTGGCCCGGCCTCAGCTGGAACGGCTTGAACAGCTGCTGCTACCGTGCTGACTAGCACCAGATCCGCCCGATTAGGGAAACGATCTCCAAGCATGGAGCGAACCCAAGTACAGGCCTGCTGCTTATCAGTGCCGAAAATTGCCCCACTGAGATGGTTATGAAACGCCTCGAACTGCCTAGCGATTTCTTCGATTTCCTCAGCTGCAAGACTGGCAGTTAGATAAACCTCAGAGTCAATCGGGCTTAGCACTCCTTCTCGCAGAACATTCGGCAGTTTCTCCAAAACATCTTTGAGTGCTAGGTCATCACGCTTGTCGCGCTTCTCGAATATCGGCGCGGTCGCCGCCATGAGCAGGATCGAACTCGGCCCCCCCTTCGTCCACACCTTGTCACGAAACGCCTTCAAATAGCGCACGACTCGGCGCAACTGCTCGCCACGATCGGCAATTTCCTGAACAAACCAGTCCTTCATGGCCCGAGGGTCGGACTTGATCCAGTTCTCCTCACGGTGGGCAAGCAGCACATGATCAGACGGCAATGCAGCCCAATGATCCTTCGCAGAGTCCGTGGCAGCATTGAATACACGTCCCTCGAACGACTCATTTGCGGCCTTCAGCAGCATGAATTCGTCGTCAGGGATCGCGTACAGCGGAATGTCGATGTGTGCGAAGGGAGAAATTTCCAGTCGAATGCACGTAGGTTTCGCGGAGAGCGTCCATTTCTTGTCTGCTGCAAGCGGCTTCAGCGCAGCCTCGGTAGCTTCAAAAAATAGAGCGCTCGCTACGCTAGGGCGGCGGTGCTCTTTCATGATGCTCATCGGCAGATAAACACCATCGTCTAGATCTGACTGCTGCGGCGGCGTCGTGCAGGGCCGGTTCAGCGTCCTGTAGGCCCAAGAACCCTGGATGTAGAACTTAGGCTCAACACTTACCGCTTCCAGGCCGTTTTGAGCCAGAACATCAGCAATGCTCGCTTTCAGTCTCTCACGAAGGGCTGCCCGAATCTCATTCTTGGCATCAGAGATGTACGTCTTTTCCCCCTCCGTGAGATCAAGCTCAGCAAGGAAGTTGGGTTGATCCAGCTTGGTGTAGAACAGCGCACTCAAATTCAGCATGCAACCTCCCCGCAGAAGCTTGGGACAGACATGTTTAGAGGATTGATCAACAGCCAGCGTGCGTCCTTGCCAGCGGCCATGGGGACACAATGCCACCATACTACATATGACGCAAAGACTTCTAATAAAACACTAGATATTGTGTTTGTGACAAAATAATTCTGATTCCACTAGACTGCCTTCTGCTCTCGCCAGTGGTGAAGGCCATCTGCCCGCAGAAGGATTTGGAGGCGTGTCGAGCCTCGAGAGACAGAGCAGGATTGCTCCTCTCGCATGACCGTGGCCAAACACCATTGACGGTCACGCTAGCGCCGGAAATCCTCTGACGTCGCTGACAGTAGTTGGGTTGACCTCTGGGCTTTCAAGGCTTCTTACGAAAAAAAGATACCTTTCCTGCGGTATTCATCCCCTCATTCCATTTCCGATCTGTCCAGTAGGTACCTTCCATAGTCACTCCACCAGGGTCATCAGAAATCGTTACCCGACCCGCACCATTGTGCCTTGAACTGTCCGTGGACTCAGGATCGTCAGTATCATTCTCATAGATGTAGTTCAATTGAACAGTTGAGTCCTGTTCATCCCTGCTAACACTGACACAAACAGTTTTCGATCTTGAGTATTTTGTTGTAGATTTGAAATTAATACGAACAAATAGAAGGCGAGAAACAATCCTCACTTCACCTTCTACACGAGAATTCCCCACCCCTTCTGGAATTCCCTTCATCTCTCTGATCTTATCCCAATTAGACTCAAGAACCGCAGTCCACTTGCCATCTATAGGGGGGAACACCTTCCGCACGATGGGAAGCCTACACAGCAAGGGGAACAACGGAGTTTGACCAACTAGCAAAAAAAATAAGCCTGCACCAGAAATAGAAGACAAGCACAGCTTAATAAACTCAAAAATAGTGAAGTTATCTTTAAAATTCAAAAGCATAATAATAAAAATTATGAAAGCGACGACCCCAAACGCCGTAAACAGGCTAAAAAGCCTAACAGACTGATACATCCCCAGCCCCTTCGATAGTCAAAGCCAACAAAATTTATAACAGAAAAACCTGGAGAGCTGAAGGTGATCACCTTTTGCAGCAAAAAAATGAGATCTATCGACTGAGCAAAGCGCTGCGCAAAGCTCAGTTGGTTGCAACCCTTAATATTGACGGCAATGCAACTTTTCGACCCTCACGAGTGACTGAGCAGGATCATGGCAATTTTCGGTTTTCTAGATCGATACATCGAAAACCACACGGTAGATCACCAGTTCGCCATTCCACTTGGATGCAAATGGATGCGAAGACCTAGTCCTTGTGACTTGAAGGTACCGAGGGATGTGGTGCGTGAGGAAGGATGTGTGGCGTCCCCTGCTGGAGTCGAACCAGCATCTAGCCCTTAGGAGGGGCTTGTTCTATCCATTAAACTAAGAGGACATCGAGCGCTATATCTTACGTAATACCAAGCACTTAGGAAAGGCTACACCTTTCCCCGCGCCCAGTGCATCCCACCATTCGGATCCCAACCTCAAAGCGGAAGGACTGCAAATCTCAACAGGAGACTGCATCCTCCCCCAGATAAGAACCACCAACCTTCCCCTTAGGAGGGGGATGCTCTATCCAATTGAGCTACTGGGACGCGGCGACCTCGCCGGGCGGCGAGGTCGTGAGGACGGGCGGCATGTTAGCGACGTTCGCGGCGTTTGTCATGCCATCCCGACGGACTCAGAACACACCCAGGCTGTGGAGGAAGACCACGAGGATGCAGAGCGGCGTGACGTAGCGCAGCACCTGCCACCAGAGACGGAACAACGCCGGGCTGGCGATGCCCACGCCCTCCTCCACCCTGGCCTTGCCCAGGACCCAGCCGCAGAACACTACGGTGAGCAGGCCGCCGATGGGCATCAGCAGGTTGGCGGTGAGGTAGTCCAGGGCGTCGAAGAAGGTCTTGCCGAACAGGCTGTACTCCGCCCAGTGGTTGAAGGAGAACACCGAGCCCAGTCCCAGCACCCAGAGGCCCAGGCCGCTCACCAGGACCGCCTTGATCCGCCCCATGCCGAAGCGCTCGGTGAGCCAGGCGATGGTGGGTTCGCTGAGGGAGATGGCGGAGGTCAGGGCGGCGATGGCCAGCATCACGAAGAACAGCCCGCCCACCAGGCTGCCCAGGGGCATCTGGCCGAAGGCGATGGGCAGGGTGACGAAGATCAGACCGGGCCCGGAGCCGGGCTCCAGCCCGTTGGCGAATACCAGCGGGAAGATCGCCAGCCCCGCCAGCAGGGCCACGCTGGTGTCGGCGATGGCCACCATAATCGAGGTGCGGGCGATGGAGGTTCCGGCGGGCAGGTAGGAGCCGTAGACCATCATCGCGCCGCTCGCGAGGCTGAGGGTGAAGAAGGAATGGCCCAGGGCGATGAGCACGCTCTGGCCGGTGAGCTTGCTGAAGTCGAAATCGAAGAGGAAGTGGACGGCGGCGCCAAAGTGCCCGGTGGTGGTGGCGTAGCCGACCAGCACCAGCAGGAGCAGGAACAACCCCGGCATGAGGAACCGCAGGGAGCGTTCCAGGCCTTTCTGCACCCCCAGGGCGACGATCAGGAGGGTGGCGAGGAGCACGCCGGTGCCATAGGCCAGGAGCTTGAGCGGATTGGCCAGCAGGCCGCTGAACAAGGCCTCGCTCGCCTTGCCGTCGAGACCGGCGAATCGCCCGGCCAGGGCGTCCGGGATATAGGCCACGGCCCAGCCCGCCACCAGGGTGTAGAAGCTGAGGATGAGGAAGCCGGTGAGCACCGCCATGCTGCCCAGGCGTCGCCAGTGCCGCCCGGCAGCGGCGTCCAGGGCCGCCAGGTTCATGGCCTGCTCCGGGTTGGCGCGGGCACGTCGGCCCAGCATCACTTCCAGCATCAGCAGGGGGATGCCGATCAGCAGGATGCAACCCAGGTAGACGAGGACGAAGGCGCCACCACCGTTCTCGCCGGTGATGTAGGGAAACTTCCAGATGTTCCCCAGCCCCACGGCGGAGCCGGTGGCGGCGAGGAAGAACGCCCAGCGCGACGACCATTGTCCACGGGCTGCATTGGGTCGAGAGGCATCACCGGCCAGGCCGGATACGAGGCTTTCTTGGGTCATGGGGGCATACCGTCTTGTTGTTGTAGTGAGGTACGGGCGGACCCGCCGGCTATTCGCGGCAGGCCCACCGGGAACTGCGGTCAGGCGCGGCCGTAACGCTCCTCGGCGATGCGGTCGGCCACGGCGGTGGTGGTGCGGCCCTCGGCGTCGGCGCGGACGAAGATTTCCCGCAGCGTCTCGCCGATGCCTTCCACGTGCTGACGCAGTTCGGCTTCGCTGCCGCCGCTGCGCTCGTACCAGACGTCGATGATGCCGCCGGCGTTGATGGCGTAGTCCGGCGCGTAGAGGGTGCCGCGACGGCGCAGTTCCTCGGCGAGAACGGCATCCGCCAGCTGGTTGTTGGCGGCACCGGCGATGATGGGCGCGCGCAGGGCTTCGAGGGTCTGCGGGTTGATGATGCCGCCCATGGCGCAGGGGGCGAAGACGTCGACGTCGAGGCCGTAGATGTCATTGGCGCCGACGGCGGTCGCGCCCAGTTGCTCGACCGCGCGGCGCACGTTGGCTTCATGGATGTCGCTGACCCAGAGCTGGGCGCCGGCGTCCTTGAGGTGACGCGCCAGGCAGAAGCCCACCTCGCCGACCCCCTGGATGGCCACCTTGAGGCCACTGAGATCGTCGCGCCCCAGGCGGTGCTTCACCGCCACGCGGATTCCGACGAAGGTGCCGTAGGCAGTGGACGGCGAAGGGTTGCCGTCACGCACGCTGCCGTCCAGGGCCTCGCGGGTGCCGGCGCCGGCCACGTGGCGGCTGCGCTCGGCCATGATGCGCATCTCGGTGACGCCGGTGCCGGAGTCGGCGGCGGTGATGTAGCGCCCGCCGAGGCTGTCGACGAAATCGCCCATGGCCTGGAACAGCGCTTCGCTCTTGTCCCGGTGGGGATCGCCGATGATCACCGCCTTGCCGCCGCCCAGGGGCAGGTTGGCCAGGGCGGACTTGTAGGTCATGCCACGGGACAGGCGCAGCACGTCGCGCAGGGCCTGCTCGTCGTTCAGGTAGGGCCACATGCGGCAGCCGCCGAGGGCCGGGCCCAGGTTGCTGTTGTGGATGGCGATGATGGCCTTGAGGCCGCTGGCCTTGTCGTGGCCGTAGACGACCTGCTCGTGGTGATCGAACTCGACGTGGGTGAAGACGGACATGGAGTACCTCTGATTCGGGGTTGGCGTATTTCGAGTCGAGATGACCCTCTCCCCCGCCCCTCTCCCACACGCGGGAGAAGAGGGGAAGTCCGGGAGAGGGGCTTCTGGGGTCAGGCGGCCGGGTCGAACAGGTGCAGGACCTGGATCTCGCTGGCGGTGAGGCGGGCGCGCAGTTGCTGCTCCTGCTGGCGGACCTTGGCCAGGGCGCGCTCCTTCACCGGGCCGTAGCCACGGATCTGTTCGGGCAGCTCGGCCAGGGCCACGGCGGCGGCGTAGTTGCCGGGGCGCAGCTCCTTGATGATCAGCTCCACCTGGGCCTCGTACTCCTCGATCAACTGGCGCTCGAGCTTGCGCTCGTGGCTGTAGCCGAAGGGGTCGAGGGCGCTGCCGCGCAGGAAGCGGAAGCGGGCGAGGACGTCGAAGGCCTTGAGCATCCAGGGGCCGAAGCGGCGCTTGCGCGGCTCGCCGGTGGCGGCATCGGGCTTGGCCAGCCAGGACGGGGCGAGGTGGAATTCGAGGGTGAAGTCGCCCTCGAACTGCGCGTCCAGCTGCTTGCGGAAGCTGGCGTCGCTGTAGAGCCGGGCGACCTCGTACTCGTCCTTGTAGGCCAGGAGCTTGGCGTAGTAACGGGCCACCGCGCGGGTCAGGGCCTTGTCTTCGCCGCTGTCAGCCTGGCGTACGCGCTCCACCAGGGCGCGGTAGCGCTCGGCGTAGGCGGCGTCCTGGTAGGCGCGCAGGTGCTCGGCGCGGTACTGGACGATCTCTTCCAGGGTTTCGCAGCGCGGCGCTTCGATCTCCGCCGGGCGCGCGAGCTTTTCGACCGCGGCCAGGTCGTGGGCGGCGCGGCGGCCCCAGAGGAAGGCCTGCTGGTTGAGGGCGACGGCGACGCCGTTGAGTTCGATGGCCTTGTCGATGGCTTCGGCGGAGATGGGCACCAGGCCCTTCTGGTAGGCGTAGCCGAGCATGAACAGGTTGGTGGCGATGCTGTCGCCCAGCAGGCGGGTGGCCAGGCGGGTGGCATCGACGAAGTGGGTCTTCGCCTCGCCCACCGCTTCCAGCAGGGCCTCGCGCATGGCGGCGCCGGGCACCTGGGCGTCGGGGTTGCGGGTGAACTCGGCAGTGGCGGCTTCATGGCTGTTGACCACGGCGTGGGCGATGCGGTCGTTGAGCTTGGCGAGCGCCTCCTCGCTGGCGGAAACCACCAGGTCGCAACCCAGCAGCAGGTCGGTCTCACCGGCGGCGATGCGCACGGCGTAGATGTCATCCTGCCTGGCGGCAATGCGGATGTGGGTGACGACCGGGCCGAACTTCTGCGCCAGACCTGCCTGGTCGAGCACGGTGCAGCCCTTGCCTTCGATGTGGGCGGCCATGCCCAGCAGGGCGCCGACGGTGGTAACGCCGCTGCCGCCGACGCCGGGCAGGAGGATGTTCCAGGGACGCGCCAGGCTCGGCTGGCGGGGCTCCGGCAGGGCCACGAAGAGCGCCTTGGCGCCGGCGGCCTCGGGTTTGCGCAGGCTGCCGCCGTGGACGGTGACGAAGCTCGGGCAGAAGCCTTCGACGCAGGAGAAGTCCTTGTTGCAGGCGTTCTGGTCGATCTGCCGCTTGCGGCCCAGTTCGGTTTCCAGGGGCAGCACGGAAAGGCAGTTGGATTTGACGCTGCAATCGCCACAGCCTTCGCACACCGCGGGGTTGATGAAGGCGCGCTTGGCCGGGTCGACCAGCTTGCCGCGCTTGCGGCGGCGGCGCTTCTCGGTGGCGCAGGTCTGGTCGTAGATGATGACCGAGACGCCCTTGAACTCGCGCAGTTCGCGCTGCACGGCGTCCAGCTCGCGACGGTGGTGGAAGGTCACGATGGGGGCGAAGGTGGCGCGGGTGGGGTACTTCTCCGGCTCGTCGGTGACCAGGGCGATGCGCTTGACGCCTTCGGCATAGACCTGGTGACTGAGCTGGTCGACACGCAGTTCGCCATCGATGGGCTGGCCACCGGTCATGGCCACGGCGTCGTTGTAGAGGATCTTGTAGGTGATGTTGACGCCGGCGGCGACGGCGGCGCGCAGGGCCAGCTGGCCGGAGTGGAAGTAGGTGCCGTCACCCAGGTTCTGGAAGATGTGCGGGGTGTCGGTGAAGGGGGCCTGGCCGATCCAGGTGGCGCCCTCCCCGCCCATTTGGGTGAAGGTATCGGTGTTGCGGTCCATCCACTGGGTCATGTAGTGGCAACCGATGCCGCCCTGGGCGCGGCTGCCTTCGGGCAGCTTGGTGGAGGTGTTGTGCGGGCAGCCGGAGCAGAAGTGCGGGGTGCGCACGGTGGTGTGCTTGGGCGCGGCGAGGGCCTTTTCCTTGGCGGCGAGGAAGGCCAGGCGCGATTCGATCTGCTCGCTGGTATAGATGGGCGCGAGGCGCTTGGCGATGACGCGGGCGATCATCGCCGGGGTCAGTTCGCTGAGGTTGGGCAGCAGGGAGTTGCCCTGCTCGTCGAATTCGCCGACGACGCGCGGGCGCTTGTCCACAGGCCAGTTGTAGAGCTGGCCGGTGAGCTGGTCCTCGATGATGCTGCGCTTCTCTTCCACCACGAGGATCTCGTCCAGGCCCTGGGCGAATTCGTGGACGGAAACGGGCTCCAGGGGCCAGCTCATGCCGACCTTGAGCACCCGCAGGCCGACCTTGGCGCAGAGTTCATCATCCATGCCCAGGTCGTTGAGGGCCTGGCGCACGTCCAGGTAGGACTTGCCGGTGGTGATGATGCCGAGGCGCGGGTTGGGCGAGTCGAGCTTGACCTGGTTGAGGTTGTTGGCCAGGGCGAAGGCGCGGGCGGCGTAGATCTTGTACATGTTCAGGCGCTTTTCCTGCGCCAGGGGCGGGTCCGGCCAGCGGATGTGCACGCCGTCTTCGGGCAGGACGAAGTCCTCGGGGATCTTCACCTCGACCCGCAGCGGGTCCACGTCCACCACGGCGGAGGAGTCGACGTTCTCGGCGATGGTCTTCAGGGCCACCCAGCAACCGCTGTAGCGGGAGAGTTCCCAACCGATGATGCCGTAGTCGAGGATTTCCTGGACGTTGGCGGGGTTCAGCACCGGGATGGAGGCGGCGATGAAGGCATGCTCGCTCTGGTTGGCGATGCTGGAGGATTTGCAGCCGTGGTCGTCACCCGCCAGCAGCAGGACGCCGCCATGGGGGGAGACGCCGGCGGAGTTGCCGTGTTTGAAGACGTCGCCGCAGCGGTCCACGCCAGGACCCTTGCCGTACCACATGGAGAACACGCCATCGTAGCGGGCACCGGGAAACAGGCTGGTCTGCTGGCTGCCCCAGACAGCGGTGGCGGCCAGTTCTTCGTTGACGCCGGGCTGGAAGTGGATGTGGTTGTCCTTGAGGAAGGTCTTGGCTTCCCAGAGGCTCTTGTCGAGGTTGCCGAGGGGCGAACCCCGATAGCCGGAGATGAAGCAGGCGGTGTTCAGGCCGTGGGCCTTGTCCCGCTGCTTCTGCAGCATCGGCAGGCGGGTCAGGGCCTGGGTGCCGGTCAGATAGAGGTGACCGGTTTCGAGGCGGTATTTGTCATCCAGGCGGATCTCGGCCAGAGACATGCGGGCGCTCCTTTTGTTTTTATGGCGACCTCGATGGCAATGGTAGCTGCCATCTGTTGTTCAGTCCGGCGCGGGATCACCGCGTGGACGCATGCCAAGAAGATGACTGATCAGTACTGATTTTTTCTTTCTATTTTTGGGCTCTGGCGCCAGACTTGCGCATGATCCTTCCAACAAGAACAAGATTTCGGACTGAATCATGCAGACCCCACTAAGCCCCATCGATCGGAAGATCCTCCGCCTGCTGCAACACGATGCCGACCTGTCCGCCGCCGAGGTGGCGGAAAAGGTGGAGCTCTCCCAGTCACCCTGCTGGCGGCGCATCCACCGGATGCAGGAAGAGGGGCTGATCGAACGCAAGGTGGCACTGCTCAACCCGCGCAAGCTGGGCTTCTCCATGACGGTATTCGTCAACGTGAAGCTGTCCGCCCACGGCCGCAACAACCTCACGGAGTTCGAGGAGGCCATCGTCGGTTATCCCGAGGTGCTGGAGTGCTACACCATGGCCGGCGGCTCGGATTACCTGCTGAAGGTGGTGGCCAAGGACATCGCCGGCTACGAACGCTTCCTGCGGGACCACCTGCTGCAGCGGCCCCATGTGCAGGAGGCGCACTCGAACATCGCCATGAGCGAAGTCAAGCGCACCACGGAACTGCCGCTGGACTGAGGCTCAGGCGGAGTCCGGCAGGGGGTGGGGACGGTGTTCCTCGATGAGCCGCAGCAGCCGCTGGCAGGTCTCGGAGAGGGAACCGGAGTTGTCCAGATGACAGAGGTCGTCGTTCTCACCGGCCAGCAGGGTGTCGGCGAATCCGGCGTTGCGCGCCAGACGGGCCTCGATTTCCTCCGCCGACTCACGGCCCCGGGCGTGCAGGCGATGACGAAGCACCGCGTCATCCACACTCAGCAGAACGGCGAGCAGGTGCGGATAGCGTCGCCGGGCTTCCGGCAGGTAGCCACGGGATCCGTTGACCAGGACATCGTCACCGGCCGCCAGCCAGTCGTCGACCTGCCGGGGGATGCCATAGGACAGACCGTTGGCGTACCAGCTCATGGCGAAGTCGCCCTGGGCTTCGCGCCGGGCGAACTCGTCGGCGCTGATGGACTCGGCGGCTTCACCCCGAGCCTCGGCGGAACGGGTGATGACCCGACGTGCCACACGGCAACCATGTTCAGCGGCGGTCTCGCGCACGGCATCGAGCAAGCTGTCCTTGCCTGAGCCGGAAGGGCCTATGAGATAAATCAGCCTGCCTTTCATCTCTGTACCTGATGGGAGCGGTGTGAAGGGAAATGGCGGTACCGGTGAGAAAGTCTGAACGGGATTGGTGACAGCGAAAAGGGATTCTTTTGCGCCACGCGCGGTCAGACAACAGCGGCTACCATGAAGATGATGGCTAGACAGCATCATCGTGCCGGTATTTCGGACGCCGACGGATATTCAGGCGACAGCGTGAGTTCCTACAGTTCTGCAGGAATTTACCCAAGTGATCAGTCAGTCCCAATTCGGATAATTGGTGCTGGCAAGACGCCGCTACAATGATCACAATGTGACACCAAATTGACGTCAAGGAACCGTTTTACTGACCCGAGGGTCATACCGTTTCGAATCGTGGTGCGGGTTGAACAAATTGCTGCCAAGCACAGTCAAACCGGTGACAATCTTGCAGCTCATTGCCAGCATCGCTTTCCTGAACTAACCGGTTGAATGTATGCGCCCTATGAAACAGGCTATCTACTCCAGTCGCACGGCTGACAAATTTGTCGTTCGCCTCCCCGAGGGCATGCGCGAACGTATCGCTGTAGTGGCTCGCAACCACCATCGCAGCATGAACTCAGAGATCATCGCCCGGCTTGAGCAGAGCATGCTCCAGGAGGGCGCGCTGGATGAAGGCATTTCCATGCGTCTGGACAGCCCGGAACTCTCCCTGCATGAACGCGAACTGCTGCAGCGCTTCCGCCAGTTGTCCCGCCGCCAGCAGAACGCGCTGGTGGCACTGATCGCCCACGATGCCGAGCTGGCGGCCGAAGAATCCTGACCCGCTCGCCTCGAATGAAGAAACCGGCAGTCGCCGGTTTTTTCATGCCCGCAGGAATGACAAAGCCGCCCAAGGGGCGGCTTTGTCACAGGATCCAAACTCAGAGCAGGAACAGCGTAGCCAGCCCCAGGAAGATGAAGAAGCCGCCACTGTCGGTCACGGCGGTGATCATCACGCTGGACCCCATGGCCGGATCCCGCCCCATTCGCGCCAGGGTCATGGGGATCAGCACCCCCATCAGCGCCGCCAGCAGCAGGTTGAGGGTCATGGCACCGGTCATCACCAGGCCCAGTGACCAGCTGTCGTAGAGGTAATAGGCCACGGCGCCGATCACCCCACCCCAGACCAGGCCGTTGATCAACGCCACGCCGAGCTCCTTGCGCAGCAGTCGCGTGGTGTTGCCCACTCCCAGTTGGTCGAGCGCCATGGCGCGGACGATCATGGTGATGGTCTGGTTGCCCGAATTCCCACCAATCCCCGCGACGATCGGCATGAGGGCGGCCAGGGCCACCAGCTTCTCGATCGACCCTTCGAAAACGCCGATCACCCGGGAGGCGATGAAGGCGGTCACCAGGTTGGTGGCCAGCCAGGCCCAGCGGTTGCCAACGGACTTCCAGACCGAGGCGAAGATGTCTTCCTCTTCCCGCAGACCGGCCATGTTGAGAACTTCGTTCTCGCTCTCCTCACGGATCAGGTCGACCATTTCATCGATGGTCAGACGGCCGATCAGCTTGCCGTTCTTGTCCACCACCGGCGACGACACCAGGTCATAGCGCTCGAACGCCTGGGCCGCGTCATAGGCGTCCTCATCCGGGTGAAAGCTGACGGGATCGGTGGCCATCACCTCGGCCACCTGCTTGTCCGGGTCGTTGACCAGCAGACGCTTGATGGGCAGCACGCCCTTGAGGATGCCGTCGTAGTCCACCACGAAGAGCTTGTCGGTGTGGCCCGGCAGTTCCTTGAGGCGACGCAGATAGCGCAGCACCACCTCGAGGGTCACATCGTCCCGGATGGTGACCATCTCGAAGTCCATCAGGGCGCCAACCTGGTCCTCCTCGTAGGACAGCACGGAGCGAACGCGCTCGCGCTGCTGCGCATCCAGCGACTCCATCAACTCATGGATCACATCCCTCGGCAGCTCGGGTGCGAGGTCTGCCAGCTCGTCCGCATCCATCTCCTTGGCGGCGGCGAGCAGCTCGTGATCGTCCATGTCGGCGATCAGGGATTCGCGGACGGCATCGGACACTTCGAGGAGAATGTCGCCGTCACGCTCGGCCTTCACCAGCTGCCAGACGGTCAGGCGATCGTCCAGCGGAAGGGCTTCGAGGATGTGGGCGATATCGGCGGGGTGCAACTCGTCCAGCTTGCGCTGCAGCTCGGCAAGATTCTGCCGGTGAACGAGGTTTTCTACGAGTTGCTGGTGCTGGCCTTCCTGACGGTGGGTCAGGTCTTCCACCAGCTTGTGCCGATGCAGGAGCTCGATCACCTGGGCCAGGCGATCCTGAAGGCTCTCTTGCGGCTTCTTGGCTTCTACTTCAGTCATATAGCACGCTCCACCCCCAGCGGCGGGGCGCGCCGAATGGAGGTCAGACAGTCATTTCGCGATTGTGCAATCGGGATTCTGAGTAACTACTGGGTAATTCCATGACGGTTGTCCGAAAGCCCCGGCGGGGCTGACCGCGCAATCATACCACCGCCCACCGGCCCAAGCGTTACAAATTCATGGAAAGAACAATCGCTTGCATCGCAAAGCTGAGATTCCTTACACGCTGCTGCGACGCCTTAATGTGACTGTAGGACACCTGAAGGGACTCGATTGCTCCGGATACCCTCGAGAGTCAGTGCCAAGGAGAAGGCCTCATGAAACGACTCTCGATCCTCGCCCTCGCCACCCTCCCCTGCTGGCCAGGACCTCCGCCCCAAGCGGCCTCGGTCTATCGCTGCATCGCGGAAGATGGCCATCTGAGCTTCAACCAGCATGGCTGTCCTGCCGACTCCCAAGGGGAAGAGCAGCAGACCCGGACACCCAACCTGGTGTCGAGCGAACCGCTCCAGCGGGAAGTCAGCGACGAGCGTTTTCCGATCATGGACTGGGAATCACCCGAACCATCGCGGGACGTGGTCGTAGTAGGCGAGCGGGAGATCATATGTGGGGGACTGATTTCCCCACGCGAACGGCGCCAGGCCATCATCCGCAAGCAGGTTCGCCAAGGCATGACCCGGACGGATGTGGAAAGCGCCCTCGGCAAGCCGGACCGTATCAGCGGTCGCAATGGCCAGGTGAACTACCACTACAAACCCAAGAAGGGCGCCAGCCAGCTGGTGAGCTTCGACGAGGACGGTTGCGTGAAGGGTCGTCATTGAACGCACAAAGAAAAAGGGCCTGCATTTCTGCAGGCCCTTTTCGATATGGCGCACTCAGGAGGATTCGAACCTCCGACCGCCCGGTTCGTAGCCGGGTACTCTATCCAGCTGAGCTATGAGTGCATGGTTGGTGTTTTTAGACCAGACCACCTCTGGTTCCTTCAGATATCCGGAAGACCCGTTCTACCTGGAAGATGGCGCACTCAGGAGGATTCGAACCTCCGACCGCCCGGTTCGTAGCCGGGTACTCTATCCAGCTGAGCTATGAGTGCGTGTAGGGCGCGCATTATAGAGATCCTTGAAACTTCGTCAACTGTTTTTTCGATACTTTTCAACAACTTATCGAACTAACCGAGGACATCTCTATAACGCTTGATAATGGCGGAGAAGGGGGGATTCGAACCCCCGACACCCTTTTGAGGTGTACTCCCTTAGCAGGGGAGCGCCTTCGGCCACTCGGCCACCTCTCCGCAACACGGGGCGCATGATATCCATGTTTTCCCCGTTTGCAAAGCAAAAAATGCAGAAAAATTAGTGGCTTGGTTCCTGGTCCTTCTCTTTCTGTATGCGCTGGTAGATTTCCTCACGGTGCACGGCGACCTCCTTCGGGGCGTTCACGCCGATGCGCACCTGATTACCTTTCACGCCAAGCACGGTGACAGTGACATCGTCACCCACCATCAGGGTCTCTCCGACCCGGCGAGTCAGAATCAGCATTCCTTTCTCCTTACGGATTCGTTTCGGGACAACAGTCTGCAAAAAAGAAATGGTTACAGCCCCGGCTCATATCGAGCCATCGGAGCTTACACCCAAGTATTGACCAGCCCCGGCAAAAGGAAAGTTCCACCGTGGCGACCAAAAACGACAAAAGGCGCGGGGTGAGCCGCGCCTTTTGCATAAAGCCTTACTCGCCCTGTCGAGACGGGGCGTCCAACTCGAAGGCAGTGTGCAGGGCACGGACCGCCAACTCGAGGTACTTCTCCTCGATGACCACCGAGACCTTGATCTCGGAGGTGGAGATCATCTGGATGTTGATGGTCTCCTTGGCCAGGGCCTCGAACATGCGGCTGGCAACGCCCGCATGGGAACGCATGCCGACACCGACGATGGAAACCTTGGCGATCTTGGTGTCGCCGATGACTTCACGGGCGCCGAGTTCGCGAGCGGTCTGCTCCAGGACGCGCTGGGCGTTCTGGTAATCATTGCGGTGCACGGTGAAGGTGAAATCGGTGGTGTTATCGTGCGCCACGTTCTGCACGATCATGTCCACTTCGATATTGGCGGAACTGATCGGGCCCAGGATCTTGAAGGCCACGCCGGGAATGTCCGGCACGCCACGGATGGTCAGCTTGGCCTCGTCGCGATTGAAGGCGATGCCGGAGATGATCGGCTGTTCCATGGATTCCTCTTCATCAAGGGTAATGAGGGTGCCCGGACCCTCCTGGAAGCTGTGCAGCACGCGCAGCGGGACATTGTACTTGCCGGCGAATTCCACCGAGCGGATCTGCAGCACCTTGGAGCCGAGGCTGGCCATTTCCAGCATCTCCTCGAAGGTGATCTTGTCGAGGCGCTGCGCCTGGGGCACCACGCGCGGATCGGTGGTGTAGACGCCATCTACATCGGTGTAGATCTGGCACTCGTCGGCCTTCAGGGCCGCGGCCAGGGCCACGCCGGTGGTGTCGGAACCGCCACGCCCCAGGGTAGTGATGTTGCCGTGCTCATCCACACCCTGGAAGCCCGCCACCACGACGACACGACCGGCCTTGAGGTCGCCACGGATCTTCTGGTCGTCGATCTGCAGGATGCGGGCCTTGTTGTGGGCGCTGTCGGTGAGGATGCGCACCTGGTTACCGGTATAGGAAACGGCCGGGACGCCACGCTTGATCAGGGCCATCGCCAGCAGGGCGATGGTCACCTGCTCGCCGGTGGACACCATGACGTCGAGTTCGCGCGGTACCGGCTGCTCGCTGACCTGTTTGGCCAGATCGATCAGGCGGTTGGTCTCGCCGCTCATGGCGGAAACCACGACCACGATGTCATCACCGCCTTCGCGGAATTTCTTCACCTTCTCGGCCACCTGCTCGATGCGCTCGACAGTGCCGACCGAGGTCCCCCCAAACTTCTGTACGATCAAAGCCATTTCAAAAGCCGCCTAATCCCGTGAAGGGCGCCCATTAAACAATCAACGCAGAGCACTGCCAAGGCCCGCCGGGCGTGGGGCGAGCCTTTGGCGTCGGGCCTTAGAGGCCCTGCTCGACGAACGGTACGGCAAGCGCCAGGGCCTGCTCCAGGGCCGCGGCGTCGGTACCACCGCCACGGGCCATGTCAGGGCGACCACCGCCCTTGCCACCGACCGCCGCCGCGGCCTGCTTCATCAGATCGCCGGCCTTGAGTTGACCGGTCAGGTCCTGGGTGACGCCGGCGACCAGTGTCACCTTGCCCTCCAGCGCACTGCCGAGCAGGATCACCGCGCGGCCGAGCTTGTTCTTCAATTGGTCCACCAGCGCCAGCAGGGCGTCGCCGTCGAGGCCGTCCAGGCGCGCCGCCAGGACCTTGACGCCTTTCACGTCGGTGGCGGACGCCGCCAGGTCATCACCGGCGGCGCTGGCCGCCTTGGCCTTGAGCTGGTCGACTTCCTTCTCCAGCTGGCGGTTGCGCTCCAGCAGCGCGGAGAGCTTGTCCAGCAGGTTGTCGCGGCTGCCCTTGACCAGCACGGCCGCTTCCTTCAGTTGTTCCTCGGCGCCGTTCAGGTAGGCCAGGGCCGCCGCACCGGTCACCGCCTCGATACGGCGGACGCCGGAGGCCACGCCGCCCTCGCTGGTGATCTTGAACAGGCCGATATCGCCGGTACGGGATACGTGGGTACCGCCGCAGAGTTCGACGGAGAAGTCACCGCCCATGCTGAGGACGCGCACCTGTTCGCCGTACTTCTCGCCGAACAGCGCCGTGGCACCCTTGGCCTTGGCGGTCTCGATGTCGGTCTCTTCGGTCTCGACTTCGCTGTTCTTGCGGATCTCGGTGTTGACGATGTCTTCCAGGGCTTTCAGTTGCTCGGGCTTGATGGCCTCGAAGTGGCTGAAGTCGAAGCGCAGGCGCTGGCTGTCCACCAGGGAGCCCTTCTGCTGCACGTGATCGCCCAGCACGCGGCGCAGGGCGGCGTGCAGCAGGTGGGTGGCGGAATGGTTCAGCGCGGTGGCCTGGCGCACGGAAGCGTCGACCTGGGCGGTGACACTGGCGCCGATACGCAGGCTGCCATGGTCGACCACACCGTGGTGCAGGAAGGCGCCACCGGCCTTGGTGGTGTCTCGCACGTCGAAACGCAGGCCCTGGGCGGCGATGAAACCGCAGTCGCCGATCTGGCCGCCGGACTCGGCATAGAAGGGAGTTCGATCGAGGACCAGCACGCCCTCCTCGCCTTCGCCCAGTTGC
Organism: Pseudomonas furukawaii; assembly: GCF_002355475.1. Classification (NCBI taxonomy): domain Bacteria; kingdom Pseudomonadati; phylum Pseudomonadota; class Gammaproteobacteria; order Pseudomonadales; family Pseudomonadaceae; genus Metapseudomonas; species Metapseudomonas furukawaii. The sequence goes on along the minus strand of NZ_AP014862.1, from coordinate 1,499,494 downwards.
TCGACGGCCTGGCCGTCCTTGAACAGGGCGATCACCTTGCCCTCACCGGAGGTGCAGACGTAGCCGGTGAAATCGGTGTCGGCATCCACCTTGACCAGGGCGTTGTAGTCCATGCCGAAGGCGCTGGAAGCACGGGCGCGCTCGCGCTGGGCCTCCATCTCACGCTCGAAGCCTTCCTCATCCACGGTCAGCTCGCGCTCACGGGCGATGTCGGCGGTCAGGTCCACCGGGAAGCCGTAGGTGTCGTAGAGCTTGAAGACGATGTCGCCCGGGATGACCCGGCCTTCGAGGGACGCCAGGTCCTGCTCGAGGATCTTCAGGCCCTGCTCCAGGGTCTTGGCGAACTGCTCTTCCTCGGTCTTCAGCACGCGCTCGATATGGGCCTGCTGCTGTTTGAGCTCCGGATAGGCCACGCCCATCTCGGCCACCAGGGCGGCGACGATCTTGTGGAAGAAGGTGCCCTTGGCGCCCAGCTTGTTACCGTGGCGGCAGGCGCGACGGACAATGCGGCGCAGCACATAGCCACGGCCTTCGTTGGACGGCAGCACGCCATCGGCGATGAGGAAGGAGCAGGAGCGGATGTGATCCGCCACCACCTTCAGCGAAGGGGCGTCGTCATTGGCGCACCCGATGGCCTCGGCGGCGGCCTTGAGCAGGTTCTGGAAGAGGTCGATCTCGTAGTTCGAGTGCACATGCTGCAGCACGGCGCTGATCCGCTCCAGGCCCATGCCGGTATCCACGCTCGGCGCCGGCAGCGGATGCATCACGCCGTCGGCGGTGCGGTTGAACTGCATGAAGACGTTGTTCCAGATCTCGATGTAGCGGTCGCCGTCCTCTTCCGGGGATCCGGGCGGGCCGCCCCAGATGTCCGGGCCGTGGTCGAAGAAGATCTCGGTGCAGGGACCGCAGGGACCGGTGTCGCCCATGGCCCAGAAGTTGTCGGAGGCATAGGGAGCCCCCTTGTTGTCGCCGATACGCACCATGCGCGCTTCCGGCACGCCGACTTCCTTGGTCCAGATGTCGTAGGCCTCGTCATCGCTCGCGTAGACGGTGACCCAGAGTTTTTCCTTCGGCAGTTTCAGCCATTTGTCGCCTGTCAGGAATTCCCAGGCGTAGTGGATGGCATCGCGCTTGAAATAGTCGCCGAAGCTGAAGTTGCCCAGCATTTCGAAGAAGGTGTGGTGGCGAGCGGTGTAGCCCACGTTCTCCAGATCGTTGTGCTTGCCGCCGGCGCGCACGCACTTCTGGCTGGTGGTGGCGCGGGTGTAGGCGCGCTTTTCCAGGCCAAGGAAGCAGTCCTTGAACTGGTTCATCCCCGCGTTGGTGAACAGCAGGGTCGGGTCGTTGCCCGGAATCAGGGAGCTGGAAGCGACACGGGTATGCCCCTTCTCTTCGAAGAAGCTCAGGAAGGCTTCACGGATTTCTGCGCTTTTCATAGGTTCATCCACGGAAAACTGCGCCACGAAGGCGGGTGCAAATCGTTATCGGCGAAGGACGGCAAGCGGAAAGTGGCTGGAAACCTGCAGGATCTCCGGAAGAACCACGGGATTTCCGACCAATCCCGACGTTGCGCGCGACACTCGACGCTGTCTGTCGACAGGCAGACGGATCACCGGCAAAGGGCCGCATTATATCGGCCCTGCGCCAGCGGGATAGTGTCTTTGTGCGATAGACGCAGGCTATTTCCGCCTGCGGGCGATTCAGCCCTGCCGGAAAGCGGCAAAGGCTTCGATCACCCGGGGAATCGCTTCCGCCCGCACGTCCAGGTGGGTGACCAGCCGCAGGCGCGGTGCGGGGCTCACACGTATGCCCCGGGCGGCGAGGAAATCCGCCAGGTCCCGCGCCTGGCCGTCCATCTGGACGTAGACCATGTTGGTCTGCACCGGCTCGATGGCATAACCCAGCTCCCGCAACCCGGCCCCCAGGCGCTCCGCATGGGCGTGGTCCTCGGCCAGGCGCTCCACCTGGTGATCCAGCGCGTAGAGCCCGGCCGCCGCCAGCAGGCCGGCCTGGCGCATGCCGCCGCCCACCATCTTGCGCAGGCGTCGGGCACGGGCGATGAGCGTCGCGCTGCCGCAGAGTACCGAGCCCACCGGGGCGCCCAGTCCCTTGGACAGGCAGACCGAGACGGAGTCGAAATGTCGGGTGATCTCCCGGGCCTCCACACCCAGCTTCACGGAAGCGTTGAAGAGACGCGCGCCATCCAGGTGCAGACCCAGGCCACGACGACGGGTGAGTTCCCGCGCAGCAGCGAGGTAGCCCAGTGGCAGCACCTTGCCCTGCATGGTGTTTTCCAGGGCCAGCAGGCGGGTCCGGGCGAAATGGAAATCGTCCTGCTTGATCGCCGCCTCCACCCTGGCCAGGTCCAGGCTGCCGTCCGCCTCGCCCTCGATGGGCTGGGGCTGGATGGAACCGAGCACCGCGGCGCCGCCCCCCTCGTACTTATAGGTATGCGCCTGCTGGCCGACGATGTACTCGTCACCGCGCTCGCAGTGGGCCATCAGGGCCAGCAGATTGCTCATGGTGCCGGTGGGCACGAACAACGCCGCCTCGAAGCCCAGGCGCTCGGCCAGGGTCGCCTCCAGGCGATTGACGGTGGGGTCCTCGCCATAGACATCGTCGCCCAGCTCGGCCCGTTGCATGGCCTCGCGCATGCCGGTGGTGGGCTGGGTGACGGTGTCGCTGCGCAGGTCGATCAGGCTCATGCCGGGCTCCTTGGATGGGCTGGGACAGGCGATCCTAAGACCCTGGACCGGATGGGTACAGGCACAGTTCCGATCGAATCCTCAGACGTCGGCGGGCACGATCAGAATCCCCGCCCGCAGGCCGTTCCTGACCTTGGGGTTGGGGAAGATGATCCGGGCGCCCTGCTCCTCCACCACCCAGCGGGTGCCGGCGATGTCCTCGGCCAGCAGGTAGCCCACGGGCAGTTCGCTGAAGTTCTCGACATCCGCCGCCAGGTGCAGCTGAAAGGACTCGCTGTGCTTGATGATCTCGCGGGAGACCGAGAACAGCTGCAGTCCGTTCAGGTCGTGGCCGTCCGCACTCGGCTCGCGCCCTTCGATGAGCGCGTGCAGGCTGGCCTCCAGGCGCTCCAGGTTGACCTCCTGGTTGCTGCCGAACGGACGCGCCTTGCCCAGCTCCAGGGTGAAGGCCTCCGCCTCGAGCTGGGCGTAGGTGAAGGAGCTGAAGGTGATGCCGGTCTTGTTCTGCAAGAGAACGGCATCGATGCCGGCCTGGCTCAAGCGCGCCAGCTCGCGGCGGGAATGCTCGCGCCCCTCCACGTAGGGATAGAGGGCGAACTGCTCGATTTTCGATGCGCGGATGGCGGTGTGCAGGTCGTAGTGCAGCCGCGAACGCCCGGGCTTGCTGAAGAAGGCGGCGGCGTAGCGCTCCAGCTCGGCGGCGCGCATCGCTTCGAATCCGCTGGACTCGGCATGGCGTCCGCTGAACAGGCGGTTGATGTCCTGCTCGACAAAACGCTCGCCCCGGCGAATGGCCTCGGGGTTGCCGAACAGGAAGAGAATACGCGCCCGGGGCTTGAGGTGGCCCCGGGCGATGCCCTGGATCAGGCGGTCCAGCAGCTCGATGGGGGCCGTTTCGTTGCCGTGGACGCCTGCCGACAGCAGCAGGTCGAGGCCGCTGTCTTCGGCGGCGGGCGGCGTCACGTCGAGGGCACCCTCACCGAGCCAGTGCAGGCGCACGCCCCCGGAGGTCAGCTGGATCTTCTCGGTCGGCTCACGGCCGGCGAGGGTCAGTTCAAGCAGTTTTCCGAGGGCGAGCATCCTGATACCTCAATGGTCGTGGTCGCAATCCGGGCCGTGTACGTGGTCTTCGTCGTCCAGGTCGGCGGGTTCCATTTCCAGCTGCAGGCTGACCAGGTTGGTGGCCAGGGGGCGCAGCAGCAGGTTGGCGTACTCGGTATCGCCTTCCTCCACGTCCACGCCGATCAGCAGTTGGCCGTTGCCGGCCTGCTGGATCCAGACTTCCTTGCCCTGCCAGACGACGGCGAACCGGGTGCAGGAGGTTTCGAGCTGGGTGCCGTCGGTATCTTCGAGGATGAGTTGCAGGGCGTCGGACATGTAGGGACTCTCAGTTGAGTTGGAAAGGATAGACAGCGCCCAGTTTAAGGATCTGCGTCAGTTCATCCAATGCCGTCCGGCATTCCACCAGCAATTGCGGGTCGGCCAGGTCGGCTTCGCTGAGGCGATCGCGGTAGTGCTTCTCGACCCAGGCGGTGAGGGTGGCATGGAGTTCCGGGGTCAGGATCACACCCGGATTCACCGCCGTCAGTTCGTCCTCCTTGAGGGCCACCCGCAGCCGCAGACAGGCCGGTCCGCCACCGTTCTGCATGCTCTGCTTGAGATCGAAGACCTTCACCTCGCGGATCGGCCCCGAGCCCGCGGTCAATCCGCTCAGGTAGTTCCAGACGTTGGCGTTGGACCGGCACTCCTCCGGCACCACCAGCAGCATGCTGCCGTCGGGACGGCTGAGCAGCTGGCTGTTGAACAGGTAGGAGCGCACCGCATCCTCCACGCCCACCGCACTGCGCGGCACGCGCACGGCCTGGAAGCGACCGCCGCGCTTGCCCAGCTTGGCGTCCAGTTCGGCCAGGACCTTGTCGGTCTCGAGGAAGGCATCCTCGTGATAGAACAGCACCTCGCCGTTGCCCACCGAGATCACGTCGTTGTGGAACACGCCCTGATCGATCACCGCCGGGTTCTGCTGAGCGTAGACCACGCCCTCGGCGGAGAGGCCATGGAGACGGGCGACCGCCTGGCAGGCTTCCAGGGTCTGCCGCGCCGGGTAGCGCTGCGGCGCGGGATAGCGCGCATCGAAGGCGCTGCGGCCGAAGACGAAGAACTCCACGCCGGCATCGCCGTAGCCCTTGCAGAAACGGGTGTGGTTGGCCGCGCCCTCATCCCCGAACTGCCCGACCGCCGGCAGCGCGGCGTGGTGGGCGAAGCGTCGCTCGTCGGCGAACATCGCCCGCAGCACGCGACTGGTGGTCGGGTGCTCGATGGAGCGGTGGAACTTGCAATTCAGGTTCGCGGCGGTGAAATGCACCCGGCCATCGGCGGTATCCGCGCTGGGACTGACGGTGCAGGAGTTGGCGGTCCACATGCTGGAGGCGGAGCTGCAGGCCGCCAGCAGCGGCATGGACTCGCGGGCGGCCTGGGCGATCACCTCGGCGTCTGTGCCGGAAAACCCCAGGCTGCGCAGCGCGGCGACGTCCTGGCGCTCCTGCGGGGCGAACACGCCCTGCTTGAAGCCCATCTCCATCAGCGCCTTCATCTTGCCCAGGCCCTGAAGCGCCGCTTCCTTGGGGTTGGAGGCCGCCTGGCTGTTGCTCTGCGACGCCACGTTGCCGTAGGACAGGCCACCGTAGTTGTGGGTCGGGCCCACCAGTCCGTCGAAGTTCACTTCATGGGCGTTCACAGGCTGACTCCTGGGGTAAGGGTTGCAGGCAGGGCAAGGGTTTCGCTTTCCAGCGAGGCGACCGGGTAGGCGCAGTAGTCAGCCGCGTAGTAGGCGCTGGCACGGTGGTTGCCCGATGCGCCGACGCCCCCGAAGGGCGCGCTGCTCGCGGCCCCGGTCAGTTGTTTGTTCCAGTTGACGATGCCGGCGCGACTCTCGATCAGGAAGTGCTGGTAGCGCTCGGCGGAATCCGACAGCAGACCCGCCGCCAGGCCGTACTGGGTAGCGTTGGCCTCGGCGATGGCCGCATCGAACCCGTCGTAGCGGATCACCTGCAGCAGCGGGCCGAAGAACTCCTCGTCCGGGCGCTCGGCCACGGCGGTGACGTCGAGGATGCCGGGAGTCAGCAGCGCGGCGGTTTCCAGCGGCTGGGTCATGGCCAGCAGCGCGTTGGCGCCCTTGGCGATCAGTTGCTCCTGGGCCTTGAGCAGGTGGCGCGCGGCGTCCAGGGAGATCACCGAGCCCATGAAGGGCGCCGGCTGGGCATCGAAGGCGCCGACCTGGATGCTCGCGGCGACCGCCACCAGGCGCGCCAGCAACGCGTCGCCCCAGGCACCCACGGGCACCAGCAGGCGGCGGGCGCAGGTGCAGCGCTGGCCGGCGGAAATGAAGGCGGACTGGATGATGGTGTAGACGGCGGCATCGACGTCGGCGACCTCGTCCACCACCAGCGGATTGTTGCCGCCCATCTCCAGCGCCAGGATCTTGTCCGGGCGCCCGGCGAACTGCTGGTGCAGCAGATTGCCGGTGCGGCTGGAGCCGGTGAAGAAGAGGCCGTCGAGGCCCGGATTGCCGGCCAGGGCGACGCCGGTCTCACGGCCGCCCTGTACCAGGTTGAGCACACCCGCAGGCAGGCCCGCCTCGATCCAGCACTTGACCGTCAGCTCGGCGACCTTGGGGGTCAGCTCGCTGGGCTTGAACACCACCGCGTTCCCCGCCAGCAGCGCCGGCACGATATGGCCGTTGGGCAGGTGGCCGGGGAAATTGTAAGGACCGAAGACCGCCACCACGCCGTGGGGCTTGTGACGCAGCACCGCGGTGGCGTCGGCCAGGGCGCCACGCTTCTCGCCGGTACGCTCGCGGTAGCTCTGGATGGAAATGGCGACCTTGTTGACCATGCTCGTCACTTCGGTAGCCGACTCCCACAGCGGCTTGCCGGTCTCCTCGCCAATGCAGCGGGCGAGCTCATCGGCGTGGGCCTTGAGCACCACGGCGAACTGCTCGAGAACGGCGATGCGCTCCTCCAGCGGGCGACGCGCCCAGGCCGGGAAAGCGGCACGGGCCGCAGCGACGGCAGCCTCCACCTGGTCAGCGGTGGCGCCACGGCCCGACCAGACCACGGCCTGGGTCACCGGGTTCAGCGAATCGAACGCCTCGCCCTGCCCCGCCTGCCAGTTTCCGGCGATGAGATGGGTAGTCATTCAGACGGTCTCCTTGGCAGACAACGGAACGGCACGGACCGACGCGCCGGCGGACAGTTTCAGGCGCTTCGCGGTCTGCGCGTCCACCACCAGGGTACCGGCGGCCAGGCGCGCCGGTGCGGCGGTGATACGGCAGTCTTCGCGTTTGCGGTTATGGATCAGGAAGGGCGTGGCGTCGTCGCCCGGAGTGCCGACGGCCAACACCAGGTTCTGGCTGTCGCGAACGGCGCGGATCTTCGCCGTTTCACACTCGATCGCCGGGCCGGCGTCGAAGATGTCGACATAGCCCTGGTAGCTGAAGCCTTCACCCTTGAGCATGGCCAGGGCCGGCTCGGTGTCGGGATGGACGCGGCCGATGATGGCGCGGGCCGCCTCGGAGAGGAAACAGGTGTAGAGCGGGAACTTGGGCATCAGCTCGGCGATGAAGGCCTTGTTGCCGACCCCGGTCAGGTAGTCGGCCCGGGAAAACTCCATCTTGAAGAAATGCCGGCCCAGGCTTTCCCAGAACGGCGAGACGCCATTCTCGTCGGACATGCCGCGCATCTCGGCGATCACCTTGTCGCCGAACAACTCCGGGAACTCGGCGATGAAGAGGAAGCGCGCCTTCGACAGCAGCCGGCCGTTCAGGCCCGTGCGGTAACCGGCATGGAGGAACAGCGAGCACAGCTCGGAGTTGCCGGTCAGGTCGTTGGCCAGGAACAGCGTGAGAATCTGCCGATGGATGTTCAGCTCCTGGGAGGCGCTGACGGTGAGGCCGACCCGGTAGTTGTACCAGGGCTCCCGCAGGCCGACGGCACCGGCCACGGCGGAGATGCCGACCACCTTGCCGTCGTCGTCCTCGAGGACGAACAGGTAGTCCGCGTCGGCGCGTTCGGCCTCGCCGCGAAAGGCCTTTTCCGCCCAGCCCACCCGATGGGACAGGCGCTCCTCATTGGCCGGCAGCGTGGTCAGGCCGGCGCCGGTGCTGCGCGCCAGGTCGATCAGGGCCGGCAGGTCGGCGCTGCGTACGGGACGAACGATCATAGGGACTCCGTTAGAGCTGCGAGCTTCATGGGGCGAGTCACGCGGCGGTAATCCCGCCCGGCCGCCCGCTTCGGTTTAAATCGCGACCAGGCGCACACTGGCGCCCTCACCCACACCCAGGACTTCGGCAGCCGCGCTGCCGAGCACCACGGGCTTGCCGGGTACCCAGTCCAGCTCCATCACCACCGCGCGGAAGTCCTGCAGCTGGCCGTTGCAGACCAGGTGCAGGCGCCCGCCCTTGCCCGGTTCGCCGAGCTTGACCGGCACCAGGCGGCTCTGGGCGATGGAACGGATGCCGGACGTGCGTGCATGCAGGGTCGGACCGCCGTCGAAGATGTCGATGTAGTTGTCGGTCTCGAAGCCTTCGCGCATGAGGATGTCGAAGGTGATCTGCGCCCGGGGGTGCACCTGGCCCATGGCCTCCTGGGCCTCGTCCGGCAGCAGCGGGACGTAGATGGGGTAATGGGGCATCAGCTCGGCGAGGAAGGTCCGGCTCTTCAGGCCCGACAGGCGTTCGGCCTCGGTGTAGTTGAGGTCGAAGAAATTGCGCCCGACCGCGTCCCAGAACGGCGATTCGCCCTGGTCATCGCTGTAGCCGACGATCTCCACCACCACCGCGTCGGCGAAGCGCTCGGGATGGCTGGCCATGAACAGCAGGCGGCCACGGGAGTTGAGTTCGGCGACGGGCGTGTTCACCAGGTCGCGTTCGACGTAGAAGCTGGTGAGCAGGCTGTTGCCGGTCAGGTCGTGGCAGAGCGAGAGGACATGGATCTTGTTGTGGATCTTCAGCTCCCGGGACGCATGCACGAAGGTCTCGTTGCGGAAGCTGTAGAAGGGTTCGGAGAAGCCGGCGGAGGCGACGATGGCGGAGCAACCCACCAGGCGCCCGGTCTCGCTGTCTTCCAGGACGAAGAAATAGCTTTCCTCGCCGTTGAAGCTGACCTCGGCCGAGAAGGAGGCTTCGGAGGCCGCGATCTTCTCGCCCAGGACCTTGGCGTCGTCCGGCAGCGAAGTGACACCCACGGGGCTATCCGCGGCCAGGCGCTGGACTTCAGCGAGGTCGGCCATTTGCGCGGGGCGCATCACCAACATGGGGTTCACTCCTTTTTCTTGTTCAAGGCCCCGGACGGACCAGTGGGTCCATTCTGGGCGGGGTCCGGACCAGGGGCCCGGGTTCACGATTGGATCGGCCGGACGCGCCAGGGCGCGTCCGGCGGGGTGTCAGGCCTGGGTCAGCTTGGCGACGGCGCGCTCGAAGCGGTCCAGACCCTCGTCGATGTCCGCATCCGGAATCACCAGGCTCGGGGCGAAACGCACCACATCCGGGCCGGCCTGCAGGACCATCACGGCCTCACGCTCGGCGGCGTTCAGCACATCCTTGGCCTTGCCTTTCCAGGGCTCGGAGAGCACGGCGCCAATCAACAGGCCAAGGCCGCGAACCTCGCTGAAGAGGCCGTACTTGGCGCCGATCGCCTCGAGGCGGGTCTTGAAGCGGTCGTGCTTGGCGTTGATGCCGCTGAGCACCTCGGGGGTGTTGATCACGTCCAGCACGGCTTCAGCCACGGCGGACGCCAGCGGGTTGCCGCCGTAAGTGGTGCCGTGGGTGCCGACGGCCAGGTGCTTGGCGATCTCGCTGGTGGTCAGCATGGCGCCGATGGGGAAGCCGCCGCCCAGGCTCTTGGCGCTGGAGAGGATGTCCGGGGTCACACCGTAATGCTGGTAGGCGAACAGGTGGCCGGTCCGGCCCATGCCGCTCTGCACTTCGTCGAAGATCAGCAGCGCGTTGTGTTCGTCGCACAGCTTGCGGGCGCCTTCCAGGTAGGCCTTGTCCGCCGGCAGCACGCCGCCCTCGCCCTGCACGGGCTCCAGGACCACGGCGCAGGTCTTGTCGGAAATGGCCGCCTTCAGGGCGTCCAGGTCGTTGTAGGGCACATGGGTGATGCCTTCCATCTTGGGACCGAAACCGTCGGAGTACTTCGGCTGGCCACCTACGGTCACGGTGAACAGGGTACGACCGTGGAAGCTGTTGGTGGCGGAGATGATCTCGTGCTTCTGCGGGCCGTAGACGTCATGGGCATAGCGACGGGCCAGCTTGAAGGCCGCCTCGTTGGCTTCCGCCCCGGAGTTGGCGAGGAACACGCGCTCGGCGAAGGTGGCGTCCACCAGTTTCTTCGCCAGGCGCAGGGCCGGCTCGTTGGTGAAGACGTTGGAGACGTGCCAGATCCTGTTGGCCTGATCGGTGAGCGCCTTGACCAGCACAGGGTGAGCATGGCCCAGGGAGTTCACGGCGATGCCGCCGGCAAAATCGATCAGTTCGCGACCGGATTGGTCCCAAACGCGGGAACCCTCACCTCGCACCGGAATGAACGCGGCGGGGGCGTAGTTGGGAACCATCACCTTGTCGAAATCGGCGCGCTCGACCTGCGCATGCTCAACGGACATCAGTTTCTCCTGCCATGAACGGCTAGCGATGAAAGGATTGTAGGGACTGAATCAGGGTTGGCATTGCCGCCATGCGACAACTTCTTACAGCGCCAACCCCGCGAAAACCGGCGCTTACGGAAATGCGACAGAAAGCGTCGGGAAGGCGCAGTTTAAACGGTGATCGCCACCACCACGCACCGCCGTGGAAAATTTCTCCACAGGGTGACTGGCGGGTATCTGCATTCGCGAAGGCCCGCCGGAACCGGTTGCAGGGTGCGCTGGATGCGCACCACGTCCGGCACCAGGTCCAGCCTGTGACGGGTTATCGGAGCGGGTATCAGGAGGGGATTTTCAGCCCCGCTCAGCCACTGCGGCCGGCTGCTGGGGCTCGAAGGGACTGGCGCCGCGGCGCTGGTTGCGGTCTTCGCGAGGGGTGACGCCGAAGAAGTTGCGGTAGGCGCTGGAGAAGTGCGGGCCGGAAGAGAAGCCACAGGACAGGCCGATCTGGATGATCGACTTGCTGGTCTGCATGAGCATCTGCCGGGCCTTGTTCAGGCGCAGCTCCAGGTAGTACTGGCTGGGCACGCGGTTCAGGTACTGCTTGAAGATCCGCTCCAGCTGGCGGCGGGACACACAGACGTGCTGGGCGATCTCGTCGGTGGTCAGCGGCTCCTCGATATTGGCCTCCATCAGCAGCACCGCCTGGGTGAGCTTCGGATGGCTGGAACCGAGGCGGTTCTGCAACGGAATGCGCTGACGCTCACCCCCTTCGCGGATGCGCTCCACCACCAGCTCTTCGGACACCGCGCCCGCCAGCTCGGCGCCGTGGTCGCGGGCCAGCACCGCCAGCAGCAGGTCCAGCACCGCCAGCCCCCCGCAGGCGGTGAGGCGATCTCGGTCCCAGTCGAACAGGTGGCTGGTGGCGATCACCTTGGGGAAACGCTCGGTGAAGTCGTCCTGCCAGCGCCAGTGCACGGCGGCGCGATAGCCATCCAGCAGCCCCAGGTACGCCAGCGGGTAGACACCGGCGGACAAGGCACCCACTACGCAGCCGGTGCGCACCAGTTGCTTGATGGCGCCGGCCAGCGCCGGGGAAACCTGCGTCGGCGGTTCGTCGGCCACCAGGAACAGCCGCTGCTGGCCCTCCAGCTTGCCGGACCAGGCCTCACCGGGCAGGCGCCAGGCGCCTTCCGCGGCCGGCTCCGCCTGGAGGAAGGACATCTCGTATACCACTTCAGGATGCAGTCGCTGGGCGACCCGCAGGGCTTCCTCCGCCAGGGCCAGGGTCAGCGCCTTGGTGCCGGGCCAGAGGAGAAAAGCGATTCGATGGGCAGTCATGGCAGGCAGCTTAGCAGACCCCGGAGAAAGGAAAGGGACAAGGCGAACGCCCTGATCGACGCGGCGTGGCGGCCTGGAAGACCGCCACGTCGGGCATCACTTCAGGCTGCCGGAAAGGAACTGCTGGAGACGTTCGGACTGCGGATTGGCCAGCACCTCTTTCGGGCAGCCGCGCTCTTCCACCAGCCCCTTGTGAAGGAACACCAGCTGGTTGGAGACCTCGCGGGCGAACCCCATCTCGTGGGTCACCACCACCATGGTGCGCCCCTCCACGGCCAGGTCCTTCATCACCTTGAGCACCTCACCCACCAGCTCCGGATCGAGGGCCGAGGTGGGCTCGTCGAACAGCATCACTTCCGGTTCCATGGCCAGGGCACGGGCGATGGCGACGCGCTGCTGCTCCCCCCCGGACATGTGCGCCGGGTAGGCATCCTTGCGATGGGCCACGCCGACCTTGGCCAGGTAATGCTCGGCCTTTTCGATGGCTTCCTTCTTCGGTACGCCCAGCACATGCACGGGCGCCTCGATGACGTTCTCCAGGGCGCTCATGTGGGACCAGAGGTTGAAGTGCTGGAACACCATGGCCAGGCGCGAGCGCATGCGCTGCAACTGCCGGGGATCGGCCGCCTTCAGGCCGCCGTCCTTGTTCGCCACCAGCTTGAGCTCCTCGCCATTGAGCAGGATCTTGCCGCCGTGGGGCTGCTCCAGCATGTTGATGCAGCGCAGGAAGGTGCTCTTGCCCGAGCCGCTCGAGCCGATGATGCTGATGACGTCGCCGGCCTTGGCGGCCAGGGACACGCCCTTGAGCACCTCGTGGCTGCCATAGCGCTTGTGCAGGTCCTGAACTTCGAGTTTGTACATGGTTTCGCTCTCGTTTGGCTCAGTCGCTCAGCAGGCGACCCTGACGAATGGGTTCACGGCCGGCCACCTTGGCCAGCCACAGTCCAGGTTGCGCGAAGCGCAGGCGCTCACGCACATACAGCACGCCGGAAGTGGAGGCGTGGACGACGCTATGGCGATCCTCGAGCGGATCAATGACTTCGAACAGCGGATCACCCACCTCGACGTGCGCACCAACCGGCTGGAGGAAACTGACCACCCCCGCGTGGGGCGGGTAGGCGTATTGGGCACCGGCGAAAGGGGTCGCCTCGCAACCGAGGGCGGGAGCCGGCGGCCAATCGCCATCGATCAGGCCACGACGGGCGAGAAAGGCGAGGACGCTTTCGGCGCTGGCCTCGGCGCGCTCGCGCTCGGTATCCGGCATTCCGCCCAGCTCCACCGTCGCCGCCTGGCACGCCAGCGGCACGGCGGCTTCGGGAAACCGCCTGGACAGTCGTAGCCAGGCCATCGAACAGGCCTCGTCGAACGAGCTGCCGCCGGTATCCTCGGCCACCAGGACGGCCCCCGCGCCCAGGCGCGCGGCCAGATCCATGAAGGTCTCCGCCTGCTGCGGAATCATGTACAGGTGCACGACCGCATCGAAGTCGCAATGCAGATCGAGTACCAGGTCCGCATCACAGGCATGTCGAAGCAACAGCCGCTGCAGGCCCTGCAGTTCGGAACCCGCGGGAGGCAGCTCATCCAGCGCGGCGAGCATCGCGTTGCGGATCGTCCGCACGTTGGCGTCGCCATCTCCCCCCAACCGCCCTGCCACGGCAGGCTCGACCAGTTGCGCCAGGTCGGCGAAGTCACGGTTGAAGTTCTTGCCACTGCCCAGTTCGAAGCGCCCCTGGCTGGTGGCCTGGAACATCTGGCCGAGGCCGATGGGGTTGGCCACCGGCACCAGCTCGATACGGCCGGTCAGGCGCCCCTGCCCTTCCAGCTCGGCCAGACGACGCTTGAGTTCGACGGCGACGCGCATGCCCGGCAGCTCGTCGGCGTGCAGAGATGCCTGGATATAAGCCTTGCGCTCGCCCGCCCCGAAGCGAAAGACGCTCAACTGGCGACGGGTGCCCGGGGCGGACCAGGGCAGGTCGTGATCGATTCGTTCCATGGCGTCAGGCCTTGCGCGGGGCCAGGTAGGCCAGCCAGCGACGTTCGGCGGCCTTGAACAGGCGCACCAGGATGAAGGTCAGGCACAGGTAGAACGCGCCGGCGGTGATGAACGCCTCGAACGGCAGGTAATACTGCGAGTTCACGGTGCGCGCCGCGCCGGTGATGTCCACCAGGGTGACGATGGAGGCCAGGCTGGTGGTGTGCAGCATCATGATGACTTCGTTGCTGTACTGCGGCAGCGCGCGGCGCAGCGCCGAGGGCAGCAGGATGCGGCGATAGAGCTTGGCCCGTGACATGCCCATCGCCTTGGCCGCCTCGATCTCGCCGTGAGGCGTCGCCTTGATGCTGCCCGCGAGGATTTCCGCGGTGTAGGCGCTGGTGTTGATGGCGAACGCCAGGCAGGCGCAGAAGGTGGCATTGGACAGGTAGGGCCAGAAGGCGCTCTCGCGCACGGCCTCGAACTGGGCCAGCCCGTAGTAGATCAGGAACAGCTGCACCAGCATCGGGGTGCCACGGATGACGTAGGTGTAGAGCCAGGCCGGGAAGTTCACCCAGGGCTGCTTGGACACCCGCATCAGCGCCAGCGGCACCGCCGCCGTCAGGCCCAGGGCCAGGGAAATGAGCAGGAGCTTGAGGGTGACCAGCACGCCGCTGAAGTAGAGGGGCAGGTTCTCCCAGATCACGTTGTAGTCGAAGATCATAGTTCAGCCGCCTTGATGCCCGCCGAGTAACGACGCTCCAGGTAACGCAGCGCCAGCAGGGAGACGCTGGTCAGCACCAGGTAGAGCGCGGCGACCGCGAGATAGAAGGTGAAGGGTTCACGGGTGGCATCCGCTGCGCTCTTGGCCTTGAACATCATGTCCTGCAGGCCCACCACCGAAATCAGCGCGGTGGCCTTGGTCAGCACCAGCCAGTTGTTGGTGAAACCGGGAATCGCCAGGCGGATCATCTGCGGCACCAGGATGCGGAAGAACACCTTGGTGTGGCTCATGCCATAGGCCAGGCCCGCCTCGCCCTGCCCCTTCGGGATCGCCATGAAGGCGCCACGGAAGGTCTCGGACAGGTAGGCGCCGAAGATGAAGCCCAGGGTGAAGACGCCCGACCAGAAGGGGTCGAGGTCGATGTAGTCCTCGTAGCCCACCATCGGCGCGACGACGTTCACCAGTTGCTGGCCGCCGTAGAAGATCAGCAGGATCAGCACCAGGTCGGGAATGCCGCGGATCACCGTGGCGTAGGCCTCGCCGAGCAGCGACACCCACTTGATGGGCGAAAGCCGGAAGGCAGCCCCCAGGAGACCCAGGAACACCGCCAGGGAGATCGACGAAAGGGCCAGCAGCAGGGTGAGCCAGGCACCCTCGAGAATGGTCGAGCCGTAGCCGTTGAGCATGGTTCAGATCCTCATGCAGCGCGCCGGAATGCACCGGACGGCACCGCCACAACGAAAAAGTGGCACAAACCGCAGATTTGAGTTTGTGCCACTTTCGGAGAAAAGCGATTACTCGCCGTAGACGTCGAAGGCGAAGTACTTGTCCTGTACGGCCTTGTACTTGCCATTGGCACGGATGGCGGCGATGGCGGCGTTGATCTTCTCGGCCAGGGCCTTGTCACCCTTGCGCACGGCGATGCCGGCGCCTTCGCCGAAGTATTTCTTCTCGGTGAAGGCCGGACCCACCAGCGCGAAGCCCTTGCCGGCGTCGGTCTTGAGGAAGCCGTCGTCGATGTTCACCACGTCCGCCAGTGTGGCGTCCAGGCGACCGGCCGCCATGTCCAGGAAGATCTCGTTCTGGGAGCTGTAGCGCACCACTTCCACGCCGGCCGGTGCGAACACCTCGGTCGCGTAGCGATCGTAGATGGAGGCACGCTGCACGCCGACTTTCTTGCCCTTGAGGTCGGTCAGCGGGTCATTGATCACGCTGCCTTCCTTCATCGCGAGGCGCGCCGGCGTGTGGTAGTACTTGCCGGTGAAATCCACGGACTTCAGGCGCTCCTCGGTGATGGTCATGGACGACAGCACCGCGTCGAACTTGCGCACCTTCAGGGCCGGAATCAGCCCATCGAACTCCTGCTCGATCCACTTGCACTCCACTTTCATCTCTTCGCACAGGGCGTTGCCGATGTCGTAGTCGAAGCCGGTGATCTTGCCGTCGGGGGTCTTGAAGGCGAAGGGCGGGTAGGCCGCTTCGATACCGATGCGCAGGGGCTTGGCATCATCGGCGATGGCGACCAGGGGGGACAGCAGGGACAGCGCCATGGCGCCGAGGAGAGCGATCTTTTTCATGTTCTGACTCCTTCAAAGGGGAATGGCTTCTGTCGGCAGCGTGAGATTTTGCCCAGACGGTCCACGAATTTTAGAAAGAGTCGTCGTCTTTGCCGGCTGGCGGCCGTAGGCAAAAGGCTCCGACTGGGTGTGCGGCATTCTAGCCACAGCCCTTAAGTCGATATTTCTTCAATGCGACAACAAATTACAGAAGCGTCGGAGAGGGGGCGAAAGAGGATTGACAGGCACAGGGAAAAGTGCCGGGAGAATCAATTATCAAACCTTAAACAACAGCAATTACCGCGCCATAAAAGCCAGAGCCCAGCTATTGCGCGACCTGCCCGACTCCGCCTTGTTGCGAAGGCTGTCGAAATCGCACCAGGAGCGACCAGAACGTTCCCAATGGAACCAGATCGGTGCGCACCGTAACCCGGTGTGTTACGGGATGCGGGGCGCGCGCTGAAAAACCGATAGGGAATCGGCAATTGGCGAGCGCCTACCGCCGAAGGGTTCCAGAAAATGCAAAACCCCGCCCCGGCTTGTGGCCGGGGCGGGGTTTGCGGCGGGAGCCGGTCAGGCAGCCCGCATGGTGCGATGGGTATCGATAAGGTGCTGCACCACTCCGGGATCAGCCAGGGTGGAGATGTCGCCGAGTGCGTCGTACTCGGCGACCGCGATCTTGCGCAGGATGCGGCGCATGATCTTGCCCGAGCGGGTCTTCGGAAGGCCCGGAGCCCACTGGATCACGTCCGGGGTGGCGATCGGACCGATCTCCTTGCGCACCCAGGCTTTCAGCTCCTGACGCAGTTGCTCGGAGGACTCCTCGCCCGCATTCAGGGTGACGTAGACATAGATGCCCTGGCCCTTGATGTCGTGGGGCACGCCAACCACCGCGGCCTCGGCGACTTTCGGGTGGGCGACCATGGCGCTCTCGATCTCGGCGGTGCCCATGCGGTGGCCGGAGACGTTCAGGACGTCGTCCACGCGACCGGTGATCCAGTAGTAGCCGTCCTCGTCGCGGCGGGCGCCGTCACCGGTGAAGTACATGCCCTTGAAGGTCTTGAAGTAGGTGTCGACGAAGCGGTCGTGGTCGCCGTACAGGGTACGGGCCTGACCCGGCCAGGAGTCGATGATCACCAGGTTGCCTTCGGCCGGGCCGTCGATCAGGTTGCCCAGGTTATCCACAAGCGCCGGCTGCACGCCGAAGAACGGCCGCGCCGCGGAGCCCGGCTTGAGGGCGTGGGCGCCCGGCAGCGGGGTCATCAGGCAGGCGCCGGTCTCGGTCTGCCACCAGGTGTCGACGATAGGGCAGCGCGACTGGCCGACGTTCTCGTAGTACCAGTGCCAGGCCTCCGGGTTGATCGGCTCGCCCACCGAGCCCAGCAGGCGCAGGCTGGAGCCGTCGGCGCCTTCGACCGCGGCCTTGCCCTCGGCCATCATCGCGCGGATGGCGGTGGGGGCGGTGTAGAGGATGTTGACCTTGTGCTTGTCGACGATCTTGGCGACGCGGGTCACGTCCGGATAGTTCGGCACGCCCTCGAACATCAGGGTGGTGGCGCCATTGGCCAGCGGGCCGTAGACCAGGTAGGTATGACCGGTGACCCAGCCGATGTCGGCAGTGCACCAGAAGACCTCGCCCGGGCGGTAGTCGAACACCCGCTCGTGGGTCAGGGAGGCGTAGACCAGGTAGCCGCCGGTGGTGTGCAGGACGCCCTTGGGCTTACCGGTGGAGCCGGAGGTGTAGAGGATGAACAGCGGATCCTCGGCGCCCATTTCCTTCGGCAGGCAGGTGGAGCCGGCCACCTTCATCAGGTCCTCGAACCAGATGTCGCGGTGCGGGTTCCACTTGATGTCGGAGCCGGTGCGCTTGCAGACGATGATCTTCTGCACGCTGCTGGTTTCAGGGTTGGTCAGGGCGTCGTCGACGTTGGACTTCAGTGGTACCTTCTTGCCACCGCGCAGGCCTTCGTCGGCGGTGATCACCACCTTGGACTTGCAGTCGATGATGCGGCCGGCCAGGGCCTCGGGCGAGAAGCCACCGAACACCACGGAGTGGATGGCGCCGATGCGGGTACAGGCCAGCATGGCCACCACGGCTTCCGGGATCATCGGCATGTAGATGGTCACCACGTCGCCCCGGTGCACGTCCTGGCCACGCAGCGCGTTGGCGAACTTGCAGACCTGCTCGTGCAGCTCGCGGTAGGTGATGGTGCGGCTCTGGGACGGGTCGTCGCCTTCCCAGATGATGGCCGGCTGGTCGCCACGGGTTTCCAGGTGGCGATCCAGGCAGTTGGCGGAAACGTTGAGGGTACCGTCGGCAAACCACTTGATGTCGACGTGGTGATCGTCGAAGGAGGTCTGCTTCACCTTGGTGAAGGGCTTGATCCAGTCCAGGCGCCTGGCCTGTTCACGCCAGAAGCCATCGGGGTTGATGACGGATTGCTGGTACAGGGCTTTGTAGGTCGCTTCGTCGGTGAGGGACGCGGCGGCCACTTCAGGGCGGACCGGATACAGAGAAGCAGCACTCATGGGGTCTTACCTCGGTGGGTAGTTGTTTTTGTATGGCGCCTTTTGTATCCCCCACCCTTTCGTAGGGCCATTCGACCATGGTCTTACCAAACACGGACTATGGTCGAAGCGCCCGGGCATGCGGGCGCCGTGCTGCCATTCAGGCAAAAAAAAACCGGCCCATGTCGGGGACATGGGCCGGTGAAGCACTATCGGGTCGTAGGTGAGAGCCCGGGAATTCCCGGATGACGGCACACGGACGACCAGCCGCGCGCCGCACAGAACTCAGATGTGCGCGTCCTGGTATTCCTTCTCGGCTTCGTCGAAGCGCTTGAGCATGGCGGCGGACGGGCCATTGCCGACGCGGCTGAAGATCAGGATGCCCAGGGTGCAGAGGATGAAGCCGGGAACGATCTCGTAGAGGCCGGTCCAGCCGAAGAAGTTCTTCCACAGCACCACGGTGACGGCACCGAGGACCATGCCGGCCAGGGCACCGTTACGGGTCATGCCCTTCCACAGCAGGGACAGGATCACGACCGGGCCGAAGGCGGCACCGAAGCCGGCCCAGGCGTAGGACACCAGGCCCAGCACCTTGCTGTCCGGGTTGGAGGCGATGGCGATGGCGATGACGGCCACCAGCAGCACCATGGCGCGGCCGACCCACACCAACTCGACCTGGCTGGCGTTCTTGCGGAAGAAGGCCTTGTAGAAGTCTTCGGTCAGGGCGCTGGAGCACACCAGCAACTGGCAGCTCAGGGTGGACATCACGGCCGCCAGGATGGCGGACAGCAGCACACCGGCGACCCAGGGGTTGAAGAGGATCTTGGCCAGTTCGATGAACACGCGCTCGGGGTTCTCACCCACGGCGCCGGCCTGCTCCGGATGGGCGGAGAAGTAGGCGATGCCGAAGAAGCCCACGGCCACGGCGCCGCCCAGGCAGAAGATCATCCAGGCCATGGAGATGCGACGGGCGTTGGGGATGGACTTGACGGAGTCGGCGGCCATGAAGCGGGCCAGGATGTGCGGCTGGCCGAAGTAGCCCAGGCCCCAGGCCAGGAGGGAGATCACACCGATGAAAGTGGCGCCCTTGAGCATGTCGAAGTTGGTGGCGTCCTTCATTTCGATGGCCATGAAGGTCGGATCCACGCCGCCGGTGGCGATCATCACGATGATGGGGGTGAGGATCAGGGCGAAGATCATCAGGCTGGCCTGGACGGTATCGGTCCAGCTCACCGCCAGGAAGCCACCGACGAAGGTGTAGCAGATGGTGGCGGCGGCCCCGGCCCAGAGGGCGGTCTCGTAGGAGATGCCAAAGGTGCTCTCGAACAGGCGGGCACCGGCGACGATGCCGGAAGCGCAGTAGATGGTGAAGAACACCAGGATCACCACGGCGGAGAAGATGCGCAGGATGCGGCTGTTGTCTTCGAAGCGGTTGGTGAAGTAGTCCGGCAGGGTCAGGGCGTTGCCGTTGTGCTCCGTCTGCACGCGCAGGCGGCCGGCGACGAACAGCCAGTTGAGGTAGGCACCGACGATGAGACCAATGGCGATCCAGCTTTCGGAGAGACCGGAGAGGTAGACGGCACCCGGCAGGCCCATGAGCAGCCAGCCGCTCATGTCGGAGGCGCCGGCGGACAGCGCGGTCACGAAGCTGCCGAGGCTACGGCCACCCAGGATGTAGTCGGAAAGGTTGTTGGTGGAGCGATAGGCATAGAAGCCGATCAGCACCATGGCCGCGATGTAGACCACGAAGGTGATCAGTGTCGGGTTACTCACACTCATGGGGGTCTCCCCTGCTCGTTTGTTCTTATTCGGGCGCGGCGGGTTGTCCGCGCCCGTGGTTGCTGATTGGCGACCGCTTTTGACGATCGCCGGTTGGCTTCTCGACCGCAGGGACCAAGGGGCCACTGCGCTTCCGGTCGAGCTGGAGACGAGGCAATCCGGCCCCGCCAGTCCACGACGACCGCCACCGGGGTGGCGACCCTCGCGGGAATTAGTGGAAGTCCTGGACCGCCTCTTGACTGAAAGCGCCGCCGGCCATGGACAGCGCGAGGGGGAACCGCATTCCGGGAGTGGTTGCGCCCGGCAGGACGGGGGCGGGTTCGGCCCCGGTGCGCCATACCGTGAGCGACGGGTCGCTCGACAAGACGTGATTCGCAACCGTCATCACGCCCTCCTCATTCATGAACGCTTCTTTTGGGTCTAGTACAACCGGACCAGCCTGCAAGCATGGGACCGGTAAACGGGAGAGCGGAATGTAGAGAGGTGGCACCCTGACTTTCTTGCAGGATCCTCCGATTTCCTTTCGACATCCTCCGATCCAGGGAACTTTCCGCCAAAAGGTGCAACCGGCCATCCCTCAGGATAGCCGGCGCATTCCGTCAGAAGGCGACACGAACCCCAAGGGTAAGGTTGCGCCCAGGCAGTAGAACCTCGTCCTTGATGAAGGAGCTGTGGTTGCGCCCTTCCGCATCCAGCAGGTTGCTCCCCTTCAGGTAGAGCTGGTAGTCGGCCTGCTGCAGTCGGCCGGAGTAAGTCAGGGACGCCCCGAGCATGTTGTAGCCAGAGGTTTCGGTCTCATGGTCCGCCACCTCGTCCTGGCGCTGCACGCGGTAGAACTCCAGTTGCCCGGCCAGGGCGGGGGTCAGGCGCTGGTCGAGGCGCACGCCGAGGCGATCGGCGGGGATACGCGGCAGGTCGCCACCGCCACTGCGCAACCGGCCGCGCACATGGTCGCCAAAGAGGGTGACGTCGGTGTCGTCGGTGAACCGGTAGCCCAGCTCACCCTCGGCGCCGGTCAGCACGGCATCCTGCTGGCGGTACTGGATCTCCCGCATGCCACCGCCAATGTCCCGGCCGGTATCCGCCGCATAGATGAAGTCGTCGATCTGGTTGCGGTAGAGGCTCAGGCTGAAGTGGGTACGGCCGGCGAACTTGCGCAGGGTCAGGTCGATGTTGTGGGAGGTCTCCTCGTCGAGGTTCGGATCGCCCAGCTCCACCGTGCGGGTGGCCGCATGGGGACCGTTGGCGTAGAGCTCCTCGGCGGTAGGCAGGCGCTGGGAGCGGGACAGGGAGAAGCCCAGGGAGTATTCCGGGGCGAAGGTCCAGACCGCGCCGGCGGACACCGAGGTGCCACTGTGCTGTGCGCCTTTCTGCCCCTTGGCATCGATGTCCTGCCATTCATGGCGCAAGCCGAGCTCGTAGCGCCAGTCGCCGGTCTCGTACTCCTCCAGCAGGAACAGGCCGTGGTTGTGGGTCAGGCTGGGGGGCACATACGCCTCCTCGCCCAGGGCCTGGAAGTCGCGCCGCTGGGTCTGGCCACCCAGCACGCCCCGCCAGCCGAGGAGGGGCTTGTGGGTCAGTTCCAGGCGTCCGTCATAGGCCTTGTTCTTGAAGGTGGTGGAGGTCTCCCCGCCTTCTATCTCCTGGTGCTGGTAGTCGCTGTAGCCAGCGCGCAGGCGGGCCATCTCGAAGCCGGGCAGCGGATCGCTGTACTCGCCACGCAGGTCCCAGCGCTTCTGCTTCATGTCGATGTAGGGCACGCCGCCGTGGGCATGGTCGTGATCATGCTCGTCGTGATCGTCATGGTCCTCTTCATGATCGCCGTGGTCCTCATGGTGATCGTGGGAGCCGCAGTGCCAGTCACGTGGACCATGGGTGTGGCAGTCGGTGTGCTCGTGGGCCAGCAGGCCGTATCGGTTGTTCTGTTCGGTGTAGGCCAGTCCCAGGTAACCGCGATCACCGATCCAGCTGCCGCCGAGGGTGGCGCTGTCGGTGTCGTTGTAGGAGCCGGTCTGCTTCGAGTCACGCGGATCGCCCTCCGCGCCCGGTATCTCGTAGGCATTGGCCTGGCGCTTGAGACCCTCGATGCGCCAGGCGAAGGGCCCGGTGCCGAGGGTCAGTCCGGCGGCGCCGAGCCCTTCGTCCGCCACGGTGTTGCCCCGCAGTTCCAGTTCGCCCTCATAGCCCTTCTCCGGCAGGCGGGTAGGGATTTTCTTGTCGATCACATTGACCACGCCGCCGATGGCGCCGCCTCCATACAGCAGGGTCGCCGGCCCCTTGAGCACTTCGATGCGCTCCACCAGCAGCGGCTCGAGGGTGACGGCATGGTCGGGACTGATGGTGGAGGCGTCGAGGGTGTCCACGCCGTCGCTCAGGACCCTGACGCGGGCGCCATCCAGGCCCCGGATCACCGGCCGGCTGGCCCCCGCACCGAAGCTGCTGGAGTGCACGCCCGGCAAGCCGTCCAGGGTCTCGCCGAGGGTCGCCTCCCGGCGCAGCATCAGCTCCTCACCTTCCAGGACCTCCGCCGGTGTCGTCATCTCGCGGGGCGCTGTTTCCAGGGCGCTGGCGCGCACCAGGTTGGGCTCCAGCTCGAGGGTTTTCCCGGACTGGGCGGCGAACGCAGCCGTTCCGGGCACCAGGGCGATCGCCAGGGCAAGCGGGTGGTGAATCGGTTTCATTGAAGACCTCGAATTGTCGTCAGCGCGCGGCCTTGCGCGCTCGATGGGCAGATGGGTATCCACGGACAAGCCGTTTCGGGGCGTGAATGTACAGCGTTATAACGTAACAATTAAGACCCATCGAAACGACACGGCGATCCGGTCCGGAGCTCGACCGGGACGTCGCAGAGCGGGTCAGTCGCTGTCGCGAAGGCGCTTGGGGGTGAGGCCGAGGTAGCGGCGCATGGCCGTGGTGAGGGCGCTCTGACTGGAGAAGCCGCATTCCTCGGCGATGCGTACCAGCGGACGGTCACTGTCGCGAAGAAGGCGCGAGGCGCTGTCCAACCGGGTCTTGAGCAGGTACTGGTGAGGCGTCAGGCCCAGGGCGTCCTTGAACTGGGCATGGAAATGGCTGGGGCTGAGGCAGGCCACCTGGGCCAGTTCCGCGACACTGATGCGACGGGCAAGGTTGTCGCGAATGAAGACATCCAGTCGCTCCAGGTCGAGGGCCGTGCCCCGACGCGGCTTCGCGTCCCCGAACAACCGGAGATACAGCGCCCGCAGCAGGATGCCGCCCAGGGAGCGGGCCAGCATCGGGTCATTGCCATAGCGCGCCAGTTCGGCACCGGCGTAGTTCAGGAGGTTCTGGAAGTCCGCATCCAGATCGGGGTAGCGCGGGGTCTCGAACAGGCGCTCGAGCATTTCCAGGTCATCGGCCGGGGTGCCCTCCCCGTCCAGGTCGAGGATCAGCATGCGGTTGTCGCCCTTGCCGGCGAACCCATGGCCGGCATCCCCGGGCACCAGGCAGGCGCGCATGCGACAGACTTCGCCGCCTCGTCCATCCACCTCGAATTCGGCACGACCAGCCAGGGACATCACCAGTTGGTGATGGTCATGGGCGTGGTGGTGGGCCTTGTCGTCCAGGCGCAGGAGGCGGGCTTCGATCATGGGAGGCGAGAGGTGATCAAATTTTGCGCATTCTAACGACCCCATCCGAAATTTCCCAGCGCCAGCGAGCTGCGTGCCTCTCTCTTCCATGGTTGAAATGCACCCTTCACCGCCCCATCTAGGCTTGGTGAGCCAACTGCCAGGTACTGCCATGAGCGATCAGGACATCAACGCCGACATCGTCGAAGAAGCCACCTCCAGCCAGCGGACCGGTCTGGTACTGCCCGGCCAGACGCTGCCTGACAAGGTCTACATCATTCCCATCCACAACCGCCCGTTCTTCCCGGCCCAGGTGCTGCCGGTGATCGTCAACGAGGAGCCCTGGGCGGAAACCCTGGAGCTGGTGGGCAAGACCGACCACCACTGCCTGGCGGTGTTCTTCATGGAGAACCCGCCGGAAGACCCGCGCCATTTCGACCCCAGCACCCTGCCGGAACACGGCACCCTGGTGCGGGTGCACCATGCCAGCCGAGAAGGCGGCAAGCTGCAGTTCGTCGCCCAGGGCCTGTCGCGGGTGCGTATCCGCGGCTGGCTGAAGCGCCATCGCCCGCCCTACCTGGTGGAAGTGGACTATCCGCAGAGCCCGGCGGACCCGCGGGACGAGGTGAAGGCCTACGGCATGGCGCTGATCAACGCCATCAAGGAGCTGCTGCCGCTCAATCCGCTGTACAGCGAGGAGCTGAAGAACTACCTGAACCGCTTCAACCCGAACGATCCGTCGCCCCTCACGGACTTCGCCGCCGCGCTGACCACCGCGCCGCCCCGTGAGCTGCAGGAAGTGCTGGACACCGTGCCCATTCTCAAGCGCATGGAGAAGGTGCTGCCGCTGCTGCGCAAGGAAGTGGAGGTGGCACGGCTGCAGAGCGAGCTGTCCGCCGAGGTGAACCGCAAGATCGGCCAGCACCAGCGGGAGTTCTTCCTCAAGGAACAACTGAAGATCATCCAGCAGGAGCTCGGCATCACCAAGGACGACCGGAGCGCGGACGCCGACGAGTTCCGCGCCCGCCTGGAAGGCAAGACGCTGTCCGATCAGGCGCGGAAACGGATCGACGAGGAATTGAACAAGCTGTCGATCCTGGAGACCGGCTCACCCGAATACGCCGTGACCCGCAACTACCTGGACTGGGCGACCTCGGTCCCCTGGGGCCTCTACGGCAAGGACAAGCTGGACCTGAAACATGCGCGCAAGGTGCTCGACCAGCACCACGCCGGCCTGGACGACGTCAAGAACCGCATCCTCGAATTCCTCGCCGTAGGCGCGTTCAGGGGCGAGATTTCCGGCTCCATCGTATTGCTGGTGGGCCCGCCCGGCGTGGGCAAGACCAGCATCGGCAAGTCCATCGCCGAATCCCTCGGTCGACCCTTCTATCGCTTCAGCGTCGGCGGCATGCGCGACGAGGCCGAGATCAAGGGTCATCGCCGCACCTACATCGGCGCGCTGCCCGGCAAGCTGGTGCAGGCGCTGAAGGAAGTCGAGGTGATGAACCCGGTGATCATGCTGGACGAAATCGACAAGCTCGGCGCCAGCTACCAGGGCGACCCGGCGTCCGCCCTGCTGGAGACCCTGGACCCGGAACAGAACGTCGAATTCCTCGACCATTACCTGGACCTGCGTCTGGACCTGTCCAAGGTGCTCTTCATCTGCACCGCCAACACCCTCGATTCGATTCCGGGGCCCTTGCTGGACCGCATGGAAACCATCCGCCTCTCCGGCTACATCACCGAAGAGAAGCACGCCATCGCCAAGCGCCACCTCTGGCCACGCCTGCTGGAACGCACCGGCGTGCCGAAGCGGCGCCTGTCCATCACCGATGGCGCCCTGACCTCCGTGATCGAGGGCTACGCCCGTGAGGCCGGGGTTCGCCAGCTGGAGAAGCAGCTGGGCAAGATCGTGCGCAAGTCGGTGGTGCAGTTGCTCGACGACCCCGATGCGAAGATCAAGGTGGGCCAGAAGGACCTGGAGCAGTACCTGGGGCTTGCGCCCTTCCGCAAGGAGCAGGTGCTGGCGGGCACCGGCGTCATCACCGGACTGGCCTGGACCAGCCTGGGCGGCGCCACACTCCCCATCGAGGCGACCCGCATTCACACCCTGAACCGGGGCTTCAAGCTCACCGGCCAGTTGGGCGACGTGATGAAGGAGTCGGCCGAGATCGCCTACAGCTATATCAGCTCCCATCTGAAGCAGTTCGGCGGCGATCCCGGCTTTTTCGACCAGGCCTTCGTCCACCTCCACGTGCCGGAAGGGGCCACGCCCAAGGACGGGCCCAGTGCCGGCATCACCATGGCCAGCGCCCTGCTTTCCCTGGCCCGTGACCAGGCCCCGAAGAAGGGCGTGGCCATGACCGGCGAACTGACCCTCACCGGCCAGGTCCTGGCCATCGGCGGGGTGCGCGAGAAGGTGATCGCCGCGCGCCGGCAGAAGATCCACGAACTGATCCTGCCGGACGCCAACCAGGGCGCCTACGAGGAATTGCCGGATTACCTGAAGGAGGGCATGACGGTGCATTTCGCACGTCGCTTCAGCGATGTGGCCAAGGTGCTGTTCGACTGATCCCGACGAGGACGGCGCGGATGCCGTCCGCCCATTGCCTTCGGCACCTACGCAAGGCGGAGCCCAGCCGTTATGCTGGCTCCGCCCTTGACCGACGGAGTCGCCGATGTCATTCGCCCTTTCCCCACGATTGCTGCTGCCGCTGGGTGTCGTCCTGCTCACCGCCTGCGCCCAGCAGAAGACCGGACCGGTCCTGATCCAGGACCAGGCCGACGACTGCCCCCTGTCCCTGAGCCAGGGCCAGCCCCTGGTACTCACCCTGCCGAGCAACCCCACCACAGGATTTCGCTGGGTCGTCCGCAGCGCCGCTCCGAATGTGCTGCAGAGCCTGGGGCCGGAGGTCTACACCACGCCCGAGGATGCCGGCCTGGTGGGCAGCGGCGGGCAATCCACCTGGCGCTTCAAGGCCAGCCAACCCGGTGACGGCCACCTGCACCTGGAGTACCTGCGCCCTTGGGAAACCGACATCGCGCCAGCCGAAAGCTTCGACTGCCGGGTCAGCGTCCGCTAGCGCCATTTGCCCCCGCAGTTGGCGTCCTCCGCCTGGCGGGGCGCGCCAGCCGCTTCCATAGTGATGGCCCGTCCCAAGCCCCGGAGCCCCCATGGCCCCCCTGATCGTCGCCCTCGCGGGTGCGCTGGCATTCCTCGCCGGTCGCGCCCTGGAACTGGACTGGCTGTGCTTCTGGAGCAAGCCGATCCCGGTGCTCGCCCTGCTCTACTGGCTGCGCGGCTTTCCTGCCGGCGCTTACCGCCGGTGGATCGGCACCGGCCTCTGGCTGTCCCTGGCAGGTGACATCCTGCTGGAGTGGCCCGCCGACCTCTTCGTCTTCGGCCTGGGCGCGTTCCTGCTGGCGCACCTCGCCTACCTCCGCGCCTACCTGCTGGACACGCGACGACTGGCGCCCCTGCCCTTGCTGGCCGCCGCCATCACCGGTGCCGTCATCTTCAGCCTGCTGGCCAGCGGCGGACTCGGCGCCCTGCTGGTGCCGGTGGCCTGCTACGCACTGGCCATCAGCGCCATGCTCTGGCGCGCCCTCGCCCGCCTGGGCACCGGCGTGGACCGCCGGTCAGCACAACTGGCCGCCATCGGTGCGGTCCTCTTCGTGCTGTCCGACAGCCTGATCGGCATCAACCGTTTCGTCGCGCCGTTCGACGCCGCGAGCTACCTGATCATCCTCTCCTACTGGCTCGGACAATGGGGTATCGCGGCATCCGCCCGAAGCACCGCGCGTGCTGTCCCAGGTTCGGAAATTCCTCCGGCACCCCCGGGGGAAATCGGCTATAGCAAATAGGGGGATCTGCGAAACGGGAGGGCGTGATGGGCAGCCTGGTGCGACTCTGGATCCTGCTGTGCGGGGGCGTGCTGATTGCGGGATGTGGCAGCCTGCTCCCCAGTGAGCGCGCCGAGGTGCTGTCGCCCTTTCGCGACTACACGGACGCGGAAATCCGCTACTCCCAGGCCGTACCGGGGGTGACCACCCGGCCCGAGCTGTTCTCCCTGGGGTTCGATCCCCTGGTCCAGGGCAATGGCCGGATGCTCTCGTTCATCGATGTGCGACTGATGTTCGTCCAGCCCAACGTGCCCATCGAGTACCTGCCCGACGGCCTGATGAAATGCCTGGAGGCCAAGGACCGTTGCATCGGCTACGCCTTCGAATTCACCAAGACAGACACCCAGCGCGTGGGCAGCTTCTGGGCCGACGTCTTCAACTTCCGCAAGAACCGGGAGCTGCAGGGCTGGTCGTTCCGCGCGGTCTTCGTGCTGGTGGACGATGTGGTGGTCCACAAGGTGAGCAACGGCGAACCGAACATCCGGCGCTTCGAGGTCAAACGCAATCCCCTGGGCCCCCTGCAGGGCGCCGGGGAGTTCTTTTCCGATCAGCTGAAGTGAGGGTGGTTTGGCCCGGCCGCGCAGTCCGCTAGAATGCCGGCCTTTTCTTCTGCTGGTACCGGCCCGTGACCGAAAGTCCCGATCGCATCTACGCCACTCCCCAGGCCCAAGTCGCCGACTTCGCCTTCAACGAGGACGTGGTCAAGGTTTTCCCGGACATGATCAAGCGCTCGGTGCCGGGCTATCCCACCATTGTCGAGAACATCGGCGTGCTGGCGGCGAGATTCGCCCAGCCGAACACCCCGCTCTATGACCTTGGCAGCTCACTCGGCGCCGTGACCCAGGCCCTGCGCCGCCACGTCAGGACCGACGGCTGCCGGGTCATCGCTGTGGATAACTCCAGCGCCATGGTGGAGCGTTGCCGGGAGTATCTCCACGCCCAGGACGCCATGTTCCAGGAGTTGCTGCCGGTGGAGGTGGTGGAGGCGGATATCCTCGCCCTCGACTTCCAGCCCTGCTCCCTGGTGGCGATGAACTTCACCCTCCAGTTCGTGCCCCGTGAGCACCGCACCGCGTTGCTCGCCCGCATTCGCCAGGCCCTGCTGCCAGGTGGCGCACTGGTCCTCTCGGAGAAGCTGCGCTTCGAGGATGCCGAGGAACACCAGTTGCTCACCGACCTGCATATCGCCTTCAAGCGCGCCAATGGCTACAGCGAGCTGGAAATCGCCCAGAAGCGCAGTGCCCTGGAGAACGTCATGCATCCGGACAGCCTCGACGAGCACCGCCGGCGCCTCCTGGACGCCGGCTTCTCCAAGGTGGTGCCCTGGTTCCAATGCCTCAACTTCGCTTCCCTGATCGCCCTGCCATGATTCGTACGCTGGACCTCGACGCGCTGCAACAGACACTGGCAGGCACGCCGCTGCAGGACTGGAGCGCCGACCTGCCCGGACAACTGGACGCCAAACTCGCCGTGGGCCATGGCGACCTCGAACGATGGAGCGCCGCCGTCGCCGCCCTCCCCGCCCTGAAACCGCAGCAGGTGGAACTGGCACGGCGCTTCCTGCTCGACGGCCCCTGTGACGACACCTCCCGCGCCCAGCTGAAAACCGCCCTGCAAGGGCTGATTCCATGGCGCAAGGGGCCCTTCGAGCTGTTCGGCGTGCATGTCGATACCGAGTGGCGTTCGGACTGGAAATGGGAGCGGGTGTCACCGCACCTGGACCTCTCCGGCAAACGGGTGCTCGATGTGGGCTGCGGCAATGGCTACTACCAGTGGCGGATGCTCGGGGCCGGAGCGAACTGCGTGGTCGGCGTCGACCCGAACTGGCTGTTCTTCTGCCAGTTCCTCGCCATGAAGCACTTCCTCCCGGACCTGCCCGCCTGGCACCTGCCCCTGGCGCTGGAAGAACTGCCGCCGAAGCTGGAAGGCTTCGACACGGTGTTCTCCATGGGCGTGCTCTACCACCGTCGCTCGCCCATCGACCACCTGTTCGACCTGAAGGACTGCCTGCGCCGAGGCGGCGAGCTGGTGCTGGAAACCCTGGTGGTGGAAGGCGACGCCCAGCAGGTGCTGGTGCCCGAGGACCGCTACGCGCAGATGCGCAACGTCTGGTTCCTGCCGTCGGTACCGGCGCTGGAACTCTGGCTGCGCCGCGCCGGTTTCGTGGATGTGCGCTGCGTGGACGTCAGCATCACCAGCGTCCAGGAACAGCGCAGCACCGAGTGGATGCGCTACCAGTCGCTGCCCGAGTTCCTCGACCCGGCCGACCACAGCCGCACCGTCGAGGGCCTGCCGGCCCCGGCCCGTGCCGTCCTGATCGCCCGCAAGCCCTGACGAGCAGGCGCCATGAATCGTAGCCCGATGAAATCCGGGCTACTGACTGCATGCATACGTTGGGTGCGCCGTGCGCACCAGGCCCTCGATGCCGTGATTGCGGTGCGCGCAGCGCACCCTGCCTGGGCTCGGCCTGCCCCTCTCAGCGCTTGGGCGCCGCCGAAACGATCAGTTGCTTCATCTCCACCACCGCCTGCTTGAAGCCCACGAACAGCGCATGAGCCACCAGGGCGTGGCCGATGTTCAGCTCGTTGATGCCCGGGATGGCGGCAACGGGCTCGACGTTGTGGTAATGCAGGCCGTGGCCGGCGTTGACGATCAGACCCAGCCTGAGGCCCAGGGCGACGCCGTCCTGGATGCGCTGGAGCTCGCGGGCGGCCTCTTCCGGGGTATGGGCGTCGGCATAGCGGCCGGTGTGCAACTCGATGGCCGGCGCGCCGACGCGGTGGGCCGCTTCGATCTGAGCGGCATCGGCATCGATGAACAACGACACCTCGCTGCCCACCTTGGCCAGGCGCTCGACGGCGGCCCGGATACGCGCTTCCTGACCGGCCACGTCCAGGCCACCTTCAGTGGTCAGTTCCTGGCGGGTTTCGGGTACGAGGCAGACGTGCTCGGGACGAATTTCCTCGGCGAAGGCCATCATCTCCTCGGTGACGCCCATCTCGAAGTTCATCCGGGTCTGCAGCACCTCCTTGAGCAGGCGCACGTCACGCTCCTGGATATGCCGGCGGTCTTCCCGCAGGTGCACGGTGATGCCGTCGGCGCCGGCCTCCTCGGCATCCAGCGCGGCCTTGACCGGGTCCGGGTAGCGAGTGCCACGGGCCTGGCGAAGGGTAGCGACGTGGTCGATGTTGACGCCGAGCAGTACGCGGTTGGGTTCAGTCACGGGGAGGTTCCTTGATCGTCATGAAGAGCTCGCGGCTGACCAGTGGCCGGCCGCCCAGGTGAGGTGCCAGGGCCTGGCGCATCAGGCGCTTGGCCGCGCCGAGGGCACCGGGGGCGTCCCAGTCGGCTTCGGCCAGGGCCAGGAGTTCGCGCCCCTGGAAAAGACCGGGCTGCAACTGCCCCACCGGTTCAAGCCCGGCGTCCGGCAGGAGGCGGTAGATGCCGTCGGCGGCGATGGGCGCTCCGGCCAGGTCCCTATCCAGGGCGAAACCATAGCCCAGCTCGTCCAGCAGGCGCCATTCGAATGCACGCAGCAAGGGCTCCAGGGGCCGGCCGGCGGCCAGGGCCTGGAGGGTGGCGGCGTAATGCTCGAAGAGCGCGGGTTGCGGGTCTTCGGCAGGCAGCAGGCGCACCAGCAGTTCGTTGAGATAGAGGCCGCTGAAGAGGGCCTCGCCGGCCAGCAGATTGGGAATGCCGGCGCTGTCGAGTCGAGCGACGTTCTTCAGCTCGCCGCGACCACGGAATTCGGCCTCCAGGGGAAGGAAAGGCCGGGCCAGGGTGCCGGCCTTGCCCCGTGCGCCCCGGAGCACGGCGCGGAGCCGGCCCTGCGGGGTGAAGAAATCCACCAGTGCGCTGGTTTCACGGTAGGCGCGGCTGTGCAGGACGAACGCCGGTAGCGCCGCGCCGATCATGGGCCGGCTCAGAAGTCGTTGTAGCCCAGCGAGCGCAGGGCACGCTCGTCATCGGACCAGCCACCCTTCACCTTGACCCAGAGGTTCAGCATGACCTTGGAGTCGAACATGGTCTCCATGTCCTTGCGGGCATCCTGGCCGATGCGTTTGATACGCTCGCCACCGTCTCCGATGATGATTTTCTTCTGGCCGTCACGCTCCACCAGGATCAGGGCGTGGATATGCAGGACCTGTCCCTCCTGCTTGAACTCCTCGATCTCCACGGTGATCTGGTAGGGCAATTCGGCGCCGAGCTGGCGCATGATCTTCTCGCGCACCAGTTCGGCGGCGAGGAAGCGGCTGCTGCGGTCGGTGATCTGGTCTTCGGGGAAGAAGTGATCGCCTTCCGGCAGGCGCTCGGCTACCAGGCGCTCCAGGGTATCCAGGTTCTGCTGCTGCAGGGCGGAGATGGGCACGAGCTCGGCGTTCGGCAGTTGCTCCTGGAGCCAGGTGAGATGGGGGATCAGGGCGCCCTTCTCATCCAGGCGATCGGTCTTGTTCACCGCGACCAGCACCGGGCCCTGCACGTACTGCACGCGTTCGAGCACCAACTGGTCCTCTTCGGTCCAGCGGTCGCGGTCCACCACGAAGATCACCACGTCCACGTCCTTCAGGGCCGAGGAGGCGCTGCGGTTCATGTAGCGGTTCAGCGCCTTGTCGCTCTTCTTGTGCAGGCCGGGAGTGTCCACATAGACCGCCTGGACGTTGCCTTCGGTCTTGATGCCGAGCATGTTGTGGCGGGTGGTCTGGGGCTTGCGCGAGGTGATCGCCAGCTTTTGCCCGAGGATGTGGTTGAGCAGCGTGGACTTGCCTACGTTGGGGCGGCCAACGATGGCGACGTAGCCGCAGCGGGGGGTATCGAGGTCAGTCATTGCCATTCTCCACACCAAGGGCCACCAGGGCGGCAGCGGCGGCCACCTGCTCGGCGATGCGCCGGCTGGCGCCCTGGCCCTGGGTCTTGTCATTCAGCAGGGTCACCTCGCACTCGACGAAAAAGGTCCGGCAGTGCGGTTCACCCTGGATATCCACCACTTCGTAGCGTGGCAGTTCGCAGGCCCGGGATTGCAGGAATTCCTGCAGCCGGGTCTTGGGGTCCTTGTTGGTATCCACCAGGGTCAGGCCTTCGAGCTCGTTGGCCAGCCAGGCGAGGACGCGCTCACGCGCTGCCTCCATACCCGAATCCAGGTAGATGGCACCGATCAGCGCTTCCAGCGCATCGGCGAGGATGGACTCACGACGGAATCCACCGCTCTTCAGTTCACCCGAGCCCAGGCGGAGGTACTCGCCCAGTTCGAAGCCCCGCGCCAGCAGCGCCAGGGTCTCGCCCTTCACCAGTCGTGCGCGAAGGCGCGACAACTGGCCCTCGCGCGCCTGGGGGAAGCGTTCGAACAACGCCTCCCCGGCGACGAAGTTGAGGATGGCATCGCCGAGGAATTCGAGGCGCTCGTTGTTGCGCCCCGCATAGCTGCGGTGGGTCAGGGCCAGCGTCATCAGACTCTGGTCCTTGAAGGTATAGCCGAGCTTACGCTCGAGACGGCTGAGGTTTACGCTCACTGGGCTCGCACACGGAATTCTTTGTCGAAGCGCACCACCAAGTCGAGATTTTCGATCAGGGGTTCGCGTTTTTCATACTTGAGGTGGGCCTGGAACTCGTTGTTCTCCAGGGTCACCGTCAGCGCATCGCGCAGGTCCAGGTCACGGATGCCGTTGACCTGCAAGCCCTTGCTGACATGGCTGTAGAAATCGGGAATCGTCCTGATTTCCAGCGCTTTCTCGGTTTCCACCGAGGTGATGATCTTCTCCAGGGAGAAGAAGTCGAGGTAATGCGGGATCACCTTGAAGGCGGTACTGGCGAGGAACGCCACCACGGCCAGGACCAACAGCCAGCCCAGTACCGACATACCCTTCTGCTTACGCGCGAACGTCATGATCGACCTCAATGTCTGTTTTTTTGGAGGCCGGTTGGCCCGCAAGCAAGACTATATAGCGACGGCGGCGCTGTCATGAACAACGCCGCAAATCCGGGATGAGGGGGCCGATCAGTGAATCAGGCCCACCCGGGAGAAGTTCGGCAGGTTGCGCAGCTTGGGATCGGGCCAGCTCATCCACACCGCAAAGGCCTTGCCGACGATGTTGCGGTCAGGAACCATGCCCAGCAGCTCCCTGGGGATGCGCGGGTCATTCCAGTAACGGCTGTCGTTGGAGTTGTCGCGGTTGTCACCCATCATGAAGTAATGCTCGGCCGGCACGACCCACTCACGGCCCGGCTCCATCCGGTAGCGCTTCATTTCCTTGCGGATCAGGTGCTCCGCCTCGCCCAGTTTTTCCTGGTAGAGCATGGCGCTGCCCAGTGTGCCCGGCTCCTCGCCCAGCAGTTTCTCGGCCACCGGCTCGCCATTGACGGTCAGGCGCTTGTCGCTGCTGTAGGCGATTCGGTCGCCCGGCAGGCCGATCACCCGCTTGATGTAGTTGATGTTCGGGTCGCTGGGATAGCGGAACACCATCACGTCGCCACGCTGGGGATCACCGACCTCGACCACCTTGGTATCCGCTACCGGCAGCCGGATGCCGTAGGCGAACTTGTTCACCAGGATGAAGTCGCCCACTTCCAGGGTCGGTTTCATCGAACCCGACGGGATCTGGAAGGGTTCCACCAGAAAGGAGCGCAGTACCAGCACGATGGCCAGCACCGGGAAGAAGGACTTCCCGTACTCCACCAGCAGCGGCTCCTTGTTCAGCTTGTCGAGTACAACCGGGTCGGGCTCACCGACCTGCCCCTCGTAGGCGGCGATCGCGGCACGCCGGCGCGGGGCCAGCAGAACCAGGTCGACAAGCGCGAGCACACCGCAGACTGCGACGGCGATAACCAACAACAGCGGGAAATTGATCGACATAGACCCTAGCTATCCACTTTGAGCACAGCGAGGAAGGCTTCCTGCGGGATTTCCACGCTGCCGACCTGCTTCATCCGTTTCTTACCGGCCTTCTGCTTTTCCAGCAGCTTGCGCTTACGGCTCACGTCACCGCCGTAACACTTGGCCAGCACGTTCTTCCTGAGCGCCTTCACGGTGGTCCGCGCCACGATCTGTCCACCGATCGCAGCCTGAATCGCCACGTCGAACATCTGCCGCGGGATCAGTTCCTTCATCTTTTCGGTCAGTGCGCGACCCTTGTAGTGGGCCTGGTCGCGATGCACGATGAGTGCCAGCGCGTCGACCTTCTCGCCGTTGATCAGCACGTCCAGCTTCACCAGATTAGCCGGTTCGAAGCGGTCGAAGCTGTAGTCCAGCGACGCATAGCCACGACTTACCGACTTCAGGCGATCGAAGAAGTCCAGTACCACCTCGTTCATCGGCAGGTCGTAGCAGACCTGGACCTGGGAACTGAGGAACTGCATGTCGCGCTGGACGCCGCGCTTCTCGATGCACAGGGTGATGACGTTGCCGAGGTGCTCCTGGGGCACCAGGATGTTGGCGCGGACGATGGGTTCGCGCATCTCGGCGATGGACGCCAGGTCCGGCAGCTTGGACGGGTTGTCGACATAGACGGTGTCGCCGTTCTTCTGGACGATCTCGAAGACCACGGTGGGCGCAGTGGTGATCAGGTCCAGGTCGTACTCGCGCTCCAGGCGCTCCTGGATGATCTCCATGTGCAACATGCCGAGGAAGCCGATGCGGAAGCCGAAACCCAGGGCCTCGGAGCTCTCCGGCTCGTACTGCAGCGCGGCGTCGTTCAGAGTCAGCTTCTGCAGGGCTTCGCGGAAATCCTCGAAGTCGTCGGAACTGACCGGGAACAGGCCGGCATAGACCTGCGGCTTGATGCGCTGGAAACCCGGCAGGACGTCGACGTCCGGAGTATTGGACAGGGTCAGGGTATCGCCCACCGGGGCGCCATGGATGTCCTTGATGCCGGCGATGATGAAGCCCACTTCACCGGCCTTGAGATCGGCGGTCTCGGTGTGCTTCGGGGTGAATACGCCGACGCTGTCCACCTGGTGGACCTTGCCGGTGGACTTCACCAGGATCTTGTCGCCTTTCTTCACCCGGCCGTGCTTCACGCGAACCAGCGAGACCACGCCCAGGTAGTTGTCGAACCAGGAGTCGATGATCAGGGCCTGCAGCGGCGCATCGATCTCGCCCTCGGGAGCGGGGATGACCTTGACCAGCTGTTCCAGCACGTCGATCACACCCATGCCGCTCTTGGCGCTGCAGGGCACCGCGTCGGTGGCGTCGATGCCGATGATGTGTTCGATCTCTTCCTTCACCCGCTCCGGCTCGGCCTGGGGCAGGTCCATCTTGTTCAGGACCGGCATCACTTCCAGGCCCTGCTCGATGGCGGTGTAGCAGTTGGCGACGGACTGCGCCTCGACGCCCTGGCCGGCGTCCACCACCAGCAGCGCACCTTCACAGGCGGCCAGCGAGCGGCTGACTTCATAGGTGAAGTCGACGTGGCCGGGGGTATCGATGAAGTTCAACTGGTAGGTCTTACCGTCCTGCGACTTGTAATGCAGGGTGACGCTGTGGGCCTTGATGGTGATGCCGCGCTCGCGCTCCAGGTCCATGGAGTCGAGCACCTGGGCCTCCATCTCGCGATCGGACAGGCCGCCGCACATCTGGATGAAGCGGTCTGCCAGGGTCGACTTGCCGTGGTCGATGTGGGCGATGATGGAGAAATTGCGGATATGACTCAGGTCACTCACGGATCAACACTCAAATATGCCGCGAGCAGGCTGCTCGCCGAAAAATAGCGGGGGAGTTTACCCGATCGCCGGGCAGGCCGTCACGTCCATGCAGCGGATGGCCGAAATGAAAAAGGGCGACCACGGAGGTCGCCCCTTTCCTGTTTCATCGGCTCGCCGTCATTCGGCCAGCTTGAAGGTGATGAAACTGGCACGGCCCTGGCGCAGGACGCGCATGGACACCGAGCGGTTCTTCGGCAGGTCCTTGGCGACCTGGGTGAAGACCTTGGAGGACGTGATGGACTGGTTGTTCAGGTGAGTGATCACGTCGCCGGGGCGCAGCCCCATCATGGCGGCCGGACCGTCCTGGACTTCCTTGATGACGACACCGCCCTGGATATCCAGCGCCTTCTTCTGTTCGTCGGTCAGTTCCACCACGCTGACGCCAAGGCGATTGCTGCTGCGCTCGACACCCTGGCCGGCGGCGGCCATCTCCTCACCATCCTCCGGCAGGGCGCCAATGGCCATGTCCAGCGTCTTGCGGCTGCCGTCTCGCACCACGCCCAGTTCGATCTTGCTGCCCGGCTTGAGATTGCCCACCAGATGCGGCAGGTCGGCGGAGACCACGATGGGCTGGCCGTTCAGGCTGAGAATGACATCACCTACCTGCAGGCCACCCTTGGCAGCCGGACCACCCTCCTGGACCTGGGCCACCAGGGCGCCAGCAGGCTTGTCGAGGCCAAAGGACTCGGCCAGGTCCTTGTTGACCTCCTGAATCACCACGCCCAGCCAGCCACGACTGACCTTGCCTTCGGACTTCAGCTGGTCGGCCACGCCCATGGCGACGTCGATCGGAATGGCGAAGGACAGCCCCATGAAACCGCCGGAACGGGTGAATATCTGGGAGTTGATGCCCACCACCTCGCCATCCAGGTTGAACAGCGGGCCACCGGAGTTGCCCGGGTTGATGGCCACGTCGGTCTGGATGAACGGCACGTAGTTCTCGTTCGGCAGGCTGCGGCCCTTGGCGCTGACGATACCGGCGGTCACCGAATGATCGAAGCCGAAGGGCGAACCGATGGCCAGCACCCAGCTGCCTACCTTGAGATCGTCGGACTTGCCGATCTTCACCGTGGGCAGGTCCTTGCCCTCCACCTTGAGCAGGGCCACGTCGGTACGCGGGTCGGCGCCGATCAGCTTGGCCTCGAGCTCGCTGCGGTCGGACAGGCGGACGATGATCTCGTCGGCGTCCGCGACCACATGGTTGTTGGTCAGGACGTAGCCATCCTGGCTGATGATGAAGCCGGAGCCCAGGGACTGGGCTTCACGCTGGCGTCCGCCCTGAGGGCCACGCGGCGCCGGGGGCATGTTGCGTTCGAAGAACTCCCGCAGCATCGGCGGAAGGCCTTCCAGATCTGGCATCACCTGGGCCCCGGACGCACCTCGTTGAGGCAGTTTCTGCCGGGTACTGATGTTGACGACCGCCGGGGAGGCCTCTTCGACCAGGGGCGTGAAGTCCGGCAGTTCGGCACGGGCCACGAGTGTTTGACCAAGCAGCAGCAACGCTGCGACAGCGGTCATGCAGGATTTGAGGTTAAGCATCGACATACAGCTCCCGTCGCATAACGAGTGGTATGAACTCGCGGACCGCCCGGCCCGGCGAGCAAAGCAGAAACACAAAAGCAAAACGAGCCCGAAGCATAGACTTCGAGCCCGGTGGAACATCATAAAAAAAGTTCGCAGACCCTGTAGCGGGGATCATTGGGCTGCAGTTGCCTCCGCCGCCCGCATCGAGAGGGCCACCCGTTCCGCCGTGCCGAGCGGGATCTCGCCGACCACGGTCACCATGACGTCACCTTCTGCGGTACTGATCCGCTTCGACACCATGACAGTTGGCCCCAGCTGGCTTCGGGCATCCTCGACGACCGTACCATGCAGGGGCTCCAGGAACACCGAAAAACGCGCCAGGCCGTCACTGTACAGCAGGCTGGAAACCGCTTCGGACGAGGCTGGACTACGGCGCTCCTGGGCACTGGTCAGGCTGAACCCCGGCGGCAGCCAGTCGGACCGCCAGCGCGCGGGGGCATCCGTCGCGGCCTCGCTGGATCGCACCGCCTTGCAGGCAGCGCTTGGCTGCAGGTCGGCGTCGTCAATCGCGGAGGCGGTATCCACCCGGGTGAACTGGAGGCGTTCGAGCAGATGCGCCCGATCACTGAGCAGCAGTGACTTGAGCGGCAAGCCGGTATCCCGGTCAAGATGCAGCTCGAAGCCGTAGCGATGCTGATCGCGCGGGGTCAGGGTGAGCACAGTGGCGGAACGGCCGGCGACACGGGACTCGCCAGCCACCTTGAGGTCATACCATTCGGAGAGTTGCCGGGCATCCAGCGCGCGCGCTGGCCACGCCTGGCCGTCGGCCATCTGATCGGACAGGGCCCCGGTTACGCACTGGGTGCGCCCATTGACCCGCAACACTTCCTGGGCCGGACCATCGAGCTGCAACAGACGCTCACGTACTTCTCCCCCCGGCCGAACCTGATGCCAGACCTGATGGGTGGAGAAACTCCCGTTTCGCTCGTAGACGAAGGTTCCCTGGAAACTCTGGCGCTGCTCCGCGTCAGCGAGGCGCTGCAGCCAGTCCTGAGCGTCGGCGGCATGGGCTGTTTGGGTCAGCCAGCCGCCGAGCAAGATGATTACCGGAAGTGCGCGCATGTTCCTCCTCAGCGGCTCTCCAGACTGGCCGCACGGGCGTAGGGCAGAGCACTGTCGCTCCCACTCATCGCCGCCTGCTGCGCATGTTGCCGCAGATAAGCCGGCAGGCGCTTCTCGTGCCAGCCGGACGAGGCCTGTGTCGCGATGGGCGGCTGGGCCTGCTGGGCGTCTTCACTGTAGCCAGCCAGCACGGCGCCCTGCTGGGCCTGGGGCATGACCATGACGGGCTGGCTGCCCTGCTGCGCCAATTGCTGGGTGCCCGTGACCTCATCCTGGTTATACAGACGTACGCCCGCCAGCACAGCCACGGTCACCGAGGCGGCGACGGCCAGGCGACCCAGGCTGCGCCAGGGACCCCGTACCACCTTGGTCGGAACGGCTTCCTCGGCGAGCGCTGCGGAGACCGCGGCGGCGATGTCCAGGCGCGGCTCCAGCAACTCCTTGTGCATCACGGCACGCGCGATCTGGTAACGCGACCAGGTTGCCCTTAGTTCATTGTCTTCGCTGGCGGCGAGCACTCGACGCAGCTCCAGTTCGTCCGCCTCGTTATCCATCACCGCGGACAGCGATTCCTGCAAAGCTTCACGACTCATGGCGGTTCCTCTCTTGGTGTCGCCGCTGTCTCAGGTTCCCTGCAACAGGGGTTGCAAGGCTTTATCGATGGCTTCCCGCGCCCTGAAGATGCGGGATCGCACAGTACCGACCGGACACTGCATGACGCTGGCAATGTCCTCGTAACTCAGGCCATCGAACTCACGCAGGGTCAGCGCCGTACGCAAGTCTTCCGGCAGTTGCTGGATGCTCCGGTGCACCGTGGCCTCGATCTCGTCGCGAAGCAAAGCCCGCTCCGGCGACTCGATATCCTTGAGCGCGTGGTCGCCGTCGTAGAACTCGGCGTCCTCTGCACTGACATCACTGTCCGGCGGGCGTCTGCCACGCGCCACCAGATGGTTCTTCGCCGTGTTGATGGCGATGCGGTACAGCCACGTATAGAACGCACTGTCACCGCGAAAGTTGC
This sequence comes from Pseudomonas furukawaii, assembly GCF_002355475.1. NCBI lineage: Bacteria > Pseudomonadati > Pseudomonadota > Gammaproteobacteria > Pseudomonadales > Pseudomonadaceae > Metapseudomonas > Metapseudomonas furukawaii. The sequence goes on along the minus strand of NZ_AP014862.1, from coordinate 1,459,423 downwards.
CGAGCGCTCGGTAAGCCTTGATGAAGGCTTCCTGGGCTACATCCTGGGCTTCCTGGGCGTCATGCACGAAACGCACGATCAACCCCAGAATCTTGTGCTGGTACTTCAGAACCAGCAGATCGAAAGCCCGCTTGTCGCCCTGTTGTACCCGTTCGACCAGCTGCTGATCCTGTTCCTGGGTTAGCATGAACACTCCTCGTCGATCTTGGAGGGGTGTCGCGCCAGCCAGTGGATCGGCTTGCCAAAATAGACTCGGGCGTTGCGCAAAAGTTCTCCCCTCCAAGCAAGCTTCCCGCAGATTGTTTTTTCATCCGCACGGAATGACGCAGCAGGGCCTGCGGCCATGCTGCGCCGAATATAAGTCGCTTGATAAACAGGCATCCGGGCTGCACATTTTCCGTGCGGTGGTTGCATCAGTGTAAGCAAGCACTGTCTCTTCAAAACGGTGACCCTGAATGGAACCTGAACGACTCAAAAAGTTCCGTGGCGTCAAGCAGGGTCACAGGCGCGCTATTGTGCCGACCACCCCGGCTATATACTAGCCGCCGCTTTTTTCGCGGGAACCGACATGAGCCAACATTTCCAGCATGACGTACTGGTCATCGGCAGCGGCGCCGCCGGCCTGACCCTGGCCCTGACCCTGCCCTCGCACCTGAACATCGCGGTGTTGAGCAAGGCCGACCTCAGCAACGGTTCCACCTTCTGGGCCCAGGGCGGCGTCGCGGCGGTGCTGGACGACACCGACACGGTCGACTCCCATGTCGAGGACACGCTGGTCGCCGGAGCCGGCCTCTGCCGCGAAGACGCCGTGCGCTTCACGGTAGAACACAGCCGGGCCGCCATCCAATGGCTGATCGACCAGGGCGTGCCCTTCACCCGCGAAGACGAGAACGCCCGAGAGGACGGCGGCTTCGAGTTCCACCTCACCCGCGAGGGCGGCCACAGCCACCGGCGCATCATCCATGCCGCCGATGCCACCGGCGCCGCGATCTTCAATACCCTGCTGGAACAGGCCAAGAAGCGTCCGAACATCCAGTTGCTGGAGCAGCGTGTCGCCGTCGACCTGATCACCGAGCGCAAACTCGGACGGGACGGCCAGCGCTGCCTCGGCGCCTACGTGCTGAACCGCGACAACGGCGAGGTGGACACCTGCCATGCCCGCTTCACCGTGCTTGCATCAGGCGGGGCGGCCAAGGTCTACCTCTATACCAGCAACCCCGACGGCGCCTGCGGCGACGGTATCGCCATGGCCTGGCGCGCCGGTTGTCGAGTGGGAAACCTGGAGTTCAACCAGTTCCACCCCACCTGCCTCTACCACCCCCTGGCCAAGAGTTTCCTGATCACCGAAGCGGTACGCGGCGAGGGCGGCCTGCTCCGCCTGCCCAACGGCGAACGCTTCATGCAGCGCTTCCACCCCCGCGCCGAACTGGCGCCCCGGGACGTGGTGGCCCGCGCGATCGACCATGAGATGAAGCGCCTCGGTGTGGATTGCGTCTACCTGGACATCAGCCACAAGCCGGCCGAGTTCGTGAAGAGCCACTTCCCGACCGTCTACGAACGCTGCCTCCATTTCGGCATCGACATCACCCGGGAGCCCATCCCGGTGGTACCCGCCGCCCACTACACCTGCGGTGGCGTGGTCGTGGACCATCACGGCCGGACCGATATCCCCGGCCTCTACGCCATCGGCGAGACCAGCTTCACCGGTCTCCATGGCGCCAACCGCATGGCCAGCAACTCCTTGCTGGAGTGCTTCGTCTATGGGCGCTCGGCGGCGGAGGACATCGTCGACCAACTGGACCAGGTGGAGATGCCCATCGACCTGCCCACTTGGGACGCCAGCCAGGTGACCGACTCCGACGAGGACGTGATCATCGCCCACAACTGGGACGAACTGCGGCGTTTCATGTGGGACTACGTGGGCATCGTGCGCACCAACAAGCGCCTGCAGCGCGCCCAGCACCGGGTGAGGCTGCTGCTCAGCGAGATCGACGAGTTCTACAGCAACTACAAGGTGAGTCGGGACCTGATCGAACTGCGCAACCTGGCCCAGGTGGCGGAGCTGATGATCCGTTCGGCCATGCAGCGCCACGAAAGCCGAGGCCTGCACTACACCCTGGACTACCCGGACCTGCTGCCCGAGGCCCGGGACACTATCCTGGTTCCGCCCACCTTCGGCGACTGAAGGCCAACCTCACCCGCAACCGGCGGTGCTGCTCGCGATCCAGGGAGTCCGCCGGAATGCACAGTCCCCTCGCCCACCCAGGTCCCGACAGGCGGTAGCGCAGGATCACCAGCCATGGCAACGCCAGGCTGTCCGGGCGCAACTGCACCGGCCGCCAGCCGCTCGCCTCGCTCCAGAGTTGCCAACCGTCGCCATCCAGCCGCAGCCCCGTAATGGCCTGGGGAGCGGTCAGCAGAATCTGTCGGGGCAGGTGCCAGAGGGCATGGAGCGCACAGGCGAGCCAGGCGAAGCAGCGTGCCCAGAGGGGGAGGTCGGCGGAAAGAATGGCCAGGACGGCCAGGAAAGACAGGGTCAGATAGACCGCCAGCAGGCGCCGCGACGGGCGCCAGTGGCATTCGAAGGCGTCACTTCGGCTGGACACGGTCCAGGATCATGCGAACCATGCGGCGCAGGTCCGCATCTTCCGGCTCGCCGCGCTGCATGAACCAGCCGAACATGTCCTGGTCCTCGCACTCCAGCAACTTGCGGTAGCGGGCCTGGTCTTCCGGATCCAGGTCGGGGTAGACCTCCTGGACGAAGGGCACCAGGAGCACATCCAGCTCCAGCATGCCGCGACGGCTGTGCCAGAAGAGTCGGTTCAGTTCAATTGCGTCGGCCATCACAGCGCCTCCAGGGAAGAGGCGCGCATTATAACCACAGCCGCCGCCCCGGGCACCCGCTGACAAGCCACCAGCGGAACTCTATGATGGCGCCCCAGACTTTTTTCCAGCGATCCGCAATGGCCGACTCCGCATTCTTCTGTACGCTCTCCCACGAAGGCCTGCTCGCCGTCCGCGGTGTGGACGCCGCGAAATTCCTCCAGGGCCAGCTGACCTGCAACCTCAACTACCTCAACCAGGCCACCTGCAGCCTGGGTGCCCGCTGCACCCCCAAGGGCCGGATGATCTCCAGCTTCCGGATCCTGACCGAGGGTGACGGGTTCCTGCTGGCCCTGTCCGCCGACCTGCTGGACGCCCAGTTGGCCGACCTGAAGAAGTACGCCGTCTTCTCCAAGTCCAGCCTCTCCGACGAAAGCGCCAACTGGGTGCGATTCGGCCTCAGCCAGGGCGATGGCGCCCTGCTCGCCCTTGGCCTCGACCTGCCCCGCAGCGCCGACGCCGTGGCGCGCGAGGGAGCGCTGATCGCGCTGCGCCTGGCCGATGGCCGTGCCGAACTCTGGGCCCCCGCCGCCGAGGCCGCCACCCTCGAGGCCCGCCTTGCCGCTCAGTTGCCCAAAGTGGCGCTGGACGCCTGGCTGCTGGCCCAGGTGCGCGCCGGCATCGGCCAGGTGTTCGGTCCCACCCGCGAGCTGTTCATCCCGCAGATGATCAACCTCCAGGCCCTGGGAGGCGTCAGCTTCAAGAAGGGCTGCTACACCGGCCAGGAAATCGTCGCCCGCATGCAGTACCTGGGCAAGCTCAAGCGCCGCCTCTACCGCCTGGCACTGGCCGACGGCGAACTGCCCGGGCCCGGCGTCGAACTCTTCTCCCCGGTCCACCAGAGCTCCGTGGGCGAAGTGGTACTGGCCGCCCCGACCGGCCCGGGTGGCGAACTCCTGGCGGTACTCCAGGAAGATGCCGTGAACGATGGCCGCCTCTACCTGGGGGCCGCCGACGGCCCCGCCCTGAGCCTGCTCAGCCTCCCCTACACCCTGGACGCGGATCGCGAGATCCAGCGCTGACCGCCGCCAGCCACAGACGAGATCCCCCATGAGCAAGCTTGCCGACAAAGTCCAACAGGAACTGATCCAGGCCATCGACAACGATGAGCTGGTGCTGCCCACCCTGCCGGAAGTGGCCCTGCGCGTGCGCGAGACCGCCGAGGACCCCAATGCCAGCATCCCGGCCCTGGCCAAGGTGATCGGCAATGACGCGGCGCTCACCGCCCGCATCATCAAGGTGGTGAACAGCCCGTTGCTGCGCACCAACAAGGAGATCACCGACCTGCAGATGGCCGTGAGCCGCCTGGGCATCAACTACACCTGCAACCTGGCCACGGGCCTGGCCATGGAGCAGATGTTCCAGGCCACCTCCGACGTGGTGGACCGCAAGATGCGCGAGGTGTGGAACAAGAGCACCGAAATCGCCGGCATCTGCCATGTCCTCTGCCGCCACTACACCCGCCTGATGCCCGACCAGGCCACCCTCGCCGGCCTGGTGCACCAGATCGGCGTGCTGCCGATCCTCACCTATGCCGAAGACCACAACGAGCTGCTGGCGGACTCCATCAGCCTCAACCACGTGATCGAACGCATTCACCCCATGATCGGCGACCGCATCCTGCGGGCCTGGGAATTCCCCGACCCCATCGCCGCCGTGCCGTCCCAGTTCCTGGACTTCAGCCGCAACTCGGCGAAGGTGGATTACGTCGACATCGTCCAGGTGGCGACCCTGCAGAGCTACCTGGGCAGCGAGCATCCCTTCACCCAGCTGGACTGGAGCCAGGTGCCCGCCTTCGCCAAGCTCGGCCTGGACCCCAATGTCGACATGCAGGCCGACGAAGACCTCTCCGCCGCCATGGAAGCGGCCATGGGCATGCTCCAGTAAAAACTGCGCGCACCGGGCCGGGCGGCGCTAGACTCAGCCCTCGTCACCCGCCGCTGGATGGACCCGATGCGCGCCCTTTTCCTTGCCATCACCCTGCTCTGCTCCGGCCCCTGCATCGCGGATGCGGTGCGCCTGACCAACGGCGAATGGGCGCCCTACCTCGGCGAACAACTGCCCCACAGGGGCGTCGCGTCGCGCATCGTCACGGAAGCCTTCGCCCTGGAGGGCATCGAGGTCCACTGGGAGTTCTACCCCTGGGCCCGCGCCCTTTACCTGGCCGAACGGGGCGAACGCACCGGCACCGCCCTCTGGCTGCGCAATCCGGAGCGGGAGAAAGCCTTCCATATCAGCGAGCCGGTGATCGAAAGCGGCTACTACCTCTTCCACCGCAAGGACCGTCCCCTCGACTGGCGGCAGGTCGGCGACCTCAGCGGGCTGCGCCTTGGCGGCGGCATCGGCTACGACTACGGCAAGGCCTTCCAGCGGGCCGAGGCCAGCGGACAGCTCCAGGTCAATCGCCTGGCAAGCGAGGAACAGGGACTGCGCATGGTGCTCGCCGGTCGGCTCGATGCCTTTCCCATGGACAAGGTGGTGGCCTTCGCCCTGCTCAACGACCGTTTCAGCTCCGCCGAGCGCCGGCAGATGAGCTTCCACCCCAGGCCGCTCCGGAGCGACAGCCTGCACCTGATGCTGTCCCGCGAGATTCCCGGCAACGCCGAACTCATGGCGCGCTTCAACAAGGGCCTGGCGGCGCTGCGTGACAGCGGCCGCACGGCCCGATACCTGATGGAAGTGCAGCAGCCCCTGAGCCTGGCCCCCTGAAACGAACAGCCGGCGGCCACTCAGGCCGGCGGGAAACTCACCCTGACCTTGAGGCCGCCGCTCTCCCCGTCATGCAGGCTGATCTCCGCCAGATGGGCGCGGCAGATCTCGCCGACGATCGCCAGCCCCAGCCCCGCACCATGGCCCTGGCCGGAGCGCCGGTAGAAGCGCTGGAACACCTTGTCCCGCTCCTCGGGCGGAATGCCGCTGCCTTCGTCCTCCACCTCCAGGATCGCCGGCGCGCTCACCCGCAGCACCACGCTGCCCCCCTTGGGTGTGTGGGCCAGCGCGTTATCCACCAGGTTGTTGAGCAATTCGTTGAGCAGGGTGGGTTCACCCATCACCCAGGCCGGGTCCTCGGCCTCCAGCGCGAGGGCGATGCCCCGGGCGTGGGCGAGGGGCGCCAGGGCCATCCCCAGCTCCCGCGCCAGCGCCCCCAGCTCGATGCGCTCGGCGCCCCCCTCGGCGATGGCCCGGGCACCACTTTCGATTCGCGCCAGTGAGAGCAGCTGGTTGGCCAGGTGGGTCAGGCGATCGGTGTTCTGCGCCGCCTCCTCCAGGGTCGCCCGCCAGACGGCCGGGTCTTTCTCGCGCAACCCCAGCTCCACCCGCGCCTTCAGGGCGGCGAGGGGCGTGCGCAACTCGTGGGACGCGTCGGCGATGAAGTCCGCCTGACGCTGGAAGAGCCCGCGCAAGCGTTCGGTGAACTGATTCAATGCATCCACCAGCGGCCTCAACTCGCGTTGCACGGCCACCTCCGGTAGCGGACGCAGGTCGTCGGCTTCCCGCTCCTCGACGGCGATACGCAGCTTGTTCAGTGGACGCAGGGCCGCGCTCACCGCCAGCCAGACCAGCAACAGGGCCGCCGCCACCAGCAGCGCCAGGCGCCAGAGGCTGTCCACCAGCAGGCCACGGGCCAGCCGTTCGCGTGCCCCCTCGGTCTCGGCCACGCGGATCTCCGCCACCCCGTTCAGGCGCGGCTCGCTGACCGGCTGCAACAGGCTGACCACCCGAACCCCGGTGCCCTCGTACTCGGCATCGTAGAAACGCGCCAGTGCCGGATAGTCATCCGTGCGCCGGGTACCTGGCGGCGGCGGGGGCAGTTGCTCGTAGCCGGACACCAGCTTTCCGTCCGGATCGATCACCTGATAGAAAATGCGCCCGGCGATGTCGTAGGCGAAGGTGTCCAGGGCCACATAAGGCACATCCGCCTTGAGCCGGCCATCGGCTTCGTAGAGACCGTCCGCAATGGCCCGGGCCGATGCCAGCAGGGTGCGGTCATAGGCGGTGTCGGCCGCTTCGCGGGCATTCCAGTAGGCGCTGAGACTGGCGATCACCAGAAGCCCGCCGAGCATCAGGGCCAGGCGCCGCAGCAGCCTGCCGCGCAGGCTGCCGGCTTCACGCATCCTGGCTCTCCAGCAGATAACCCAGTCCGCGGAAGGTGACGATGCGCACTGCGCTGCCCTCCAGCTTCTTGCGCAGACGATGGATGTAGATCTCGATGGCGTCCGGACTCGCCTCCTCGTCCAGGCCGAAGACCTGGGACGCCAGTTGCTCCTTGCTCATGACCCGCCCCGGCCGCGCGATCAGCGCCCCCAGCACCGATTGCTCGCGGGAGGTCAGGCTGAGCGGCTCCTCCGCCAGGGTGAAACGCCGCGTCCCCAGGTCATAGACCAGCGCGCCGCAACGCTGCTGCTGCTCCCCGCCCAGCACGGCGCGGCGCAGCAAGGCCTTCACCCGCGCCTCCAGCTCGGTGAGCTCGAACGGCTTGGCCAGGTAATCGTCGGCGCCGAGGTTGAGGCCGTGCACCCTGTCCTTCACCTCGCCCCGGGCGGTCAGCATCAGCACCGGCAACGTCTTGCCCCGCCCACGCACACGCGCCAGGACCTCGAAGCCATCCATGCGTGGCAACCCCACGTCCAGCACCGCCAGGGCGTAGTCCTCGCTGGCCAGGGCCAGGTCGGCGGCCACGCCATCATGCAGCACATCCACCGTCCAGCCCTCGCCCTTGAGCGCCTGGGCCACGCTTTCCGCCAGTTGGGGATGGTCTTCGACCAGCAGGATTCGCACGAGAATGTCTCCGAAAGGACGGCTATCGCCCCAAAGTGTAACGGCCCGCCCGCCGCTGTGAACGCCGCGCGAACTTTCTTTCAGCGTGAAAGGCTGGCGAAAGCTTCAGGTCCTAGCATCGCTCCAGGGTGGCAAGTACCACCCACCAAACGGACCGGCCCGTGGTTGCGCCGACCCGACAACAAGAACAATGGAGACCACCCGATGCTCACTGCCGCACGGCAGGCGCTTCCGCCTGTTTGTACCCTCAGCCTCGCCATTGCGGGCTGCACCCTGGCCGGCCAGGCCAGCGCCGAGTTCCTCAAGGACAGTTCGGCCACCCTCGAAGCCCGCAACATTTACCTGAACCGCGACTTCCGCGAAGGCGATGGCCAATCCAAGCGCGAGGAATGGGCCCAGGGCTTCCTCCTCAATATCCAGTCCGGCTACACCGAAGGCACCCTGGGCGTCGGCCTGGATGCCCTGGGCATGGTCGGTTTCAAGCTGGACTCCGGACCGGGCCGAAGCGGCACCGACCTGCTGCCGGTGCAGGACGACGGCGGCACGCCGGACCAGTTCGGCAAACTGGGCCTCACCGCGAAGATCCGCGCCTCGAACAGCGAGTTGCGCCTGGGCAGCCATATCCCCGAGCTGCCGGTGGTCAAGGCCAGCGACAGCCGCATCACGCCCCAGGTGTTCGAAGGCGGACTGCTCACCTCGAAGGAAATCAGCGACCTCAGCTTCACCGGCGGCCGCCTCAGGGAGGTGAAGGACCGGGCCTCCACCAACTCCGAGGACCTGGCCCTCAACAACAAGAACAAGCGCTTCGCCAGCGCCGCCACCGGCTCCCACTTCGACCTGGCCGGCGCCGACTACGCCTTCAGCAAGCAACTCACCGGACGCTACTACTTCGCCGAACTCGACGACGTCTACCGCCAGCATTTCTTCGGCCTGCTGGCCAGCCAGCCCCTGGGCGCCGGCACCCTCAGCGCCGACCTGCGCTACGCCATCAGCGACGACAGCGGCCGCGCCGACGCCGGCAAGGTGGACAACCGTGCGCTGAACGGCATGCTCAGCTACGGCCAGGGCGCCCACAAGGTCGGCCTGGGCTACCAGCGCATGAGCGGCGACACCGGCTACGCCTACATCGACGGCAGCGACCCCTTCCTGGTCAACTTCGTCCAGATCAACGACTTCGCCAATGCCGACCAGCGTTCCTGGCAGGCTCGCTACGACCTGGACTTCGCCCGCTTCGGCGTCCCGGGCCTGAGCTTCATGACCCGCTACATCACCAGCGACAACGCCCAGGTCACCGGCAGCAGCGAAGAAGGCCGCGAATGGGAGCGCGATGTCGAGTTCAAGTACGTGGTGCAGAGCGGCACCCTCAAGGACCTCACCTTCCGCGCCCGCCACGCCGGTTTCCGTTCCACCTTCGCCCGCGATGCGGACGAGCTGCGCCTGATCGTCAGCTACGCGCTGCCGATCTGGTGATCCACAATAAAACTCCACAGGAGAACCCCATGAAGACTGCCCTCTCCCGCATCGCCCTGATCACCTCCGGCCTCCTGCTCTCCACCCAACTGATGGCAGAGCCCAAGCGTCCGGAATGCATCGCCCCCGCCAAACCCGGCGGCGGCTTCGACCTGACCTGCAAACTGGCCCAGAGCGGCCTCAAGGACAGCGGCCTGCTGAAGTCGCCGATGCGCGTCACCTACATGCCCGGCGGCGTCGGCGCGGTGGCCTACAACGCCGTGGTGGCCCAGCGCCCGAAGGACGCCGGCACCATCACCGCGTTCTCCTCCGGCTCCCTGCTCAACCTGGCCCAGGGCAAGTTCGGCCGCTACGACGAGAACGCCGTGCGCTGGCTCGCCGGGATCGGCACCGACTATGGCGCGATCTCCGTGCGTGCCGACTCGCCCTACAAGACCCTGGGTGAACTGGTGGAAGCCGTGAAGAAGGACCCGGGCGGCATCGTCTTCGGCGCCGGCGCCACCATCGGCGGCCAGGACTGGATGCAGACCGCGCTGATCGCCCGCGCCGCTGACATCGACCCGCAGAAGCTGCGCTATGTGGCCTTCGAGGGCGGCGGCGAAACCCTCACCGCCATGCTGGGGGGCCACGTCCAGGTCACCAGCAGCGGCCTGGGTGAAGTCACCCCGCAGCTGGCGGCCGGCAAGATCCGCGTGCTGGCGGTGCTCTCCGACCAGCGCCTGCCCGGCAAGCTCGCCGACATCCCCACCGCGAAGGAGCAGGGTTTCGACATCACCTGGCCCGTCATTCGTGGCTTCTACATGGGACCGGAAGTCAGCGACGAGGACTTCAACTGGTGGAAGCAGCAGTTCGACACCCTGCTGGCCAGCGAGGATTTCGCCAAGCTGCGGGAACAGCGTGACCTCTTCCCCCTGAGCATGACCGGCGACGAACTGAAGGCCTACGTCTTCGACCAGGTCAAGCAGTACAAGCAGCTCGCCGGTGAGTTCGGCCTCGCGCAGTGAACTGACCTGAAAGTCCGGGTGAGGCGGACGCTCCCCTCACCCCCGGCCCCTCTCCCGCCGGGAGAGGGGAGATCAACCGCTTCTGGGTAAACCGCCATGCACGTCCGAATCTTCGCTGCGGTCTGGCTGCTCGTCTGCGCCTTTCTCGCCGTAGTGGCCTGGGGCTTCCAGGCTCCCTTCAGCTATGACCCGGTAGGTCCTCGCGCCTATCCCCTGCTGCTGCTGTTCCTCATGGCCACGGCTGCCGCCTGGTTGCTCTACAAGCCGGGCGACGCCGGCAACCGACCGATCTCCTGGCCCCTGGCACGCAAGGTCACCCTCTGCGTCCTGGCCCTGGTGGCCTACGCCCTGCTCTTCGAACCGCTGGGCTTCGTACTCAGCACGGCCCTGGTGGGTTTCAGCCTCGGCCTGCTGTTCAACGGCCGGCCCATCCCCAGCCTGGTGAGCGGCGTGCTGATGGGCGTCCTGCTCTACGGCCTGTTCGACTACCTGCTGGACGTCCCGCTGCCCCTCGGCGTCTTCGGCCTCCTGGAGAACTGATATGGAAACCCTGAACTTCCTGGCCCAGGGCTTCGATGTCGCCCTGCGCCCCATCAACCTGCTGGTGGCCCTGTTCGGCGCCTTCGTCGGCACCGTGGTCGGCCTGCTGCCGGGCCTGGGCCCGATCAACGGCGTGGCCATCCTGCTGCCCCTGGCCTTCGCCCTGGGCCTGCCGCCGGAAACCGCCCTGATCCTGCTGGCCGCCGTCTACCTGGGCTGCGAGTACGGCGGCCGCATCTCCGCCATCCTGCTCAACGTGCCGGGCGACGCCGCCGCCATCATGACCACCCTCGACGGTTATCCCCTGGCCCGCCAGGGCAAGGGCGGCATCGCCCTGTCGCTGTCGGCCATGAGCTCCTTCATCGGCAGCACCATCGCCACCATCGGCGTGGTCCTCTTCGCGCCCATCCTCGCCAATTGGGCGGTGGCCTTCGGCCCGGCCGAGTACTTCATGCTGATGGTGTTCGCCATCGCCTGCCTGGGCGGCATGGTCGGCGACAAGCCGGTGAAGACCCTGCTGTCGGCCCTGATCGGCCTGGGCCTGGCCACCGTGGGCGTGGACGCCACCACCGGCGTCTACCGCTTCACCTTCGACAGCGTCGGACTCTCCGACGGCATCCAGTTCGTCATCGTGGTGATCGGCCTGTTCAGCGTCAGCGAAGTGCTGCTCATGCTGGAGCACACCAGCACCGGGCAGACCGCCGTGAAAGCCAGCGGCCGTATGCTGTTCAACCTGAAGGAGCTGGCGACGGTCGGCTGGAGCACGGTACGCAGCTCCCTGGCCGGTTTCGTCATCGGCGTCCTGCCGGGGGCCGGCGCCACCATCGCCAGCGCCATCACCTACATGAGCGAGAAGCGCATGGCCGGCAGTTCCGGTCGCTTCGGCGAAGGGGACCTGCGCGGCCTGGCGGCACCGGAAGCGGCCAACAACGCCTCGGCCTGCGGCTCGCTGATTCCGATGCTGACCCTGGGCGTACCGGGCTCGGGCACCACCGCGGTGATGATCGGCGCCCTGACCCTGTACAACATCACCCCCGGCCCGCTGCTGTTCGAGCAGCAGCCTGATGTGGTGTGGGGCCTGATCGCCTCGCTGTTCATCGGCAACGTCATCCTGCTGCTGATGAACATCCCGCTGGTGGGCCTGTTCGCTCGGATGCTCAGCGTGCCGACCTGGATCCTGGTGCCGGCCATCACCGTGGTCAGCGTCGTCGGCGTCTACGCGGTGCACAGCACCACCTTCGACCTGGTGCTGATGGCCGCCCTCGGCGTATTCGGCTACCTGCTGCGCAAGATGGACTTCCCGCTCTCCTCGCTGATCCTCGGCTTCGTCCTCGGCGAGCTGATGGAATCGAACCTGCGCCGCGCCCTGTCCATCACCAACGGCGACCTCGGCATCCTCTGGGGCAGCCCCATCACCCTCGCACTCTGGGCCCTGACCGTGCTGATGCTGGCCCTGCCGGGCATCCGCTGGTGGCGCGCGCGCAGCAAGGCGAAGCTGGCCCATGCCTAAATGGCTGCTGACGCCCCTGGTGGGCGCCGCCGGCGGCGCGCTGGCCAGCCTCGTGGGCTGGCCCCTGCCCTGGATGGTGGGCTCGCTGCTGGCGGTGATCGCCGTCCGCTGCATCGCTAACCGGCCGCTGGCGGAAATCCCCGGCGGCCGCAAATGCGGTCAATGGATAGTCGGCGTCGGCATCGGCCTGCACTTCACCCCGGCGGTGGTGGAACAGGTGCTGGCCAACAGCGCGGTGATCCTGGTGGGCGCGCTGGCCACCACCCTCTCCAGCCTCATCGGTATCCGCCTGATGCTGCGCAGCGGCGAGGACCGCGCCACCGCCTTCTTCGCCAGCATGCCCGGCGGAGCCAGCGAAATGGTCAACCTGGGCAGCCGCAACGGCGCGGTCACCAGCCGCGTCGCCGCCGCCCAGAGCCTGCGCCTGCTGCTGGTGGTGCTCAGCGTGCCCGCCCTGTTCCAGCTGTTCCTCGGCACAGGGCCTGCGCTCCACCAGGCCGCGCCGGTGGACGGGACCTGGCTGGGCCTGGCGCTGGCCGGCGGCGCCGCCCTGGCCCTGCTGATGCAGCGTTATCACCAACCCAACCCCTGGCTGATCGGCCCCCTGCTCGTCAGCGCCGTCCTGTGCGTCGGCTTCGACCTGCGCCTGGGCCTGCCCGACGGGGCGAGCGAGCTGGGGCAATGGCTGATCGGCAGCGCCCTGGGCTGCCACTTCGACCGCGCCTTCTTCCGCCGCGCCCCATCCTTCATCGCCCGCACCCTGCTGGCCACCGCCCTGGGCATGGCCTTTGCCGCCCTGGCCGCCGAGCTGCTCGGCTGGCTGGACGGCCTCGACCACCGCTCGCTGATGCTGGGGATGATGCCCGGCGGCATCGCCGAACTCAGCCTCACCGCCGAAGCCTTGCAGCTCTCGGTGCCCCTGGTCACCGCCCTGCAGGTCCTGCGCCTGCTGCTGGTGCTGTTCCTCGCGGAACCGGTGTTCAGGCGCTGGCAATTGAAGGCTGAAAGCTGAGGTCCGAACGACATTCGTCCGGGCTCCTCACGGGCCAGGCGGCGCCGTCCGGCATCGCGGCAATATCCGGACATAGCCCCTTGTGCCAGGTCAGGCGAAGGCGCCTATCCTCTTCCCCATCCGCCCTCGCCCAGCCCTGCCATGCCCGGACGCATACAACGCCTTCGACCGCTTGTCCTGCTTGCCGCCCTCCTGCTGCTGGCGGCCTGTAGCCGGCTCGACCTCGCCTACCGCAACCTGGACCTGGTGATCCCCTGGTGGATCGGCAACTACGTCAGCCTCGAGCCGTCCCAGAAGGCCTGGCTGGAGCCGCGCCTGCAGCGGCACCTGGCCTGGCACTGTCGCACCCAACTGCCGGAGTACGTCGCCTGGCTGGACGATATGTCCCGGCTCAGCCAGCGCCCGAGTCTGACTGAAGAGGAGGTGCAGGAACGGATCACCCGCATACGCGGCGCCATGGCCACCATCGCCCGGGAAATCACCCCGACCGCGCTGGGCCTGACGGAAAGCCTGACGCCCCGGCAGATGGGCCAGATCTACGTGGCCATGGATGAGCGCAATGCCGAACTGCGCGAGGAGCACGTGGCGCCCTCCCTGGCGAAGCAGGCGCAAGCGCGTGCCCAGCGCATGGAGGATCGGGCTCGGGAATGGCTCGGGCCCTTGCGGACCGACCAGCGCCGCAGCATCCAGGCCTGGGCCCGGGCCCAGGGCGACTACAACCGGATCTGGGCGGAGAATCGCGAGGCCTGGCTGGTGGCCTTGCGCACCGCGCTGTATGGCCGCCACCTCGATGACTTTCCGTCCCGGCTCACGGCGCTGCTGCAGCAGCCGGAACACTTCTGGACGACGGCCTATCGCGACACCTATCCCCGGGTGGAAAGGAACCTGGCGCGGTTGCTCAGCGACCTGTTCAACAGCGCCGACGCGTCGCAGCGGGCGCATCTGCGCGAGCGCATCGACGACCTGGTGGCGGACCTCAAGGGGCTGGAATGCTACCCCCGCTGACCCGCTCAGAGTGGCGGGAGGTTCCAGTCGATCGGCTCCAGTCCGTGCTGGGCGAGGAACTTGTTGCAGCGGCTGAAGTGCCCGTTGCCGAGGAACCCGCGGTACGCCGACAGCGGCGACGGATGCGCCGACTTGAGGATCAGGTGCTTGGTGGGGTCGATCAGGCGCTCCTTGCTCTGGGCATGGGCGCCCCACAGCAGGAAGACCAGATGCGGCTGACGCTGACTGACGACCTCGATCACCCGGTCGGTGAAGGACTGCCAGCCGGCACCGGCATGTGAGCCCGCCCTGGCCTGCTCGACGGTGAGGGAAGTGTTGAGCAGCAGCACGCCCTGCTCCGCCCAGGACTGCAGGTAGCCGTGGGAAGGCATCTCGATGTTCAGGTCACGCTTGAGTTCCTTGTAGATGTTCTGCAAGGAGGGCGGCGTGGGCACGCCCGGCTGCACCGAGAAGCACAGGCCGTGGGCCTGGCCCGGCCCGTGGTAGGGATCCTGGCCGATGATCACCACCTTCACCTTGTCCAGCGGGGTGGAGTTCAGGGCGTTGAAGATCAGCGGTCCGGGCGGAAAGACCACCTTGCCGGCGGCTTTCTCCTGCCGCAGGAACTCACCCAGTGCCGCCATGTAGGGCTTGTCGAACTCGTCCCGCAGGGCGTCTTTCCAGCTCGCTTCGAGCTTGATCCGGTCTTCGCTGTCAGTCATCGCATCCCATCTCATCGCACTTGCCGGGACGCTACCCGCCCGGTGGTCGGGCACCCTAAGAAATGCCCACTACCCTTGTCAATCAAGGACGACTGGAGCTGATCCACATGGACAACCGACACGATTCGGTGAAACGCGCCCTGTACCAACGTTTCCTCGGGACCCGCGACGCCCTGCCGCCGATGCCGCCCGTCGCCCGGCACCTGCGCCACCTGCTGGCGAACCCCACGCCGGAGCGGGAGCAGGCCTGCGCCCTCCTGGAGGACGCCCCCGCCCTGTCCGAGCGACTGCGGCAGTTCACCAGCCTGCCCCTGCTGGGCCACGTCCGCCCATGCTCCGGCCTGCGGGACCTGGTGGAGCAACTGGACGGCAGGCGCCTGGCCAACCTGGTACTGGCCTTCGAGCTGCGGCAGCTGTACGACGGCAGCGAACCGCGCCTGGTGACGGTCTTCGAAAAACGTTGGCACCTCGCCCTGCAACGGGCCGCCCTGAGCGCCGGCCTGGTCCGCCACGTGCCGCACCTGGAGGTCGAGGACGCCCTGCTGGCCGGCCTGCTGCAGGACGTGGGCAGCCTGCCGCTGTTGCGCGAGCTCCATCATTGGCCCCAGGTGTCGCGCCTGGAGGTGGACCTGCAGCGGCTCTGCGAACAGCTCTCCGCCGAACTGGGCGTGCTGCTGCTGCGGGCGTGGAACCTGCCGGCTGGCCTGATCGAATGCGCCCGCCTTCGCCAGGACTGGTGCCGCCAGCACAAGGGGCCGGTGGACCTGGCGGACGTGGTCCAGGTCGCCAGCCAACTACTGGAAGAGCCCCGGGACGACGAGCGCCTGGCCCGGCTTCCCGCCTACCAGCGCATGGCGCTGCCAGCGCCCCGGGAACTGCGGGCGGACCTCGCGGAAGTGGTGGCCTTGTGGCTGAAGCTGCTGGGAGGCCGCCCCCTCGATACCGATTGACCGCGCACCCGCTTACGAATCCGCATCATTCGCCGGCAAAGCCACACCCCGCTGCAGGAGCGGGCTCGCCCGCGAAAGGGCACGCACTCAGCCCTGATGCAACGCCCGGTAATGGCTGGGCGCCATGCCCACCACCTTCCTGAACAGCCGCGAGAAGTAATAGACGTCCTCGTAACCCAGTTGCTCGGCGATCTGCTTGACGCCAAGGTCCCCTTCGTCCAGCAGGCGACAGGCATGGGCCATCTTCAGCTGGATGAAGTCCTGGATCGGCGCGTGGCCGGTCAACGCCCGGTAGGTCTTGGCAAAGTGGAAGCGCGACAGCTTGAACTGCGCCGCCAACTGGTCGAGGTTCAGGCTGTCATGGAGATGGGCGCGCATCACCGCCTGTACCGCATCCACATCCAGCACTCGTCCGGACTTGAGAAAGCCCCGCACCGGGAGCACCGCCAGGGAGGTGAGCAGGGTCTGCAACTGATGGGCGGCGTAGATGAAATGCGGCAGGTTGAGGCCTTGCCGGCGCAGGCACAGCAAGGCATCGAAGTCCGCCAGCAAGCGCGGCTGGGCGCCGATCCTGCGCAGCGGCGCGCTCCCCAGGGGGCGCAGGTAGTCCGCCACCAGCTCGCCCTCGAAATGCACCCAGTAGATGCTCCAGGGACGCTGGGGGTCGGCGCCGTAGGCGTGGGCCTGCCCCCGAGGCAGCAGCAGCAGGTCACCACCCGCCACCTCGAATCGTCCATCCTCGCTGTCCAGCCAGCCCTGGCCGGCACGGCAGTAGATCAGGAGGTAATCCTCCGGCGCCTGGCGCTCCATGCGGTGCCCCCGGGCCTCGGGGTAATAGCCCAGCGCCAGTGGATAACAGGCGGAAGTCAGCGGGTGGCGGGCCAGCAGCCGACGCAGGCGTGGCGGCGTGGTGAAACGCACGCCATTGGCCGGAAGGGGCCAGTTGGAGGTTTCGACGAAGCGGTTCATGGTCGTTCTTGTGGATGGCCGCAGTACCAAGATCGTCCATCCCCCACCCAAGATCGTCAATCCACAAGTGGCTCGGCGGCCGCTATAAGAACAAGAAACCACAAGGTCCCGCCTGGCGGGTGGAGTGCGAGATGCCCAGGACCATCCCCCAACTGATCGACGGACAGTGGCGCGAAAGCCGCGCCCGCGAACTGATCGAAGTGACCGATCCGGCGACCCAGGATGTCCTCGCCCTGGCGCCCAAGGCCACGGCGGAAGAAATCGAGGCCGCGGTGGCCAGCGCCCAGTCCGCCTTCGCCAGCTGGCGCGAGGTGCCGGTGCCCGAACGGGCCCGCCTGATGCTGCGCTACCAGCAACTGCTCAAGGAACACCACGACGAACTGGCCGAGTTGCTGGCCCGCGAGACCGGCAAGACCTTCGCCGACGCCAAGGGCGACGTCTGGCGCGGCATCGAGGTGGTCGAGCATGCCGCCAATGTGGCCAGCCTGATGATGGGTGAGACGGCGGAAAACATCGCCCGCGACATCGACATCGCCAGCTGGGTGCAACCCCTCGGCGTGTGCGTCGGCATCACCCCCTTCAATTTCCCCGCGATGATCCCGCTGTGGATGTTTCCCCTGGCCATCGCCTGCGGCAACACCTTCGTCCTCAAGCCCTCCGAGCAGGACCCGCTGACCCCCAATCGCCTGGCCGAACTCTTCCTCGAAGCGGGTGCGCCCGGGGGGGTGCTGCAGGTGCTCCACGGTGGCCGCGAGCAGGTGGACGCCCTGCTCACGCACCCCGACGTGCGGGCCATTTCCTTCGTCGGCTCGGTGCCGGTGGGCCAGCACATCTACCGCACCGGCACCGCGCACCTGAAACGGGTGCAGGCCTTCGCCGGCGCCAAGAACCACATGGTGGTGCTGCCCGACGCCCACAAGGAGCAGGTGCTGAGCAACCTGGTCGGCGCCAGTTGCGGCGCCGCCGGCCAGCGCTGCATGGCCATCAGCGTGGCCGTGTTCGTGGGTGAATCGCGGGCCTGGATTCCCGAACTGGCGGAACAGATGGCGACCCTGCGCCCCGGCCACTGGAAGGATGCCCAGGCCGCCTTCGGCCCGCTCATCAGCCAGCAGGCCCGGCAACGGGTCCTGCGCCTGATCGCCGAGGGCAAGGCCGAGGGCGCCGAGTGCCTGCTGGACGGCTCCCGCTGTGAGGTGGAGGGTTTCCCCCAGGGCAACTGGCTGGGCCCGACCCTGTTCCGGGGCGTGACCACCCGAATGGGCCTGTACCGGGAGGAAATATTCGGTCCGGTGCTGATCTGCCTGGAAGTGGACACCCTGGACGAGGCCATCGCCCTGGTGAACGCCAACCCCTACGGCAACGGCACCAGCCTGTTCACCCGCTCCGGAGGCGCCGCGCGGCACTTCCAGCACGCGGTGGAAGTGGGCCAGGTGGGCATCAACGTGCCCATTCCGGTGCCCCTGCCCTTCTTCTCCTTCACGGGTTGGAAGGGCTCCTTCTACGGCGACCTGCACGCCTACGGCAAACAGGCGGTGCGCTTCTACACCGAGACCAAGACGGTGACCAGTCGCTGGTTCGACGATGCACCGGTGACTGGCCCGAACATGACCATCCACCTGAAATAGGACCGCGGGAGTGCGTTCCGCGCGCGACCCCGAACGGATCGCAAGCGCGCTTCCGCATGATTCGGCTTATAGCGACCAAGACCTAGACCTATGGATTTCAACCTCACCGAAGAACAACGCCTGCTGGTGGAGAGCGCCCGCGCCTTCGCCCAACACGAACTGGCGCCCCACGCCGCCGACTGGGACCGCGAGCACCACTTCCCCCTGGACGTCATCCGGCGCGCCGCCGAACAGGGCTACCTGGGCCTCTACATCGCCGAGGAGGACGGCGGCCTCGGCCTCTCCCGGCTTTCCGCCTCGCTGATCTTCGAGCAGCTGGCGGCAGGCTGCGTGGCGACCACCGCCTACCTCACCATCCACAACATGGCCGCCTGGATGCTCGCCTCCTTCGGCGACCCCGCACTCAAGGCCCAATGGCTGCCCAGCCTGATCAGCGGCGAACGGCTGGCCTCCTACTGCCTGACCGAGCCGGATGCCGGCTCCGATGCCGCCCACCTGCGCACCCGCGCCCGACGCGATGGCGATCACTATGTGCTGGACGGCAGCAAGTGCTTCATTTCCGGCGCCGGCAGCACCCAGGTCCTGGTGGTGATGGCACGCACCGGGGACGACGGCGCCAAGGGCATTTCCTGCTTCCTGGTGCCGGCCGATGCCGAGGGCATCCGCTACGGCCGCAACGAGGACAAGATGGGCTGGCGTGCCCAACCCACCCGCACCATCACCTTCGAGGCGGTGCGCATTCCCGCCGGCAACCGCATCGGCCCGGAAGGCCAGGGCTTCGTCTACGCCATGAAGGGGCTGGACGGCGGCCGCCTCAATATCGCCAGCTGCTCCCTTGGCGCCGCCCAGGCGGCCCTGGAGCAGAGCCTTCGCTACGTCGAGGAGCGCAAGCAGTTCGGCAAGGCCCTGGCGCAGTTCCAGGCGCTGCAGTTCAAACTGGCCGACATGCTCACGGCGCTGACCGCCAGCCGCCAGATGGTGCGACTGGCCGCCCATCACCTCGACCAGGGGCACGCCGAGGCCAGCCTGCATTGCGCCATGGCCAAGCGCTTCGCCACCGATCAGTGTTTCGAACTCTGCAACGAGGCCCTGCAGCTCCACGGCGGCTACGGTTACCTGAACGACTACCCGCTGGAACGCTGGGTACGGGACACCCGGGTGCACCAGATCCTGGAGGGCACCAATGAAATCATGCGCGTCATCGTGGCGCGTCGTTTACTGGAACAGGGCGGCAGCCTCGACCGCCTGTCGTGACGATCCAAGGAGAACTGCATGAGCACCGCCGTAGAACCCTATCAGCCCGGCATCTTCGACCTGACCCACAAGCTCACCGTGGAGAAGCACGGGCACACCGCGCTGATCACCATCAACCACCCGCCGGCCAACACCTGGGACCGTGAGTCGCTGATCGGCCTCAAGCAACTGATCGAGCACCTGAACCATGACGACGGCATCTACGCCCTGGTGGTGACCGGCCAGGGCCAGAAGTTCTTCAGCGCCGGCGCCGACCTCAACCTCTTCGCCGACGGCGACAAGGCCCGCGCCCGCGAAATGGCCCGTCGATTCGGCGAAGCCTTCGAGGCCCTGCGGGACTTCCGTGGCGTCTCCATCGCCGCCATCAATGGCTACGCCATGGGCGGCGGACTGGAGTGCGCCCTGGCCTGCGACATCCGCATCGCCGAACGCCAGGCCCAGATGGGCCTGCCGGAAGCCACGGTCGGCCTCCTGCCCTGCGCCGGCGGCACCCAGGCGCTGCCCTGGCTGGTGGGCGAAGGCTGGGCCAAGCGCATGATCCTCTGCGGCGAGCGGGTGGACGCCGAGACCGCCCTGCGCATCGGCCTGGTGGAACAGGTGGTGGACAGTGGCGAAGCCCGTGGCACCGCCCTGCTGCTGGCAGCCAAGGTGGCGCGGCAGAGCCCCGTGGCGGTGCGCACCATCAAACCGCTGATCCAGGGGGCGCGCGAACGCGGGCCCAACGGCTGGCTGCCGGAGGAACGTGAGCGCTTCGTCGACCTGTTCGACGCCGAGGACACCCGCGAGGGTGTCAACGCCTTCCTGGAAAAACGCGACCCGCACTGGCGAAACAAGTGACGAGAATGACCATGAACCTGAGCTTCGAAGAACGCAGCGGCCTTCACGGGGCCCGCATCGGCATCGCCACCCTGGATGCCGAGACCAGCCTCAATGCCCTGTCCCTGCCGATGATCGAGGCGCTGGACGCCAGGCTGCGCACCTGGGCCAGCGACCCGGAGATCGTCTGCGTGCTGCTGCGGGGCGCCGGCCCCAAGGCCTTCTGCGCCGGCGGCGACGTGCGCAAGCTGGTGGACGCCTGCCGCGAACACCCGGGCGTGGTGCCCCCGCTGGCGGGCCGCTTCTTCGCCGATGAATACCGCCTGGACCATCGCATCCATACCTACCCCAAGCCGTTCATCTGCTGGGCCCACGGCCACGTGCTGGGTGGCGGCATGGGCCTGATGCAGGGTGCGTCGATCCGCATCGTCACGCCCTCCAGCCGCCTGGGGATGCCGGAAATCAGCATCGGGCTCTATCCCGACGTGGGCGGCAGCTGGTTCCTCGCCCGCCTGCCGGGCAAGCTCGGCCTGTTTCTGGGGCTCGGGGCCGGCTCCATCAACGCCCGCGACGCCCTGGACCTGAACCTGGCCGACCGTTTCCTGCTGGATGACCAGCAGGAGGCCCTGCTCGGCGGGCTGGTCCAGCTGAACTGGCAGTCGCAGGCCGGCCAGCAGCTCAACAGCCTGCTCAAGGCCCTGGAACAGGAAGCCCGCAGCCAGTTGCCGGAGGCCCAGTGGCTGCCGCGCCGACCGCGCATCGACGCACTGCTGGACGTGGCCGACCTGCCGGCGGCCTGGAAGGCCATGACCGCCCTGCAGCACGATGCCGACGTACCCCTGGCCCGCGCCGCCAAGACCCTGGCCAACGGCTGCCCCCTCACCGCCCACCTGGTCTGGGAGCAGATCCGCCGAGCCCGGCACCTGTCCCTGGCGGAGGTGTTCCGCATGGAATACGCCATGAGCCTGAACTGCTGCCGCCATCCGGAGTTCCCGGAGGGTGTGCGGGCGCGCCTCATCGACAAGGACAACGCCCCGCGCTGGCACTGGCCGGACGTGTCGGCCATCCCCCGGGCGGTGATCGAAGCCCACTTCGAGCCGGTGTGGGACGGCCCGCACCCCCTGGACGATCTCTGACCAGAGGCCCGAGACCGGACGGCCGGGCCAAGGAGACGCAGCATGAGCGACATCGCCTTTATCGGACTCGGCCACATGGGCCTGCCCATGGCCCGCAACCTGCTCAAGGCCGGTTACCGGCTGCGAGTGCATGACCTGGTACGCAGCGCCGTCGACGAACTCGCCGCCGAGGGCGCCACCTCGGCGACGGACGCCCGCGAGGCCGTGGCCGGTACGGCGGTGGTCATCACCATGCTGCCGGCCAGCCGGCATGTGGAAGGCCTGCTGCTGGGCGAGGATGGCCTGCTGCAGGCCATCGCCCCCGGCAGCCTGGTGCTGGAGTGCTCCACCATCGCGCCCGAGTCGGCACGCAAGGTCCACGCCGAAGCGCGCGCCCGGGGCATCGACCTGCTGGATGCGCCGGTGTCCGGCGGCACCGCCGGCGCCGCCGCAGGCACCCTCACCTTCATGGTGGGTGGCGAAGCGGCGGCCCTGGAGCGGGCGCGGCCGATCTTCGAGGCCATGGGCAAGAACATCTTCCACGCCGGCCCCGATGGCGCCGGCCAGGTGGCCAAGGTGTGCAACAACCAGGTGCTGGCGGTGCAGATGATCGCCACCGCAGAATCCATGGCCCTGGGCGTGGCCAACGGGCTGGATCCGGCGGTGCTGGCGGAGATCATGCGCCAGAGCTCCGGCGGCAACTGGGTGCTGGAACGCTACAACCCCTGGCCCGGCGTGATGCCCAACGCCCCGGCGAGCCGCGAGTACGAAGGGGGGTTCATGGCCGAGCTGATGGCCAAGGACCTGGGCCTGGCCCAGGAAACCGCGCAGAACAGCCTCTCCAGCACGCCCATGGGCGCCCTGGCGCTGCAGCTCTATCGGCTGTTGCTGAAACAGGGCCAGGGCAGGAAGGACTTCTCGGTGGTGCAGAAGCTGTTCGTGGAATGACCCCGCGCCCCGGGAACCGGGCCCCTGGTACGCAAGACCCGTCGCGAGGATGAAGTCCGGGCCCCGCCGGAACCCCGCTCGCGGATTCCATCGGGGCTACCGGATAGCGCCCGCGCATCGGCATCCCGTGGGGTGCAACGCGCCCAAGGACGCCGTTCCCGGCGCTGATCTCAACGCTCCCGCAGCGCCTCGGCGCGGGCCCGGATGATGGGTTTCAGCAGGTAGCTGAGGATGCTTTTCTTGCCGGTCATGATGTCCACCGAGGCCACCATGCCGGGGATGATCAGCAACGGCTTGTCGTCGGATCCGAGATGACTTTTGCGGGTGCGCAGCTTGATCAGGTAGAAGCTGTTGCCGTCCTCGTCGGTCACGGTGTCCGCGCCGATCTGCTCCAGCTCGGCCTCCAGGCCGCCGTAGATGGTGAAGTCGTAGGCGGTGAACTTGACCATGGCCCGCTGGCCCGGGTGCAGGAAGGCGATGTCCTGGGGCCGGATGCGGGCCTCCACCAGCAGGGTGTCGTCCAGGGGCACGATCTCCACCAGGTCGCTGCCGGGCTGGATCACGCCGCCGATGGTGTTCACCAGCAGCTGCTTGACGATGCCCCGCACCGGCGAGGTGACCAGGGTGCGCTTGACCCGGTCCTCCAGCGCCTTGCCCGTGGCATTGGCCTTCTTCAGCTCGGTACGCGCCTCGTTCAGCTGGCCCAGGGCCTCGCTGCGAAAACGCGAGCGGGTCTCGGCGATCTTGTTCTCGGCTTCCTTGATGGCCGACTCGGCGCGGGGGATGGCGAGGGAGGTCGCATCCAGCTGGCCACGGGTCTCCACCTCGGCGCGGCGCAGGCGCAGGACTTCCACCCGGGAAATCGCCCCTTCGGCCACCAGGGGCTCGGAGATGGCGATTTCCTGCCGCAGCAACTGCAGGCTGTTGCGGAACTGGGCCTGCTTGGAGATGAACTCCTGCAGCTCCTGGCGACGCTGGACCAGTTGCTGTTCCAGGCCGCCCACTTCGTCGTTCAGTTGTTGCCGACGACTCGCGTACAGGGCTTCCTCGCTGGCCGCCTGTTCGGGCGCGAGACTGCGCAGCTCCTCGGAGATGATCAGCGGCTGGTCGTTCACCTCGGCGCTGAGACGCTCCACCCGGAGCTGCATGGCATTGCGGTCCGCCTCGGTTTCGCCGACGTTGGACTCGAAGCGGGTGGGGTCCAGGCGCAACAGCGGCGCCCCCACTTCCACCACCTGCCCCTCACGGACGAACAGCTCTGAAACGATGCCGCCTTCCAGGTTGGACACCTTCTGCAGCTTGGAGGACGGGATCGCCTTGCCCTCGCCACGGGTCACCTCGTCGATCTCGGCGAAATGGGCCCAGAAGCCGAGGAACAGGGTGAAACCCAGCAGCGTCCAGATGGTCAGGCGCACCACGCGCGGCGCGTCTTCCACCAGGGCCTTGCTGACCTCGGGAAGGGGCTGGTCGGACAGCGACTCGCCGCCCTTGAAGTACTGGCGAAACATGCCGATGGCCTTATGCGACACTGATCTGCCCCTTCTTCAGCGCTTCCATGACCGCTTCCTTCGGGCCGTCCGCGATGATGCGGCCACGGTCGACGATCAGCAGTCGGTCCACCAGGGAAAGCATGGAGGCCCGGTGGGTGACCAGCAGCAGGGTCTTGTTGGCGATCACCGCGGCGAGGCGCTCCTTCAGCCGTTCCTCGCCGGGGTTGTCCATGGAACTGGTGGGCTCGTCCAGCAGCAGGATGGGGGGATCGAGCAGCAGTGCGCGCGCCAGGGCGACGTTCTGCCGCTGGCCGCCGGAGAGGTTCTGGCCACGCTCGCCGACCTGCAGCTCATAACCTTGCGGATGGAGTCGGGCGAACTCGTGGACTCCCGAGAGCTCGGCGGCCTGCAGCACCAGTTCGTCCTCCACGTAACGGGCGCCGGACATCAGGTTGTCCCGCAGGGTGCCGCTGAACAGCTGGATATCCTGGGGGACGTAGCCGACGTTGTGGCGCAGCTCGCTGACATCCAGCTGGCGGATGTCGGTGCCGTCCACCAGCAGGCTGCCGGAATCGGCCTGGTAGAGGCCGACGATCAGCTTGGCCAGGGAGCTCTTGCCGGAACCGCTGCGACCGATGATGCCGATCTTCTCCCCCGGGCGGACGATCAGGTTCACCTCGCTCAGGGCCGGGGTCTGCTGGTGCGGGTAGGTGAAGTTCACCTGGCGCAGCTCCAGGCTGCCCTGCAGCTTGGAACGCACCAGCGGCTGCTCGCCCTCCTGGCGCTCCTGGGGCAGGTCCATCATCTGGTCCACGTTGGTCATGGTCAGGCGCGCCTGCTGGTAGCGGGTGAGCAGCCCGGAGAGCTGGCTCAGCGGCCCCAGGGCACGGCCGTTGAGCATGTAGCAGGCGATCAGGCCGCCCATGCTGAGGTCGCCGGCCATGATCAGGTAGACGCCGGCGACTATCATCGCGACGCCCGCCAACTGCTGGATCATCAGCGTCAGGTTCATCGCCAGGCTGGAGAGCATCTTCACCCGCAGTTCGAGGCGGCCGAGGGTGCCGATGGTCTGCTCCCAGAGATACTGGCGATCGCTCTCGGCGTTGTTCACCTTCACCGCGTCCAGGCCGGCGAGGGTCTCGATCAGGCTGGACTGACGCTCGGCGGCCAGGGCCATGGTGCGGTCCATGGTCGCCACCAGGGGTTTCTGCAGCAACCAGCTGATCCCCATGGCGAGGGGGAAGGCCAGCAGCGGAATCCAAACCAGGGGCCCGCCCAGCAGGCCGATGACCAGGAGGATCAGCAGGGTGAACGGCAGGTCGATGACGCTGGTCAGGGTCAGGGACGCGAGGAAGTCCCTGAGCGTCTGGAACTCATGGATGTTCTGGGCGAAGCTGCCGACCCGCAGCGGGCGGTACTTCATGGCCATGCCGACGATGCGCTCGAAGAGCGTGGCGGAGATGATCAGGTCGGTCTTCTTGCCCGCGAGATCGAGGCAGAGCCCGCGCATGGTCTTGAGCAGCAGGTCGAAGAGGTAGGCGCCGGAGATGCCGATGGCCAGCACCCAGAGGGTGGCGGCGGCCTGGTTGGGCACCACGCGGTCATAGACGTTCATCACGAACAGCGGCGCACCGAGGCCGATGAGGTTGATCAGCAGGCTGGCCGCCACGGCGTCGATGTAGAGCCAGCGGGAACGCTTGAGGGTGTCGCGGAACCAGGACCGGGTGCGCGGGATCAGGCTGCCCTGGTCCAGGTCGTACTTGTGCTGGGGCTGGGCGAAGAACACCTGGCCGCTGTAATCCTCCTGCAGCAGCTCGCGGGTCACCGACACTTCGCCACCATCGCTCTCGCTCAGCAGCAGGCGGGCATCGCCCTGCGCGCTCCAGCCCAGCAACACGGCGCAACGCCCCTTCTTGAGGAGCAGCAGAGCCGGCAAGGCGATCTTCGGGATCTGCTCCAGGCGCCGGTGCAGCAGACGTCCTTGCAGGCCGGCGCGGGCGGCGGCGCGGGGCAGCAACTCGACGGTCAGACGTTGCTTCGGCAGCGGCAGGCCGCTGGTGAGCATGGCCCGGTTGGCCGGCTTGCGGTGCAGGACGCAGAGGGACAGGAGCGAGTCCAGCAGCGGGTCGTCATGCTGCCCGCGGGGATCGGAGTTGATTTGAACGCGACTGACTTCTGGATCCACGCCTGGACACTCTGCTCGGGGTTCTTCGGAAGGCGGAACGGCCCGGCCCGAAACTCACACGCCCGAGGGAGACACAGGGTCTCCATCGGGCGATGCAGGTCGGAGCGGGACTATCAGTTGAGGCCGGGAAGGGTTGCCTGGGGCTTCAGGTCGGACTGAACCACGGTCGCCATCGGCGCCACCACTCCCTGGCTCTTCAGCAACTCGCCAATGGTCGCCTTGATGCGGTACTGAGTAAACAACTCGCTGTAGCGCAGGTCGACGAGGCGACGAGATGCAGTGAAGAGCTCGTTTTCGCTGTCCAGCAGGTCCAGCAGGGTCCGTTCGCCAATGCTGAACTGCTTCTGGTAGGACTCGCGGACACGGGTGCTGTAATCCACGTACTGCTGGGCGATCGGCAGCTGCTCACGGGCGTTGGCCAGGGCGTTCCAGGACAGGCCCAGGTCTTCGTTCAGCACGCGCATGGCGTTGTTGCGAATGTCCAGCGCCTCGTTGATCTGGTAGGCCTTGGACTCCAGGTCAGCCTTGTTGCTGCCGCCGGCGAACAGGTTGTAACGCATGCGCAACATCGCCTGCCATTCGTTCACATGCCCGTTCTCGCCATCCAGGTCATTGTCCGCACCACGGGACAATTCGGCGTCAAAGCGCGGGTAGAAGAAGGATTTCGCGGCGTCGTACTGCTTCTCGGCGGCGGCGACGTCGGACTCGGCGGAGCGCAGGATCGGGCTGTTGGCCATCAGGGTCTGGCGAGCCTCTTCCAGGGAGGCGGGCAGTTGGCCGGGCAGGCCTGCCGGCTCCATGAGCTCCACCGGCTCGGCACCCACCACGCTGTAGTAATTGGTGCGGGCATCGGCCAGGTTGGTCTGTTCGGTGATCAGGTTGTTGCGGGCCTGGGCCAGGCGCGCCTCGGCCTGATCCTGGTCGGCCAGACGCCCTACCCCGCGCTCACTGCGCAGGCTGATCTGGTCGAAGATGCGCTCGTGGCTGCGCAGGTTCTCCTGGGCCAGACGCACCATTTCCTGGCGGCGCAGCACATCGATGTAGACCTCGGCGACATCCAGCGCCGTGCGCTCAGAGGTGCCCAGCAGCGCATAGGCGCGGGAGTTCACGGTGGCCTGCTGGCGCCCCACTTCGTTCTTGGTCGCGAAACCGTCGAACACCATCTGGCTCAGGCGCAGGCTGGACTCGCCACGGGTCATGGTCTTCCAGTGGTTGTCCCCGGTCGCACGGGTGGTGGTGTTGTCGGTGCCTTCGCGGCCGTAGCCGGCGAGCAGGTCCACGGAAGGCAGGTAGCCCCCCTTGGCAGCCTGCAGCTGTTTGTCGGCCGACAGACGACTATTCACCCCGGCCTGGATTTCCGGGTGTACGTCCATGGCGCGCTGCATGGCTTCGGTCAGGGTCTGGGAGTGGGCGGGAAGGCTGACGGCCAGGGCGAATGGCAGTACGGAGGAGAAGCGCAGACGCATGTTCTAGGCATCCTTTTCATTGAATTTAGAGGTCCGGAACCACGCCGGACGTTGCTTCTCGTCAAGGCTCCGAATACGTGATCAAAGTCACACTGGATGACACCAGACGAACGAAAAATATCAAAGTGACAGCATGCAAGTGATTGTTTAGGATGGGAGTCAATTGGTCAATACTTTGGCATATACGCAATAGCCAAATGTAATAAGCCAAATATTTGGCGCCACCTTTTCGCCATGCAATAACTATAGAAGGGAATGTCAGTCCTGCGCTTGGTCGCCACAAAAACGACCCCAGCGACGACAAGCCAGCTGAGAGTCAATCCAGGAGAGTCACCCATGAGCAGTGTTGTTGCGATCGTCAAAAGCATTGTTGGACAGGTAATCGCCGTATCCCCCGAAGGCCTCCAACGCTTCCTGGTGGAAGGCGATCGACTCTTCAAGGGTGACCAGGTCCTGACAGGAAACGAAGGCATGGTGACCCTGGCACTGGCCGACGGCCGCGCCGTGGACCTGGGCCGCGACAGCCAGTGGAGCGAGTCGGACACGGGCCTTGCCGAGCAGAACGCAACGCCCCAGCAACAGAACGCCGCCCCAGGCGATGAAGTGGCGCAGTTGCAACAGGCGATCGAGGCCGGCATGGACCCGACCCAGGCCCTTGAGGCCACTGCGGCCGGCCCGGGCGCTGGCGGTGGTGCCGGCGGCGGCGCTGCGGGTGGCGGCCACAGCTTCGTGCTGCTGGAGGCGACGGCGGATCGCGTCGACGCGACCATCGGCTTCCCCACCGAAACCTTCGCCCTCGCCACCGAGGCGGTAGAAGAAGACGAGACGGACCCGCTGCTCGTGGCGGAAGCCCCCCTTCCGACGCCTGAGGCCGTGAACAACCAGCCCAGCGGTCAGGACACCAGCATCACCACCGACGAAGACACCCCCGTCAGCGGCCAGCTCGGCGCCACCGACCCCGATGGCGACAGCCTGACCTTCACCGCCGGCGAAGCACCGCGCAACGGCACCGTGGTGGTCAACCCGGACGGTTCCTACACCTACACGCCCAATGCCAACTTCAATGGCGGCGACAGCTTCACCGTCATCGTCAGTGACGGTAACGGCGGCACCGACACCCTCACCGTCACCGTCGGCGTGAATCCGGTCAACGATGCGCCCGTCATCACCGACAGCAACGGCAACCCGCTGGGCGACGACATCAGCATCACCACCGACGAAGACACCCCCGTCAGCGGCCAGCTCGGCGCCACCGATCCCGATGGCGACAGCCTGACCTTCACCGCCGGCGAAGCACCGCGCAACGGCACCGTGGTGGTCAATCCGGACGGCTCCTACACCTACACGCCCAATGCCAACTTCAATGGTGGCGACAGCTTCACCGTCATCGTCAGCGACGGTAACGGCGGTACCGACACCCTCACCGTCACCGTGGGCGTGAACCCGGTCAACGACGTCCCCGTCATCACCGACAGCAACGGCAACCCGCTGGGCGACGACATCAGCATCACCACCGACGAAGACACCCCCGTCAGCGGCCAGCTCGGCGCCACCGACCCCGATGGTGACAGCCTCACCTTCACCGCCGGCGAAGCACCGCGCAACGGCACCGTGGTGGTCAATCCGGACGGCTCCTACACCTACACGCCCAACACGAATTTCAATGGTGGCGACAGCTTCACCGTCATCGTCAGCGACGGTAACGGCGGCACCGACACCCTCACCGTCACCGTGGGCGTGAATCCGGTCAACGATGCGCCCGTCATCACCGACAGCAACGGCAACCCGCTGGGCGACGACATCAGCATCACCACCGACGAAGACACCCCCGTCAGCGGCCAGCTCGACGCCACCGATCCCGATGGCGACAGCCTGACCTTCACCGCCGGCGAAGCACCGCGCAACGGCACCGTGGTGGTCAACCCGGACGGCTCCTACACCTACACCCCCAACACGAACTTCAATGGCGGCGACAGCTTCACCGTCATCGTCAGCGACGGTAACGGCGGCACCGACACCCTCACCGTCACCGTGGGCGTGAATCCGGTCAACGATGCGCCCGTCATCACCGACAGCAACGGCAACCCGCTGGGCGACGACATCAGCATCACCACCGACGAAGACACCCCCGTCAGCGGCCAGCTCGGCGCCACCGATCCCGATGGTGACAGCCTGACCTTCACCGCCGGCGACGCGCCGCGCAACGGCACCGTGGTGGTCAATCCGGACGGTTCCTACACCTACACGCCCAATGCCAACTTCAATGGCGGCGACAGCTTCACCGTCATCGTCAGTGACGGTAACGGCGGCACCGACACCCTCACCGTCACCGTGGGCGTGAATCCGGTCAACGATGCGCCGGTTGCCAACAATGACGGCCCGACGGCGGTCACCGAGGACACCCCGGCCACCGGCAACGTCCTGGACAATGACACCGACCTGGACGGCGACACCCTGACCGTCACCCAGTTCACCGTGGGCGACAGCACCTACAACGCCGGCCAGACCGCCAACCTGAATGGCGTAGGCACCCTGGTCATCAACGCAAACGGTTCCTACACCTTCACGCCGGCGCAGAACTACACCGGCCCGGTGCCGACCGTGACCTACACCCTGACCGATGGCACCGCCACCGACACAGCCGAGCTGAGCTTCGCCGACGTCACGCCGGTGGATGACGCCTCCGTCCTGGCGCCCGATACCGCAAGCGCGGAAGAGGACACCGAGGCCACCGGCAATGTGCTGACCAATGACAACGATGTCGACAGCAGCCTCACTGTCGCCAGCTTCGCCATCGCTGGCGTAGCAGGCAGCTTCGCTGCGGGCTCCAGTGCCGTGATCGCCGGAGTGGGCACCCTGACCATCGAGGCCGATGGCAACTACCGCTTCACCCCGGACGCCGACTGGAACGGATCGGTGCCCCAGGTAACCTACACCACCAACACCGGCAGCAGCAGCACGCTCGATATCACCATCAGCCCGGTCAACGACGCTCCGGTGGCCGAGGTAGACGAAACCAACGTCGACGAAGGCGGCACCGTCATCATCGACGTGGCGGCTAACGACAGCGACCTGGACGACGGCCTCGACCTCGGCAGCATCGTCATCACCCAGGGCCCGGCCAATGGCAGCCTGACCGTCAACCCCGACGGCACCGTCAGCTACCAGCACAACGGCAGCGAAACCAGCGGCGACAGCTTCACCTACACCATCAAGGACAAGTCCGGCGTCGAGTCCAACCCGGTCACCGTCCAGATTTCGGTGAACCCGATCAACGACGCCCCGCAAACCAATGCCACCACCGCCAGCGGCAATGAAGACAGCCTCATCGCCGTCAACCTCGCCGGCAGCGACGTCGACGGCACCGTCGCCAGCTTCAAGCTGACCGCCCTGCCCGCCAACGGCACCTTCTACAGCGACGCGGCCGCCACCATTCCGCTGACCCTGGCCAGCGTCATCGCGGCCACCGGCAACGGCGCGACTGTCTACTTCAAGCCCGATGCGAACTGGAACGGCGAGACCAGCTTCCAGTACACCGCCACCGACAACGAAGGCCTGAGCGACGCCACGCCCGCCACCGGCACCATCACCGTCGGCGCCGTCAACGACGCCCCGGAAACCGCCAACACCTCCGCCAGCGGCAGCGAAGACGCCACCGGCATCGCCGTAAGCCTCAGCGGCTCCGACCTCGACGGCACGGTCGACCACTTCGTCATCAAGGACCTGCCGGCCAATGGCACCCTGTGGCTCAATGGCACCCAGCTGAATGTCGGCGACAGCGTCCCGGCCACCGGCAACGCCGCCAGCGTCACCTTCGTGCCCGGCGCCAACTGGAACGGCGAGACCACCTTCACCTACGCCTCCGTCGACGACCAGAACCAGGAAGACAGCACCCCGGCCACCGCCACCATCAGCGTTGGCGCCGACAACGACGGCCCGGTCGCCGAAGCGGACGAAACCAATGTCGACGAGGGCGGCACCGTCATCATCGACGTGGCGGCCAACGACAGCGACCTGGACGATGGCCTCGACCTCGGCAGCATCGTCATCACCCAGGGCCCGGCCAATGGCAGCCTGACCGTCAATCCCGATGGCACCGTCAGCTACCAGCACAACGGCAGCGAAACCAGCGGCGACAGCTTCACCTACACCATCAAGGACAAGTCCGGCGTCGAGTCCAACCCGGTCACCGTCCAGATCTCGGTGAACCCGATCAACGACGCCCCGGAAACCAATGCCACCACCGCCAGCGGCAATGAAGACAGCCTCATCGCCGTCAACCTCGCCGGCAGCGACGTCGACGGCACCGTGGCCAGCTTCAAGCTGACCACCCTGCCGGCCAACGGCACCTTCTACAGCGACGCGGCCGCCACCCTCCCGCTGACCCTGGCCAGCGTCATCGCGGCCACCGGCAACGGCGCGACTGTCTACTTCAAGCCCGATGCGAACTGGAACGGCGAGACCAGCTTCCAGTACACCGCCACCGACAACGAAGGCCTGAGCGACGCCACGCCCGCCACCGGCACCATCACCGTCGGCGCCGTCAACGACGCTCCGGAAACCGCCAACACCTCCGCCAGCGGCAGCGAAGACGCCACCGGCATCGCCGTAAGCCTCAGCGGCTCCGACCTCGACGGCACGGTCGACCACTTCGTCATCAAGGACCTGCCGGCCAATGGCACCCTGTGGCTCAATGGCACCCAGCTGAATGTCGGCGACAGCGTCCCGGCCACCGGCAACGCCGCCAGCGTCACCTTCGTGCCCGGCGCCAACTGGAACGGCGAGACCACCTTCACCTACGCCTCCGTCGACGACCAGAACCAGGAAGACAGCACCCCGGCCACCGCCACCATCAGCGTTGGCGCCGTCAACGACGGCCCGGTCGCCGAAGCGGACGAAACCAATGTCGACGAGGGCGGCACCGTCATCATCGACGTGGCGGCCAACGACAGCGACCTGGACGATGGCCTCGACCTCGGCAGCATCGTCATCACCCAGGGCCCGGCCAATGGCAGCCTGACCGTCAATCCCGATGGCACCGTCAGCTACCAGCACAACGGCAGCGAAACCAGCGGCGACAGCTTCACCTACACCATCAAGGACAAGTCCGGCGTCGAGTCCAACCCGGTCACCGTCCAGATCTCGGTAAACCCGATCAACGATCCAGCCGTCATCGGCGGCACCGACAGCGGCCTGGTGAAGGAGGACACCACCCTCACCACCGGCGGCACCCTGACCGCCACCGATGTCGACGGCACCGACAACGCCTTCACCCCGAGCACCCAGGCCGGCACCTACGGCACCCTCAGCCTCGGCGCCAACGGCACCTGGAGCTACAGCCTCGACAACGGCGCCGCCCATGTGCAGGCCCTGGCCGAAGGCGAGACCCACACCGAGACCTTCACCGTCACCGCCGCCGACGGCACCGAGCACGTCATCACCGTCGAGGTCGTCGGCACCAATGAAGCCGCCGTCATCGGCGGCACCGACAGCGGCCTGGTGAAGGAGGACACCACCCTCACCACCGGCGGCACCCTGACCGCCACCGATGTCGACGGCACCGACAACGCCTTCACCCCGAGCACCCAGGCCGGCACCTACGGCACCCTCAGCCTCGGCGCCAACGGCACCTGGAGCTACAGCCTCGACAACGGCGCCGCCCATGTGCAGGCCCTGGCCGAAGGCGAGACCCACACCGAGACCTTCACCGTCACCGCCGCCGACGGCACCGAGCACGTCATCACCGTCGAGGTCGTCGGCACCAATGAAGCCGCCGTCATCGGCGGCACCGACAGCGGCCTGGTGAAGGAGGACACCACCCTCACCACCGGCGGCACCCTGACCGCCACCGATGTCGACGGCACTAACAACGCCTTCACCCCGAGCACCCAGGCCGGCACCTACGGCACCCTCAACCTCGGCGCCAACGGCACCTGGAGCTACAGCCTCGACAACGGCGCCGCCCATGTGCAGGCCCTGGCCGAAGGCGAGACCCACACCGAGACCTTCACCGTCACCGCCGCCGACGGCACCGAGCACGTCATCACCGTCGAGGTCGTCGGCACCAATGAAGCCGCCGTCATCGGCGGCACCGACAGCGGCCTGGTGAAGGAGGACACCACCCTCACCACCGGCGGCACCCTGACCGCCACCGATGTCGACGGCACCGACAACGCCTTCACCCCGAGCACCCAGGCCGGCACCTACGGCACCCTCAGCCTCGGCGCCAACGGCACCTGGAGCTACAGCCTCGACAACGGCGCCGCCCATGTGCAGGCCCTGGCCGAAGGCGAGACCCACACCGAGACCTTCACCGTCACCGCCGCCGACGGCACCGAGCACGTCATCACCGTCGAGGTCGTCGGCACCAATGAAGCCGCCGTCATCGGCGGCACCGACAGCGGCCTGGTGAAGGAGGACACCACCCTCACCACCGGCGGCACCCTGACCGCCACCGATGTCGACGGCACCGACAACGCCTTCACCCCGAGCACCCAGGCCGGCACCTACGGCACCCTCAGCCTCGACGCCAACGGCACCTGGAGCTACAGCCTCGACAACGGCGCCGCCCATGTGCAGGCCCTGGCCGAAGGCGAGACCCACACCGAGACCTTCACCGTCACCGCCGCCGACGGCACCGAGCACGTCATCACCGTCGAGGTCGTCGGCACCAATGAAGCCGCCGTCATCGGCGGCACCGACAGCGGCCTGGTGAAGGAGGACACCACCCTCACCACCGGCGGCACCCTGACCGCCACCGATGTCGACGGCACCGACAACGCCTTCACCCCGAGCACCCAGGCCGGCACCTACGGCACCCTCAGCCTCGGCGCCAACGGCACCTGGAGCTACAGCCTCGACAACGGCGCCGCCCATGTGCAGGCCCTGGCCGAAGGCGAGACCCACACCGAGACCTTCACCGTCACCGCCGCCGACGGCACCGAGCACGTCATCACCGTCGAGGTCGTCGGCACCAATGAAGCCGCCGTCATCGGCGGCACCGACAGCGGCCTGGTGAAGGAGGACACCACCCTCACCACCGGCGGCACCCTGACCGCCACCGATGTCGACGGCACCGACAACGCCTTCACCCCGAGCACCCAGGCCGGCACCTACGGCACCCTCAGCCTCGGCGCCAACGGCACCTGGAGCTACAGCCTCGACAACGGCGCCGCCCATGTGCAGGCCCTGGCCGAAGGCGAGACCCACACCGAGACCTTCACCGTCACCGCCGCCGACGGCACCGAGCACGTCATCACCGTCGAGGTCGTCGGCACCAATGAAGCCCCGAACATCGTCGACGCCACCGTCTCGATGAACGAGAACGTGCCCGCGAACACCCTGGTGTTCGACGTCAACGACAGCTTCTCCGGCAGTGACCTGGATGTTGAAGGCCAGGCCATCACCTACAGCATCACCGGCGGCAACGGTACCGGCATTTTCGTGATCGACCCGGGCACCGGCGTGATCAGCATCGCTCCCGGTAAGAGCCTCGACTACGAGACCGCCAGGCAGCATGTACTGACCGTCACCGCCAGCGACGGCAGCCTGGTGGATACCGCGCAGATCACCGTCAACGTGAGCAATCTGCCGGACACTCCGCCGTCGGTGACTGGCGGCAGCAAGCTGGTATCGGAAACCGGCCTGAAGAGCGCCACGGATGCGGACACCAGCAATCAGGCCACCGGCAAGGTCACCATCACCCACGACTCGGCGACCACCGTTACCCTGGTCGCCCCCAGCGGGACGGCGTTGAAATCCGGTGACACTACTGTCACCTGGAGCCTGAGCGCCGACGGCAAGACCCTGACCGGCAACGCGGGCACCCAGCCGGTGCTCATCATTTCCATCGACGACCAGGGCAACTACTCGGTCAACCTGCTGAAGCCGATCGACCACCCGGACAAAAACTCGGCGGACCTGTTCGACCTGAACGTCGGCGTCAAGGTCAAGGACGCCTACAACAACGAAGGCACAGGAACCCTGACCGTTCAGATCCAGGACGACGTGCCCACTGCGCAGCCCGGCGCCATCACCATTGATATCCCGGTGAGCAGCATCAAGATCTCGGGACTTGAGGCCGGTTTCGTCAATGCGATCAACTCGAGCGGCGGCACCTCCTCGATCGGCAAAGAGAACCTCGACTCTGACAGCTACACGGACAAGCTCACCTGGGGTGATGACAATCCCCCGTCGGGCTACGTTTTCGTCGACAACGAAGCGTTCCGCACCTCCGGACCGAGCCTGCCCGACAGTGACTTCAAGCTCGGCACCTTCACCCATAACAACTTCCCGGTCAGCGGCACCACCCTCAGGAGCGTCGACCTGGTGGTCAAGCTGACGGTGATGATCGATGGCGTGCCGACCACGGTCGAACACACCGTCAAGCTCAACCACACCGAAACCCCGAACAACGCCTCCAGCACCCAGGACCCGGCGAACGACGACATCATCCGCCTGGACAACTCCACGCTGGTCAGGCAGTTCACCGTGGGCGACCGCACCTTCGAGTTCGAGATCAAGGGCTTCCTCAATCCGAGTACCGGAAATGTGGTAACGGAGATCCGCACGAAAGAGAACGCCGCCTCCTCCTTCGACCTCTACGCTGTGGTGAAATCCACCGACGGTCTCCCACTGAACAGTGGCGACGTCTCCACCGTCACCACCACGGGTGCCGATGGTGATGTCCTGGTCAATGGCAGCGACGCCAGCGTCTCTTGGGTCGGCGCTACCCAGCAGGCCGACGGCAGCTTCACCATCGTCAACGCGTTCGGCACCTTCACCGGCTGGTCGGATGGTCGTTATCGCTTTGAAGTCAGCCGCACCGCCCGCGACAACTTCAACGCGGATCAGATCGAGAAGCTCAAGTTCGACTACGTGGTAACCGACGGCGACGGCGACACGGCGACCTCGGACGTCACCGTGACCTTGAATGGGGAAAAGGTCCTGCCCTATACCCCGCAAGTGGAACAGCCTGCACAGACCGCAGTCCTCAGCCAGGAATCAGGCACCCTGGCTACCGCCAGCCTCGGCATCGAGACGGGTCGAGATCTCAGCGGCGCCTCGGTGAAGATCACCGCCCCCGACGACAGCTCCCTGAACGGCCAGCCGGTACAGGGCACTGTATTGGTGGGTGGCGTGCCGACCAGCATGGCTCTGACGTCCGGCGGCGGCGCCCTGGTCTATCGCGCCAACGCCGACGGCAGCCTCGACGCCGTCAAGCAGGGAACCAATCAGGTGATCTTCAAGGTCACCGGCGATGCGGCCAAGGGTACCTATTCGGTGCAAATGCTGGGCACGCTGGATCAGGCGACCAAGGTCACGAACAGCAACGCCCTGGTTTCCTTCTCACTCTCCGGCAACAAAGCAGTGGCGAGCAGCGCAGCCAGCGAAGTCACGGTGTCCCTGAGCGGCACCAATGGCACCCCGTACTGGAGAAGCGGCGGCCTCGGCCTGGACTCCTCGCTAAGCGGCAACACCGAGAGAGGAGAGATCAACCGTAACGCGAACGAAGTACTGATCCTCACGCTGACGGCGATCCCGGGCGTAACCATCACAGGCGCGCATTTCGGAATCAGCGGCTTGACCAGCAGTGGCGAAGCCGCCCAGTACAGCCTCGACGATGGCCTGACCTGGACCACCGTGCCGCGGAACAGCGCAACCATCGATATCACCGACGCGACAGGTATCGACAGCATCCAGATCAGGGCAGCGGGTTCCAATAGCGATACGAACTTCTCCATCACCTCGTTGAACCTCGACTACACGAAGGTCACCCGCGCCGACGACGACTCCACCACCACGCTGAACCTTGGCGCCACCGTCACCGACGGCACCGGCGACAAGGCCACCACCGACTTCAACGTGGTGATCGATCCGACCACCACGCTGCAGGGCACCACCGGCAGCGACTCCCTGATGGGCAGCTCGCAGGCCGACCTGCTGCAAGCGGGCGACGGCGATGACGTGCTCAATGGCGGTGCCGGCAACGACACCCTCTTCGGTGGCGAGGGCAAGGATCTGCTGATAGGCGGCCAGGGCGACGACATCCTCTGGGGCCAGGGCGGCGCCGACACCTTCGTCTGGAAGTCCGGAGATGCTGGCGTAGCCGGCGCCCCGGCCCAGGATGTGGTGAAGGACTTCAACATGAGCGAAGGGGATCGCCTGGACCTCAGTGACCTGCTACAGGGTGAGACCAATGCCACTATCGACAACTTCCTCAAACTGATCGTTGATAGCGACACCGGCAACGCCACCTTGCTGGTGAGCAAGGACGGTCACCTGAGCCCGGCCGGTGACAGTGCCGATCTGACCATCACCCTGGAAGGTGCTGCCTCGCAGTTCAGTGGTTCTTCCGTCAACTCGCTTATCGCAGGTGCCGACCCGACGACCGTCAAGATCGAACACACTTGATGAGGGATGTTCTCCGCAACCGTGCAGACGGTTGCGGAGGGCCGATGTCAGCCTTCATGCTGCGGCATCCTCCAGGGAGACCCACCATGCTCTACATCCAGCGCGACGAAGAAGGAAAGCTGGTCCGCGTCGAAGCGGCCGAGTTCGCCGAAATGACCGGCCAACTGCCCGCCGATGACCAGGAGATCCAGGCCTGGTACGCCAATCTCGCCATGCAGAGCAGCCTGCTTCAGTTGAAGCAGAGCGACCTGGACATGATCCGGGTGCTCGATGACCTCATCACCGTGCTGATGACCAAAGGCATCATCCGCATCACCGACCTGCCCCCGGCCGCGCAGTCCAAGCTGCTCAGCCGGAACCAGGCGCGGGAAGCCCTGGGCGGTATTTCCCGGCTGATCGTGGATGATGATGAAGACGCGGGCTCAGGGCTGATCTGAGCCCACGGCGATGGCCCGGCGCG
Source organism: Pseudomonas furukawaii (assembly GCF_002355475.1). Classification (NCBI taxonomy): domain Bacteria; kingdom Pseudomonadati; phylum Pseudomonadota; class Gammaproteobacteria; order Pseudomonadales; family Pseudomonadaceae; genus Metapseudomonas; species Metapseudomonas furukawaii. The sequence continues at coordinate 1,420,828 of NZ_AP014862.1, read as the reverse complement.
CACCGGGCCCACGCCTCAACGCCAGGGCGCCGGCGCCCCGAAGAGCTGGCCCTGCACACCCTGTATCCCCATTTCCCGCAGCACCTGCAGCTCGCCCTGGGTTTCCACCCGTTCGGCGATCAGCGGCAGGTCGATGCTGTGGGCGGCGCGCTGCATGGCCTCGATGAACAGGCGCTTGTCCGCCTCCAGGTCGATGGAACGGATGTAGCTGCCGTCCACCTTCAGGTAGGCCAGTCCCAACCGCGCCAGATTGCCGATCATGCTGAAGCGGCCGCCGAAGTGCTGCAGGCTGAGGCTGAACCCCAGCTCCCGCAGACGCCGGGTCAGCTGCTCCAGCGCCGCCTGTTCGGGCAGTTGGTCTTCCTCCAGTTCCAGCACCAGGCGCGGACCGAACTGGGCATGGCGACGGAGCAACTCGAAGGCCTTCTCCAGCATCTTCGGCTCCCGCAGCAGGGCACCGGACAGGTTCAGCGCCAGGGTCTCGCTGTGGCCGGCCATCTGCTCCAGCACCCGTTCCAGCATCAGCAGGTCAAGACGGGAGGTCCAGCCGAAGCGCTGCAACCAGGGCAGGAAGCGGCCGGCGGGAATCGGCTCGCCCGCCTCGTCGCGCAGGCGCGAAAGCACCTTGTAGTGCAGCACCCGGGCGGGTTCGCGGCTGTCCACCACCGGCTGGAAGTAGAGCTGAACCTGACGCTGGCCCAGCGCGCGGTCCAGCAACTGGTGCCAGGCGTGACGCTCGTCGCCGATGCGGGGGGCCTCGCCCCGGATCACCATCGCCCAGGTGCGCTCGCCCTGGCTTTCCGCCTTGGCCAGGGCCTCGTCGGCCAGCCGCAGCAGCGCCGCCAGGTCGTCCCCCGGGTTGAACAGCGCCAGGCCCAGATGGGCCACCGGCAGCGCATCCGCCGCCCCCGTGCTGACCAGGTTGGCCAGGGCTCCTTCCAGGCGCAGCGCCAGCTGCTCGGCCTCCTCGGTCATCAGGCCCGGCGCCAGCACCGCGAAATCCCCCCCTCGGCTGCGGGCCACCAGCTGACCGGCGCCCAGCCCCGCCGCCTCGCGGGCGAGCAACTCGGCCACCGCCAGCAACAACTGGTCGGTGCGCTGGCCACCCAGGCGCTGGTTCAAGCCGGACAGATCATGGACACGCGCCAGCAGGAGGTAGCCGGCATTGGCCTGGTCCTCGGCGCCCAGTCGCGCCTGCAGCTGCATCTCGAAGTAACGACGGTTGGCCAGGCCGGTCAGGCTGTCCTTGTAGGCCTCGTCCCGCAGGCGCTCGCTGCGCTCGGCCTGCTCCTGGAACAGCGCCTTGAGCTTCTCCACCATCTGGTTCATCGCCTGCACCACGCGGCGCAGCTCCGGGGTGCGCGGCAGCTCCGGCAGGCTGAGGAATTCCCGACGGGCGATGGCGTGGGACTGGGCCACCATGTAGTCCAGCGGCTTGAGCTGGCGGCGCAACAGGAAGGCCCCCAGCCCGGCGCTGACCAGGCCACAGACCAGCAGCCAGCCCAGGCTGCCCAGGGCGCTGCGCCAGAGCCTCGCGATGGCGAACAGCGGGTGACTCTGCACCTCCACCCGCGCCGCCTGCTCCCAACCCCGGCTGACCAGGGCGTCGCCACCTTCGGCGCGCAGGTCGATCAGGTCGACGAACCATCGGGGCACCTCGGCGCCCGTCGCATCAGGCACGCCGGAACGCTCCACCAGGGCCTTGCCGGTCCCGAGGTCGATCACCCGGATGCTCTCGAAATAACCGCTGTCGAAGATGGAGCTGACCATCAGCTCCATCATCGCCGGGTCGTCCACATGGGGCGTCAGGGACAACCCCAGGGCGGTGGCGGCGTCCTGGGCGTGGGAGCGCAGCTGGTTGGCGTACTGCTCCCGGGAACTCTCCAGCCCCACCACGAAACTCCCGGTGAAGGCGACCACCAGGAACAGGCAGATGGCGATCAACAACTGTTTGAACAGGGACATCTCGACTCCTATCGGCCCGGTTCCACCGGGAACCCCTCGGCTTTCATCTTCTTCAGCAATTCCTGCCAGCGCGACAGGCGCTTGGCGTCCCCCACCTGCTTGCCACCAGCCTTGCCGGGCAGCCACAAGCCCTCGGCATTGAAGGCGTAGACCGGCAACAGGTCGGTGCGCTGGCTGGCCGGGCGGATGATGCCCACCAGGTTGTCCAGCACCAGGGGCATGGCATCGGGCGTGGCGTAATAGGTCAGCACCATGTGCGCCTGGTTCAGGCGCAGCGCCTTGACGTAGGTAATGCGCAATCTCTCGCTGGGCACCCCGAGTCGCCGCAGGGTGAAGTACTTGGCGATGGCAAAGTCCTCGCAGTCACCGGCGCCGATGCGCAGCGCCTCCACGGGCGTCGCCCAGTAGTCCGTCTGCCGCCAGAGCGCGATGTCATCGCGAAAGCGCAGCTTGGCATTGAAGAAGCGGTTCACCTCCTCCAGTTGCCTCTCCTCGTCGGCACCGGACAGACGCCCCAGCAGCGCCTGCCATTCATCGATGCGGGCCTTGCCCGGCCCCAGAGGCCCATAGAGCGCCTCGGCACGCCGGCTGATCAGTGCGAAATCCCAGTCCGCCTGCAGGGCGCCCGCCAGCAGGGCCAGCAGCAACGGCAGCACCAGGACCGGCATCCGCCGTCCTCGCCCACGCCACCACACGCCCACACCCGCTCGGAACATCCGCCTTCCTGATTCGGGGCCACGCGCCCCTGGAACGAGCCGCGAATGGTGCGGGCTGCACCCGGAAAAAACAATGGCGCTTTGCCGCTATCGCAGCCGCACAGGTGAGCACCCGCAGGATGGCGGAGAGCACAGCGAAACCCATCAACGTGCCCGCACCCGACCTCGCCGGTGGGTCGGTGAAACGTGAGCCACGCCATTCGCCGGCAAGCCGGCTCCTACAAAAGCCAGGCGCCGCACCGCGCCCCGTAGGATGGCGTAGAGCGCAGCGAAACCCATCAACGTGCCCACACCCGACCCCGCCGGTGGGTCGGTGAAGCGTGACCCACCCTACAAGCGTGCCGGCGAGCGGCCCGTAGGATGGCGTAGAGCGCAGCGAAACCCATCGCCGTGCCCGCACCCGACCTCGCCGGTGGGTCGGTGAAGCGTGACCCACCCTACACAGCGTGCCGGCGAGCGGCCCGTAGGATGGCGTAGAGCGCAGCGAAACCCATCGCCGTACCCGCAGCGGACCTCGCCGGTGGGTCGGTGGAGCGTGACCCACCCTACAAGCGTGCCGGCGAGCGGCCCGTAGGATGGCGTAGAGCGCAGCGAAACCCATCAACGTGCCCGCACCCGACCCCGCCGGTGGGTCGGTGAAGCGTGACCCACCCTACAAGCGTGCCGGCCAGCAGACCGTAGGATGGCGTAGAGCGCAGCGAAACCCATCAACGCGCCCGCACCCGACCTCGCCGGTGGGTCGGTGGAGCGTGACCCACCCTACAAGCGTGCCGGCGAGCGGCCCGCAGGATGGCGTAGAGCGCAGCGAAACCCATCACCGCCCCCGCAGCGGACCTCGCCGGTGGGTCGGTGGAGCGTGACCCACCCTACAAGCGTGCCGGCGAGCGGCCCGTAGGATGGCGTAGAGCGCAGCGAAACCCATCGGCGTGCCCGCAGCGGACCTCGCCGGTGGGTCACTACCCGACACAGCGTGCAGACGCGGAACTCGGACAGGGCCTACAGGCGACACCAACGGACACCCGTTGCCCCTGGCGGTGCGGATTTCTAATCTGCGGCGGCCACGGCCAGTCCCGTGGCCGGGTTTAGCGACCCGAAAAGATGGCGCGACAACGCCAGTGGGGACATGCAAGGGCACAGGGCCTTTCGCAGGACCATCCTTGTCCACAGCACCTTAATGGCGGATCGCGTGGGGAGACCTTGCGGTCTGCCGGTACCCATCTTCCGGTTCGCTAACCCCTCGCGGTCCGCCACCCTCCCGTTTAGCGACGCAGGTGGCGGTTCCCTGAACCTGAAGATGGAGTACCACCATGCATGACGCATACACCCCGATCACCTTCCAGCGGCACAACCATCAACTGCGAGCGGTGATGATCGACCACCAGCCCTGGTTCGTCGCTCAGGACTTCGCCCTGCTGATCGCCGCCCGCCGCCCCTATCGCCTGCCCAATCGCATGGACCCCGAGCAGAAACGCGCGGTGATGCTGGCCTATCCCAGCGGCTTTCTCGAAGAGGCCGAGGTGATCAGCGAATCCGGTGTGTTCAAGGCGTTGTACCGCTTCTGGCACCCGGAGCACCGCAGCCTTGCGCGGTGGATGGGTGAAGAGGTGTTGCCCACGCTCTACGACGCCCACCGCGAAGCGGACGCCAGCCCACGCCGGGCGTTCATGAGCTGGGCGGACCAGCGGGTGGGGGTGGTGAAGTGGCAGGGCGAGATCTGGATCGCCCGCCGCGACCTGCCGGTGTTCCTCGCCGTGCAGGACGACCTGATATTGCGGGATGAGCCCAGCTGGCGGCGCCTGCCGCTGATGCCGGGCCGCTAGGCACTCCGCAGCCTCGGGGTAACGCAGTCCCCGAGGCTGCGGGGAGGCGGTCAGCGGCGGTTCTGCATCGACCAGTCGCTACGGTTGTTGTAGCGCGGGTTCTGGTGGGGCCGCGCCTCGTAGCCCGGCTGGACCCGGTACTGCTGGCGGTATTCGGAGCGCCGGTAGCCGGGCTGGCGGGGATCACGCGGTGCCGCATGGGGCTGGACCTTGTTGTGCCCCCAGTTCTGCAGGCGCGGGCTGTAGTCGTGGCGGCGTTCCTGGAAGTTGTCCTGGCGCGGCTGGTAGTAACGCCGATCCTTGTGGTACTTGCGGTCGTCGTAGTCGCGCCGGTCATGGCGCTTGTAATCCGACTTGTAGTGATCCCGGCGCCCGTCATGGTAGCGGCGGTCGTAATTACGATCGTGGTGGCGATCGTCGTAGCGTTTCTCGACGTAGTAGTAGTTCGTCCTCGGCGGATCGTAGTAGTGGCGATGCACGCGGTAATCGTCGTCGCCGTAGTAGCGGCGACCGTAGTAGTCGTTGTCGTAGTCGTAGACGGCACAACCGCCCAGGAACAGGCTCAGCACAGCAAGGATGAGGGCTCTATAGGACATGGCGGCCTCCTTCGACCGCGAGGGACGGCGCAGACAGATGTCAGCGACTGGGATTGCTCCCACTGCGTTGGACAGCGGGCCTGTCAGAACGGCGCACACGCCCTGTCGGAAAAATCCTTTTCCAGTTGTTGCATGCACCAACCTGAAGCCCGACGCCCCATGAGCGGGCATGACGCCCTGCCTCCCCGTCGCCCCATAACGCCGAAATCCCCTTTCCAGAGCCCTTTGGCGAGGTTGGCACGGCCTTCGCTTTGTACAAGGCGTGCAGGAGCTACCCGGCCATCCGGGATCGCGGCACCACAATTTGCAATGGCTGGCTAGGGTTCCGGTTCGCGCAGGCGGATGGCTGGTCCGAGAGCTGGCGACCTCCAGCGAGGTTACACGGCGGGACAAAAGCCCGGGAGAACGCGCCCCTTGATTGGGATGTGCCGCGCAGCTCCGCCCGCCCTCAACCGAACTGGAGGTCCTCCATGCGCAAGCCCCGTCTGTTCGCCGTCGCCGGCCTCGCCGCCGCCCTCAGCTTCAACAGCTCCGCCGCCCAGAAAAGCAACTTCGACGTCTGCTGGACGATCTACGCCGGCTGGATGCCGTGGGAGTACGGCGCCACCCAGGGCATCGTCGACAAGTGGGCGAAGAAGTACGGCATCGAGATCAAGGTCACCCAGCTCAACGACTACGTCGAATCCATCAACCAGTACACCGCGGGCCAGTTCGACGGCTGCACCATGACCAACATGGACGCCCTGACCATTCCCGCGGCCGGCGGCGTGGACAGCACCGCGCTGATCGTCGGTGACTTCTCCAACGGCAACGACGGCATCGTGCTCAAGGGCGAGGGCAAGACCCTGGCGGACCTCAAGGGCCAGCCGGTGAACCTGGTGGAGCTGTCCGTCTCCCACTACCTGCTGGCCCGCGCCCTGGAGCGCGCCCACCTCGCCGAGAAGGACGTGAAGGTGGTGAACACCTCCGACGCCGACATCGCCGCCGCCTTCGACACCGACGAGGTGCAGGCGGTGACCACCTGGAACCCGATGCTCGCCGAACTCAAGGCCAAGCCCGGCACCAGCCTGGTGTTCGACTCCAGCAAGGTGCCCGGCGAGATCATGGACATGATGGTGGTGAACACCGAGACCCTGAAGGACAACCCCGCCCTGGGCAAGGCGCTGACCGGCGCCTGGTTCGAGATCGTCGCGCTGATGAAGGCCGGCACCGCCGAGAGCACCGCCGCCCTGGAGCACATGGCCAAGGCCTCCGGCACCGACCTCGCCGGCTACCAGGCGCAACTGGACGCCACCCGCCTGTTCGGCACCCCCGCCGAGGCCCTGGCCTTCGTCACCAGCCCGAAGCTGCCGGCGACCATGGACAAGGTGGCCACCTTCTCCTTCGCCCACGGCCTGCTGGGCGAAGGCGCCAGGGACGCCCACGCGGTGGGCATGAGCTTCGCCAAGGGCCTGGTCACCGGCGACAAGGGCAACGTCAAGCTGCGCTTCGACCCGACCTACGTGCAGATGGCCGCCGACGGGAAGCTCTGACCACCAGCATGGTCCCGTAGGTTGGCGCCAAGCGCAGCGCGGCCCAACGTTGGGCCTCGTTCCTCGGCACCAACCTACCCGCCCCCTATCACCGAGACCTCGCCATGCGCCTGATCAACCGCCACCCCGACCGCGCCGGCCGGCTGATGCTGGTCCTGCTGCCCTTCGCCCTGCTGCTGTTCGCCTACTTCACCGGCTCGGCGTCGCGGCTGGCGGAGAACCCCAACGACAAGCTGCTGCCCAGCGCGGCGCAGATGGTCGATGCGGTGGAGCGCCTGGCCTTCACCGAAGACAAGCGCAGCGGGGCCTACCTGTTCTGGCAGGACAGCGCCTCCAGCCTCAAGCGCCTGGGCATCGGCCTGTCCATCGCCGCCCTGACGGGGCTGGCCCTGGGCATCGCGGCGGGCACCCTGCCGCTGTTCGGCGCGCCACTGTCGCCGCTGCTCACCGTGCTGTCGATGGTGCCGCCGCTGGCGATCCTGCCGATCCTGTTCATCGTCTTCGGCCTGGGCGAGCTGTCCAAGGTGATGCTGATCGTCATCGGCGTCGCCCCCATGATCGCCCGTGACCTGGAGCAGCGCGCCCGGGAAATCCCCCTCGAGCTGCTGATCAAGGCCCAGACCCTGGGCGCCAGCACCTGGACCCTGATCCTGCGTGTGGTGTTGCCCCAGCTGCTGCCGCGCCTGCTGATCTCCCTGCGCCTGGTGCTGGGCTCGGCCTGGCTGTTCCTCATCGCCGCCGAGGCCATCGCCTCCACCGACGGCCTCGGCTACCGCATCTTCCTGGTCCGCCGCTACCTGGCCATGGACGTGATCCTGCCCTACGTGGTGTGGATCACCCTGCTCGCCTGGCTGATGGACCTGGGCCTGCGCCAGCTCACCCGCCTGGCCTTCCCCTGGTACGAAGGAGCCAAGGCATGAGCGCGTTCATCGAAGCCAGGAGCCTGTGGCAGGCATACGGCGAACAGACCGTCCTGGAAAACCTCAACCTGAGCGTCGCCGAAGGTGAGTTCTGCACCCTGGTCGGCGCCTCCGGCTGCGGCAAGTCCACCTTCCTGCGCCTGCTGCTGGGCCAGGAGAAACCCAGCCGCGGCCAGCTTCTGCTGGACGGCCGCCCCCTGGTGGCCGAGCCCGACGCCAGCCGTGGCGTGGTGTTCCAGCGCTACTCGGTGTTCCCCCACCTGTCGGTGCTGGACAACGTCACCCTGGGCCTGGAACTGCCCCGTTCGCCGCTGCTGGGCCGCCTGTTCGGCGGCGCCCGGCGCGAGGCCCGCGAACAGGCCGCCGCGATGCTCGCCAGGGTCGGCCTAGGCCACGCCCTGGACAAGTACCCCGCGCAGCTCTCAGGCGGCATGCAGCAGCGCCTCGCCATCGCCCAGGCGCTGGTGATGAAGCCCCGCGTGCTGCTGCTGGACGAGCCCTTCGGCGCCCTCGACCCGGGCATCCGCAAGGACATGCATGCGCTGCTGCTGGAGCTCTGGCAGGAAACCCGCCTCACGGTATTCATGGTCACCCACGACCTTTCCGAGGGCTTCAGCCTGGGCACCCGGCTGATGGTCTTCGACAAGGTGCGCCACGACCCGCAGGCGCCCAATGCCTTTGGTGCGCGCATCACCTACGACATCCCGCTCAACGCCGGCCGCCGCACCGCGCGCGACCTCGCCGACGCCCTGCCGGCCGAGATCGGCGCCGCCCTGCTGCCCGCCGTCGCCCACTCACCAGGAGTCCTCCCATGACCCAATCCCTGGCCCTGCGGCCCACCCTCTACGAAGAGACCGTCCCCGGCGGCGGCCACACCTCCTTCGTGCTCAAGCGGGGGCAGCAGCTGCGCCTCACCGACCTGGAGGGCGGCGCCAACGTCAGCCTGCTGCTGCTCAACGCCCATGAGAAGAGCGAGCGCCTGAACCTGCCGGACAGCCTCAAGTGCCAGCACACCGCCAAGCTCACGGCCGGCCACTGCCTCTACTCGGACATGGGCCGGGTGCTGGCCGCCATCACCGCCGACACCTGCGGCTGGCACGACAGCTTCGGCGGCGTGCTGAACGCCGAGGAAGTCCGCGAGAAGTACGGCATCGGCCGCTACCAGGAACTGCGCAACGGCTTCTTCCGCAATGGCGTCGACAACCTGCTGGTGGAGCTGGGCAAGTGGGACCTGGGCCTGGCGGACCTGCTGATGTGCCTGAACCTGTTCAGCAAGGTCAGGGTGGACGCCGACGGCGGATTCCACTTCGAGCCCGGCAACAGCCAGGCCGGCGACTATGTGGAGCTCTACGCCCCGATGGACACCCTGGTGGTGCTCACCGCGCTGCAGCACCCCCTGGACCCCAACCCGGCCTACGCGCCGAGACCGGTGCGACTCAGCTGGCAGCAGGTACAGAGCGACGGCATCACCCTGCTCTGCCGCACCTCGCGCCCGGAAAACGGCCGGGGCTTCCACAACACCGAACGCCTGTACATCTGAGGGCCGCCCGATGAACGCTTTCCCCAGCGACAAGCACCCCGAAGCCGCCGTCTACCGCGCCGTGATCGGCGCCGGCGAACCCTTCATGACCGAGGTGAAGGCCGGCCAGACCCTGCGCCTGCTCGACCTGGAAGGCAACCAGGCGGTGGACACCCTCTTCTACAGCGCCCGCAACCCCCGCGAGCGCTACGACGTACAACGCACCCTGCGCAAGCAGAACCGCGTCTACCTGGGCCCGGGCAGCGTGCTCTGGTCCAACCTGGGCAACCCGATGCTGAGCATCGTCGCGGACACCTGCGGCCGCCACGACACCCTCGGCGGCGCCTGCGCCCAGGAGAGCAACACCGTGCGCTACGCCCTGGACAAGCGCTACATGCACAGCTGCCGCGACAACTTCCTGCGCGCCAGCCTGCACGACGGCCGCCTGACCAAGCGCGACATCAGCGCCAACATCAACTTCTTCATGAACGTGCCGGTCACCCCCGAAGGCGGCCTCACCTTCGAGGACGGCATCTCCGCTCCCGGCAAGTACGTCGAGCTGCTGGCCCACATGGACGTGATCGTCCTCATCTCCAACTGCCCGCAGCTGAACAACCCCTGCAACGGCTGGAACCCCACCCCGGCGGAGGTGCTGGTATGGGATTGAAGAAGCAGCGGCAAGGGGTGAGCGGCAAGCTGCAAGGGGTGCGGCGTTGGCTGTTCCTCTTGTGCCAGAGCCGGGCCGGCCAGTGTTCGCGAAGCACCTCCGTAGGATGGGTAGAGCCTGCGAAACCCATCGCTCCGGATTGATGGGTTTCGCTCCGCTCTACCCATCCAATTACAAACCAGCTCCCAGCCACGGACGACCGTGGTGCAGACGAACAAGGCGGGACGGCCCGTCATCCCTCCCGAGGGTTCTGCAATGTTCAAGAAGCTCCTGATCGCCAACCGTGGCGCCATCGCCTGCCGCATCCTGCGCACCCTCCGCCCGCTCGGCGTCGAAGGGGTCGCCGTGTACTCCGAAGCCGACGCCGCCAGCCTGCATATCCAGCAGGCGGACCAAGCCATCAGCCTGGGTGACGGCCCGGCCGCCAACACTTACTTGGTGGTGGAGAAGATCATTGGCGCCGCCCGTGAGAGCGGCGCCCAGGCGATCCATCCCGGTTACGGCTTCCTCTCCGAGAACGCCGCCTTCGCCGAGGCCTGCGAGGCCGCCGGCATCGCCTTCGTCGGGCCGACGCCTGCGCAGCTGCGGGTGTTCGGCCTCAAGCACACCGCCCGCGCCCTGGCCAAGGCCAACGGCGTGCCCATGCTGGAAGGCACCGACCTGCTGGAAAACCTCGACGCCGCCCAATCCGCCGCCGAGCGGGTGGGCTACCCGGTGATGCTGAAAAGCACCGCCGGCGGTGGCGGCATCGGCATGCGCGTGTGCCGCACCGCCGCCGAACTTGCCGACGCCTTCGAGGCGGTGAAGCGCCTGGGGCAGAACAACTTCAGCGATGCCGGGGTGTTCATCGAGAAGTACATCGAACGGGCCCGCCACCTGGAGGTGCAGGTGTTCGGCGACGGACGGGGCGAGGTGATCGCGCTCGGCGTGCGCGACTGCTCGGTGCAGCGACGCAACCAGAAGGTGCTGGAGGAAACTCCCGCGCCCAACCTGCCGGCCGGGATGGCCGATGAACTCTGCGCCGCCGCCATCCAGTTGGCCAAGGCGGTCAGCTACCGCAGCGCCGGCACCGTGGAGTTCGTCTATGACAGCGAGGCCGAACGCTTCTACTTCCTCGAAGTGAACACCCGCCTGCAGGTGGAGCACGGTGTCACCGAGCAGGTCTGGGGCGTCGACCTGGTGCGCTGGATGGTCGAGCTGGCCGCCGGCACCCTGGCGCCCCTCGCCGATCTGGCCAAGGACCTGCGCCCCAGCGGCCACGCCATCCAGGCGCGCCTCTATGCCGAGGACCCGGGGCGCGACTTCCAGCCCTGCCCCGGCCTGCTCACCGCCGTGGCCTTTCCCGAGGCGGACGGCCAGGCCCTGCGCATCGACACCTGGGTGGAAGCCGGCTGCGAGATCCCGCCCTACTTCGATCCGATGATCGCCAAGGTCATCGCCTGGGCGCCGACCCGCGATGACGCCAGCGCCGCCCTTGACCGCGCCCTGGCCACCACGACCCTCTACGGCGTGGAAACCAACCGCGACTACCTGCGACAGATCCTGGCCGACGCGCCCTTCGCCAGCGGCTCGCCCTGGACCCGCTGCCTGGAGGGCCTGGCGTACCGCGCCAGCACCGTCGAAGTGCTCGCCGCCGGCACCCAGACCAGCGTGCAGGACTACCCCGGCCGCCTCGGCTACTGGGCCGTGGGCGTGCCGCCGTCCGGCCCCATGGACAGCCGCGCCCTGCGCCTGGGCAACCGCCTGCTGGGCAACCCGGAAGGCGCCGCCGGCCTGGAAATCACCATGAGCGGCCCCAGCCTGCGCTTCAACACCGACGCGGTGGTGGCGGTCACCGGCGCGCCGATCCCGCTGAGCCTCGACGGCCAGCCCCAGCCCATGGACACCGCGCTGTTCATTCCCGCCGGCGCCACGCTGTCCATCGGCAGCATCAAGGGGGCCGGCGCGCGCAGCTACCTGTGCCTGCGCGGCGGCCTGCAAGTGCCGGACTACCTGGGCAGCAAGAGCACCTTCACCCTCGGCCAGTTCGGCGGCCATGGTGGCCGCGCCCTGCGCGCCGGCGACGTGCTGCACCTGGCACCGCTGGCCGACCGCGACGCCGGCGCCCGCCTGCCCGCCGAACTCTGCCCGCCGCTGCCGGAGCTGCGCCGCATCCGCGTGATCTACGGCCCCCACGGTGCGCCGGAGTACTTCACCCCGGCCTATATCGAGACCTTCTTCGCCACCGACTGGGAAGTGCACTTCAACTCCAGCCGCACCGGCGTGCGCCTGATCGGGCCCAAGCCGGAATGGGTGCGCGAGAGCGGCGGCGAAGCCGGCCTGCACCCCTCCAACATCCACGACAATCCCTACGCCATCGGCGCGGTGGACTTCACCGGCGACATGCCGGTGATCCTCGGCCCGGACGGCCCCAGCCTCGGCGGCTTCGTCTGCCCGGTGACGGTGATCGAGGCCGACCTCTGGCAGCTCGGCCAGCTCAAGGCCGGCGACAGGGTGCGCTTCGAGCCGGTGAGCATCGCCGAGGCCCGCTCCTGTTCCCCTCTCCCCTCTCCCCAACCCGCTCCCGGAGGGAGAGGGAGTCGTCCGCAGCTCACCTCTCCCGTGGTGCTCGACCTCGGCGAAGGCGACAAGCGCCTGGTGGCGCGTCTCTCCGGCGACACCCACCTGCTGCTGGAAATCGGTGCGGCGGAGCTGGACCTGGTGCTGCGCTTCCGCGCCCATGCGCTGATGCAGGCGCTGGAGGCCGAGGCGCTGGCCGGGGTGATCGACCTGACGCCCGGCATCCGCTCGCTGCAGGTGCATTACCAGCCCGAGACGCTGTCCCTGGAACGCCTGCTGGCGGTGGTCACGGGGCTCTGGGACGGCGTCTGCGCCGCACAGGACCTGGCCGTGCCCTCGCGCATCGTCCACCTGCCGCTGTCCTGGGACGACCCGGCCTGCCAACTGGCCATCGAGAAGTACATGACCACGGTGCGCAAGGACGCGCCCTGGTGCCCGAGCAACCTGGAGTTCATCCGCCGCATCAACGACCTGCCGAATCTCGACGAGGTGCAGCGCACGGTGTTCGAGGCCAGCTACCTGGTGATGGGCCTGGGGGATGTCTACCTCGGCGCGCCGGTGGCCACTCCGCTGGACCCGCGCCACCGCCTGGTGACCACCAAGTACAACCCCGCGCGCACCTGGACCGCCGAGAACTCCGTGGGCATCGGCGGCGCCTACATGTGCGTCTACGGCATGGAGGGCCCCGGCGGCTACCAGTTCGTCGGCCGTACCCTGCAGATGTGGAACCGCTACCGCGACCTCAAAGCCTTCGACGGCAAGCCCTGGCTGCTGCGCTTCTTCGACCAGATCCGCTTCTACCCGGTGTCTGCCGAGGAGCTGCTGCGCATCCGCCGCGACTTTCCCCTCGGGCGCTTCCCGTTGCGCATCGAGCAGAGCGAACTGCACCTGGCCGACTACCAGGCCTTCCTCGCCGCCGAGGCCGAGGGCATCGCCGCCTTCCGCACCCGGCAACAGGCCGCCTTCAATGCCGAGCGGGAGCGCTGGATCGCCAGCGGCCAGGCGCATTTCGAGAGCGAGGAGGTGGCGCCGGAGATGGGTGACGATGCGCCCCTGGACGCAGGCCAGCACGCCATCGAAAGCCATATCGCCGGCAACCTCTGGCAGGTGCAGGTGGCGGAAGGCGCCCGCGTGAAGGCCGGTGATGTGCTGGTGATCCTGGAGTCGATGAAGATGGAGATCCCCCTCACCGCCCCCCGCGACGGCGTGGTGCGCGAGGTGCGCGTGCAGCCCGGTTCGCCGGTGCGCGCCGGGCAGCGGGTGGTGGTGCTGGAGGAAGGCTGATCGGCGGGGCTCACCCGCCCCGGCGGCGGGCTGGGTGTTCTTCCGTTCGTACGGCGGTCTGCAGCTCAAGGAAAGGCCCGATGCGCCGATAGCCTGGCGTCAAACAGCCGTTCGTGACGGCGGCCACGCACCACGCTAGCATTGCGCCACCACCTGGAGGCCGCCGTATCCAATGCCGTTAGTCGAACACTCCAAGCACAGCCAGCGCCTGCTGGTCCTCGCCCTGGTGCTGCTGCTTGGCGGCGGCTTCCTCGCCACCTCCCTGGTGAGCTATCAGGCCTCGCTGAAATCCATCCGCAGCAGCATCGTCGACACCGAGCTGCCGCTGACCTCCGACAACGTCTACTCGGAGATCCAGAAGGACCTGGTCCGACCCATCCTGATTTCCTCGATGATGAGCCGCGACACCTTCGTTCGCGACTGGGTGATGCAGGGTGAAAAGGACGTGGGCCAGATGACCCGCTACCTGCGGGAGATCCAGGAGCACTACGGCGCCTTCACCAGCTTCTTCGTCTCCGAGCGCACGCTGACCTACTACCAGACCAAGGGTGTGCTCAAGCAGGTACGCGAGGGCGAGCCGCGCGATGTCTGGTACTTCCGCCTGCGGGACATGAAGGAGCCCTACGAGATCAACGTCGATGTGGACATGGCCAACCAGGACCGGTTGACCATCTTCATCAACTACAAGGTGTTCGATTACGACGGTCGCTTCCTCGGCGCCACCGGCGTGGGCCTGACGGTGGACGCGGTGATCAAGCTCATCGACCAGTACCAGCGCCGCTACGACCGCAGCGTGTACTTCGTCGACACCGAGGGCCGCATCGTGCTGACCGGCGCCGAGGGCGGCCCCCTGGGCGCCCGGGTGGGCACCTCGCTGTTCGACGTGCCGGGGCTGGACGATCTCAAGAGCAAGCTGTCCCGCCCGCAGATCGGCACCTTCGAGTACCACGAGCGCGGCCGTGACCACTTCCTCAATGTGCGCTTCATCCCGGAGCTGGACTGGTACCTGTTCGTCGACAAGCACGAGGGCGGACTGCTCGACGGCCTGCGCAAGACGCTCTACCTGAACCTGGCGATCTGCGTGCTGGTCACCCTGGTGGTGGTGCAGCTGCTTCGCCGGCTGATGCGCCGCTACCAGCGCCGCATCGCCGCCCTGGCCACCACCGACAGCCTCACCGGCCTGCCCAACCGTCGTGGCTTCGAGCTGCTGGCCGGCCAGGCGCTGCAGGAAGCCCGCCGCGACCGTCGCCCCCTGGCCGCGCTGCTGCTGGATCTCGACCACTTCAAGCAGCTCAACGACACCTACGGCCACCAGGCCGGCGACCTGGTGCTGCAGGGGTTCGCCCAGGACCTCCGGGACAGCCTGCGGCAGTCGGACATCATCTGCCGCTGGGGTGGCGAGGAGTTCATCATCCTGCTCAAGGACACCGGCAGCGCCACCGCCCTCCAACTCGCGGAGAAGGTGCGCAACGACGTCGCCGCGCGGCGTTATCCGTTCAAGGGTGTGAACCTGCAGGTCACCACCAGCGTCGGCCTGGCGGAGATGCACCCGGAAGACGCCCTGGACAGCCTGATCGGCCGCGCCGACCGGGGCCTGTACCGCGCCAAGCTGTCCGGCCGCAATTGCGTGTGCGTGGAGCCTTCGGGCAATCACGACGCGCTCTGAATCCGGCGGCGACGGGCGCCGCCTCAGGCCAGCAGTGCCACCGATTTGATCTGGGCCCAGATCGACTGGCCAGGATGCAGGCCCAGTTGATCCCGGGAAAAACGCGTGATGCGCGCCAGCAGCGGTGTGCCGTCCACGTCCAGGCGCACCAGCACCTGAGCCGGGTTCGCCGCGTCGGACAGGTCCACCACGCGAGCCGGCAGCAGGTTGAGGATGCTGCTGTCACGCTGCCTGTCCAGGCTGAGGCTGACGTCCCGGGCCAACACCCGGAGGCGCAGGCTGCGCCCCTCGGGCACCGGCGGATGGGCCACGCGGACGACAAGGGCGCTGCCCGACAGGCCCAGCGCGAGCAACTGGTAACGCTCGTCGAACCCCCGCACCCGCCCCTCGATCACCACGCCGGCGTCATCCTCCTGGGCAATCGGCAGGTCCACCCGCGACAGGGTCTCTTCCAGAGGGCCGCTGGCCAGTACCTGGCCGTTGTCCAGCAGCACCAGGTGGTCGGCCAGGCGCGCCACTTCATCCGGGGAATGGCTGACGTAGAGCACCGGGATGTCCAGTTCGTCGTGCAGGCGCTCCAGGTACGGCAGGATTTCGCCCTTGCGCTTGAGGTCCAGGGCCGCCAGTGGCTCGTCCATCAGCAGCAGGCGGGGACTGGTGAGCAGGGCACGGGCAATGCCGACCCGCTGCCGTTCACCTCCGGAAAGGCGATCAGGCATGCGTTCCAGCAGGTGGCCGATGCCGAGCAGCTCCACCGCCTGGGCAAGTTCCACGCGCCGCTCCCGGGCCGGAATGCGCCGCCAGCCGAACTCCAGGTTGCGCCGCACGGAGAGGTGCTCGAACAGGCTGGCCTCCTGGAAGACGTAACCCAGGCGCCGCTTGTGTGTGGGCAGGAAGAGGCCACGGGCGCTGTCCTGCCAGACTTCGCCATTGATCTCCAGGTAACCGTCGGCGGCCTGCTCCAGGCCGGCGATGCAGCGCAGCAGCGTGGTCTTGCCGGAGCCGGAATGACCGAACAGGGCACTGACGCCCCGACCGGGCAACACCAGGTCGGCCTCCAGGGAGAAGCCTTCGTAGGTCAGCTTGAAGCGGGCACGAATCGACTGCATGGGCTCAGGTCCAGCCGGGTTTCAGGCGCCGGCTGGTGTTGAGCGCCAGCAGGATGAGGAAGGAGAACAGCAGCATGCCGCCAGCCAGCCAGTGGGCCTGGGCATATTCCATCGCCTCGACGTGATCGAAGATCTGCACCGACACCACACGGGTCTTCTCCGGGATGTTGCCGCCGATCATCAGCACCACGCCGAACTCGCCGACGGTGTGGGCGAAACCGAGGATGGAGGCGGTGACGAAGCCCGGCCAGGCCAGCGGCAGGACCACGCTGAAGAAGGTGTCCCAGGGGCCCGCCCGCAGGGTCGCGGCGACCTCCAGGGGGCGGTTGCCGATGGCGCTGAAGGCGTTCTGCAGGGGCTGCACCACGAAGGGCATGGAGTAGATCACGGAGCCCACCACCAGGCCGGCGAAGGTGAAGGGCAAGGTGCCGAGACCCAGGCTCTGGGTGAACTGGCCGATGACGCCATGGGGCCCCATGCTCACCAGCAGGTAGAAGCCGATGACGGTGGGCGGCAGCACCAGGGGCAGGGCCACCACGGCCGCGACCGGTCCCTTGAGCCGCGAACGGGTGCGCGCCAGCCACCAGGCGACGGGCGTGCCCAGCAGCAGCAGGAGCAGCGTGGTGAGGGTGGCGAGTTCGAGTGTCAGCCGGATGGCGGCCAGGTCGGTGCTGTCGAGTGGAAAGCTCATGGAGTGGCCCGGGGCGGAGGGATTTCGCTATGTTGCGAACTATATAGCGAGCTTGACTCCCGGGCCAGAATCAGTCGCCCGCCAAGGCGGCGTCTTCCGCCTGCCGCATCAGCCGTTGCGGGTCGTCGTCCACGCCGCAGCCGAGATGGCCGATGCGCAACGCCAAGGGCCGGCGCGCGCCGGCATTGGCGCTGTCCAGCGCGGCGCGAAGACGGCGCGTGACGCTCTCGGGCTCGCCACGGGTCAACACCAGGAAGACTCCACCGCCCAGGCGCGCAAGGCACTCACCCTGGCCGAAGCGCTCGCGCAGGAATCGGGCGACCGCCATGACCCGGGCCTCGCCGTCCAGCCCGTCCAGCCCTTCCAGGACCAGGTGCAGCAGCAACAGGCGGGAATCTCCCCGTCGACGAGCGTCCTGCAAGGCCGACTCCGCCTGGCGCAGGAAACCGATGCGGTTGTTGAGCCCGCTCAGTTCGTCGGTCATTTCCAGGCGCAAGGCGCCCTGCTCCACGCGCTCGCGCTCGCAGGCCTCGTCGTAGAGCAGCCGATTCGCGGTGACCAGGTCCCGCGTCCGGTCCTCCACCCGTTGCTCCAGCTCGCGGTAGAGCTGGACGTTTTCCATGGCCACCGAGGTGGAGTCGGCCAGGGCCTGGAGCAGCGCCACCTCCCGCTCGCCGGCGCGGCGCTGGTCGGCCCAGTAGGTGCCGATGGCGCCCACCGGCGACAGACGCCGGATGGGCACCATGACCAGGCTTTTCACGAAGGTGGGGCGATAGGCGTCGTGGGGAATCCGCGGATCGCGGTAGATGTCTTCCACGACCACGGGCTCGCAATTGATCATGGCCCAACCGCTGATGCAGCTTTCGATGGGGAAGCGCAGGCCCTTCCACAGGGGCGAGATGGCGTCCTCATCCTTGTAGAAACAGCGGTCGTCGTCACGCAGCACGAAGGTGGCACCATCGGCGTTCACCAGTTCGCGCGCGGCGCTACGGACGATCTCGGCGATGCGATCGAGGTCGCGGGCCAGGGACAGTTCCTGGACGGCCCTCACCAGGCATTCGAGATTGCGCTCGTGACTGACAGCGAAACCCTCCATAGACCCACGCCTCCTGACCGGAACGGGAATCGTCCCGGCTTCATATCAGCACAGCGGATCAATCCTTGCGAGAGGGGGACAGCAATTCGATCTTGTAGCCGTCCGGGTCCTCGACGAAGGCGAGGATGCTGGTGCCGTGCTTCATCGGGCCCGGCTCGCGGGTGATCTTGCCGCCACGGGCACGAATGTCGTCGCAGGCCTTGTAGACATCGTCGACTTCCAGGGCGATGTGGCCATAGCCGGTGCCCAGCTCGTAGGCGTCCACGCCCCAGTTGTAGGTGAGCTCGATCACGCTGTTGTGGGCCTCGTCGCCATAGCCGACGAAGGCCAGGGTGAACTGGCCATCCGGGTAATCCTTGCGGCGCAGCAGGGTCATGCCCAGGACTTCGGTGTAGAAGGCGATGGATTTGTCCAGGTCGCCGACGCGCAGCATGGTATGCAGCAGTCTCATCGGTTCTTTCCTCATCAGGTGCCCGTTTTTCCGGGCTTCACAAAGACAAACCCCGGCTCGTGGCCGGGGATTTGCCGGTAGGAGCGAGCTTGCTCGCGAACCGGGGTGAAGGCAAAGCTTCGCGAGCGCGGCTCGCTCCTGCATCAGGCCGCTCAGATCAGCTTGCGGCCCTTGCCGGCGGCGATGCGCATGCGCAGGGCGTTGAGCTTGATGAAGCCCGCCGCGTCCTGCTGGTTGTAGGCGCCGCCGTCTTCCTCGAAGGTCGCGATGTTGGCGTCGAACAGCGAGTCGTCGGACTTGCGGCCGGTGACGATGACGTTGCCCTTGTACAGCTTCAGGCGCACCACGCCGTTCACGTTGGCCTGGGAGGCGTCGATCATCTGTTGCAGCATCAGGCGCTCGGGGCTCCACCAGAAGCCGTTGTAGATCAGGCTGGCGTACTTGGGCATCAGCTCGTCTTTCAGGTGGGCGACTTCGCGGTCCAGGGTGATGGACTCGATGGCGCGGTGGGCCTTGAGCATGATGGTGCCGCCGGGGGTCTCGTAGCAGCCACGGGACTTCATGCCGACGTAGCGGTTCTCGACGATGTCCAGGCGACCGATGCCGTTCTCGCCGCCGATGCGGTTCAGTTCGGCCAGCACCTGGGCGGGCGTCATGGCCTTGCCGTCGATGGCGACGATGTCACCGGCCTGGTAGGTCAGCTCGATGTAGGTGGGGGTATCCGGCGCGGCTTCCGGGGACTTGGTCCAGCGCCACATGTCCTCTTCGTGCTCGGTCCAGGTGTCCTCCAGCACGCCACCTTCATAGGAGATGTGCAGCAGGTTGGCGTCCATGGAGTACGGGGACTTCTTCTTGCCGTGGCGCTCGATCGGGATCGCGTGCTTCTCGGCGTAGTCCATCAGCTTCTCGCGGGACAGCAGGTCCCACTCGCGCCAGGGGGCGATCACCTTGACGCCCGGCTTCAGCGCGTAGGCACCCAGCTCGAAGCGCACCTGGTCGTTGCCCTTGCCGGTGGCGCCGTGGGAGATGGCGTCGGCGCCGGTCTCGTTGGCGATCTCGATCAGGCGCTTGGCGATCAGCGGACGGGCGATGGAGGTGCCCAGCAGGTACTCGCCTTCATAGATGGTGTTGGCGCGGAACATCGGGTAGACGAAGTCGCGGACGAACTCTTCGCGCAGGTCATCGATGTAGATTTCCTTGACGCCCAGGGCCTGGGCCTTGGCGCGGGCCGGCTCGACCTCCTCGCCCTGGCCGAGGTCGGCGGTGAAGGTCACCACTTCGCAGTTATAGGTATCTTGCAGCCACTTGAGGATCACCGAGGTGTCCAGGCCACCGGAATAAGCCAGGACAACCTTCTTCACGTCCGCCATGCCATCAACTCCACGGGGGTTGTACGAAAAACCCGTGATTCTACTGACCCTGGCGGCCAAATTACAGGGGCGCGACAGCTTGTGACGACGAGGCGACGGATTCTGTCGGCGACGCGACGAACGGCCTGTCAGGAACCGGTGGGGGCAGGCGCCTTCGCCGGCGGTGCTGGTGGGACGGCCGGGGCCTCGGACGCCGGCGCGGCGGGGGTCGCCGGGGCGTCGGCGGGCGTCGAGGGTGACGACTGGGGCAGGTCGACCCGGGAAAGCTGGACGGTGACGCGGCGGTTCTTCGCCCGGTTCGCCGAGCTGTTGTTGGGCACCAGCGGGTAGCGTTCGCCGTGGAAGCGCATGACCATCTGCGCCTCGGGGAAGCCGTTGGCCTTGAGGTACTCGAACACCGCCAGGGCGCGGCGACGCGACAGGTCGCGGTTGGTCAGGCGGTTGCCGCTGTTGTCGGAGTGGCCGTCGATCTCGATGTGATTGACGCTGGGATCGGCCTTGATGAAGTCGAGCATGATTTCCAGCCTGGCCCGGGCCATGTCGTCCAGTTCCATGCCGCCGCCGGGAAAGCCCAGTTGCATGCGCTTGACCTGGTCGAAGTTCACCGGCAGCAACTTCGCGGTGCAGTCCAGGTAGGCCTGGTAAGCCTGCTCGAACCGGGCCGGCAGCAGCCGCACCTCGAGCGCGTCGCCGCCCTGCAGGGTGCGATGGCGGATCACCGGGCTGCGCCCCTCCAGCAGGCCGGTGAGCAGGCGTCCGGCCTGCTGCTGGGAACTGTTGAAGGGCACCTCGCCCCCCTCCACGCTGACGACGCCGAGGTTGATGTCACCCCGTCCCGGCTGCCAGGGTGCGGCGGCGGCCAGCAGCGTGGCGGAGCCCGCACCCATCCAGCGTTCGCGGGCTTTCAGGCGGAAGGTGGCCTGCTCGCCTGCTCGACGGACGAATTCACCCGCACCGAAGTCGGTGATGGGCTGCGACAGACGGCACTCGAACTTGTCGCCTTCCACCTTCCACTCCACCTTTTCCAGACGCGTCTGGAAGGTGATGGCCATGGCCGGCAGGCTGGCGAACAAGCTCAGGAAGACGAGGTAGCGCTGGCGCACGGCGGGCTCCACGGGGAATTGCGGCGTTCCTGCTGGATATCGGTGTGACGTGAGAAAACTTGAGGGTGGATTCGTCGACAACCTGTGAACGGCGCGCGGCCGGCGTGCCCAGCGGGGCCTTTTCCGGTAGCATGTCCGCCCAGTTCTGCCCGCCTGGAAGCCCCCCATGTCCGACCGTTTGACCCTCCTGCGTCCCGACGACTGGCACATCCATCTGCGCGATGGTGCCGTTCTGGCCCATACCGTCGCCGATGCCGCCCGTACCTTCGGCCGCGCCATCATCATGCCCAACCTGGTGCCGCCGGTGCGCAATGCCGAGGAAGCCGACGCCTATCGCCAGCGCATCCTCGCTGCACGGCCGGCCGGCAGCCGCTTCGAGCCGCTGATGGTGCTCTATCTCACCGACCGCACCAGCCCTGAGGACATCCGCGCCGCCAAGGCTTCCGGTTTCGTCCACGCCGCCAAGCTCTACCCGGCCGGTGCCACCACCAACTCGGACTCCGGCGTCACCAGCATCGACAAGATTTTCCCGGCCCTGGAAGCCATGGCGGAAGTGGGCATGCTGCTGCTGGTGCACGGTGAAGTGACCCGTGGCGAAATCGATGTGTTCGACCGCGAGAAGGTCTTCATCGACGAGCACCTGTCCCGCGTGGTGCAACGCTTCCCCACCCTGAAGGTGGTGTTCGAGCACATCACCACCAGCGACGCGGTGCAGTTCGTCCAGTCGGCTCCAGCCAACGTGGGCGCCACCATCACCGCCCACCACCTGCTGTACAACCGCAACCATATGCTGGTGGGCGGCATTCGCCCGCACTTCTATTGCCTGCCGATCCTCAAGCGCAACGTTCACCAGGAAGCCCTGCTGGACGCGGCCGTGAGCGGCAGCCCGAAATTCTTCCTCGGCACCGATTCGGCCCCCCACGCCAAGCACGCCAAGGAAGCCGCCTGCGGCTGCGCCGGCTGCTACACCGCCTATGCGGCGATCGAGCTGTATGCGGAAGCCTTCGAGCAGCGCAACGCCCTGGACAAGCTGGAAGCCTTCGCCAGTTGCAACGGTCCGGACTTCTACGGTCTGCCGCGCAACAGCGACCGGATCACCCTGGTGCGCGAGGAATGGACCGCTCCCGCCACCCTGCCCCTGGGCGAACAGGTGGTGGTGCCGTTGCGTGCCGGCGAGAAGCTGCGCTGGCGCCTGCTGGAGGACCGCGCGTGAGCGAAGACCTCTACGACGACGAACTGGACGTCAGCCTGCCCTCAGGGCCGCGCCATCCAATGGCCGCCCGCTTCCGCGGCTACCTGCCGGTGGTGGTGGATGTGGAAACCGGCGGCTTCAACGCCGCTACCGACGCGCTACTGGAAATCGCCGCTACCACCGTCACGATGGATGAACAGGGCTTCCTCTATCCGGACCACACGCACTTCTTCCGTGTGGAGCCTTTCGCGGGCGCCAATATAGAGGCGGCAGCCCTGGAGTTCACCGGCATCAAGCTGGATCACCCGCTGCGGATGGCCGTGACCGAAGAGCATGCGCTGACGGAAATTTTCCGGGGCCTGCGCAAGTCGATCAAAGCCAATGGTTGCAAGCGCGCCATCCTGGTGGGCCACAACTCCAGCTTCGACCTGGGTTTCCTGAATGCCGCGGTCAACCGCACCGGCATCAAGCGCAACCCGTTCCACCCCTTCTCCAGCTTCGACACCGCCACCCTGGCGGGATTGGCCTACGGCCAGACCGTGCTGGCGAAGGCCTGCCAGGCTGCCGGCATCGATTTCGACGGACGCGAGGCGCACTCGGCACGCTACGACACCGAGAAGACCGCCGAGCTGTTCTGCGGCATCGTCAACCGCTGGAAGGAAATGGGCGGCTGGATGGACGACGACTGACCCATCCGCTTTCCAGAGCCCGAAAAAAAAGAAGCCCGGCAATGCCGGGCTTCTTCTTGCTGGCCGGAAAAACGCTTCTTACAGAGCGGAAGCGTTTTCGGACAGGTACTGGGCTACGCCTTCCGGAGAAGCGGTCATGCCCTTGTCGCCTTTCTTCCAGTTGGCCGGGCAGACTTCGCCATGCTCTTCGGTGAACTGCAGGGCATCTACCAGACGCAGCAGCTCGTCCATGTTGCGGCCCAGCGGCAGGTCGTTGACGATCTGGGAACGCACGACGCCGTTCTTGTCGATCAGGAAGGCGCCACGGTAGGCCACGCCACCCTCGGACTCGACGTCATAGGCCTGGGCGATTTCGTGCTTCATGTCGGCAGCCAGGGTGTACTTGACCGGGCCGATGCCGCCCTTGTCCACCGGGGTGTTGCGCCAGGCGTTGTGGGTGAAGTGGGAGTCGATGGACACGCCGATCACTTCCACGCCACGGGCCTGGAACTCGGGGATGCGGTGGTCCAGGGCGATCAGCTCGGACGGGCACACGAAGGTGAAGTCCAGCGGGTAGAAGAACACCAGGCCGTACTTGCCCTTGATGGCTTCGGACAGGGTGAAGTTGTCGACGATTTCGCCGTTGCCCAGCACTGCCGGTACGCTGAAGTCCGGAGCCTGCTTGCCTACGAGTACACTCATTCCATGTCTCCTGTTACATGAGTAGTCGGTGGGGAGGGTCCCGCAGCTTCGCCGGATACTGTGGCGGAGCCGTGACACCCGCTGCCAAAAGGACTGGCAATGATACACATGGCCGCCCTCTCCGCCCACCGCAATCGACTGGCGGACCAGGACTCGCCGCGACACCGGAAACACCCCACGAACCCGTCTAATTCGGGCCCTGCAAAGGCATCTTTGACAATCATTCTCATTACTATTAGTATCGCTGCTATCCGATCATCCTCTCTCGAGTCCCGAATCGCCATGTACGTCTGTCTCTGCCTGGGTGTCACTGACGGTCAAATTCGCGAAGCCATCTACGAAGGTTGCTGCAGCTACCGGGAAGTGCGTAATGCGCTCGAAGTAGGGACTCAATGCGGCAAGTGCGCTTGCGTCGCCAAGCAGGTGGTCAAGGAAACCCTCGCCGAAGTGCAGAGCAGCCAGGCCGCCCTCGCCTACCCCGCCACGTACGCCGTAGCCTGACCGTTCAGCGGATCGAAAAAAGCCGGACCTTGGAGTCCGGCTTTTTTGTGCTCGCTTTTCAAACATTTAGCATTCAAATGTAGAAGTTAAACATTCTTATTCATATTCGAATTCATTTGACTTTCAATAGCTTAGATTTGACACAACTAAACATGGAGATCAGAATTCCTCGATCATCCACTAATTCAACGGCAGGATTCCACATGAAAGGCGACAAGAAAGTCATACAGCATCTCAACAAGATTCTCGGCAACGAACTTGTTGCGATCAACCAATACTTCCTGCACGCCCGTATGTACGAAGACTGGGGTCTGAAGAAGCTGGGCGACCACGAGTACCACGAGTCCATCGACGAGATGAAGCATGCGGACAAGCTGATCAAGCGCATCCTCTTCCTCGAAGGCCTCCCCAACCTGCAGGACCTTGGCAAGCTGATGATCGGCGAGAACACCAAGGAAATGCTCGCCAGCGACCTCAAGCTCGAACTTCAGGCTGTACCGGACCTCAAGGCAGCCATTGCCTACTGCGAAAGTGTCGGTGACTACGGTAGCCGCGAGTTGCTGGAAGAGATCCTCGAATCCGAAGAGGAACACATCGACTGGCTGGAAACCCAACTGGGCCTGATCGAGAAAGTTGGTCTGGAAAACTACCTTCAATCGCAGATGGACGAATAATCCGTCAGCAACTTGTAAAGCCCTGCCTCGGCAGGGCTTTTTATTTATACGGAGTTTTCTGAAGAACAACCAAACGAGAGCGATTTCGAACCGCAAATAATACTTGAAGAGCTGAGTAAAACTTTCTGCAATAAAAAACCCCGCACTTGGCGGGGTTCTTCATCGAGCGTCCGGATCAGGCGCCGGCCTTGCTCACAGCTTCTTTGATAAGGGTCTGCAGTTCGCCCTTCTCGAACATTTCCACCAGGATGTCGCTGCCACCAACCAGCTCACCACCCACCCAAAGCTGCGGGAAGGTCGGCCAGTTGGCGTACTTCGGCAGGTTGGCGCGGATTTCCGGATTCTGAAGGATGTCGACGTAGGCGAACTTCTCGCCACAGCTCATCAGGACTTGGGCCGCGCGAGCCGAGAAGCCGCACTGAGGAGCGTTCGGCGAGCCTTTCATGTACAGCAGGACAGTGTTGTTGGCGATCTGCTCTTTGATGGTTTCGATGATATCCATTGGGCACCTCGGCTGAACTTTCCGACTGGCGAGTCGGCAGGATGGCGGCATTGTATAGGAAAGCCGAGCGAATCGCTCGGCCTTCCCTTGCCTTCAGGCGGCAACCACCTCCACGGGAACGCCATTCAACGCCGCATTGCCGGACAAGGCGTCCAGATGGCGCTCATCCGTGAGGTCGTTGACACTGGCACCGGGCTGTTCCCTCGCGATCCCCAGGCGCACGCCGGGACGCGCATGACCCCAACCGTGGGGCAGGCTCACCACGCCCGGCATCATGTCCTCACTGGCCCCGACCTCCACCTCGATCACCCCAACGCGTGACCGCACCTTCACCCGCTGGCCATCCACCAGACCCCGTGCCTCGAGGTCCTGGGGATGCATCAGCAGCTGGTGCCGCGGCTTGCCCTTCACCAGGCGATGGTAGTTGTGCATCCAGGAGTTGTTGCTTCGCACATGGCGTCGGCCGATCAGCACCAGTTGGCCATCATCGGGCAGAGGCTGGGCCGCGAAGCGCGCCAGATCGCCCAGCAGCAGGGACGGAGCCGCTTCCACCTGGCCGCTGGCGGTCTTGAGACGGCCACCGAGATTCGGTTTCAGCGGCCCCAGGTCGATGCCATGGGGATGCTCCCTCAAGCGCGCAACGGAGAGCTGGAGCCCGGAGCGATCGCCATAGGGCCCGGCCCGCAGTCCCAGGTCGATCATCTGCTCCGGCGCCAGGGTCGGCTTCAGGGACATCCCTGTCCGCGCCGCGAAGGCCCTGGCCAGGCCGACGAAAATCTCCCAGTCGTGTAAGGCGCCCTCGGGACGCGCCAGAACCGCCTCGTTGAAGCGCGTCACGTTCCGCACCGCGAACAGGTTGAAGGTGGTGTCGTAGTGGTCATGTTCCAGGGGCGCGGTGGGCGGCAGGATCAGGTCCGCGTAGCGGGTGGTCTCGTTGATGTAGAGATCGATGCTGACCATGAACTCCAACCCGTCCAGGGCCTGCTCCAGCTGTCGGCCATTGGGCGTGGACAACACCGGATTGCCGGCCACCGTGACCAGCGCACGTACCTGGCCCTCGCCGGCGGTGAGCATCTCCTCCGCCAACGCGGCCACCGGGAGTTCACCGCCATACTCGGGCAATCCGGACACGCGGCTTTGCCAGCGATTGAAGTGGCCACCCGAAGTCGCAGCGACCAGGTCCACTGCCGGCTCGGTGCAGAGGACGCCGCCGACCTGATCGAGGTTGCCGGTCACCAGGTTGATCAGTTGGATCAGCCATTGGCAGAGGGTACCGAAGGCCTGGGTGGAAACGCCCATACGGCCGTAGCACACCGCACGCTCGGCAGCGGCGAAGTCCCGGGCCAACTGGCGGATGACCTCAGCCGGGATACCGCAACGGGCACTCATGGACTCGGGCGTGAAGCCCACCACGGCCGCCCGGACCTGCTCCAGACCGTTCACCTGGAGGTGGCTGGCCCGGCCCAACCCTTCCTCGAACAGCGTGCTCAGCAGGCCAAGGAGCAACGCCACGTCCTGGCCGGGCCGGATGAACAGATGCTGGTCGGCCATGGCCGCCGTCTCGCTGCGGCGCGGGTCCACCACCACCAGCCGGCCGCCCCGGGCCTGCAGCGCCTTCAGGCGTTTTTCGACATCCGGCACGGTCATGATGCTGCCATTGGAGGCGAGGGGATTGCCGCCCAGTATCAGCATGAAGCCGGTGTGATCGATGTCGGGAATCGGAATCAGCAGGCCATGACCGTACATCTGGTGGCTGACCAGGTGATGGGGCAACTGGTCGACCGAGGTAGCGGAGAAGCGCCCACGGGTCTTCAACAGGCCGAGGAAATAGTTGCTGTGGGTCATCAACCCGTAGTTGTGCACGCTGGGATTGCCCTGGTACACGGCCACCGCATCGTTGCCGTGGCGGGCCTGGATGTCCGCCAGGCGTTCGGCCACCAGGGCGAAGGCCTCGTCCCAGTCGATGGGCAACCACTCGTCTCCGGCACGACGCAGGGGGCGGCGGATGCGATCCGGGTCGTTCTGGATATCCTGCAGGGCCACTGCCTTGGGGCAGATATGACCTCGGCTGAAGCTGTCCAGGGCATCCCCCTTGATGGAGAGGATGCGACGGCTGCCGTCAGCCTGGTCCTCGGTCTCGATGCTCAGGCCGCAGATGGCCTCGCAGAGATGGCACGCTCGGTGGTGGAGGGTCTTGGTCATCGCCTGGCCTCATGTTCTTGTTCGAGACGACCGGTCGGGTCGCGAGATCAAGACTATGGCGCCGGTTCGGGCAGCCGGCCAGTAGCCTCAACGGCATGAATCGGCAGGCATCAGACCTGCCGATTCGACTTACCGGCTCAGCGGATCGACTGGATGGTGCCCTTGTTGCCGGTCACCTTCACGCTGACCTGCTTGAAGACGAGGTAGTCGTTCACGCTCACTTCGTAGCGCGGAGCGACGATCAGGTCGGCGCCGGAACCTTTCACCGCCTTGAACGCCGCAGCGGCCTTGGCGCTGGAGACCGGGTCGAAGGCGGCCAGGTTGATCCCGGAGCCGCTCTCGGCGCCATAGGTCACGCCGTCGGCGAACTGGTTGTCGCCACCGATCTTGATGACGCCAAACAGGATGTTTACCGACGATTGGCCGCTGATGGCCTCGCCGACGGCGACATCCGCCTTCAGATTGGTCTTGACTGCGCCAGCGACCGGGGCGATCGGCTGGCTGACGTTGTAGCTGCTGCAGCCGGTGACGGCGGCGATGACGGTGACCAGGCCGGCGGTAGCAAGGAACTTCTTCATTTATATCTCCATGATTCAGGTATGGCGTGATGGCCTCGCAGAACATCCATCTGCGACCCATCCCCCGAAGCCGTGCTCGGGGGACGCGAAACCTTAGCAACGGGGTCCCCAGGCGCATCAGTTCACGCCTTCCCAAGCTGCCTGTTGAAATTTCCTATCGAGCACCGTCGAGCTCGGCATCGGCGAGGGGGAAAACCGCCATTCCCACCCGGCTATTCCGTGACGAACCCGCGAGGGAAACGGCCTCAAACGCCACCGAGCCGGCCCCGTCCAGGCCCCTGTTGGCATCAGGCGACAAATCCTTATAAGATCGCGCCTTCCCCCTAATCGTCGCCACGTGCGGCTTCAACCGCCCGTCCCGCCTACGTTGTTCCCGCATCACCCGGCCAGGACAGCGGCCAAAGGCAAAAGAAGAAAGGTAGTAACCATGAGCGCTAGGCATTTTCTCTCCCTGATGGACTGCACTCCCCAGGAGCTGAACAGCCTGATCCGTCGAGGCACCGAGCTGAAGGATCTGCGCAACCGAGGCGTGCGTTACGAACCCCTGAAGAGCCGCGTACTGGGGATGATCTTCGAGAAGGCGTCCACCCGGACTCGCCTGTCCTTCGAGGCGGGCATGATCCAGCTCGGCGGCCAGGCCATCTTCCTGTCCCCGCGCGACACCCAGCTGGGTCGCGGCGAGCCCATCAGCGACTGCGCCATCGTCATGTCGCGCATGCTGGATGCGGTGATGATCCGCACCTTCGCCCACAGCACGCTGACCGAATTCGCCGCCCACTCCCGCGTGCCGGTGATCAACGGCCTGTCCGACGACCTGCACCCCTGCCAGTTGCTGGCGGACATGCAGACCTTCCTCGAACATCGCGGAAGCATCCAGGGCAAGACGGTGGCCTGGATCGGCGACGGCAACAACATGTGCAACTCCTATATCGAGGCGGCCATCCAGTTCGACTTCCAGCTGCGCGTCGCCTGCCCGGAAGGCTACGAACCCAGCGCCAGCCTGCTCGCCAGGGCCGGCGACCGCGTGATGGTGACACGCGACCCGAAGGAGGCCGTGACCGGCGTCCACCTGGTGAGCACCGATGTCTGGACCTCCATGGGCCAGGAAGAGGAAACCGCCAAGCGCCTGGCACTGTTCTCCCCGTACCAGGTGAACAAGGCGCTCCTCGACCTCGCCGCCGAGGACGCAATCTTCATGCATTGCCTGCCGGCCCACCGCGGTGAAGAAATCAGCGAGGACCTGCTGGACGACCCGCGCTCCGTCGCCTGGGACCAGGCGGAGAACCGACTCCACGCCCAGAAGGCGCTGCTCGAACTGCTGGTCGAACACGCCCACCACGCATGACCCACGACATTCTCCTCAGCCTCCGCAACCTGACCTGCGGCTACCACGACCAGCATGTGGTACGGGGGTTGAACCTCCACCTCAACGCCGGCGATATCGGCTGCCTGCTCGGCCCCTCCGGCTGCGGCAAGACCACCACGCTGCGTGCCATCGCGGGATTCGAGCCGGTGCTCGAAGGGGAAATCCAGCTGGCCGACGAAGTCATCTCCCGCGCTGGCTTCACCCTGGCGCCGGAGAAGCGACGCATCGGCATGGTCTTCCAGGACTACGCCCTGTTCCCGCACCTGACGGTGGCCGACAACGTCGCCTTCGGCATCCGCAAGGCCCCCGACAGCGAACGCAAGGTGGCCGAACTGCTGGAACTGGTGAAGCTGGGTCATCTTGCCAAGCGCTATCCCCATGAGTTGTCGGGCGGTCAGCAACAGCGCGTCTCCCTCGCCCGGGCCCTGGCACCGGAACCTCGCCTGCTGCTGCTGGACGAGCCCTTCTCCAATCTCGATGGCGAACTGCGCCGCCGACTGAGCCAGGAAGTCCGGGAGATCCTCAAGGCGCGGGGCACCAGCGCCATCCTGGTGACCCACGATCAGGAAGAGGCCTTCGCCGTCAGCGACCATGTCGGCGTGTTCCGCAATGGCCTGCTGGAACAGTGGGACACCCCCTACAACCTCTACCACGAGCCGGTGACGCCCTTCGTCGCCAGCTTCGTCGGCCAGGGTTACTTTATCCGCGGCCAGTTGGTGTCGGCCGATGCGGTGAGCACCGAACTGGGCACCATCCGTGGCAACCGCGCCTATGCCTGGCCCCAGGGCTCGGCGGTGGACGTACTGCTGCGTCCGGACGACATCGTCCACGCGCCGGAGAGCGACCTGCGGGCGACGGTGATCGGCAAGACCTTCCTCGGTGCCGCCACGCTGTATCGCCTGCAACTGGCCACCGGCAGCCAGCTGGAATCCATCTTCCCCAGCCATGCCGACCACCAGCCCGGCCAGGACGTAGGCATTCGCGTTGCCGCCGATCACCTGGTGGTCTTCCCCGCCCAGGGCAGCGTCGCCGCCCACTTCACACCCCAGGAGTCCGGCGTTCGCCGCATCAGCGGGGCGCTCTGACACTCGGCAAAAAAGGCGCAAATGCGCCTTTTCATGAGCCTCACGACGAGGGGGTCAGGCTCCGTATCGCCCGCCTTCCCGCGCCCTCATACCCAGAGCCTGCCACTGGCCACCAGCACCGAGTGCCCGGCGATGCTCACGCGATCGCCATCCAGGCGGCACCAGAGTTCGCCGCTGCGGGCGGAACACTGCTCGGCCCGCAAGACGCGCTTGCCGAGCCGGTTGGCCCAATAGGGAATCAGCATGCAGTGGGCGGCCCCGGTCACCGGGTCCTCCTCGATCCCGATCACCGGTGCGAAGAAGCGTGAAACGAAGTCGTGCTTCATGCCTGGCGCCGTGACGATCACACCGGCCCAAGGCAACTTCGCCAACGCCTTGAAGTCCGGCGAGCAGGCACGAACCGCCTGTTCGCTGTCCAGCACCGCCATCAGGAAACTGGCCCCCAAGGCGTCCACCGGCGCGACGCCCAGGGCATGTTCCAGCTCCAGGGTCACCCCGGCTTCCTGGGGAACCTGGGCCGGGAAATCCAGGGCCAGGCGCCCCTCCTCCTCGCGGCTCACCCGCAAAGGGCCGGACTTGCTGGTGAACTCCAGGCGATCACCCGGCTCCTGGAAAATCTCCAGCAACACGTGGGCGCTGGCCAGGGTCGCGTGGCCGCAGAGCGGAACCTCCGCCTTGGGCGTGAACCAGCGGATATGCCAGGCGCTCCCCTCCCTGACCAGGAAGGCGGTTTCCGACTGGTTGTGCTCTGCGGCGATACGCTGCATCAGTTGGTCATCTAGCCAGGCGTCGAGGCGATAGACCACTGCCGGGTTGCCGCCGAAGGGGCGTTGGGTGAAGGCGTCGACCTGGTGGAAATCCAGCTGCATGGCGAGCTCCTGAAGGGGTGAGAGGTCCAGCATGCCAGCTTGCGGCGCTCCTTGCGCCGTACAGTCGCCAGCATCGGATTGAGTACAGCTCGCCCAGTGCGACGGCGCCAGTCCAAGGCGCGGACGCACCCCGGCGGCTCAGGCGCCGCTGCGAACCCGCTGCACCGCGTCCAGCCAGCCCTCGTAGAGCTTCTTTCGATGAGCCTCGGCCATACGCGGCACGAAGCGTTGCTGGCGATGCCAATGGCCGGCCACCTCGTCGAGGTCTCGATAGAGACCGGCCTGCAGGCCCGCCAGGTAGGCCACTCCGAGGGCCGTGGTCTCGGTCACTTCGGGACGCTCAACCGGCACCCCGAGAATGTCCGCCAGGAACTGCATCACCCAGTTGTTCTCCACCATGCCGCCGTCCACCCGCAGCGCGCTGGGGGCCGCCGCACCGTCCTGGGCCATGGCTTCCAGCAGGTCGCGTGTCTGATAGCAGACCGATTGCAGGCCAGCGGTGACGATCTCCTTGATTCCGGTGTCGCGGGTCAGGCCGAAGATCGCACCACGGGCGCGCGGGTCCCAGTAAGGGGCCCCGAGCCCGGTGAAGGCCGGCACCAGATAGACCCCGCAGGCATCGCCGGTCTGCTCCGCCAGTGCCTCGGTATCGCGGGCATGGCTGATGAGCTTGATGCCGTCGCGCAGCCACTGCACGGCGGCGCCGGCGACGAAAATGCTGCCTTCCACCGCATAGCTCACCTTGCCGTTCAGGCGATAGCCCACGGTGGTAAGCAGCCGGTTGC
Organism: Pseudomonas furukawaii; assembly: GCF_002355475.1. Lineage (NCBI taxonomy): Bacteria > Pseudomonadati > Pseudomonadota > Gammaproteobacteria > Pseudomonadales > Pseudomonadaceae > Metapseudomonas > Metapseudomonas furukawaii. The sequence continues at coordinate 1,388,640 of NZ_AP014862.1, read as the reverse complement.
GCGAGACCACTGGCCGCTCACCGGTGTTCTGGATCATGAAGCAGCCTGTTCCATAGGTGCTTTTCACCATGCCCGGCTGGAAGCAGGCCTGCCCCACCAGGGCCGCCTGCTGGTCGCCGGCCATGCCCAGCACCGGGATGCCCGCCCCCAGCAGCGAAGGGTTGGTCTCGCCGAACTCGGCGGCACAATCCAGCACCTCCGGCAGCAGGCTCGCGGGAATGCCGAACAGTTTCAGCAAGTCGAGGTCCCACTGCTGGCTGTGGATATTGAACAGCAGCGTTCGCGAGGCGTTGGTGGCATCGGTGCGATGCGCCTTGCCGCCGGTGAGGCGCCAGAGCAGGAAGCAATCCACGGTGCCGAAACGCAGCTCCCCACGCTCGGCACGCTCCCGGGCACCGGGGACGTTCTCCAGCACCCAGCGCAACTTTGTGGCGGAGAAATAGGGGTCGATCAAGAGCCCGGTCCGCGCGGCCACATCGGCTTCATGGCCGGCGGCCTTCAGCTCGGAACAGTAGTCGGCCGTGCGCCGATCCTGCCAGACGATCGCCGGGTGGATCGGCGTACCGGTGACGGCATCCCACACCAGGGTGGTTTCCCGCTGGTTGGTGATGCCGATGGCGGCGATATCCGCCGGATTCAGCCCACTCTGCTGGATGGCTTCGCGACAGACCTTGAGGGTGGTCAGCCAGATCTCCTCGCCGTCGTGCTCCACCCAGCCATCCTGGGGAAAGTACTGGGTGAACTCCTGCTGGGCCCGAGCCACCGGCAGGCCCTGGGCGCTGAAGACAATGGCGCGGCTGCTGGTGGTGCCCTGGTCGATGGCGAGCAGGTATTGGGCCATGGCGATGCTTCCTTGTTATGGGTTCTGGAGCCAGCGGAGCGCCGGGGAACGGGGAACGCGCTCAGGGCCGGCCGATATCGGCGAACTGCCCCTGGGTATGGGTGGCCAGGGTCTCGGCGGCGAGTTCCACCTCCAGTCCCCGACGCCCGGCGCTGACATGAATGCTGTCGAACCGGCGGGCGCTGCTGTCGATGAAGGTACGCAGGCGCTTCTTCTGCCCCAGCGGGCTGATGCCGCCCACCAGGTAACCGGTGGCCCGCTGTGCCTGGTTCGGGTCCGCCATCTCGGCCTTCTTCGCGCCCGCAGCCTGGGCCAGGGCCTTGAGGTCGAGGGTGCCGGCCACCGGCACCACCGCCACCAGCAACTCGCCCTTCTCGGTGGTCGCCAGCAGGGTCTTGAACACCCGGGCGGGGTCCAGGTTGAGCTTTTCGGCGGCCTCCAGACCATAGGAGGGCGCCTTGGGGTCGTGGGCATAGCTGAGCACCTTGTGCTCGGCCTTGGCCTTCTTCAGCAGATCGATGGCGGGAGTCATGTTCGATTGTGAAAATCCTGCGACAGATTCGGCGTACCTTAGCGGAAAAGCGGCCATTCGGCAGCACGCCGCTATAATGCCGCGCAGCACAAGGAGCCAGCATGAACCTGGGCCCACGACAACAGGACATCCTCGAACTCGCCCGCGATCGCGGCTACGTCAGCATCGACGAACTGGCCCAGGCCTTCGCCGTGACCCCGCAGACCATCCGCCGCGACATCAACCAGCTGGCCGAACACGGCCTGCTGCGGCGAACCCACGGCGGCGCGGCGGCCGAGGCCTCGAGCATCCAGAATACCGCCTACGCCATGCGCGCCGGCCAGAACCGCGACGAGAAGCAGCGGATCGCCGACGCGGTGGCCGAGTACATCCCCGACCACGCCTCGCTGTTCATCAACATCGGCACCACCACCGAAGCCATCGCACGCGCCCTCATGGGCCACAAGGGCCTGAAGGTGATCACCAACAACCTCCATGTGGCGGCACAACTGGCGGACAAGTCGGACTTCGAGGTCCTGGTGGCTGGCGGCACGGTGCGCAGCGACGGCGGCATCGTCGGCCAGGCGGCGGTCGACTTCATCCACCAGTTCAAGGTGGACTACGCCGTGGTGGGCATCAGCGGCATCGACGAAGACGGCAGCCTGCTGGATTTCGACTACCAGGAAGTCCGCGTCTCCCAGGCCATCATCGACAACGCCCGCCAGGTATTCCTTGCCGCCGACTCCAGCAAGTTCGGCCGCAACGCCCTGGTTCGCCTGGGCTCCATCGCCCTGGTGGACCGCCTGTTCACCGACCACCAGCCCTCCCCCGCCCTTTCCCGCCTCCTCGCCGAGCACAAGGTCCACCTGGAACGGGTCTGACCGACGCCAGCCTGAACCCCCATGACCGCCCGGCGTCGAGGCCGAGACCGGGCTGGTCATCTTTCGTTCACTCGACTAGGCTATTTTCGAAAATGAACATCTAGAGTTCGATTTCGATTACGGTGCCCCGCGATGAATCACAGCCACTCCCCTATCGCTGAAGTCTATGACCTCGCCGTGATCGGCGGCGGCATCAATGGCGCCGGCATCGCCGCCGACGCGGCCGGACGCGGCCTGTCGGTGTTCCTTTGCGAAAAGGACGACCTCGCGCAACACACCTCATCCGCCAGCAGCAAACTGATCCACGGTGGCCTGCGCTACCTGGAACATCATGAATTCCGCTTGGTGCGCGAGGCCCTCGCCGAGCGCGAAGTGCTGCTGGCCAAGGCGCCGCACATCATCAAGCCCATGCGCTTCATCCTCCCCCACCGCCCGCACCTGCGCCCGGCCTGGATGATCCGCGCCGGTCTGTTCCTCTACGACCACCTGGGCAAGCGCGAGCGGCTGCCCGCGTCGCGGGGACTGCGCTTCGGCGCTGGCAGCCCCCTGCAGGCGGAAATCACCCAGGGCTTCGAATACTCCGACTGCTGGGTGGACGATGCCCGCCTGGTGGTGCTAAACGCCATGGCCGCCCGGGAGCATGGCGCCCATGTCCACACCCGCACTCGCTGCGTCAGCGCCCGCCGCAGCAAAGGGCTTTGGCACATCCACCTGGAACGCTCCGATGGCAGCCTGCTGTCCATCCGCGCCCGCGCCCTGGTCAACGCCGCAGGTCCCTGGGTCGCCCGCGTCATCGAGCACGACCTCAAGCAGCGCGCGCCCTACGGCATCCGCCTGATCCAGGGCAGCCATATCGTCGTGCCGCGCCTGCATGACGGTGAACAGGCCTACATCCTGCAGAACGAGGATCGCCGGATCGTCTTCGTCATTCCCTACCTGGAGCGCTTCAGCCTGATCGGCACCACCGACCGCGAGTACCACGGCGATCCGGCGGACGTCGCCATCACCCCCGAGGAAACCCGCTACCTGCTGGACGTGGTCAATCGCCACTTCAAGCGCCAACTGGCCGAGGACGACATCCTCCACAGCTACGCCGGCGTGCGCCCGCTCTGCGACGATGAGTCCGCCGACCCGTCCGCCGTCACCCGCGACTACACCCTGGCCCTCGCCGGACACCCGGGGGAGGCGCCGCTGCTGTCGGTCTTCGGCGGCAAGCTCACTACCTACCGCCGACTGGCCGAGTCCGCCCTGCAACAGCTGGCTCCCTGGTTTCCGTTGGCCGGCGGTGCCTGGACTGCAAAGGCGCCGCTGCCCGGCGGCGAAGGCATGGAGACCCGCAGCGCCCTGGTGGAAACCTTGTGCGCCAGCCACGGCTGGCTGCCGACGAGCCTGGCACGGCGCTGGGCCAGCCTCTATGGCAGCCGCACCTGGCGTCTGCTGGAGGGTGTGCGGGAGCTGGTGGACCTGGGCGAACACCTGGGCGCCGGCCTGTATGCCCGTGAAGTGGATTACCTGTGCCGCGAGGAATGGGCCATGAGCGCCGAGGACATCCTCTGGCGCCGCACCAAGCTGGGCCTGTTCATGACCCCCGGCCAGCAGGCGCGGCTGGCCCAGTACCTCAAACAGCAGCAGCCGCCCCATCGACCAAGGGCCGATGCGGCTTGAGGCCGGATCAGACGAAGGCCTGTTTCCGGGATTGCAGGACGCGTCGCGGGGTCTCACGTCGTAGCAGCCGGCTCGCCGGCGAACGCAGTGATGACCTTCGCGAGCAAGCCCACTCGCTCGCCAATGGATTCCCCCACAGCTAAAGCTGCGCCACATGCCCCTCCGCGCGATGGGCCAGCAGATGGGGCAGCACCGCCGCCAATAGCGGCTCCTTGAAGGCCTCCTGGAAGCGATGGGCCAGGCCGGGGATCAGCCGCAGCTCCGAGCCCTTGATATGGGCGGCCACGTGCACACCATGCATCACCGGCAGCAAGGGATCGGCAGTGCCGTGGACCACCAGCGTCGGCACGCGCAGGCGGTTGAGCAGGTCGACACGGCTGGGCTCGGCGAGGATCGCCAGCATCTGCCGCTGCACCCCCTCGGGGTCGAAGGACCGGTCGTAGGCACGCGCCGCCTGCTCCAGCAGTTGGTCCCGATCATCGGCCACTTCGGGGCTGCCCAGAGCGCCCAGCAGGTCCGCCTGCTGCGCAATGGCCACCTCGCGGCTCGGTGCCTCGCGGCGCGCCAGCAGTTCCAGCAGCGCGGGGCTGGGCGCCGGCAGCCCCTGGGCACCGGAACTGGTCATCACCAGGGTCAGGCTCAATACCCGCTCAGGGGCCATGTCCGCCAGGTGCTGGGCGATCATCCCGCCCATGCTGGCCCCCAGCACATGGGCCTCGCCTATCCCCAGGGCATCCAGCAGGTGCAACGCATCCCCGGCCATGTCCCGCAGGCCGTAGGGCGCCGCCACCGGCAGTCCGAGGCGGTAGCGCACCACCTCATAAGACAGGTTCACCGAAGGCGCGGCCCCGACCCAGGCGGACAGGCCGACATCGCGATTGTCGAAGCGGATCACCCGGAAGCCGCTCTGGCAGAGACGCCGCACCACCTCGTCGGGCCAGTGGATCAGTTGCCCGCCCAGCCCCATGACCAGCAGCAGAGCCGGATCCCGATCCCGGCCCACGCTCTGGTAGGCCAGGCGCACCTCACCCAGTGCGACCGTTTCCGTGGGCACGGTGACGTCGCAGCGGGTGGTGGCGAAAGCAAAGGAAGGCACGCCGCAAAGAAGCGCGGCGAGCAGGATCAGCACACGCATATCGAAAATCCAGAACGAAAAACCCCAGTCGACCGCGATTCTGATGAATTCCCGTGCGTCGCACTGCCACAGAACCATGACACTTTGATGAAGGACGCCGAACGGTCGTCGGCGGCCCGCCATTAACGGACGGACGACGCGATGGGTGCGCCTGGGGCCCGTCGACAGCCGCATCAACTTGAGACAAACTCAACGAATCATCATTTATCTAGAATTTTCCTCATGGAGAACCGCCCCGTGCTCGAGCTGCGCCATCTCAAGACCCTGCACGCCCTGCGCGAAGCCGACAGCCTGGTGGAAGCCGCCGAGCGCCTGCACCTGACCCAGTCGGCCCTCTCCCACCAGTTCAAGGAGCTGGAGGAACGCCTCGGCATGCCGCTGTTCGTGCGCAAGACCAAGCCGGTGCGTTTCACCAGTGCCGGCCTGCGCCTCCTGCAACTGGCCGACAGCGTCCTGCCCCAGTTGCGCGGCGCCGAGCGTGACCTGGCGCGGCTCGCCGGCGGCACCGCCGGCCGCCTGCACATGGCCATCGAGTGCCACAGCTGCTTCCAGTGGCTGATGCCCACCATCGACCAGTTCCGCGATGCCTGGCCGGAAGTGGAACTGGACCTGGCCTCAGGCTTTTCCTTCGCCCCCTTGCCGGCCCTGGCCCGGGGTGACCTGGACCTGGTGGTGACCTCCGACCCGATCGACCTGGCCGGCATCACCTACGTACCGCTGTTCACCTACGAAGCCCTGCTGGCCGTGGCCAACCAGCACCCTCTGGCCAGCCGCCCCTTCGTGACGCCGGAAGACCTGGAATCGGAAACCCTGATCACCTACCCGATCGAGCGGGATCGCCTGGACATCTTCACCCGTTTCCTCGAACCGGCGGATGTGGAGCCGGCCCAGGTCCGCACTTCGGAGCTCACGGTGATGATGATGCAGCTGGTGGCCAGTGGCCGGGGCGTGTGCGCCCTGCCCAACTGGGCGCTGCACGAATACAGTTCCCGGGGTTATGTCACGGCCCGGCGCCTGGGCGAGAAAGGGCTGTACTGCACCCTCCATGCCGCCATCCGTGCGGACATGCTGGATGCGCCCTTCATGCGCGATTTCCTGCTGACCGCCAAGGACACCTCCTTCGCCACCCTGGAGGGTGTCAGCGCCGCACGCTGAACGGGAAACTCACTGCTGCATCGAGATCGAGGGGCCCAGGTAGTCGTTGGCCCGCTGGATATCATCGCCCCCCAGCGACCCCACCGACGCGGCAAGGCGCAACCGCGACAGCAGGTAGCGCAGTTTGGCCTCCAGCAGGTCGCGCCGGGCGATGAAGGCCTGTTCCTCGGCATTGAGGATATCCAGGTTGGTGCTGGTGCCGGCCCGGAAGCCCTTGCGGGCCGAGTCCTGGGCCCGCTCGCTGGAGATCACCGCCTGCTCCAGTGCCCGGATACGCTGCTCGCCGCTCTGCACCCCGCGAAACTCGCGGGTCGTGCCGGAGAGCACTTCCTCCCGGCTGGAGTTGAGCTGGTCGTTGGCCAGTTCGCGGTTGGCCGACGCCTGGCGCACCTGGGCGTTGGTGGCGCCACCGGCGAAGATCGGCATCCGCAGTTCGACGCCCACCGAGCCGTACTTGTTGTGCTGGTCCTGGGTGGAGACCGAGTCACTCTCGGTGTCGTTGTAGGCGGCGACGAAGTCCAGGGTGGGCCAGTGCCCAGCGCTGGCGCGCTTCACCTCCTGGTCGGCGATATCGACGCTATGGCGGCGAGCGATGATGGCGGGGTTGTTCGCCTTGGCGTCGTTGAGCCAGTCCTGGAGCGACGGCGGCTCCAGCGGCGGCGTGGGAAAGTCGGTGCGCAGGGTGGACATCTGCTCCGGCACCACGCCCAGCAACTCCTGCAGCAGGCGGCGGGCCACCAGCAGGTTGTCCTCGGCCTCGATCAGTTCGGCCCGGGCCAGGTCGCGCCGGGCGGAGGCCTGGTCGACGTCGATCACGGTACCGTCGCCAAGGTCGAAACGGCGCTTGGCGGACTGCACCTGCTCCTCCAGGTTCTTCAGTTTCACCTTGGCCAGCTCGATGGTCTCCAGCGCCAGCAGCACGGCGAAGTAGCGGCTGGCGAGGCTCACCGCCGACTCCTGGGTCTTGGCGTCGAACACCGCATCGCTGAACAGGGTCCGCTGGTTGCCCTGGCGGTACTCGGCCATGCGCTGCTTGTTGAACAGCGGCTGGCGCAACTCCACCACCGCGCCCCGCGAGTCGTAATCCAGGTCACTCTCGACGCTGCGCCCAAGGAGGTTCTCCTGCTCGCTGGTACCGTCCACGCGCTTCCAGTACGCGGTGGCGTTGATGCTGGGCAGCAGCCCGGCCTTGCCCAGCTCCTTGTACTCCTGGCCAGCCTGGCGCTCGTGCACCGAGGCGAGGTAGGTCGGCCCCTGGATCTGATAGACGTTCCAGGCTTCCGCCAGGTCCATGGCCGACACCGGCAGGGCAACGATTCCAAGTAATCCCGCGAGGGCCTTCCGGGGGCTCATGTCACTGCTCCTTGAATGCGTTTCCGACCCGGCTCAGCAGGGGTTTCATCAGGTAGCTCATCAGGCTGCGTTCACCGGTCTTGATAGTCACTGTAGCCGGCATTCCCGCACGGATATTGTTCGGACCGAGCAATTTCATGCCCTCCGCGGTCACCTCCACCTGGGCGAGGTAGTAGGGCTGCTTGCTGGCCTCGTCCACCAGGCGGTCGGCGGCCACCGTCAGCACGCGACCGGGAATATTGGGCGTCTGCGCGTGGTTGAAGGCCGGGAAGGCAATGTCCACCGGCAGGCCGGGCACCATCTTGTCGATGGCCTGGACCGGCACCTGGGCATCCACCTGCAAAGGCTCCTTGTCCGGCACCACGTCCATGATCGGCGCGCCGGGCTGGATCACCCCCCCCACGGTGGCGATATTCAGCCCCAGGACGATGCCGTCGATGGGGGAGCGGATCACGGTGTTGTCCACCTGGTAGTCCACCGAGCGCAGGCGTTCGGCGAGGGAGGTGGTCTCCCGCTGGATATCGGTGAGCTGGGACTCCACTTCCTTCTGGAAGTCCTGCTCGCGCTGGAGAATACGCAGCTTGAGCTCGGCGATCTGGTTGCGGGTCCGGCCGATGTCGGCGACGTTCTGCGCCAGGGCGCCGTTCAGCTCGGACGCGCTGCGCTCCAGCTCCAGCATGCGGTTGCGCGGGATGTAGCCTTCGGCCGCCAGGCTGCGAACCCCCTCCAGCTCCTGTTCCAGCAGACTGGCCTGCCGGGCGCGGGTCCCCTGCACCTGACGCAGGCCCTTGAGCTGCTCCTCGGCGCCATTGAGGTTCTCATGGAGGATGCTGATCTCGCCCAGCAGTGCCTTGCGCCGGGTCTGGAACAGGCGCTGCTGCAGGGCGACGGCCTCCATCAGGCGCGGATCACCGCCGAAGCGCTCCAGCAGTTCCGAGGTGAAGGTGACGGTGTCGGCGCCATCGCGCTCGGCCACCAGGCGGTCCTCCACGGTCTTGGCGACTATGTACTGGGAGCTCAGCGCCCCCTGCTCGGCGATGGCCTGGGTCGGGTCCAGGCGGGCCAGCTCCTGGCCGGCGCGCACCTTGTCCCCCTCACGCACCAGGATCGCCGACACGGTGCCGCCGGTGAGGTGCTGCACCGTCTTGCGGGCATTGGTCACGTTGACCGTAGCATTGGCCACCACCCCGGCGTCCAGGGGCGCCACCAGCGCCCAGACGAGGAAGCCGCCGAAGCCGGCCAGCACCAGGCCGACGCCCCAGCGGGCAGGACGGCGGTCGTCCATGTCCACCTGTGCCGGTTCCTCGACCTTGACCAGGGCCTTGCTTTCGCTTGCCGCTTGCATGATGGATTACTCCTTCGCCCGCATCGACGCCAGGTTGGGGGTGCCCACGGAAGGCATGACGCTGGCCTGGCGCAGGGCCGCGAAGACTTCCTCGCGGGGACCGAACAGCTGCACGCCGCCGTCGCGCAGCAGCAGCACCTTGTCCACCGTGCTGAGCACGCTGGGTCTGTGGGAAATCAGGACCAGGGTCTTGCCCCGTTTCTTCAGGTCGAGGATGGCCTCCACCAGTGCCGCCTCGCCGAGGTCGTCGAGGTTGGCGTTGGGCTCGTCCAGCACGATCAGCGAGGGGTCGCCATAGATGGCCCGGGCCAGGGCGATGCGCTGCTTCTGGCCGCCGGAGAGCGGGCTGCCGTCACCGGCCAGGGGCGTGTCGTAGCCCTTGTCGAAACGCAGGATCATGTCATGGACCCCGGCGCGCTTGGCCGCCAGGATGATCGCCTCGCTGTCCAGCTCGCCAAAGCGGGAGATGTTCTCGGCGATGGTGCCTTCGAACAGCTCCACGTCCTGGGGCAGGTAGCCGATGGAGGGCCCCAGTTCCTCCTTGTTCCAGAGGAAGATATCGGCGCCGTCGAGCCGCACCTTTCCACCCTGCGCCGGCCAGACGCCCACCAGCAGGCGCGCCAGGGTGGACTTGCCGGCGGCCGAGGGGCCGATGATGCCAAGCGCTTCGCCGGGCGCCAGGTTGAAGTTGATGCCACGCAGGATGGTCGAGACGCCTCCCGGGGCGGCGGTCATGGCCTGCTCCACGGACAGGGCGCCCAGGGGCTTGGGCAGGGACATGGCTTCCTTGCGCGCCGGGAAGTCCTGCAGCAGCTTGTTCAGCCGTTCCCAGGACGCCCGGGCGGACAGCAACTGCTTCCAGACGCCGATGGCCTGCTCCACCGGGGCCATGGCGCGGCCACTGAGGATGGAGCTGGCGATCATCATGCCGGCGGTGATGTCGCCCTTGATCGCCAGCAGGGCGCCCGCGCCGAGGATCAGCGACTGCATGGTGACCCGCACGAAGCGGCTGACACCGTTGATGTAGGCTGCGCGGTCCGAGGCCAGGGTCTGCTTCTCGAGGATGCGCTGGTGGCTGCCGAACCAGCGCTCGCGGATCGCCGGCAGCATCCCCATGGCCTCGATCACCTCGGTGTTGCGCAGGTTGTTGTTGGCGAAGGCGCCGGAGGACATGGCCGCCTGGTTGGCCTCCATCAGCGGTCCCCGGGTCACCACCTCGGTGAGCAGCGCCAGGCCGAAGAGGATCGCCGAGCCCACCAGGGTGATGATCCCCAGCAACGGATGCACGAGGAAGATCACCAGCAGGTAGATGGGCGTCCAGGGGGCGTCGAAGAAGGCGAACAGGCCATTGCCGGTCAGGAACTGGCGCACCTGGGACAGGTCCTGCAGGGCCTGGGCCGGGTTGCCGCCGGCTCGCCGCAGGTTGCGCTCGAAGGACGCATTGAAGATGCGCTTGTTCAGGCTCATGTCCATGCGGTTACCCAGGCGGATCAGCACCGTGGAGCGCACCACCTCCAGAAGCGACATCAGCAGGTAGAGCCCGAGGATCAGCGCCGTGAGCATCATCAGGGTGGTGACGTTGCTGCTGGCCAGCACGCGGTCGTACACCTGCATCATGTAGATGGCCGGGGCCAGCATCAGCAGGTTGACGACCCCGCTGAAGCCACCCACCACATAGAAGGTGTGGCGCAGGCGGTTGAGGATCTCGGACAACTCGGATCGGGGCTGCGAGAAAGTCTTCATCTCGGCGCTCCAGTGGCGGAGTGGTGGGATCGGCCCGGACGCGGCCGCCTTCTTATAGTTCGAAGCCAAGGAGCACTACGGCGCTGCCCCCGCAGAACCCTAGGGACAGGCTTAGCCAATAGTCCGACGCATCGCCAGCGCTGCACCCCACCCGTCGGACGGCTGCGGGATTAAGCCCGACCAGCGACACGCCAAGGAGACGAGAGACGTTCTCATTAACGCTGATAAGCCCATTCCAGAGCGGCCCAGGCGAAAAGTGGGGGTGACGGCGAAAAAATGTGCGGGACGAACGAGATGAATTGGCGCCATAAAAGTGGCGCCCCTCCCGCAGCGCTGCCGGCAACCGGCTATCGCCGGGGCAGGATCCGCGCCGGGCTCAGGGAGCGTGCCTGCGCAGCGCCGGACTTAGTCGCAGCATGTCCATCAGGCTGTCGACCAGGATCTCCGCCTCGTCCGCCAGGGAGTAGCCGTCGGGCGCCAGCAACCAGTTGGTCTGGATCCCCTCCATATAGGCATGGACGCTGACGGCGGCGAGGCGACAATCCAGGCCGGCGGGCAACTGGCCACGACTGACGGCATTGGAGAGCGCCTTGGCGATGCGCTGGTCGCACTCGATGCTCTGCTCCCGCATGCGACGGTGCAGGTCCCCCAGTTCCTCGGTGTACTCCACCTTGTAGCGGAGGATCTCGTGGATGCGCCGGCTTTGAGGGTCGAGCTCCACACGCTTCAGAAGGCGCACGAGCAACTGGTGCATGCGCCCCAGCGGATCGGGCTCGTCCTCCCGCTCGCTGGCGCGTGCCAGTTCTTCCAGGGGCAGGCGGATGCGCTCCAGCATCGCCTGGAACAAGTCGGTCTTGTTCTCGAAATGCCAGTAGATGGCGCCCCGGCTCACGCCGGCGGCGGTGGCGATCTCCGCCAGGGAGGCACGGGAAACCCCCTTCTCGTGGAAGACCCGTTCGGTGGCATCGAGTATCTGCACCCGGGTCTCTTCGGCTTCTTCTTTGGTACGTCTGGCCATGTGCCGCTGAAACCTATCCGTCTGGAGACAAAGGAAAAAATCGCCCACTCAGAGAAACAAAATCTGACATCGGTGTCGGAATATTCGATTTACAAACATTCACGCATGTAAGTATATTCTTACACCTCCGCAAGAATCCACAACTCGCCCTGCGCCCAGCCCTTCCCCAGGGTTGTCACCCAAAGAATGAGGTCCCTTCAGATGCCCATGAAGCCAGCCTTTGCCGCCTTGGTTTCCGCCATCGCCCTGGCCACGCTCAGCCTCGCCGGTTGCCAGGAAGCCTCGGCTCCCCCGCCCGCCCAGACCCCCAAGGTCGGCGTCGTCACCCTGCAACCGCAGGCGTTCACCCTGACCACCGAACTCCCGGGCCGCACCAGCGCCTACCGCATCGCCGAGGTCCGCCCGCAGGTGGACGGGATCATCCAGAAACGCCTGTTCACCGAGGGCAGCGAGGTGAAGGCGGGCCAGCAGCTGTACCAGATCGACCCGTCGGTCTACTCCGCCACATTCAAGAGCGCCGAGGCCAGCCTCGCCTCCGCCCAGTCCCTGGCGTCCCGCTACAAGACCCTGGTGGTGGACCAGGCGGTGAGCAAGCAGGCCTATGACGAGGCCCGCGCCGCCAGCCTGCAGGCCGAAGCCGCCCTGGAGAAAGCCAGGATCGACCTGCGCTACACCAAGGTGCTGGCGCCCATCTCCGGCCGCGTCGGCCGCTCGGCGGTGACCGAGGGTGCGCTGGTCAGCAATGGCCAGGCCAACGCCCTGGCCACCATCCAGCAGCTCGATCCCATCTATGTCGACGTCACCCAGTCCACCACGGACCTGCTGCGCCTGCGCAAGGAGATGGCCGACGGCCAGCTGGAGAAGTCCGGCGACAAGAGCGCCAAGGTCACTCTGATCCTCGAGGACGGCAGCGAGTACAGCCAGAAGGGCAGCCTTGAGTTCTCCGAGGTCTCGGTGGACGAAGGCACCGGCTCGGTGACCCTGCGCGCGGTGTTCCCCAACCCCGACCACACCCTGCTGCCCGGCATGTTCGTCCACGCCCGGCTCAACTCGGCGGTGAAGCAGGAGGCCATCCTCGCGCCGCAACAGGGCATCACCCGCGACCTCAAGGGCCAGGCCACCGCCCTGGTGGTGAATGCCGAGAACAAGGTGGAACTGCGCCAGCTCAAGGCCCAACGCACCGTCGGCGACCGCTGGCTGGTGAGCGAAGGCCTGAACCCGGGGGATCGCCTGATCACCGAGGGCCTGCAGTTCGTCCGCCCGGGCGCCGAGGTGGAAGCCTCCCCGGCCACCAACGTGGCCAACCCGCAAGCGTCCGGCGACGGCCTGGCCAAGAGCCACTAAGGAGCCTCCAGATGTCCAGATTCTTCATCGATCGCCCGATCTTCGCCTGGGTGATCGCGCTGGTGATCATGCTCGCTGGCGGCCTGTCGATCCTGAAACTGCCGATCAACCAGTACCCCAGCATCGCCGCGCCCGCGGTCGGTATCCAGGTCAGCTACCCCGGCGCCTCCGCGCAGACGGTGCAGGACACCGTGGTGCAGGTGATCGAGCAGCAGCTCAACGGCATCGACGGCCTGCGCTACATCTCCTCGGAGAGCAACTCCGACGGCAGCATGACCATCACCGCCACCTTCGAGCAGGGCACCAACCCCGACATCGCCCAGGTCCAGGTGCAGAACAAGCTGCAGCTGGCGACCCCGCTGCTGCCCCAGGAGGTCCAGCAGCAGGGCATCCGCGTCACCAAGGCGGTGAAGAACTTCCTGCTGGTGATCGGCGTCGTCTCCGAAGACGGCTCCATGGACAAGAACGACCTGGCCAACTACATCGTCTCCAACATCCAGGACCCGATCTCGCGCACCAAGGGCGTGGGCGACTTCCAGGTGTTCGGCGCCCAGTACGCCATGCGCATCTGGCTGGACCCCGCCAGGCTGAACAACTACCAGCTGACGCCGGTGGACGTGAAGACCGCCATCCAGGCGCAGAACGTGCAGATCTCCTCCGGCCAGCTCGGCGGCCTGCCCGCCTCCCCCGGTCAGCAGCTCAACGCCACCATCATCGGCAAGACCCGCCTGCAGACGCCCGAGCAGTTCGGCGCCATCCTGCTCAAGGTCAACCGTGACGGCTCCCAGGTGCGCCTGCGGGATGTGGCCAAGATCGAGCTGGGCGGCGAGAACTACAGCATCAGCGCCCAGTACAACGGCAAGCCCGCCTCCGGCCTGGCCATCAAGCTGGCCACCGGCGCCAACGCCCTGGACACCGCCAAGGCGATCCGCCAGACCATCGGCGAACTGGAACCCTTCTTCCCCGCCGGGATGAAGGTGGTGTTCCCCTACGACACCACCCCGGTGGTCTCGGCCTCCATCGAGGGCGTGATCCACACCCTGGGCGAGGCCATCGTCCTGGTGTTCCTGGTGATGTTCCTGTTCCTGCAGAACCTGCGCGCCACCATCATCCCGACCCTGGCGGTGCCCGTGGTGCTGCTGGGTACCTTTGGCGTGCTGGCGGCCTTCGGCTTCTCCATCAACACCCTGACCATGTTCGCCATGGTGCTGGCCATCGGCCTGCTGGTGGACGATGCCATCGTGGTGGTGGAAAACGTCGAGCGGGTGATGCGCGAGGAGGGCCTGTCGCCCCTGGAAGCCACCCGCAAGTCCATGGGCCAGATCCAGGGCGCGCTGGTGGGCATCGCCCTGGTGCTCTCGGCGGTGTTCCTGCCCATGGCCTTCTTCGGCGGCTCCACGGGTGTGATCTACCGGCAGTTCTCCATCACCATCGTCGCCGCCATGGCGCTCTCGGTGCTGGTGGCGCTGATCTTCACCCCGGCCCTCTGCGCCACCCTGCTCAAACCTATCAGGAAGGGTGAGCACCACGAGGCGCGCGGCTTCTTCGGCTGGTTCAACCGCAGCTTCGAGCGTGGCAACCAGGCCTACCAGAACGGCGTGGCCGCCATGCTCAAGCGCAAGGCCCCCTACCTGCTGATGTACCTGGTGATAGTCGGCGTCATGGCCTTCATGTTCACCCGCATCCCCACCGCCTTCCTCCCCGAGGAAGACCAGGGCGTGCTCTTCGCCCAGGTGCAGACCCCGGCCGGCGCCAGCGCCGAACGGACCCAGGTGGTGGTGGACGAAATGCGCCAGTACCTCCTGGAGCAGGAGCAGGACACCGTGAAGTCGGTGTTCACCGTGACCGGCTTCAACTTCGCCGGACGCGGCCAGAGTTCGGGCATGGCCTTCATCATGCTCAAGCCCTGGGACGAGCGCCCCGGCGAGCAGAACAGCGTCGCCGCCCTGGCCCAGCGCGCCCAGAAGCACTTCTTCAGTTTCCGCGACGCCATGGTGTTCGCCTTCGCGCCGCCGGCCGTGATGGAGCTGGGCAACGCCACCGGCTTCAACTTCTTCCTCCAGGACCGCGCCGGCATCGGCCACGAGGCCCTGAACGAAGCCCGTGACCAGTTCCTCGAACTGGCGGCGAAGAACCCGGTGCTCAACCGCGTCCGCGCCAACGGCCTGCGTGACGAGCCCCAGTACCAGTTGCTGATCGACGACGAGAAGGCCCGCGCCCATGGGCTCTCCCTGTCGGATATCAACAACACCGTCTCCATCGCCTGGGGCGCCAGCTACGTCAACGACTTCATCGACCGTGGCCGGGTGAAGAAGGTCTACCTGCAGGGCGAACCCGAAGCACGGATGAACCCGGAAGACCTGAACAAGTGGTACGTGCGCAACGACCAGGGCCAGATGGTGCCTTTCAGCGCCTTCGCCAGCGGCGAGTGGACCTACGGCCCGCCGAAGCTGGCGCGCTACAACGGCGTGCCGGCGGTGGAAATCCTCGGCGAGGCCGCTCCGGGCTACAGCTCGGGTGACGCCATGGCCGCCGTGGAAGAGATCGCCAAGCAGCTGCCGGCGGGCGTCGGCTACGCCTGGACCGGCCTCTCCTACGAGGAGCGGCTGTCCGGTGCCCAGGCCCCGGCCCTCTACGCCCTGTCGCTGCTGGTGGTGTTCCTCTGCCTGGCGGCCCTGTACGAAAGCTGGTCGATCCCCTTCTCGGTGATGCTGGTGGTGCCCCTGGGCGTGATCGGCGCGCTGATGTTCACCAGCCTGCGCGGCCTGTCCAACGACGTGTTCTTCCAGGTCGGCCTGCTCACCACCATCGGCCTGTCGGCGCGTAACGCGATCCTCATCGTCGAGTTCGCCAAGGCCCAGCACGAGCAGGGCATGAGCCTGGTCCAGGCGGCCATCGAGGCCTGCCGCATGCGCCTGCGCCCCATCGTGATGACCTCCCTGGCGTTCATCCTCGGCGTGCTGCCCCTGGCCATCGCTTCCGGCGCCGGCGCCGGCAGCAAGCACGCCATCGGCACCGGGGTGATCGGAGGCATGCTCAGCGCGCTGGTCCTGGCGATCTTCTGGATTCCCTTGTTCTACGTGGTGGTCTGTTCGCTGTTCGAGAAGCGCAAGCGGTCCGCCGAGAAAACCGAGGAGGCCCTGCAGTGAGGCATTCCCTGTTATCCCTGGCCATCGCCGCGACCCTGCTCGGTGGCTGTTCGATGATCCCCGACTACCAGCGCCCCGAGGCGCCGGTAGCCACCAACTGGCCGGAAGGCGAAGCCTACAGCCAGGGCGCGGCCCAGGTGGACACCGCCGCCGCCGAGCTGGACTGGCGCGAGTTCTTCCACGACCCGGCGCTGCGCCAGGTGGTGGAGCTCGCCCTGGCCAACAACCGCGACCTGCGGGTGGCCGCGCTCAATGTCGAGGCCTACCGTTCGCTCTACCGCATCCAGCGTGCTGACCTGTTCCCCAGCGTCTCGGCCGACGGCGGCGCCACCCGCCAGCGCCTGCCCGGCAGCCTGAGCAGCAGCGGCGAAGCCACCACAAGCGGCCAGTACAGCGCCACCCTGGGCGTGAACGCCTGGGAACTGGACTTCTTCGGTCGCCTGCGCAGCCTGAGCCAGGAAGCCCTGGAGCAGTACTTCGCCACCGAGCAGGCGCGCCGCAGCACCCAGATCAGCCTGGTGGCCGCGGTGGCCACCGCCTACCTCGACTGGCAGGCGGACCAGGCTCTGCTGCAACTGACTCGCGACACCCTGAAGACCTACGAGGAAAGCTACGCCCTGACCCAGCGCAGCTTCGATGTCGGCGTCGCCGACGCACTGTCCCTGAGCCAGGCACGCACGGCGGTGGAAAGCGCCCAGGTCAGCCTGGCCCAGTACAGCCGACTGGTGGCCCAGGACCGCAACGCCCTGATCCAGTTACTGGGCACCGGTCTGCCGGAGAACCTCCCCAGGGGCATGCACCTGGACGACGACCTGCTGGCGGAAGTGCCGGCGGGGCTGCCGTCCGACCTGCTGCAGCGCCGCCCTGACGTGCTCCAGGCCGAGCATCAGCTCAAGGCCGCCAACGCCAACATCGGCGCCGCCCGTGCGGCCTTCTTCCCCAGCGTCAGCCTCACCGCCAACGCCGGCAGCCTGAGCGACGAGCTGTCCGGTCTGTTCGACGCCGGATCGGGAAGCTGGCTGTTCCAGCCCAGCATCAGCCTGCCGATCTTCAATGCGGGCCGGCTGAAGGCGAACCTGGAGTACAGCGAACTGCAGAAGGACATCCAGGTGGCCAACTACGAGAAGGCCATCCAGGTGGCCTTCCAGGAGGTGGCCGACGGCCTCGCCGCGCGCACCACCTACCAGCAGCAACTGGATGCCCAGCGCGCCCTGGTGAAAACCACCGAGGAGTACTACGGCTTCGCCGAACGCCGCTACCGCACCGGCGTGGACAGCTACCTGACGCTGCTGGATGCCCAGCGCCAGCTGTTCAGCGCCCGCCAGCAACTCATCGGCGATCGCCTCAACCAGCTCGCCAGCGAGGTGAACCTGTACAAGGCCCTGGGCGGCGGCTGGAAAGAACAGGGAGATGGCTCCCCGGAGGCTTGACCCGCGACTCCCCGCTTCTCAAGAACGAGGAATCCACCCGACGCCCCCGACCCCGAATGTCGGGGGCGTTCTTTATTGGGCAGCGGAAAAGAAAAAGGCCGCCACGAAGGCGACCCAAACAAAGCACAGAGCACCAATGGTCTGTGTTTCAAGAGTGTAGAAGCTCCGCTACGAAATGATGACGAAACCCGGAAGAACCAAGGGCATTCCGTCGGGAAATTCGGCAATAAAACAACAAGTCGCTCTAGTGCGGGCCTCTCCGCCGGACACCCGTTCCGCTCCTTGCGACAGCGATCATTTCGGGACATTTCTGACAGGCCTTGCGCCTTGAGCGCCTACAAGCCCCCTCGCTAGAGTCCCCAACCGTTGCGGTGGGAACCGCAACCGGGCGTCGCAACCCGGTCGTCACGCAGGGCACGGTTCACCGACATGGCGGACCGTGCAGGGAAGGCCTTTGGCCTTGCCGGGTTTTCCTCGCGTACCGGTTTGCGACCCCTGCACGGCCCGCCACCCCTTCAACGGGATGGCGGCAACTCCGGACCCGCGAGGACGCAAGGATATGCACTACCCTCCCCGTTTCGAAAACCGCACGCGCAACGCCAACGAACTCTCTCCCCTCCCCGCCTCCTCACAGCCCTACGGCGATGTGCTCTTCATCAATAGCAAAGCGCCCGCCCATCACCTCTTCGAAGCCGCCACCCAACGCATGACGGCCGTGTGCGACCTGCTATGCGTGCTGGAAGGAAGCAGCCACACCGATGTCCTGCCCCAGCAGACCGCTCGCCTGGCGTCCGCCCTTGGCCTGCTCCTGGCCGATGCCCGTGCGCTGCACGAAGCCGCCTACCAGCGCCTGCTGGATGAACAACGCCCGCGTCCCGCCCGCAAGGGGCCTGCCGTAACCGGCGTGGTCCGAGGCTAGAGCCAGTATTCCCAGATGCGCCCGATCCGTTCGCTGATCCGGGCGCGGATGGATCGGCTCTGCCAGCGCTCCAGGGTGATTTCCTCCGAAGCGGCCACATCGTCCAGGAACGCCTTGCGCATCCTCTGGCCGAAATCGGCCCCCAGCACCACCACGTTGACCTCCTGGTTATGCAGGAAGCTCCGCCAATCCAGGTTGGTGGAGCCCACTGTGGACCAGACGCCATCGATCACCCCGGCCTTCACGTGCAACAGGGCATCATGTCGCTCGTAGAGGCGAACGCCCGCCTCCAGCAACGTCCGGTAGTAGGCGCGGCCGGCGTGGAATACCAGCCAGGAGTCCGTGCGACTGGGCACCACCAGGCGGACGTCGACGCCCCGCGCCGCGGCGGATTCGAGGGCTTCCAGTAGCTGGGGATCCGGCACGAAGTAGGCAGCCGTGAGCCAGATTTCGCTCTGGGCACTGTGCAGGGCGGAGATCAGGGTCGCGTAGATCTGGCTGTAGGGCTCCTCCGGCGAACTGCCGATCGCCCGGACCACCTCGTCCCCCGCCGGCTGCAAGGGCGGGAAGTAGTGCCGCGCCACCAGTTCGCCGCCTTTCTGCCGATCCCAGGTCTCGATGAACAGCTTCTGCAGGTCAGCCACCACCGGCCCTTCGATACGCAGGTCGGTATCCCGCCAGGGCAGCCGGTCCTTGTCCTGATGGACGCCGTGGGAGCCGAAGGAACCCCCTGAATAGACCCCACTGATGTTCACGCCACCGAGGATGGCGACCCGGCCATCGACGATCAGCAGCTTGCGGTGATCGCGCTGGTTCAGTTGCCAACCGGCCTTGGCGGTCAGGGGATTGATGGGATTGAACTCCAACAGGCGGACACCGGCCTCCGCCAGGCGCGCGAAGAATGCCGGCGGCGTGGTCAGGGTACCGACGCTGTCGTAGATCAGGTTCACCTGCACGCCACTGCGCTGTTTGGCGATCAGGGCCGTGGCGAAACGCTCGCCCACCTCGTCGCCTTCGAGGATGTAGGTCTCCATGTTGATATGGTCCCGCGCCCCCTCGATGGCGGCGAACATCGCCGCGTAGGTCGCCGGCCCGTCCTGCAACAGTTCCACCCGGTTGCCGGCAGTCAGAGGGCTGCCCACCAGGGCCTCCTCGATGGCCAGGTGAAGGTCGAGGAAGTCGGTTTCCGGCCCGCCCGCCTTGAGCCGTTCCAGAATCGCCCTGCTGCGGGCCTCGGACAGGGGGCCGTGGGCACCGTCCAGTTGCACGGGCGCCGGAGAATGGACGAGGTCGGGATTGATGCGGGGCAGCGGGGTGCAGGCCAGGAGAAGCGCCGAATAAAGCGCCACCAGGACTCGCGCCACTGTCCCTGGTGACGGTCGGCTCATCCAGCTTCCTCCTGCTGGGGGGAAGGTCGATGCCCAAAAAGTATATCGGCGGTTTCCCGCGCTGCTTTTCGGACGGCCTGGAGGTTTCGACCACGTCCGCCTGGCGGGGTGCAGGCAATCCGCCAGTCCGCTCGTCGCGAAGCGTCCCCGCGCCGTTGAAAGGGACGGCGCGCAGCAGGACCGACAACGGCGACGAAACCCTCAGCCGTTCACGCCGCCCTCGCGCTCCCAGGCACAACGGACCCGGAGATTGCCCTCCTCGGGGCCATGGAAGCCCTGCTCGCTCTCCCAGCGGAAGGTATGGATGCCGTTGAGCTCGGTCTCCAGGTGAACCACCGCGCTGCTCCAGTAAAGCCGCCGGAGCAAGGCCTCGAACTCACCGACCCACAGGTTCCACTCATACTCCACCGCGGGGTAGCTGGCGCCGAAATGGATCACCTGGGTCTGGAACAGGCCCGCCCCGGGTTGCTCGCAGCAGGCGAACATCTCGCGGCCAAGGAAGGGCCAGGCCTCGCCACGGGACAGGCTGTCCAGTACCCGGTGGTTGTGGTCGCGGCGCAACCGCAGCTCCTGGTCGTCCGGGGACGGCCAGTCGCGGATGCAGCCATAGACGATGGATTCGGACTCCACGCGGGCACTCCAGGAAAACGGTGGCAGCCTTCTAACACAGGAGCGCCACGGGAGAAAGGAACTGCCTCGAAGTCTCAGCGCCGGCCTTGGCCGAGCCGCCAGGCGATCACGCACATCACCAGCGCCAGCCCGGTGATCACCATGAAGGGCACCTGATAGTTGCCGGCCAGGTCACGCCCCAGCCCGGCAAGCACCGGGGTCAGGCAACCCAGGCTGTAACCGGCGCAGAGCATCATCGCGGTCCAGCGGCTCACCGCCAGGGGCGAGCCGGCCTCGTACAGCGGCAGCACCATGGACAACGCGAATGAGCCGCTCAACCCCAGGCTCAGCAGGGCCGCCCAGACCTCGGGCAGCAGGGTCGGCTGGAAGGTGATCATCGCCAGGCAGAGGCTGCTGACCACACTGCAGAGCAGCAGCAACAGGTAACGGTTATCGAAGCGCTGGGCCAACCAGGGCAGCAGGAAGGCGCTGGGCACGCCCACCAGCATGAAGAGGCTGAACAGGCTGTTGCTGCGCAGCAGGCTGAAACCGGCCTCGTGATAACGGGCCACCAGCCAGGTGGCCAGGGCATAGAACAACCCGGCCTGGAGGGCGAAGAGCGTGGTGACCAGCCAGGCTCGCGGCACCGTCCAGGGCAAGCCGCCCGACTCGCCTTCGCCCGTGGCGTCCGACTGGTTCGGCAGGCACAGCCAGAGCAACGCCGTCAGCACCGCCGGCAAGGCCCAGGCGGCCAGGCCGAGGTGCCACTGATCACCGAGCCACTGGGTCACCGGCGGGGTCAGCACCGCGCCGCCGGCACCGCCGATGGTCATGCTCAGGGAATACCAGGCCACCACCCGGCCCATGCGATCGTGGAAATGACGCTTGATGAACCCGGACAACAGCGGCCCGGCCACGGCGATGCCCGCACCAAGGAAGATGGCGCTGCCGATCAGTACCTCGCTGGCGTGGCTGCCCAGGCGCGCCAGCAGGGCGACGCCGATCAGCCCGAGACAGGCGGCGACCACCCGCTCCAGGCCGAAGCGCACCGCCAGTCGCGGCGCCAGGGGAGCCAGCAGGCCCATGCAGAGCACCGGCAGGGCCGTGGTCAGGCTGATGAGGCTGCGGCTCAGGGAAAGTTCGTGGGCGATCCGCTCGATCAGCGGCGCGAGGGAGGTGATACCGGGACGCAGGTTGATGGCAGCGAGGACTAGCGCCAGCAGCAGCCAGGCGCGGGAGAGGGGTTTCACTGAGGATCCATCCGGGTGGGCGATGAGGCCGGGGGAAAAACCCTACTCCCCCGGCCCGCCTCAGGGCAACCCTGGGCGCCCTGAAAACTGACCGAGCGGACAGCCCGCTCAGGCCAGCGAGCGCTGCCTGGCGCGCATCTTCTCGCACATGCTGGTCATCTCGTCGTAGAGCATCTGCGGGTTCTTCTGCTTCAGGCCCCAGGCCAGGCGCCCCTGCTCATGGGGCAGGATCATGAAGACGCCCTCGGACACCTCGCGGTAGATGGTGTCGGCGATGTCGGCGGCACTGATGGGGGAGCTTTCCAGCAGCTTGCCCACCTGGGCCTTCATGGCCGGGGTGGGGCCGCGGAAGGAATCCAGCAGGTTGGTCTGGAAGAACGACGGGCAGACCACATGAACGCCGATGCCCTCCCCTTTCAGCTCCACCAGCAGGCTCTCCGAGAGCGCCACGACGCCCGCCTTGGCCACGTTGTAGTTGCTCATGGCCGGTCCCTGCATCAGGGCCGCCATGGAGGCGATGTTGATGATGCGCCCCTGGCTCTTCTGCAGGAGCGGCAGGAAGGCCTTGCAGCCCTTCACCACGCCCATGAGGTTGATGGAGATCTGCCAGTCCCAGTCTTCGAGGGACAGTTCCTCAAAGAAGCCGCCAGCGGCCACGCCGGCGTTGTTGACGATGATGTCGATGCCGCCGAGCTTCTCCTCGCAGGCCTGGGCCAGGGCGGTGAGCTGGCTGTAGTCGCGGACGTCGCAACGCCGGGTGAAGCCATCGCCACCGGCCTCCCGGACCAGTTTGAGGGTCTCCGCCAGGCCGGCCTCGTTGACGTCGGAGAGGGCCAGTTTCCAGCCTTCGCGCGCCCAGCGCAGGGCGATTTCGCGACCGAGCCCGGAACCGGCGCCGGTAATCATGATGCGGTTGTGCATGGTGAGGTGCCTTTCTGTGTGTGCGGTGGATGGGCAGGAGTGTAGCGAAGGCGATGGTCCCGCCATCCTTGAATCACGGGGGTGAATGATCGGGGCAAATCCGCCGCTAACCAGGCTCTGTGAGCGGGTCACGGGCGACGCCTTAAGCGCCACAGCAGCAGCCCGTAAGGCACCAGGTTGATCAGCAGCACCAGGGCGCCGAGCCCGAGCTGGATACCGGGCGTCAACCCGGCGGGGTAGATCAGTGGTTCCAGGTAGTGCTCGATGAAACCACCCTCGTAGCCCCGCTCCCCCGCCAGGCGGCGCAGGCGGTTCTCCAGCGGCGTGAGGGGGCAGAGCAGCTGCAGGCATTCCACCGTGGCGCCCCAGGCGACCGCAGGCAGGTGCAGCAAGGCCAACCGGGGCCAGCGGAGCACCAGCAGCCCGCCCAGGACCACGAAGAGAATGAAGGCCAGATGCAACAGGAGCACCGCATCGGCGGCCAGGCCATGGATCATGTCGGCATTTTCCTTGAACCCTCGCGGAAGCTGATCAGTCGGTTACTACAGGTGCCCGCTTTCAACCTTAGCGCCTGCGGAGCCCCCCATCGTCAACCCGGAGAGACTGCCCATGCTCACCCTCCTGTTGCTCGTGATCCTGGTTCTACTGCTGGTCGGCGGCTTGCCCCTGTTCCCCCACTCCCGCAACTGGGGCTACGGTCCCTCCGGCCTGGTAGGCGTGTTGCTGGTCATAGTGGTCGTACTGTTACTGCTGGGCATGATCTGAGCCCGGGACGCGCGGGGCCCGCATCCGGCCGCCGCGCGCGCACTCAGCGCTTCGAGGGACCGCTGGCCCCCAGCCCGGTCTGGGAACGCACGAACTGCGGGTAGAAGCGCGCGCGTTCCTCCGCCGCGCTGGCGGACCTGTCGGTGATCGAGAAGAACCAGATACCCACGAAGGCCAGCAGCATGGAGAACAGCGCCGGGTACTCATAGGGATAGATGGGCGTCGGGTGCCCCAGCACCTGCACCCAGACGGTCGGGCCCAGCACCATCAGCGTCGCGGCGGTCAGCAGCCCCATCCAGCCGCCGATCATGGCGCCACGGGTGGTCAGCTTCTTCCAGTACATGGCGAGGATCAGCACCGGGAAGTTGCAGCTGGCGGCAATGGAGAACGCCAGGCCCACCATGAAGGCGACATTCTGTTTCTCGAACAGGATGCCCAGCACCATGGCCAGCAGCCCCAGGACCAGCGTGGTGAGACGGGTGATGCGCAGCTCGTCCCGCTCCTGCGCCTGCCCCTGCTTGATCACATTGGCGTAGAGATCGTGGGACACGGCCGAGGCACCGGCCAGGGTCAGGCCGGCCACCACCGCCAGGATGGTGGCGAAGGCCACGGCGGAGATGAAGCCGAGGAACAGGCTGCCACCCACGGCGTCGGCCAGGTGCACCGCCGCCATGTTGTTGCCACCGATCAGGGCGCCGGTGGCGTCCTTGAAGGCCGGGTCGGTGCTCACCAGCAGGATGGCGCCGAAGCCGATGATGAAGGTCAGGATGTAGAAGTAGCCGATGAAGCCGGTGGCGTAGAACACCGACTTGCGGGCTTCCTTGGCATCGCTCACGGTGAAGAAGCGCATCAGGATGTGCGGCAGCCCCGCCACCCCGAACATCAGCGCCAGGCCCAGGGAGATGGCGGAGACCGGGTCCTTCACCAGGCCGCCGGGACTCATGATGGCCTCGCCTTTCGGGTGAACCTGGATGGCTTCGCTGAACAGGGCGGCTAAGTCGAAGTTGACGTGCCTGAGCACCATCAGCGCCATGAAAGTGGCCCCGAACAGCAGCAGCGCGGCCTTGATGATCTGCACCCAGGTGGTGGCCAGCATGCCGCCGAACAGCACATAGCAGACCATCAGGATGCCCACCAGCACGACGGCGACCTGGTAGTTGAGGCCGAACAGCAGCTCGATCAGCTTGCCGGCGCCCACCATCTGGGCGATCAGGTAGAGGCACACCACCACCAGCGAGCCGCTGGCGGACAGGGTGCGGATTTCCTTCTGCTTCAGGCGGTAGGAGGCCACGTCGGCGAAGGTGTAGGTACCCAGGTTGCGCAGGCGTTCGGCGATCAGGAAGAGGATCACCGGCCAGCCCACCAGCCAACCGATGGCGTAGATCAGGCCGTCGTAGCCCGAGGTGAACACCAGCGCGGAGATGCCCAGGAAGGACGCGGCGGACATGTAGTCGCCAGCGATCGCCAGGCCGTTCTGGAAGCCGGTGATGCTGCCGCCGGCGGTGTAGAAGTCCGCCCGCGACTGGCTGCGCCTGGACGCCCACCAGGTGATCCCGAGGGTCGCCCCGACGAAAACCAGGAACATGAGGACGGCGGACAGGTTGAGGGCGTCGTGGGCGCTGCCGTCGGCCGCCATGGCGAGGGCCGGCAGCGGCAGGAGGACGGTGCAGGTGACGAAGCGGCGCGGGGTCATTGGCGTACCTCCTCGAGGATGTCCTGGTTGATCCGGTCGAACTCGCCATTGGCGCGGTACACGTAGAGCCCGGTCAGGGCGATGGCCAGCAGGTTCAGGCCGATGCCGACGGGAATGCCCCAGGTGATCGGGGAGCCTGTGCGGATCGGCGTTCCCAGCCACTCCGGAACGAAGGCGATCACCAGGATGAAGGCCAGGTAGAGGCCGACGATCAGCGCGGTGAGCGACCAGGCGAAGCGCTGGCGCCGGGCGACCAGCGCCTGGAATTTCGGGTTGCGCAGGATCCGCTCGTTGATGGATTCGGTCATGGCCGTATTCCTCCTTGGCTCGGTGGAAGGAATCCCGAATCTAGGACGGCGGCGGGGGTTCGATACTCGACCTTGGTTGTAGGCAAATCCTGTCCGTCGGGCGCCAGGCCCCGTGGTTGCGGACGGCGCGCCTCCGGGCAGTGACAGCGTCTGTCCGATGCCCTACAGGACTTGGGGAAATGTCATGGGCCTGGCAACCGTCTCGCCCAGGAGGAACCCGGACCAGCACCGGGGCGGATTGCCACGGACAAAAGAAAAAGGGCAGCCCGAAGGCTGCCCTTGTCGTCACCCGGGAGGGGATCAGTGGGCCACGGCGCCACTGGCACCCAGGCCGGTCTGGGAGCGCACGAACTGCGGGTAGAAGCGCGCGCGTTCCTCGTCCGCGGCGGCGGACTTGTCGGTGATGGAGAAGAACCAGATACCCACGAAGGCCACCAGGATGGAGAACAGCGCCGGGTACTCGTAGGGGTAGATGGCTTCGGCATGGCCGAGGATCTGCACCCAGATGGTCGGGCCGAGCACCATCAGGCCCACCGCGGTGACCAGGCCCAGCCAGCCGCCGATCATGGCGCCACGGGTGGTCAGCTTCTTCCAGTACATGGAGAGGATCAGCACCGGGAAGTTGCAGCTGGCGGCGATGGAAAAGGCCAGGCCCACCATGAAGGCGATGTTCTGCTTCTCGAACAGGATGCCCAGGCCAATGGCCAGGAAGCCCAGCGCCACGGTGGTGATCTTCGATACGCGCAGCTCATCCTTTTCGTTGGCCTTGCCCTTCTTGAACACCGAGGCGTACAGGTCATGGGACACGGCCGAGGCGCCCGCCAGGGTCAGGCCGGCCACCACCGCCAGGATGGTGGCGAAGGCCACGGCGGAGATGAAGCCGAGGAACAGGCTGCCGCCCACGGCGTTGGCCAGGTGCACCGCCGCCATGTTGTTGCCGCCGATCAGGGCGCCGGTGGCGTCCTTGAAGGCCGGGTTGGTGCTCACCAGCAGGATGGCGCCGAAGCCGATGATGAAGGTCAGGATGTAGAAGTAACCGATGAAGCCGGTGGCGTAGAACACCGACTTGCGGGCTTCCTTGGCGTCGCTCACGGTGAAGAAGCGCATCAGGATGTGCGGCAGGCCGGCGGTGCCGAACATCAGGGCCAGGCCCAGGGAGATGGCGGAGATCGGGTCTTTCACCAGGCCGCCGGGGCTCATGATGGCCTCGCCTTTCGGGTGAACCTTGATGGCCTCGCTGAACAGGGCGGAGAAGTCGAAGTTGACGTGCTTGAGCACCATCAGCGCCATGAAGGAAGCGCCGGAAAGCAGCAGCACGGCCTTGATGATCTGCACCCAGGTGGTGGCCAGCATGCCGCCGAACAGCACGTAGCAGACCATCAGGATGCCCACCAGCACGACGGCGACGTGGTAGTTGAGGCCGAACAGCAGCTCGATCAGCTTGCCGGCACCCACCATCTGGGCGATCAGGTAGAAGGCCACCACCACCAGCGAGCCGCTGGCGGACAGGGTGCGGATTTCCTTCTGCTTCAGGCGGTAGGACGCCACGTCGGCGAAGGTGTACTTGCCGAGGTTGCGCAGGCGTTCGGCGATCAGGAAGAGGATCACCGGCCAGCCCACGAGGAAGCCGATGGAGTAGATCAGGCCGTCATAGCCCGAGGTGAACACCAGGGCGGAAATACCCAGGAAGGACGCGGCCGACATGTAGTCGCCGGCGATCGCCAGGCCGTTCTGGAAGCCGGTGATGCTGCCACCGGCGGTGTAGAAGTCGGACGCCGACTTGCTCCGCTTGGAGGCCCAGTAGGTGATGTACAGGGTGAAACCGACGAAGGCCACGAACATCACGATGGCCGAGACGTTCATAGGTTGGCGCTGCACGTCGCCCTCGATGGCGCCGGCGGCCCAGAGTGCCGGGGCGGCGACCATCAGGCCGGCGGCGGCCAGAAGCGAAAGGATGCGCGCGCTCATTGCTGAGCCTCCTTGAGGATTTCCAGGTTCATGCGGTCGAACTCGCCGTTGGCGCGACGGACGTAGATCCCGGTCAGCAAGAAGGCGGACAGGATCAGGCCGATGCCGATCGGGATACCCCAGGTCATGGGAGAGTCAGGGCTGATGCGCGTGCCGAGCACTTGCGGCTCGAAGGCGATCAGGAGAATGAAGGCCAGGTAAAGGCCGAGCATGATGGCAGAGAGTGTCCAGGCGAAACGATCTCGCTTGGACACCAGTTCCTGGAAACGCGGACTCTCCTGAATCCGCCGGTAGGTGCTGTCGTTCATTGTTGTTGTCCTCCACAGCGCGGGTTGCTGGTGAAGCCAACAATAGAACCGCCGTACAAGCGCAACAGACGACCTTAGTCGTACAGGCGGGTTTTCTCGACCAAGGTCGTAGGGAATCGATTAGGCAAAACTATCAGAACCATGACTCTCTAAAATTTCCCACTATCGTTCACGAGGACTAGCCTCGGCATATCGAAGAAACGTGCCCATCGCCGAGGTGCATCATGCTCAAGACCGTCACCTTCACCCTCATGCACTTCTGCATCGCCTTCGGCGTCGCCTACGCCCTGACCGGCAGCATTGCGGTGGGCGGCCTGGTCGCGGCGGTCGAGCCCCTGTGCAACTCGGTGGGTTTCTACTTCCACGAGAAAATCTGGAAGCGCTTCGAGAAGGCCGGGACGCCTGCGCGGGAGATCCCGAAGCATGCCTGGTTGCACCATCACGCCTGATCCGGGGAATCGCGCGCCGGAGCGACGATCCCGGTGCGCATTTTCCCTGTCGGAGCCGTAGGAGCCGGAGGGGCGAATCCGCTAAGATGCGCGGCTTTGCCCCCACGCAAGCACCCAGAGCATGAGTCAGAACGCCCGCTTTCCTGCACTCCCCTACCTCGCCTCCTTCCTCGTTGCCACCGTCGCCCTCATCGGCCTCTGGTACGGCCTGGGCAAACCGGTGGTCCTGCCCGACGCCGCCACCCCCGAGCACAAGCTGCAGTGCGCCTCCTACAGCCCGTTCGACAAGGACCAGTCGCCCTTCGACCAGCCCTTCGTGCTGCGTCCCGAACGCATGGATGCCGACCTGGCGCTGCTGGCGACCCGCTTCCACTGCGTGCGCACCTATTCCATGACCGGCCTGGAAGCGATTCCGGACCTGGCCCGCAAGCACGGTCTCAAGCTGATGCTCGGTGCCTGGGTGAACGGCAACCCGACGGACAACCGGAAAGAGATCGAGGCGCTGGTCAAGGCCGCCAACGCCAACCCGGATGTGGTGCAGTCGGTGATCGTGGGCAACGAGACCCTGCTGCGCAAGGAGGTCACCGGCGCCCAGCTGGCCCAGCTGATCGGCGAGGTCAAGGCCCAGGTGAAGCAGCCGGTCACCTACGCCGACGTCTGGGAGTTCTGGCTCAAGCACCCGGAAGTCGCGCCGGCCGTGGACTTCATCACCATCCACCTGCTGCCCTACTGGGAGGACGACCCGGCCGGCATCGACCAGGCCCTGCGCCACGTCGGCGAGATCCGCCAGGTGTTCGGCAACCGTTTCGCACCCAAGGAGATCTTCATCGGCGAAACCGGCTGGCCCAGTGAGGGCCGGCAGCGGGAAACCGCAGTGCCCAGCCGGGTCAACGAGGCGAAGTTCATCCGTGGTTTCGTCGCCATGGCCGAGCAGAACGGCTGGGGCTACAACCTGATCGAGGCCTTCGACCAGCCCTGGAAGCGCGCCAGCGAAGGCGCCGTGGGCGGTTACTGGGGCCTGTTCGACGCCGATCGCCAGGAGAAAGGCGTGCTCGCCGGCCCGGTCAGCAATCTGCCGGCCTGGCCCCTCTGGCTGTCGCTTTCCGGCGCGATCTTCCTCGCCAGCCTTGCGCTAGCAGGTCGCCCCGCGTCCGCCCGTGCGGCCTTCGCACTGCCCCTGCTGGCCGCGATCGGCGCCGCCAGCATCGGCCTCTGGGCCGAGCTGGCCTGGGTCACCAGCCGCTTTGTCGGCGAATGGGCCTGGGCCGCCTTCCTGGTGGCGCTGAACCTGGTGGTGCTGGCCCATGGCGCCCTGGCGCTGTCCGCCCGCGACGGCGGTCGCGCTCGCCTGTTCGCCTGGCTGGACGCCCGTGGCGGCTGGTGGCTCGCCGCCGCCGGTTTCGCCGGCGCGGTACTGATGCTGGGCCTGGTGTTCGACGCCCGCTACCGCAGCTTCCCCAGCGCGGCCCTGCTGCTGCCGGCCCTGGTCTACCTGTTCCGCCCGGTGGCAGCGCCGCGTCGCGAGATCGCGCTGCTGGCGGTCCTGGTAGGCGCCGGCATCGTCCCGCAGCTCTACGAGGAAACCCTCGGCAACCTCCAGGCCATCGGCTGGGCGGCGGTCAGCACCCTGCTGCTGGCGGCGCTCTGGCGTAGCCTGCGGGTACGCGCCTGATCCGGCCCCCACATTGGGAAAAGAAAAAGGACGCCCAGGGCGTCCTTTTTCGTATCCGGCGAGCCGGTCAGCCCCGCGCGGGAGACCGCACCAGGCGCAGGCCGGCAATGACGCAGGCGAAGACCGCGAGGCTCGCGGTGTAGAGCACCAGCGCCGGCAGGGCGAACAACAGCGCCAGCAAGGCCAGTCCCCAGCCGGCGCGAGCGGGCACGAAGAAGGCGACCAGCGCGGCCACCAGCGCGATCCAGGCAATGACGCGGAAGTGAATCAGCAGGCCGAGACCGGAGCGCACCTGGCACTCCCAGCGCTGGGCCTGATCCACGCACAGGCCGACCCACTGGCCGTCCTCCATCAGGGCGAAGCGGACCCCGTAGCTGGCCGCGAGCCAGAGCGGCAGCAGGATCAGCAGCAGGATGAGGGACGAACGGCTGGACATGATGGTCTCCAAGTGGGAAAGCGGCGCCAAGAATACGCACCCGCTCGCCGTATGCAAGGACCGCCGCATCCCCCGCCCCACCTCCGCCCTGACGGAAGGACCGCACTCCAGGGACTTGCGATTGTCATAGCTCCGGTATTCACTCGTGGCGTTTCCTCATGGGGAACGCCGCCCGAAGCACCGGGCGAGTGGCAGGAGCCCACCCTCGGGACAAGGCTCCGCAAGCTCTGAACAGGGACTCTTCCTATGCTATGTCGTCAACTTGCCACCCTGCTGGGTGGCCTGGCCTTCTGTGCGCACCTGCTGGCCGCGAACCCGGATGCGGAGAGCTACGGCTTCCCCATCACCAACCCGTTCGAGGCGACCATCGCCACCACGCCGCCGGACCTGCGCAGCCCGGTGCCGGCGGACAGCGACATCGACCAGGCCGACTACGCCATGCAACTGCGTCCGGAGCGGGAGAACGCACTGCCGGAGAACTTCTGGCCGGTGAAGAAGCTGCGCTATCGCCTGGCACGGCAGCAGGGGCCCGCGCCCCTGGTGTTCATCATCGCGGGCACCGGCGGCCACTACTCCAGCACCCACGCCGAGAACCTGAAGAAGCTGTTCTATGGCGCCGGCTACCATGTGGTGCAACTGTCCTCGCCAAGCAGCTACGACTTCATGGCTGCGGCGTCACGCCACGCCACCCCCGGACTGTCCAGCGAAGACGCCGATGACCTCTACCGGGTCATGCAGGCGGTGCGGGCCCAGCACCCCGGCCTGCCGATAACGGATTACCACCTCACCGGCTACAGCCTTGGCGCCCTCCAGGCCGCCTTCGTCAGCCACCTCGACGAGACCCGCCGCAGCTTCAACTTCAAGCGCGTGCTGCTGCTCAACCCGCCGGTGAACCTCTACACCTCGGTGACCAACCTGGACCGCCTGGTGCAGACCCGGGTCAAGGGCGTGGACGACGCCACCACCTTCTACCAGGTGGTGCTGGGCAAACTGACGCGCTACTTCCAGCAGAAGGGCTACATCGACCTGAACGACGCCCTGCTGTTCGACTTCCAGGAGTCCAGGCAGCGCCTGTCCAACGAGCAGATGGCGATGCTGATCGGCACCTCCTTCCGCTTTTCCGCCTCGGACATCGCCTTCACCTCCGACCTGATCAACCACCGTGGCCTGATCACGCCGGTGGACTACCCCATCAACGAAGGCACCAGCCTGACGCCCTTCTACAAACGCGCCCTGCAATGCGACTTCGACTGCTACATGACCGAGCAGTTGATCCCGTTCTGGCGTGCCCGCTACGACGGCGGCAGCGTGAACCAGCTGATCAACCAGGTCAGCCTCTACGCCCTGGAGAACTACCTGAAGCAGACGCCGAAGATCGCCGTGATGCACAACGCCGACGATGTGATTCTCGGGCCGGGCGACCTGGGCTTCCTGCGCCGGACCTTCGGCGACCGCCTCACCGTCTACCCCCACGGCGGCCACTGCGGCAACCTCAACTACCGCGTCAACGGCGACGCCATGCTGGAGTTCTTCCGTGGCTAAGAAAGCACTCTTGATCGCCCTGCTGCTGTCCAGCCGCCTCGTCCTGGCCCAGGAACCGGACGCCGACGGTTTCACCCAGCCCCTCAAGGACCTGAAGTTCAACCCCGGCCTGGACCAGCGCGAGTTCGAGCGATCCACCCTCGACGCGCTCACGGTCTACGACCCCTTCGAGTCCTGGAACCGCCGCATCTACCACTTCAACTACCGCTTCGACGAATGGGTCTTCCTCCCCGTGGTGCGCGGCTATCGGTACGTCACCCCCGGATTCGTGCGCAGTGGAGTCAGCAACTTCTTCAGCAACCTGGGGGATGTCCCCAACCTGCTGAACAGCGCGCTGCAGCTGAAGGGCCAGCGCTCGATGCAGATCACCGGCCGCCTGCTGCTCAATACCACCCTGGGCGTCGCCGGCCTCTGGGACCCGGCCACCCGCATGGGCCTGCCCAAGCAGAGTGAGGACTTCGGCCAGACCCTGGGTTACTACGGCGTGAGCGAAGGTCCCTACCTGATGCTGCCGATCCTCGGCCCCTCCAACCTGAGGGATACCGGCGGCCTGGTGGTGGATTACGCGGCGGACTACCAGATCAACTTCCTCAATGTCCCCGAGGTGAGCAGCAGTCACCCGGAGATCACCGCGCTGCGCGCGGTGGACAAGCGTCACACCACCGGCTTCCGCTACGGCCAGCTCAACTCCCCCTTCGAGTACGAGAAGATCCGCTACGTCTACACCGAGTCGCGCAAGCTGCAGATCGCCCAGTAGGACCCGCCCGGGTCAGATCGCGGGGATGGTCTGCGGGCGCACGGGGGCGGACTCGAGGCCGAGGAAGCGCTGCAGGTCGCCGCGCTTGGCCATCGCGTCCTGGTAGCCCAGTTCGATCAGCTCGTTGCAATAGCCCGGCTCGAACAGGAGGTAGCTGAGCACGCCGGCCCCGCTCGCCCGGGTCGCGCCCGGCCCGCGCAGGAAGGTGCGGATCGCCCGGGGCATCTCCCGTCGGTGGCGGGCGGCGATCTCGTCCAGGGGCCGGCTGGGGGAGATGACCAGCACGTCCACCTGCTCGGAGCTGAGGTTGCGGGGCCGCGCATCCGGCTCGATGGCCCGGCTCATGTGGTTGATACGCTCCAGCAGCTCGATGTCGCTTTCGAGGTTGTCGATGAAGGTGCTGTTGAGCAGGTGCCCACCGATCTGCGCCAGGGTCGGCGGCCGTCCGGCCGGCGGCTGCGGCGCCTCCAGCCGGACATCCGGCCCCACCGGGTTGCCGCTCACCCCGACCACCAGCACGCGACTGGCCCCCAGGTGCAGCGCCGGGCTGATGGGCGCCGTCTGGCGCACCGCGCCGTCACCGAAGTACTCGCGCCCCAGGCGCACCGCCGGGAACAGCAGCGGGATGGCGGCGCTGGCCATCAGGTGCTCGATCCCCAGG
Organism: Pseudomonas furukawaii; assembly: GCF_002355475.1. NCBI lineage: Bacteria > Pseudomonadati > Pseudomonadota > Gammaproteobacteria > Pseudomonadales > Pseudomonadaceae > Metapseudomonas > Metapseudomonas furukawaii. Next base: position 1,355,424 of record NZ_AP014862.1, on the reverse strand, counting down.
CGCGTCGGCACCCCCACGCGGCGATGGCGGAACCAGGGGTCGATGGTGGCGCGCCCCTGGTAGAAGGTCGTCGCCTGGCCGCTTTCGTAGCCGAACGCGGTGACGGCCACCGCCCGCAGCTGGCGGGTGCGCACGGCGGCGGAAATACCGGAGAAGTCCAGTTCGCGTGCGAGCAGGTCGCGCAGGGGCGCGTTGTCCAGCAGCGCCACCGGGATGTCCTTGCCCAACCCCAGCAGGCTGTGACCGAGGAACCGGGTGCTCTGGCGCAGCACGCCGGGCCAGTCGCTGCGATAGACCCGTCCGCAGTGGAAGTTCTGCCAGACGCCGATGAGGCGGTGGATCGCCTGGGTGAAATGCATCGCCCCGCAAGCCAGCCCAACGGCGTTTACCGCGCCGGCGGAGGTCCCGACTATCACCGGAAAAGGGTTTCGGGCGGCATCCGGCAACAGGTCGGCGATGGCGCCGAGCACCCCCACCTGGTAGGCCGCCCGGGAGCCGCCACCGGACAGGATCAGCCCGGTCACGGGCTTCGAGTGAGCGGCGCTGGCATCCATGATCGGCTCTCCGGGTAGATCATCCGAGTATAGGTTTCAGTAGAGCCTGGGCGCGCCTTCGGGGCGGGTCTTGAAGCGACGATGGGCCCAGAGGTACTGCTCGGGACACTCACGGATCGCCGCCTCCACCCACTGGTTGATACGCAGGCAATCGGCTTCCTCCGACTCGCCCGGGAAATCCTCCAGGGGCGGATGGATCACCAGGCGGTAGCCGGACCCATCCTCCAGGCGGCGCTGGGTGAAGGGCAGGACGATGGCGCGCCCCAGGCGGGCGAACTTGGTGGTGGCGGTGACGGTGGCCGCCTCGATGCCGAACAGCGGCACGAAAATGCTCTGCTTGCGGCCATAGTCCTGGTCCGGCGCGTACCAGATGGCGCGGCCCGCCCGCAGCACCTTGAGCATGGCGCGCACGTCCTCACGCTCGATGGCGGTGGCATCGAGATTGTGGCGCTCACGCCCCCGGCGCTGGATGAAGTCGAACAGGGCGTTCTTGTGCTCGCGGTACATCCCGTCGATGGTGTGCACCTGCCCCAGCAGCGCGGCACCGATCTCCAGGTTGGTGAAGTGCAGGGCCATGAGGATCACCCCCCGCCCGTCCGCCTGGGCCTTCTGCAGATGCTCCAGGCCCTCGATGTGCGACAGTCGCGCCAGGCGCTCCCGTGGCCACCACCAGCTCATGGCCATCTCGAAGAAGGCGATGCCGGTGGAAGCGAAGTTCTCCTTCAGCAGTCGCGCACGCTCGGAGGAGGACAGCTCCGGGAAGCACAGCTCCAGATTGCGCCGCGCGATCCCGCGCCGGGAACCGGCCACCCTCAGCATCAGGGCCCCCAGCAGGCGCCCCAGGCCCAACTGCACCCGATAGGGCAGCAAGGTCACCAGCCAGAGCAGGCCGAGCCCCAGCCACAGCGCCCAGTAGCGCGGGTGGAGGAACTGCGGGCGAAATCGAGGTCTATCCATTGCTGAATCCGCTGAGCGAGAAAACCGCGCATTCTACTCCAATTGCGCCGGGCCCTTCCGGCTTGCGAGCGCCGGACGATCTCGCTATAAGTCCTCGCCATTCACGACTGCAGGCAGACCATGAGCCAACCCGACCTTCTCGACCAAGAACCCGTGTTCCAGCTCAAGGGCAGCATGCTCGCCATCACCGTGATGGAACTGGCCCACAACGACCTGGAACGCCTCGACCGGCAACTGGACGAGAAAGTCGCCCAGGCCCCCAACTTCTTCCAGAACACCCCCCTGGTCATGGCGTTGGACAAGCTGCCCGAGAACGAGCCGCCCCTGGACCTGCCGGCGCTGCTGGAGGTCTGCCGCCGCCACGGCCTGCGGACCCTGGCCGTCCGCGCCAGCCGCGAAGACCATGTGGCCGCAGCCGACGCGCTGGACATCCCGGTGCTCCCGCCCTCGGGCGCCCGCGAGCGCGCCATCGACCCGATCGAGCCCGGGGCGAGGAAGAAGCCCGAGAAACCCGCCGAGCCGCCCAAGCCCGAGGTGCAACCCACCCGGATAGTGACCACGCCGGTACGGGGCGGCCAGCAGGTCTACGCGCCCGGTGGCGACCTCGTGGTCCTGGCGGCCGTCAGCCCCGGAGCGGAACTTCTCGCCGACGGCAACATCCATGTGTACGGTCCCATGCGCGGCCGTGCCCTGGCAGGCATCAAGGGCGATACCAAGGCGCGGATCTTCTGCCGCCAGCTCTCCGCGGAGCTGCTGTCGGTGGCCGGTCAGTACAAGGTTGCCGAAGAACTGCGACGCGACCCGCTCTGGGGTCATCAGGTGCAGGTCAGCCTGTCGGGAGACGTGTTGAACATCACCCGCCTTTAACGGATACTGCCGCGAATTTTCAGGGACCTGAAAAAGGGAAGAAGGACGGCTCAGAGAGCTCGAAACTTCCCGGTTCTACTTTTCCATTTGGGGTGAATCACCTTGGCCAAGATCCTCGTTGTCACGTCCGGCAAGGGTGGCGTGGGTAAAACCACCACCAGCGCCGCCATCGGTACCGGTCTCGCTCTGCGCGGTCACAAGACCGTCATCGTCGACTTCGACGTTGGCCTGCGTAACCTTGACCTGATCATGGGTTGCGAACGCCGCGTGGTGTATGACTTCGTCAACGTCATCAACGGCGAAGCCTCCCTCACCCAGGCCCTGATCAAGGACAAGCGCCTTGAAAACCTTTACGTCCTGGCCGCCAGCCAGACTCGCGACAAGGACGCCCTCACCCTCGAAGGCGTCGGCAAGGTCCTCGAGGAGCTGGCGCAGAACTTCGAATACGTGGTCTGCGACTCGCCGGCCGGTATCGAGAAGGGCGCCCACCTGGCCATGTACTACGCCGATGAGGCGATCGTCGTGACCAACCCGGAAGTCTCTTCCGTACGCGACTCCGACCGTATGCTCGGCCTGCTGGCCAGCAAGTCCCGTCGCGCCGAGAAGGGCGAAGATCCGATCAAGGAGCGCCTGCTCCTGACTCGCTACAACCCCGAGCGCGTCACCAAGGGCGAAATGCTCGGCGTCGAAGACGTCGAGGAAATCCTCGCCATCAACCTGCTCGGTGTCATCCCGGAATCCCAGGCGGTACTCAAGGCCTCCAACCAGGGCATTCCGGTCATCCTCGACGACCAGAGCGACGCCGGCCAGGCGTACAGCGATGCCGTCGACCGCCTGCTCGGCAAGGAACTGCCCCACCGCTTCCTTGACGTGCAGAAGAAAGGACTCTTGCAACGCCTGTTCGGAGGCCGTGAATGAACATTTTCGACTTCTTTCGCGAGCGGAAGAAGCAGAACAGCGCTTCGATCGCTAAAGAACGACTTCAGATCATCGTGGCCCACGAACGTGGCCAACGCAGCCAGCCGGACTACCTGCCGGCACTGCAGAAGGATCTGGTGGACGTGATTCGCAAATACGTCGACATCGACCAGGAGCAGGTCCAGGTGATGCTGGAGAACCAGGGCAGCTGCTCCATCCTCGAGCTGAACATCACCCTGCCCGATCGTTGATCGAACGCTAGTCAGACGGTGGCGGCCCAGGCCGCCATCGTCGTTTCCGGACCCGCCAATGCCGCTTTCCCAGATCGAGTTCATCCACAGGGACGACGCCCTGCTGGTGGTCAACAAACCCACCCTGCTGCTGTCGGTACCGGGCCGGGCCGATGACAACAAGGACTGCCTGATCACCCGCCTGCAGGAGAACGGCTACCCGGAGGCGCGCATCGTCCATCGCCTGGATTGGGAAACCTCCGGCCTCATCGTCCTCGCCCGCGATGCGGACAGCCACCGCGAGCTGTCCCGGCAGTTCCACGACCGCGAGACCGAGAAGGCCTACACCGCCCTGTGCTGGGGCGAGCCGGAACTGGACAGCGGCCGCATCGAACTGCCCCTGCGCTACGATCCGCCCACCAAGCCGCGCCATGTGGTGGACTTCGAGCAGGGTCGCCACGCCCTGACCTTCTGGCGCGTGCTGGAGCGTTGTGGCCACTACAGCCGGGTCGAGCTGACGCCGATCACCGGCCGCTCGCACCAGCTGCGGGTACACATGCTGTCCATCGGCCATCCGTTGCTGGGGGACCGTCTCTACGCCAATCCCGAAGCCCTGGCCGCCCACGAGCGGCTGTGCCTGCACGCCAGCCTGCTCTGCCTCACCCACCCGCAGACCGGCGAACGCCTGCGCTTTGAGTGCCCGGCGCCCTTCTGAGGCCATGACCGACACCCTCTATTACGACCGCACGGAAGGCGCCCCAGCCTGGCCCACCCTGCTGATGGCCCTCGACGCCCTCGGAAGGACTGGCGGACAAGGCATCGACCTGGGTTGCGGCGCCGGCCGCGACACCCTGGAGATGCTCCGCCGCGGCTGGGACGTCCTGGCCATCGACCGCGAGCCCCTCGCCATCCAGCGCCTGCTCGGCCAGGTCCAGCCCGATCAGGTGCCGCGCCTCCAGACCCGCTGCGCGCGTTTCGAGGACTGCGAACTGCCCAGCGCCGACATCATCAACAGCGCCTTCGCCCTGCCCTTCTGCCCGCCGGATGACTTCCCCCGGCTGTGGCAACGCATCGACAAGGCCCTGGCGGGTGGCGGCATCTTCTGTGGCAACTTCTTCGGCGAGCGCGATGCGTGGGCCGGCCCCGAGCTGACCATTCACCGCCAGGACGAACTGGAACGCCTGTTCGCCGGCTGGCGATGGCTGCATTTCGAGGTGATCGACCGCCAGGGCACCACGGCACGGGGACGCACCAAGCACTGGCATCTGTTCTCGGTGGTGGCCCAGCGTCCCTGACTATCACCCCCTTGGAAAAATTCAACGGCCGCCGACCTCCTATTGCACGCAAGCGATGGGATAAACTCGCGGCACTGCTGTCCGGAGTCCCCCCATGCGCGAAGAGTTGAACCAGGGCCTGATCGATTTCCTCAAGGCCTCGCCCACCCCCTTCCACGCCACCCGCAGCCTGGCCAAGCGCCTGGAGGCTGCCGGTTATGTGCGCCTCGACGAACGCGAGGCCTGGCGTATCGAGAGCGGTGGCCGTTACTACGTCACCCGCAACGACTCCTCCATCGTCGCCATCAAGCTGGGCAAGCGCCCGGTGCTCGAAGGCGGCCTGCGCCTCGTCGGTGCCCACACCGACAGCCCCTGCCTGCGGGTCAAGCCCAATCCCGAGCTGAACAAGCAGGGCTTCTGGCAACTGGGCGTCGAAGTCTATGGCGGCGCCCTGCTGGCCCCCTGGTTCGACCGCGACCTGTCCATTGCCGGCCGCGTCACCTACCGCGCGGCGGGCATGGTGGAGAGCCAGCTGGTGGACTTCCAGGCGCCCATCGCCGTGATCCCCAACCTCGCCATCCACCTCAACCGCGAAGCCAACCAGGGCTGGGCGATCAATGCCCAGACCGAGCTGCCGCCGATCCTGGCGCAACTGGCCGCTGGCGAGGTGCGTGATTTCCGCGACCTGCTGGCCGAACAACTGACCCTGGAGCACGGCATCGTCGCCGACGCGGTACTGGACTACGAGCTGTCCCTCTACGACACCCAGAGCGCGGCCGTGGTGGGTCTCGGCGGTGACTTCATCGCTGGCGCGCGCCTGGACAACCTGCTGTCCTGCTACGCCGGCCTGCAGGCCCTGCTCAGTGCCGAAGCCGACGAGAACTGCGTACTGGTGTGCAACGACCATGAAGAAGTCGGCTCCTGCTCCGCCTGCGGCGCCGATGGGCCGATGCTGGAGCAGATCCTGCGCCGCGTGCTGCCCGATGGCGATGCCTTCGCCCGGATCATCCAGCGCTCGCTGCTGGTTTCCGCCGACAACGCCCACGGCGTGCACCCCAACTACGCCGACAAGCACGACGGCAACCATGGCCCGAAGCTCAATGCGGGCCCGGTGATCAAGGTCAACAGCAACCAGCGCTACGCCACCAACAGCGAAACCGCCGGCTTCTTCCGCCACCTCTGCCTGGAAAACGAAGTCCCGGTGCAGAGCTTCGTCACCCGGAGCGACATGGGTTGCGGCTCCACCATCGGGCCCATCACCGCCAGCCAGCTGGGGGTGCGCACCGTGGACATCGGCCTGCCCACCTTTGCCATGCACTCCATCCGCGAGCTGGCCGGGAGCCATGACCTGGCCCACCTGGTGAAGGTGCTGACCGCCTTCTACTCCAGCCACGACCTGCCCTGATCACGAGGAGCGCCCCATGCTCGACCACATCCGCAACAGCCTGGAGGAAGCCCGTACCGCGCTCGACAACTTCATCGCCAATGAACAGGCGCTGAAGGGCATCGAGCGGGCGGCGGACCTTCTGGTGCAGAGCTTCGAGCAGCAGGGCAAGGCCTTTTCCTGCGGTAACGGCGGCTCCATGTGCGACGCCATGCACTTCGCCGAGGAACTGACCGGCCGCTACCGCAGGAACCGCCCCGGCATCGCCGCCGTGTCCATCAGCGACGCCAGCCATATCAGCTGCGTCGCCAATGACTTCGGCTACGACTACATCTTCTCCCGCTACATCGAATCCCACGGCCGTGCGGGCGACGTGCTGATCGCCATCAGCACCAGCGGCAAGAGCCCCAACGTCATCAAGGCCGCCGAAGCCGCCCGCGCCCTGGGCGTGAAGGTGGTGGCACTGACCGGCAAGCCGGGCTCGGTGCTGGAGGAACTCGCCGACGTGTGCATCTGCGCCCCTGGCGGCGACTACGCCGATCGCGTCCAGGAGTTGCACATCAAGGTGCTGCATATCCTGATCGAGCTGATCGAACGCAAGCTGGCGCCCGAGAACTACGCCTGATCGCCTGCGCCCCCATCGCTGGGGGCGAACTCCTCTGAACGAATGAAACCATCCCGGCAGGACGCCTCCTGGTAGCCCTTATGGAATCCGGGGACGTTCCCAGCGCCGCACCCGGATTCCATCCGGCCTACGACTCATTCATTCGCGATAGTCGCCCATCACTCCGGCACCTCCACGCTGACGTGGATCGCATCGTGCCGCCAGAACTCCAGGTCGCAGTCGATCAGCCGGCCGTGCTGGTCACGGTTGATCCGGGTGATCTTCAGCGCCGGGCTGCCGGCTGAAACCTTCAGCGGTGCCGCGGCCTCCGGGTGCAGCGCGGTGGGCACCATGTCGAAGCGCACCCGGCCGTAGCGGATGCCATAACGGCTGTCGTAGAGCTCGGTCAGGGACTGGGTGAGGTCCTCGTCGATGATCCCGGGAAAATAGGCCGGGTTCAGGTAGTGCTCCACATAGAGCACCAACCGGCCATCGATACGGCGTGCACGGCGGATCTGGTAGACGCTGGACAGGGCCGGCAGCTCCAGCAACTCGCAGATCTCCACGCTGGCGGGAATCAGCCGCGCGCCCAGCACTTCGGTGGCGGGGGTTCGGCCCTGGCCGGCCACCATGGCATGGAAGTGGCTGCGTACCAGGGGGTTGTAGGCCAGACGTGGCGGGGAAACGAACCAGCCACGCCGCTCCTCGCGGTAGATCAGCCCCTGGGCCTCCAGCTGCCCCAGGGCCTCGCGCAGGGTTATCCGCGTCGTGTTGAACAACTCGCTCAGCTTGCGCTCGGCGGGCAGCTTGCCGCCGTGGGGCAGCAGGCCATGCTCGATCTGCTCCTGCAGGGCGCTGCAGATCGCGGTCAGGGTACGGGGCGCCTCATCGCGCATCGAAAGACTCCAATCTGGAATAGACCAGCACCACCAGGGTGCGTCGAGGTCGTGGACAACGGCCATCCTAGGCAGCCTAGATGACCCTGGCGTGACAGCCAGACCACGCTGCATGCGGCATGCCATTGCCCGGCACGACAGGCCATGGAATCAGCCGCCGGCCCATGGTCTACGCTTTTCAGGCGTTCGCCGCCGCCGCATCCAGCGGCGCCCCTGCAATCAAACCGTCATTCAGAGCTTTTAGATTTGGCCTGGGTCTTGCTGATCTAGACCAACCTCAAAACCTGCTAAGGAGCTTCACATGAAACGCCTGTTGCTGGCTTCACTGATGGGATCGGCCATTGCCCTGGGAACCCAGGCCATGGCAAGCGACGCAGATATGAAGAGTCTCGAACAAGCCGCCCGCCAGGAAGGCGAGGTGAACAGCGTGGGCATGCCCGACAGCTGGGCGAACTGGAAGGACACCTGGGCGGACCTGAACAGGCTCTACGGCCTGAAGCACATGGACACCGACATGAGCTCGGCCCAGGAGATCGCCAAGTTCGCCGCCGAGAAGGACAACGCCACCGCCGACATCGGCGACGTGGGTGCGGCCTTCGGTCCCATCGCGGTGCAGCAGGGTGTCACCCAAGCCTACAAGCCCAGCACCTGGGCGCAGATCCCTGACTGGGCCAAGGACGCCGACGGCCACTGGATGCTGGCCTATACCGGCTCCATCGCCTTCATCGTCAACAAGCAACTGGTGAAGGAGTCGCCGAAATCCTGGGCGGACCTCAAGCAGGGCAAGTACAAGGTCGCCATCGGTGACGTCAGCGCCGCCGCCCAGGCCGTGAACGGCGTGCTGGCGGCCGCCATCGCCAACGGCGGCGACGAGAAGAACATCCAGCCGGGCCTCGACTTCTTCGCCGAGATCGCCAAGCAGGGCCGCCTGTCACTCTCCAACCCCACCATCCAGACCCTGGAGAAGGGCGAGGTGGAAGTGGGCATCGTCTGGGACTTCAACGGCCTCTCCTACCGCGACCAGATCGACCCCAGCCGCTTCGACGTGCTGATCCCCTCCGACGGCTCGGTGATCTCCGGCTACACCACCATCATCAACAAGTACGCCAAACACCCCAACGCCGCCAAGCTGGCCCGCGAGTACATCCTCAGCGATGCCGGCCAGATCAACCTGGCCAAGGGCAACGCCCGGCCGATCCGCGCCGAGCACCTGACCCTGCCTGCGGACGTCCAGGCCAAGCTGCTGCCCAACGAGCAGTACGCCAAGGTGCAGCCGATCAAGGACGCCAAGGCCTGGGAAGCGACCTCCAAGGCGCTGCCGCAGCTGTGGCAGGAACACGTGATCATCGAGATGGAGTAAGGGCCTCACGATCCCCGGCCGCGTGTGCGCATGCCGCGCCGGCCCGGAGTTCGAACGGCTTTTACGGAGTGCATGATGAAACGCAAAGTCATCCTGGTCCTTCTGGATGGCCTGAACTTCGAGGTGGCCCGGCACGCGCTGGGCCACCTCCAGGCCTGGTGCGGCGCCGGTCGGGCGGCGCTGTACAAGCTCCAGTGCGAGCTGCCGGCGCTGTCCCGGCCGCTCTACGAGTGCGTACTCACGGGTGTCCCGCCCATCGAAAGCGGCATCGTCCACAACGACGTGACGCGCCTCTCGAAGGAACGCAGCATCTTCCACTACGCCCGCGAAGACGGTCGTACCACGGCAGCGGCGGCCTATCACTGGGTCAGCGAGCTGTACAACCGCTCGCCCTTCGACGCGACCCGCGACCGGCACACCGATGATCCGGCGCTGCCGATCCAGCACGGCCATTTCTACTACGCCGACCACTACCCGGACTCGCACCTGTTCGCCGATGCCCAGAGCCTGCTGGTGCGCCACGCCCCGGACTTCCTCCTGGTGCATCCGATGAACATCGACGACGCCGGCCACCAGTACGGCCTCGACAGCCCGCAATACCGCAACGCCGCCCGCCGGGCCGACGTGATCCTCGCCGACTGCCTCCAGGGCTGGATCGATGCCGGCTATCAGGTGCTGGTGACTGCCGACCACGGCATGAACAACGACCGCTCCCACAACGGCCTGCTGTCGGAGGAGCGGGAAGTGCCGCTGTTCGTGGTCGGCAACGCCTTCAGCCTGGACGCCAGCGCGCAGCCACGGCAGACCGATCTCTGCGGTACCGTCTGCGAACTGCTGGGCGTTCCCCATGACAAGCCCTTCTGCCGGGAGCTGCTGACGTGAATGCATCCCACCGGGGCCGGTGGCTGGCGCTGCTCTGCCTCCTGCCCTTCGCCCTGTTCTTCATCCTGTTCCAGATCGCGCCGCTGGCCTGGGTCGCCCTCAACAGCCTGAACACACCCGATGGCTGGGGCCTGGGCAACTTCAGCAAGGTGTTCAGCTCGCGGTTCTACCTCCAGGCCATCAAGCACAGCCTGCAGATCGCCTTCTGGTCGAGCCTGATCGGCATCGTCATCGCGGTGATCGGTGCCTACTCCCTGCGCCAGGTGGACTCGAAGCTGCGGGACTTCGTCATGGCCTTCTCCAACATGACCAGCAACTTCGCCGGAGTGCCCCTGGCGTTCGCCTTCATCATCCTGCTGGGCTTCAACGGCACCCTCACCATCCTGCTCAAGCAGGCCGGCGTGATCGAGGACTTCAACCTCTACTCCAAGACCGGCCTGATCGTGCTCTACACCTACTTCCAGATTCCCCTGGGCGTGCTGCTGCTCTACCCCGCCTTCGACGCCTTGCGCGAGGACTGGCGCGAGTCGGCCGCCCTGCTGGGTGCCAGTCCCTGGCAGTTCTGGCGGCACATCGGCCTGCCGGTGCTGACGCCGGCGCTGCTGGGCACCTTCGTCATCCTGCTTGCCAACGCACTGGGCGCCTATGCCACGGTCTACGCCCTGACCACGGGCAACTTCAACGTGCTGACCATCCGCATCGCCGCCATGGTGGCGGGGGACATCTCCCTCGACCCGAACCTGGCCAGCGCCCTGTCCATGGTGCTGGTGGGGCTGATGGTGGTGATTACCCTGGTGCACCAGTGGCTGCTGAAGAGGAGCTACCATGTCGCGCGCTGAATCCCGCAATGGCGGCCTCTACCATCGGGTGGTGGTCTGGCTGCTGTTCCTGATCCTGCTGCTGCCCCTGGCGGGCACCCTGCTCTACTCCCTGTCCACCAGTTGGTCGGCCACCGTCCTGCCGGACGGCCTGACCTTCAGGTGGTACCTGCAACTCTGGAGCGACAGCCGCTTCCTCACCGCCTTCGGCCAGTCGCTGCTGGTCTGCTTCGGCGCCCTGGTGCTGTCGGTGGTGCTGATCCTGCCGCTGCTGTTCGTGGTGCACTATCACTTCCCGAAACTGGACGGGGTGATGAACGTGCTGATCCTGCTGCCCTTCGCGGTGCCGCCCGTGGTGTCCTCGGTGGGGCTCCTGCAGGTCTATGGCTCCGGTCCCCTGGCCATGGTGGGTACGCCCTGGATCCTGATCGGCTGCTACTTCACCGTGGCTCTGCCCTTCATGTACCGGGCCATCACCAACAATCTCCAGGCGATCAACCTGCGGGACCTGATGGACGCCGCCCACCTGCTCGGCGCCAGCACCTGGAAAGCGGCCTTCCTGGTGGTGTTGCCGAACCTGCGCAAGGGCCTGATGGTGTCGCTGTTCCTGTCGTTCTCCTTCCTGTTCGGCGAGTTCGTCTTCGCCAACCTGCTGGTGGGCACCCGCTACGAAACCCTGCAGGTCTACCTGAACAACATGCGCAACAGCAGCGGCCACTTCAACAGCGCCCTGGTGATCTCCTACTTCTTCTTCGTGCTGCTGTTCACCTGGGCAGCCAACCGTCTGAACAAGGACAAGGCATGAGCTTTCTTTCCATTCGCGGCCTGCACAAGCGCTACGGCCAGACCGCCATCTTCAGCGACATCGACTGCGAGATCGGCAAGGGCGAGTTCGTCACCCTGCTGGGCCCCTCCGGCTGCGGCAAGTCCACGCTGCTGCGTTGCATCGCCGGACTCACGGAGGTGAACGGCGGGCAGATCCTGCTGGACGGCCAGGACCTGGTGCCCCTGTCGCCGCAGAAGCGCGGCATCGGCATGGTGTTTCAGAGTTACGCGCTCTTCCCCAACATGACGGTGCAACAGAACGTCGCCTTCGGCCTGCGCATGCAGAAGGTGGAGGCCACCGACAGCAAGCGCCGGGTGGACGAAGTCCTGGCCCTGGTGGAGCTGACGGACTTCGCCGGCCGTTACCCGCACCAGCTCTCCGGCGGCCAGTGCCAGCGCGTGGCCCTGGCCCGCTCCCTGGTGACCCGCCCGCGCCTGCTGTTGCTGGACGAACCCCTCTCGGCCCTGGACGCGCGCATCCGCAAGCACCTGCGGGAACAGATACGCGCCATCCAGCAGGAACTGGGGCTGACCACCATTTTCGTCACCCACGACCAGGAAGAAGCCCTGACCCTGTCGGATCGCATCTTCCTGATGAACGCCGGCCGCATCGTCCAGAGCGGCGACGCGGAAACCCTCTACACCGCGCCCGTGGACGCCTTCGCCGCCGGCTTCATCGGCAGCTACAACCTGCTGGACGCCGACGCCGCCAGCCGCCTGCTGCAGCGGCCGGTGCAGGGACGCATCGCCATTCGTCCCGAGGCCATCGGCCTCAGCCAGGAGGGCGGCATCGAGGCGGAAGTCCGCAGCCACAGCCTGCTGGGCAACGTGGTGCGCTACCGCGTGGAAGCCCGGGGCGTAGAACTGGTGGTGGACGTGCTCAACCGCTCCGCGGAAGACCTGCATCGCAAGGGCCAGCGCATCGGCCTGCGCATCGACGAACACGCCATTCGGGAGGTGGCCTGATGGCCCTGGCAATCTTCGACCTTGACGACACCCTGATCGACGGCGACTGCGCCAGCCTCTGGAGTGCCCACATGGCCGAACTGGGCTGGGTCGACGGCGAATCCTTCATTCGCAAGGACCGGCAGCTCATGGCGCTCTACGCCGAAGGCAAGCTGGCCATGGAGGACTACATGGCCTTCAGCCTGTCGCCGCTGGTGGGGCGCACGGCGGAAGAAGTGGCGTTCGTGGTGGAGCCCTTCGTGGAGGAGGTGATCGAACCGCTGATCCACTCCGACGCCATGCGCTGCCTGGCCAGGCATCGGGGCGCCGGCGACCGCCTGCTGATCATCTCGGCCTCGGCGCACTTCCTGGTCAGCGCCATCGCCGAGCGCCTGGGCGTCGAGGAGGTGCTGGCCATCGACCTCGACGAGCAGCACGGCCACTACAGCGGCAGGACCCGGGGCGTGCTCACCTACCGCGAGGGCAAGGTGACCCGCCTGCACGCCTGGCTGGAGCAGGAAGGAGAAAGTCTGGAAGGGGCCTACTTCTACTCCGACTCGCGCAACGACCTGCCGCTGCTGAGCCGGGTGGACAAGCCCCACACGGTCAACCCCGACCCGACCCTGCGCGCCCATGCCGAACAGGCGGGCTGGCCGATCCTCGACTGGCGCTGAGCCGCCGGGCGCGCCGCAAACAGCTCCCCGGCGGGCGGATAGGGTCATAGCGCATCAGGGAAAAATTGACTTTAAAGTCAGACCATAAAGATAATGCGCCGCCACTCGCTATATATTTTTATACATAGCGACTTCCAGCCACGACAACATCCCGCCAGGAGCTACCATGAGCCACCCCGCCAGCCGCCTCGCCGCAGCCCTCTTCGCCGTCCTCACCCTGGGCAGCGCCTCGGCCGCCGACGTCCAGGTGGCGGTCGCCGCCAACTTCACCGCGCCGATCCAGGCGATCGCCAAGGACTTCGAGAAGGACACCGGCCACCGGCTGATCGCCGCCTACGGCGCCACCGGCCAGTTCTACACCCAGATCAAGAACGGCGCGCCGTTCGAGGTCTTCCTGTCGGCTGACGACAGCACCCCGGCCAAGCTGGAAAAGGAAGGGGATGGTGTACCCGGATCGCGCTTCACCTATGCCATCGGCACCCTGGTGCTCTGGTCCGCCCAGGACGGTTATGTGGATGACCAGGGCGAGGTGCTGAAGACCGGCCAGTACAGGCACCTGTCCATCGCCAACCCGAAGACCGCGCCTTATGGCCAGGCAGCCACCCAGGTGCTGGAGAAGCTCGGCCTGACCGCCTCGGTCAAGCCCAGGCTGGTGGAAGGCCAGAACATCACCCAGGCCCTGCAGTTCGTTTCCAGCGGCAATGCGGAACTGGGCTTCGTGGCGCTTTCCCAGGTGTACAAGGACGGCAAGGTCACCAGCGGCTCGGCCTGGATAGTGCCAGCCGACCTGCATGACCCGATCAGGCAGGATGCGCTGATCCTGAAGAAAGGCGCAGCCAACCCCGCCGCCCAGGCGCTGGTGGACTACCTGAAAGGTCCGAAGGCGGCGCAGGTGATCAAGTCTTTCGGCTACGAGCTGTAAGGCAGCTGTCGGGTGGATGGCGCCCTCGCCAGCCACCCCGGCGACTCAGTCGTCACCCTTCTCCAGGGCGGCCTTGAGGGCCTCATAGGCGGGCGCTGCGTAGATCCCCACTTCCACCGCAAGCGCCATGACCCGTTCCAGGTCCTGCTTGTAGACCAACACGCACTGTAGCTCGTCATCCAGCGGCTCGCTGAAGTCCACCAGCACGTAACCGCCCTTCTCGGGATAGAGGCTGCCCATCTGCACCTGGATGCGATTGAGGGCCTTCAAGGGCTCGACCTTGGCCAACTGCTTGGGCTTGAGCACGAAACTCACGCCGGGACCGAAGGAATCCACCACCTGCTGGAACAACTGGTCGTAGCTGTCGGCCTGGAAGAGCACGGTGTCCGGCAGGCTGCCCACCACCACCCACTCGCCCAGGGGAATGGGGAAGCTGTCGTCGTAGTTGATATCCGGATTGGCGGCGAGGAAGGCGTCGGGATCGGCATAGGCCTGGGCCGCCTCATCCGCGACACGCTGGATCTCGTCCTCGGCCATGCAGCCGGAGCTGATGGCGGTGATCAGTTCGATGAGTTGCGGTTTCACGTCTTGCCCTGTCGCGAGGAATCGAAGCGGCGAAGGATACAGGGAAGCGATAAAAAAAGCGGAGGACCTGCCGGCCCTCCGCCACTTCAGCACACCACGCCGAATAATCAGGTTGTCCGGATCAGGTGATCGAAGGCGCTCAGCGACGCCTTGGCCCCCTCGCCCACGGCGATGACGATCTGCTTGTAGGGCACTGTGGTCACGTCGCCGGCGGCGAACACGCCCGGTACGCTGGTCTGGCCCTTGGCATCGACGATGATCTCGCCACGGGGCGACAGCTCCACCACGCCTTTCAGCCATTCGCTGTTGGGCAGCAGGCCGATCTGCACGAAGATGCCTTCCAGCTCCAGGGTCCGCAGTTCGTCATTGGTGCGGTCCTTGTAGACCAGGCCGTTGACCTTCTGCCCGTCGCCTTTCACCTCGGTGGTCAGCGCACTCTTGATGACGGTCACGTTGGGCAGGCTGGCCAGTTTCTTCTGCAGCACGGCATCGGCGCGCAGCTTGTCGTCGAACTCGATGAGGGTGACCTGGGCGACGATGCCCGCCAGGTCGATGGCCGCCTCGACGCCGGAGTTGCCGCCGCCGATGACCGCCACGCGCTTGCCCTTGAACAGCGGGCCGTCGCAGTGCGGGCAGTAGGCCACGCCGCGTCCCCGGTATTCCTGCTCACCCGAGACATTCATCTCGCGCCAGCGGGCGCCGGTGGAGAGGATCAGGGTCCTGGCCTTGAGGCTGGCTCCGCTCTCGAACTTCACTTCGTGCAGCTCGCCCTCGCCCTTGGCGGGAATCAGCGCGCTGGCGCGCTGCAGGTTCATCAGGTCCACCTCGTAGTGCTTCACATGCTCCTCGAGGGCACGGGCCAGCTTGGGACCTTCGGTCTCCGGCACGGAGATGAAGTTCTCGATGGCCAGGGTGTCCAGCACCTGGCCACCGAAACGCTCGGCGGCCACGCCGGTACGGATGCCCTTGCGGGCGGCGTAGATGGCGGCGGAGGCGCCGGCCGGGCCGCCGCCGATCACCAGCACGTCGAAGGCGGCCTTGGCGTTGAGCTTCTCGGCGTCGCGGGCGGCGGCGCCGGTGTCGATCCTGGCGAGGATTTCCTCCACGCCCATGCGGCCCTGGCCGAACAGCTCGCCATTCAGGTAGAGGCTCGGCACCGACATGATCTGACGCTCGTTGACCTCGTCCTGAAACAGCGCGCCGTCGATGGCGACGTGGCGGATGTTCGGGTTGAGCACGGCCATCAGGTTCAGCGCCTGCACCACGTCGGGGCAGTTCTGGCAGGACAGCGAGAAGTAGGTTTCGAAGTTGAACTCGCCCTCGATGGTTCTGATCTGGTCGATCACCTCCTGGGCGAGCTTGGACGGATGCCCGCCCACTTGCAGCAGGGCGAGGACCAGGGACGTGAACTCGTGGCCCATGGGAATGCCGGCGAAGCGCAGGGAAATATCGGCGCCGGGACGGTTCAGCGAGAACGATGGCCTGCGGGCGTCCGCGCCATCGGTCTTCAGGGTGATCTTGTCGGTGAGGCCGACGATGTCTTGCAAAAGACCCAGCAGCTCGCGGGATTTGTCGCTGTCATCGAGGGACGCGACGATCTCGAACGGCTGGGTGACCTTTTCGAGGTAGGCCTTCAACTGGGTTTTAAGATTGGCGTCCAACATGTGCGAATTCCTTTGTTGCGGGCATGAGCCATCCCTCGACGGTCGTCGCCGACCGCCCGGACAGGGCTAAGGGATGGGATGCAGGTGGATGACAGGTCATCCACCTGAGGATCGAGCGGTAGAACGGGACGGGAAGCGTGGTGAGCAAGCGCTGCAGCTTCCCGGCCGTTTTTAGATCTTGCCGACCAGATCGAGGGACGGAGCCAGGGTCGCTTCGCCTTCTTTCCACTTGGCCGGGCAGACTTCGCCCGGGTGAGCGGCGACGTACTGGGCAGCCTTGACCTTGCGCAGGAGCTCCTGGGCGTCACGGCCGATGCCACCGGCATTGACTTCGACGATCTGGATCTTGCCTTCCGGATCGATCACGAAGGTGCCGCGATCAGCCAGACCGGCTTCTTCGATCAGCACTTCGAAGTTCTTGGACAGCACCCAGGTGGGGTCGCCGACCAGCGGGTACTGGATCTTGCCGATGGTGTCGGAAGTGTCGTGCCAGGCCTTGTGGGTGAAGTGGGTGTCGGTGGACACGCCGTAGATTTCCACGCCCAGCTTCTGGAACTCGGCGTAGTTGTCAGCCAGGTCGCCCAGTTCGGTCGGGCAGACGAAGGTGAAGTCGGCCGGGTAGAAGAAGAACACGGACCACTTGCCCTTCAGGGAGGCTTCGGTGACTTCGACGAACTTGCCCTGATGGTAAGCGGTGGCTTTGAAAGGTTTGACTTCGGTGTTGATCAGAGACATCGCAACGTCCTCATGGGGGGTTAGAAATTTGACCCGACGAAGACTATCGACTTATTCCAAAAGGATCCTATTGATTGAGGCCATCAGATCAATTGATTACCTCAATGCCCCCTCGAACGCCCCGGACCATGGGGCGTTCGGGGTCCCTGCTCAGGCCAGGCTTTCGTCCAGCACCAGCACCAGCTTGCCCGATACGGTATTGCTCGCCAGCGCCTCGAACGCCTGCTGGGCGTCCGTCGCGGCGAAGGCCCGCTCCAGGCGCGGCTGCAGCCGGCCCTCCTCGAACAGCGGCCAGACATGCTGGCGCAACTCGGCGATCAGGTCCGCCTTGAACGGGTCGTCGCGGCTGCGAAGGGTGGAACCGATCAGTTGCACCCGCTTGCCCAGCAACAGCGCCAGGTCCAGCTCCGCCTTGCGTCCCCCCATCAGGCCGATATTCACCCAGCGGGCATCCACGGCGGCCAGTTGCAGGTTGAGGACGGCGTAGTTGGCGCCCACCGGATCGAGGATGACATCGAAGGGGCCGAAGTCCCGCAGGCTCTCCAGGTCCTCGCCGCGCAGCGCACCACCCTGGGCGCCCAGGGACTCGCAGTAGGCCAGCCGTTCGGCGGAGCCCACGCTGACCCAGCAGGGATTGCCGAAGGCCTTGCACAGCTGGATGGCGGCCGAGCCCACGCCGCTGGCACCCGCGTGCAGCAGCACCTTCTCGCCAGGCTTCAACGCCGCCAGCTGGAAGAGATTCAGCCAGGCCGTGGCATAGACCTCCGGAAGGGCCGCGGCTTCCGCCAGGCTCAGGCCCTCCGGCAACGGCAGCACATGGCGGGCATCCACCACCACCTCCTCGGCCATGCCGCCCCCCGCCAGCAGGCAGCAGACCTTGTCGCCGACCTGCCAGGCACCGCTGCCGGCGCCCACCTCGGTGATCACCCCGGACGCCTCCAGGCCCAGGATGTCGCTGGCGCCCGGCGGCGGCGGATAAAGCCCCGCGCACTGCAACAGGTCGGCACGGTTCAGGCCGGCCGCCGCCACACGAATCCGCACTTGCCCCACATCGCAGACCGGGCTGGCCCGCTCCCCCCACTCCACGCGCCCTTCGACGCCTTGCAATGCCTTCACGGTGCCTCCATAGTGATTCACAGTGGCCCGGCCAATCAGCCGGGCTTTCCCGTTGCGCCGAGGGAACCCAGCGCTCCCGAATACGGCCTAATATGCGTTATCACCTGTCCCGACGTCGAATCAGCATGAAGCGCTCCCTGATCAGTTCCGCCCTCGCCCTGGCCCTCAGCGTCAGTACCCTGCCGCTGCACGCCGCCACCACCTCCCCGAACAGCTGGGACGCCCTTCAGCCCGACCGCGAGCAGGTGATCGCCAGCCTCAACGTGGTGGAACTGCTCAAGCGCCACCACTACAACAAGCCGCCCCTCAACGATGCCCGCTCGGTGAAGATCTACGAGGGCTACCTGAAGCTGCTCGACCCGGCGCGGATGTACTTCACCGCAGGTGATATCGCCGAGTTCGACAAGTGGCGCACGCGCTTCGACGACCTGCTGAAAAGCGGCGACCTCGAACCGGGTTTCGCCATCTACAAGCGCCACCTCGATCGTCTCGAGGAGCGCCTGGAGTTCGCCCTGGCGATGCTCGACAAAGGCGTCGACAGCATCGACTTCAATGTCGACGAGACCCTCGAAACCGACCGCGAGAAAGCCCCCTGGGCCAAGGACCGCGCCGCCCTCGACGATCTCTGGCGCAAGCGCGTGAAGGACGAGGTCCTGCGCCTGAAGCTGGCGAAGAAGGAACCGAAGGCCATTCAGGAACTGCTGGTCAAGCGCTACAAGAACCAGTTGAGCCGCCTCGACCAGACCCGCGGCGAAGACATCTTCCAGGCCTACATCAACGCCTTCGCACAGACCTATGACCCGCATACCCAGTACCTGTCCCCGGACAATGCGGAAAACTTCGACATCAACATGAGCCTGTCCCTCGAGGGCATCGGCGCCGTGCTGCAGAGCGACAACGAGTACGTGAAGGTGGTCCGCCTGGTGCCCGCCGGTCCGGCCGAAAAGAGCAAGCAGGTGGCCCCGGCGGACAAGATCGTCGGCGTCGCCCAGGGTGACGGCGAGATGGTGGACGTGATCGGCTGGCGCCTGGACGAGGTGGTCAAGCTGATCCGCGGCCCCAAAGGCTCGGTGGTACGCCTGGAGGTGATTCCCGCCAGCAATGCGCCGAACGACCAGACCAGCAAGGTGGTTTCCATCACCCGCGAGGCCGTGAAGCTGGAAGAGCAGGCGGCGAAGAAGTCCGTTCTCAACCTCGAGCACGACGGCAGCACCTTCAAGCTGGGCGTGATCGAGGTGCCGGCCTTCTACCTGGACTTCAAGGCCTTCCGGGCCGGCGATCCCGAGTACAAGAGCACCACGCGGGACGTGAAGAAGCTCCTCAGCGAATTGCAGAAGGAAAAGGTCGACGGCGTGGTCATCGACCTGCGCAACAACGGCGGCGGCTCCCTGCAGGAAGCCACCGAACTCACCGGACTGTTCATCGACCAGGGCCCCACGGTGCTGGTGCGCAACAGCGATGGCCGCGTGGATGTCCTGGCCGACGACAGCACCGGCGCCTACTACACCGGCCCCATGGCCGTGCTGGTGAACCGCCTGTCCGCCTCGGCCTCGGAGATCTTCGCCGGTGCGATGCAGGACTATCATCGCGCGCTGATCATCGGTGGCCAGACCTTCGGCAAGGGCACCGTGCAGACCATCCAGCCGCTCAATCATGGCGAGCTCAAGCTGACACTGGCCAAGTTCTATCGCGTCTCCGGCCAGAGCACCCAGCACCAGGGCGTCCTTCCGGACATCGAGTACCCCTCGGTGGTGGATACCAAGCAGATCGGCGAAAGCGCCTTGCCGGAAGCCATGCCCTGGGACAGCATCCGCCCGGCCATCAAGCCGGAGCTGGACCCCTTCAAGCCCTTCCTGGCTGAGCTGAAGGCCCGCCACGATGCCCGCACGGCGAACAACCCGGACTTCGTCTACAGCCGCGAGCGCCTGGCCCTGACCCAGGCGCTGATGAAGGACACCGTGGTCAGCCTCAATGAAGCCAAGCGCCGCGCCGAGCAAAGCGACATCGAAGCCAAGCAGTTGGCCATGGAGAACACCCGCCGCAAGGCCAAGGGCGAGGAGCTGCTGAAGGAACTCAAGACCGAGGATGAGGACGCCCTGCCGGAAGAGGACGACAAGACCAAACCCGAGGATGACGCCTACCTCACGGAAACCGGACAGATCCTGCTGGATTATCTGGGCCTCAATGCGGCCCTGGCCAAACATTGAAATGATGTCATAAGGCTGTCATGCAACTGTCGTGAAATCCGGGGGCCGCACATGCGGCCCCTTTTCTTGTCACGAGAAACAGCATGACCGTCACCGAGCAGTTGAGCGCGCTGGGCCTGATCCTCGCTCACGGCGACCTGCACAGCCTGTTCCAGCCCATCCTGTCACTATCCGAACGGCGCATCCTCGGTTACGAGGCGCTGACCCGCGGCCCATCCAACAGCCCGCTGCACTCCCCCGTGACGCTGTTCGCCGTGGCGCGCCACGCCGGGCGGCTCAGCGAACTGGAGATGGCCTGCCGCAAGAGCGCCTGCCAGCGCTTCAAGGAACAGAAGCTCGACGGCCTGCTGTTCCTCAACGTGTCCCCCGAGTCCCTGCTGGACCCGGCCCACCAACCGGGTCGGACCCTGAAGATGCTCCAGGCCTTCGGCATCCCCCCCAGCCGGGTGGTGATCGAACTCACCGAACAGACCCCGACCGAGGACTTCGGCCTGCTGGACACCGCCCTGCATCACTACCGCGCCATGGGCTTCTCCATCGCCCTCGACGACCTGGGGGCCGGCTACTCCAGCCTGCGCCTGTGGTCCGAACTGCGCCCCGACTACGTGAAGATCGACCGCCACTTCATCGATGGCATCCATCAGGACGCGGTGAAGCGGGAGTTCGTCGAATCCATCCTGAAGATGGCGAAGGCTTCCCGGGCGCTGGTCATCGCCGAGGGCATCGAGTTGCCGGAAGAACTCGCGGTGTTGGCGGAAATGGGGGTCGACCTGGTGCAGGGCTACCTGCTCGGGCGTCCGCAGGAATCGCCATCGCGCGATGCTCGCGCCCTGCTGCCGACGCTGGAGTCGACTGCGGGCATCAATGAGGAAACCTGCGATCTTTCCGCCCTGCTGGCCGAACAGCCGGCGGTACCGGAACACACCCCGATCCATGAAGTACTGGAAGCCTTCCGCGCCCAGCCCAACCTGAACTCGCTGGCAGTGCTGGACAGACTGCAGCGCCCGGTGGGCGTGGTTCATCGACACTTGCTGTCCGAGGCGCTGCTGCGCCCTTTCGCCACCGACCTCTTCACCCGCAAGCCGGTGAACCGGTTGATGACCACCGATTTTCTCGCGGTGGAACTGGGCCAGTCCCTGCAGCAGGTCAGCCGACTGATCACCAGCCGTGCGCGACAGCGTATCGAGGAAGACTTCATCATCATCCAGGACGGCCGCTACCGGGGACTGGGACGGGTGATCGACGTACTCAAGCTGATCACCGAACTGAAGATCCAGCAGGCTCGCCATGCCAATCCCCTGACCCTGCTGCCCGGCAACGTGCCCATCCAGCAGTGCCTCACCCGGCTCCTGCAACAACGCCGCCCGGCAGTGGTGTGCTACGTGGACATCGACAGCTTCAAGCCCTTCAACGATCTCTACGGCTACGCCAGGGGCGATGAAGTACTGCTCTGCCTGGCGCAGTGCCTGAGCGAACGCGTCGATCCGGCCCGGGACTTCGTCGGCCATATCGGCGGGGATGACTTCATGCTGGTATTGGGCTCCGAGGACTGGCGGCTACGCCTCAACCAGCTCATGGAGGACTTCCAGGGACAGAGTCGACGCTTCTATCGCAGCGAGCATTTGCAGGCAGGCTGCTTTGTCGCCCACAACCGTCATGGTGAGCGGGAGGAGTACCCATTACTCTCGCTGTCCATCGGGGTGGTGAGCCTCACACCGGAAGATGCTGAACGCCTCGATGCCGACCAGTTGGCCAGCCTTGCCTCGGAAGCGAAGCGCCACGCCAAGGCGATGCCGGGATACAGCCTGCACATCCTCGAAGCGAGCTGATCGGAGCGATCAGAAGCCAAGTCGGGAGGCGCGCATCTCCGCCCGCTCGGCGGCTGCCGCGTCGGGCACCAGGCCCGGCCCACCCGCGCGGTAGAGCTCGACGAGCTTGCGTGCCGCCAGCGGGTGCCCCCGCTCCGCGGCCAGCTCCCACCAGCGCGCGGCTTGCGCAGCATCCGGAGCCTGGCGTGCATCGCCGTCCAGGCTCAGGACGCCCAACTGGTAGGCGGACTTGCCGTCACCCGCGCCAGCCGCGAGGCGCAGCAGGCGAATCCCCTCGTCACGGGCACCAAGCCCCTGCCCCCGATGAAGCAGCAGATGGCCGTAGAAGCTCTGCGCATCGCGGTCACCAAGCGCCGCCATGCGCGCGTACTGCCCTTGCATCCACCGCCAGGACCGGGGATTGGACACCAGCGAACGGAAACGCATCAGCCAACGGGCCACCCGGTAACCGATCCTGGCTCGCAGTGGCCAGAACATCACCCTTCCTCGGGATAGGAGAACTCGAATACACGCACCACTTCAGCGGCATGCCAGGACGCGGCGGCAGTGCCATCCGGTGGACCGGAGAAACGGCCCAGGCGCAGGGCGCACTCGAAGAACCCGGTGCGCGGGAGGCGGCTGGCGCCCTGGCTGATCACCAGGGAGCTGCGCAGCGGGCGTTCGGCGCGCGCATCGAGGGCGGCCAGGTGCTCCAGCGCCGCGGTCAGGGTCTGCATCGCCGGCGTCGGCAGCTGCAGGCGTTCGATCAAGGCCCGATAGGTCAGCAGGTGACGCTGACGGCGAGCGTCCTCCAGTTCATCGAGCAGGGCTTGCCAGTGCTGGCGGCTGATACGCAGACTCAAGACCCCGACTCCCACCCGGCAACGCCCAGGGCGCGGGCCAGGCCACGCTTGATGGCTTCATCGGGTTCCCGCTCACCGCTTTCTATGAGCCCCAGGTAATGGGGGCTGATGCCCACCGCACGGGCCAATTGCTCAAGGCTCTGCCCCTGGGATTCACGCAACGACTTGAGTTGGCCGAGCGCCGTTCTGGCGGACTCGGTAGCCGGCTCTCCGGCGGCCTGGCCGGCGGCGCGCAGCAGCGCCTGGTATTCGGCCCAGGGCAGCACTGCATACTCCGCCTGACCGTCCCGCATGATTACTTGCACACTCATTGAAGCTCCCCGTGGAACATGGTGCCGACTGCTTCAGCACCTCCATGCAGGCCGCCATATTAACAGGCCCGCCCCTCGCGAAGGGTGAACTATCTTGCGTCCGCTCCGACGGGAATCCTCGCGATTCCCAGGTCGTGGCCAGAGAGTCGGACGCCTGGAGAACCCACGACTCAGGGCTGCCGGGTATCGGGAGCTGGAAGTCGCTCAAGGGCCATGCGTCGCTCCGGCGCCTGCGCGGAACGCCAGGCACGGAAGGCGTCCAGCTCATCACTCCAGGTCTTCAGTACCCAGGCGAGCACCGCCAGGTCGTCGACGAAGCCCAAGCCCAGCAGCCAGTCCGGCAAGGCGTCGAGGGGGGTGACGAAGTAGATGAGCGCACCGACCACTGCAAGGAAGGCCTTGGGGTTGATCCGGCGATACTCGCCCCGCAACCAGGCGTTGGCCAGCGTCAGCAGCATCCCCAGGTCATCCTTCACGGCCCCCAGCCGGCCTCCCTGGCTTGCACGCTTGCGAGAAACGGCCAGCAACAGCGCGGGCAGCCGCCCGCCGGCGAGGAAACGCTGTGCCAGGGTCAGGTAACGCTGGAAATTCCAGGGTGCTTTCATGGGGTCTCCTCGGCGAAAGCCTGGCCTAGAGGGCTCGGCGTGGTTATCCACGGAATCTGTGGATAACCTTGTGAACATTCTCCCACGGACTCGGGAAAACGCCCACCTCACGCGGGCTGGCGTCAGATCGGGCAAATTTTACCCAGTGCCAAAAGGCCAGCAAAATCAAGCATTTGACCGGGCGGTCCGCAATGCGACTGCAGGTCGCATCAGGTTCATCCGTGGTTACCAGGTCATGTGCATAACCGTAACACTTCGGCCGCCGACCACCTCCGTTGTGACCAGAAGGCCGGTTCGCGGTTCAAGCCAGACCGACGCCCCAAACAAGAACGCCCCGTTGAAACGGGGCGCTTGTCGCAAGAGAGATGCCGCTTACTGCTGTTCGGCAGCCTGCTGATCCTCGGCGGACGGGTTCTTGATACCCAGCAGCTCCAGATCGAACACCAGTACCGAGTTGGCCGGAATGGCCGGGCTCGGGCTCTGCTCACCGTAAGCCAGCTCAGCGGGGATGAAGAGCTTGACCTTCTCGCCGACATGCATCAGTTGCAGACCTTCCACCCAACCCGGGATAACGCCGTTCACCGGCAGGTCGATGGGGCTGCCACGCTGGATGGAACTGTCGAACACGGTGCCATCGGTCAACTTGCCCTCGTAGTGCACGGTCACCACGTCGGTGGCCTTGGGCTGGGCGCCCTCGGCCTTCTTGACGATCTCGTACTGCAGGCCGGAGGCGGTGGTCACGACGCCTTCACGCTTGCCGTTATCTTCCAGGAACTTCTTCCCGGCCTTGGCGTTCTCGGCGTTCAGGGCGGTCATGCGCTCCTCGGCACGCTTCTGCAGGAAAGCGAAGGCTTCCACCAGCTCCTCATCCTTCAGGCGCTGCTCCTTCTTCCCGATGGCGTCTTCGATGCCCTGGGCAACAGCCTTGGGATCGAGGTCATCCATGCCTTCCTGGGCAAGGCTCTTGCCCATGTTCAGACCGATGCCGTAGGAGGCCTTCTGTGCCGGAGTCTTGAGCTCAACGCTGGTCTGCGAATCGCAGCCCGCGAGAACCAGGCCCACCAGGGCCACAGCGGCCGCCAACCGATGTTGTTTCATGCTGAATCCTTGTCTGTCGCCATGCTGGCAATACGATTGAGCGGCGAGCTTAGCAGGCCGCCGCGAGAAGTGGCTATGGGCAATAGGAACGGTGACTTGGCATTTAGTTCAGCGCTCCGGGGAAGATTGCCGCCGGCATTTCCCAGGAACTGCCGCCTTTTCTCGACCCATAGAAAAAGCCCCCAGGCATTGCTGCCTGAGGGCTTTTGGATGGCGCAGCGGACGGGACTCGAACCCGCGACCCCCGGCGTGACAGGCCGGTATTCTAACCGACTGAACTACCGCTGCGCGAAACCATGAAATGGTGGGTGGTGACGGGATCGAACCGCCGACCCTCTGCTTGTAAGGCAGATGCTCTCCCGGCTGAGCTAACCACCCAGACGCAAACCACAAGGGACTGCATCGAAGTAAAAACCCTCAGGCATTTCTACCTGAGGGTTTGAATATGGCGCAGCGGACGGGACTCGAACCCGCGACCCCCGGCGTGACAGGCCGGTATTCTAACCGACTGAACTACCGCTGCGCGTTACTGCAAGATTGGTGGGTGATGACGGGATCGAACCGCCGACCCTCTGCTTGTAAGGCAGATGCTCTCCCGGCTGAGCTAATCACCCTTCACTCTCGAAGTGGGGCGCATTCTAGAGAGGTATCCGTACCCTGACAAGCCCCTTTCGCAAAAAAAATTTCAGGCCTTCCAAAGGCTTAGCTCAGGGTTGAGCCAGGGCGCCGAGGGTGAGAATAATGCGCGCTTTGTGTCCGGAGATTTTCCCCCATGTGGTTTCGCAACCTGCTCGTCTACCGCCTCACCCAGGATCTGAACGTCGATGCCGAGGCGCTGGAAGCCGCGCTGGCCACCAAGCCGGCCCGTCCCTGCGCCAGCCAGGAGCTGACCACCTATGGTTTCGTCGCCCCCTTCGGCAAGGGCGCGGATGCACCGCTGGTGCATGTCAGTGAGGGCTTCTTCCTGGTGGCCGCACGCAAGGAAGAGCGCATCCTCCCTGGCAGCGTGGTGCGTGATGCGCTGAAGGAGAAGGTCGACGAGATCGAGCTGCAACAGATGCGCAAGGCCTACAAGAAGGAGCGCGACCAGCTGAAGGACGAGATCGTCCAGACCCTGCTGCCCCGCGCCTTCATCCGCAAGTCGGCCACCTTCGCCGCCATCGCCCCCGCCCAGGGCCTGATCCTGGTGGACGCCTCCAGCCCCAAGCGCGCCGAGGACCTGCTGTCCACCCTGCGCGAGGCCATCGGATCCCTGCCGGTGCGCCCGGCCTCGGTGAAGATCGCCCCCACCGCCACCCTCACCCAGTGGGTCAAGACCCAGGAAGCCGCCACCGACTTCTACGTACTGGACGAGTGCGAACTGCGGGATACCGACGAGGACGGCGGCGTGGTGCGCTGCAAGCGCCAGGACCTGACCAGCGACGAGATCCAGCTGCACCTGTCCTCCGGCAAGCTGGTCACCCAGCTGTCCCTGGCCTGGCAGGACAAGCTGTCCTTCATCCTCGACGACAAGCTGGTGATCAAGCGCCTGCGCTTCGAGGACCTGCTGCAGGAGAAGGCCGAGCAGGACGGCGGTGACGACGCCCTCAGCCAGCTGGACGCCAGCTTCACCCTGATGATGCTGACCCTGGTGGAGTTCATCCCGCAGCTGTTCGAAGCCCTGGGCGGCGAGGAAATCCCCCAAGGCGTCTGATGCCCACCGAGCGCCGGCCACGAGCCGGCGCTTTCACGATAACGACAAGGAACGATCATGCGCGCCCTCGCTGCCCTGAGCCGCTTCGTCGGCAACACCTTCGCCCTCTGGATCCTGCTGTTCGCGATCCTGGCCTTCTACCAGCCGGCCTGGTTCCTGCCCCTGACGAAATGGATAGTGCCGCTGCTGGGCCTGATCATGTTCGGCATGGGCCTGACCCTGAAGACCGAGGACTTCCGGGAGGTCGCGCGGCGCCCGCTGCGGGTGATGATCGGCGTGCTCGCCCAGTTCCTCATCATGCCGGGCCTCGCCTGGCTGCTTTGCCGTCTCCTGCAACTGCCGCCGGAAATCGCCGTGGGGGTCATCCTGGTGGGTTGCTGCCCGGGAGGGACCGCCTCCAACGTGATGACCTGGTTCTCCCGGGGCGACGTCGCCCTGTCGGTGGCCATCACCGCCGTGACCACCCTCCTCGCGCCCCTGGTCACACCCGCCCTGATCTGGCTGCTGGCCTCCGCCTGGCTGCCGGTGGAATTCGGCGCCCTGTTCAAGTCCATCCTCCAGGTGGTGCTCCTGCCCATCGCCCTCGGCCTGGTGGTCCAGCGACTGCTGGGCGATCGCGTGCGCCTGGCGGTGGATGTGCTGCCCCTGGTGTCGGTGGTGAGTATCGTCGCCATCGTCGCCGCCGTGGTCGCGGCGAGCCAGGCCAGGATCGCCGAATCCGGCCTGCTGATCATGGCCGTGGTGGTGCTGCACAACGGCCTGGGCCTCACCCTCGGCTACCTGGCCGGCCGCGCCTTCGGTCTGCCGCTGGCCCAGCGCAAGACGCTCTCCATCGAAGTGGGCATGCAGAATTCGGGACTCGGCGCGGCACTGGCCAGCGCCCATTTCTCGCCACTGGCCGCCGTGCCCAGCGCATTGTTCAGCGTCTGGCACAACCTGTCCGGCTCCCTGCTGGCTGCGGTCTACCGCCGCATGCATGACGACTCCGACAAGAGCTGACACCACTTTCCTACAATCGTCTGTCCGACCGGGCTTGTCCGGTCGGACAGGATGTGCAAAATACTGCGCACAGCAAGGACGACCTTGCCACTCGCCGCAGTGTTCGCCCGGGGACGGCCCCATCACTTGTTGCCACCCTGGAGACCGTCATGTCCTGGATCATCCTCTTCTTCGCCGGCCTGTTCGAAGTGGGCTGGGCCGTCGGCCTGAAATACACCGAAGGCTTCACCCGTCCCCTGCCCACCGCCCTGACCGTGCTCGCCATGGTCATCAGCCTCGGCCTCCTCGGCCTGGCGATGAAGGAACTGCCCCTGGGCACGGCCTATGCCATCTGGACCGGCGTCGGAGCCGTAGGCACCGTGATCGCCGGCGTCATCCTCTTCGGCGAGTCCATGGCACTGGTGCGCCTGCTCAGCGTCGCCCTGATCATCGGCGGCCTGATCGGCCTCAAGCTGAGCCACTGAGCCCAACATGAAGAAGCCCCGCCAATCGGCGGGGCTTCTTCATTTCGGCTGTCAGCGAGCGTCGCCCCTGAGGGCTGCGACCTGCATCTGCAGCGTCTTCCGGTCGGCCCGCTCGGGGGCGAGCGGCGCACCCGCCACCAACCGGATGCGCGACCAGAAGCGGCGGAACAAGCCCCTGGCCGGATCGCGGCTGAAGAAACTGCCCCAGAGTCCCTGCAGCGCCATGGGGATCACCGGCACCGGATTCTCCTCGAGGATGCGTTCAATGCCCGCCTTGAACTCGTTCAGCTCCCCGTCGCCGGTCAGCTTGCCTTCGGGGAAGATGCACACCACTTCGCCCGCCCGCAGGTACTCGGCGATGCGCTTGAAGGCCCGGTCATAGACCAGCAGGTCTTCCTGGCGCCCGGCGATGGGCACGGTGCCAGCGGTACGGAAGATGAAATTCAGCACCGGCAGGTCGTAGATCTTGTAGTACATGACGAAGCGCACCGGCCGGCGCACCGCACCGCCGATCAGCAGCGCGTCGACGAATGACACGTGGTTGCACACCAGCACCGCCGGCCCTTCCTCGGGAATCGCCTCCAGCCCCTTGTGCTCCACCCGGTACATGGAATGACCCAGGAGCCAGACCAGGAAGCGCATGGTGAACTCGGGGACGATCTTGAAGATGTAGCTGTTCACCGCGACGTTCATCAGCGACACCACCAGGAACAACTCGGGTATCGACAGGCCGGCCACGGAGAGGAGAAGGATCGACACCACCGCCGAGACCACCATGAACGCCGCGTTGAGGATGTTGTTGGCGGCGATCACCCGGGCGCGTTCGCTCTCCACCGTGCGTGCCTGGATCAGCGCATACAACGGCACGATATAGAAGCCGCCGAACAGGCCGATGCCGAGGATATCCGCAAGGATCAGCCAGGCCTGGCCATGGCCCAGCACGGCCAGCCAGTCATGGGGCTGCGCCGCCTGCGGGAAGCCGCCGGAATGCCACCAGAGCAGCAGGCCGAACAGGGTCAGGCCGATGGAGCCGAAGGGCACCAGGCCGATCTCCACCTTGCCGCCGGACAGGCGTTCGCAGAGCATCGAGCCCAGCGCGATGCCCACCGAGAACACCGTGAGGATCAACGTCACCACGCTCTCGTCGCCGTGGAGGAACTCCTTGGAATAGGCCGGAATCTGGGTCAGGTAGACCGCGCCCAGGAACCAGAACCAGGAGTTGCCCACCAGGGAGCGGGACACCGCAGGACGCTGGCCGAGCCCGAGGCGGAGGATCCGCCAGGACTGGCGGAAGATGTTCCAGTCCAGCGCCAGCGACGGCAGCGCCGCGGCGGCGCGGGGAATGCCGCGACTGGCCAGGTAGCCCAGGCAGGCGGTGAGGACGATGGCGCTCGCCACCACCGGCTCGTAGCCCTCCACCGACATCATGATGCCGGCGCTGATGGTGCCGGCGAGGATGGCCAGGAAGGTGCCCATCTCCACCAGGGCGTTGCCCCCCACCAGCTCGTCCTCCCGCAGCACCTGCGGCAGGATCGAGTACTTCACCGGGCCGAACAGCGCCGAGTGCGTGCCCATGGCGAACAACGCGGCGAACAGCAGTGGCAGGCTGTCCAGGTAGAAGCCCAGCGCCCCTACCGCCATGATCACCACCTCCGCCAGCTTGATCGCCCGGATCAGCGCGTCCTTGGCGAACTTCTCGCCGAACTGCCCGCCCAGGGCGGAGAAGAGGAAGAACGGCAGGATG
This sequence comes from Pseudomonas furukawaii, assembly GCF_002355475.1. NCBI lineage: Bacteria > Pseudomonadati > Pseudomonadota > Gammaproteobacteria > Pseudomonadales > Pseudomonadaceae > Metapseudomonas > Metapseudomonas furukawaii. The sequence goes on along the minus strand of NZ_AP014862.1, from coordinate 1,325,422 downwards.
AACAGCAATGCGCAGAGGTTGGTGAAGACGCTCTTGTCGCCGGCGATGGCGAGCTTGTAGAGGATTGCGAGGATCAGCGACTGCTTGAAGATGTTGTCGTTGAAAGCACCCAGCAACTGGGTCACGAAGAACGGCAGGAACCGCCGCGTGCCCAGCAGGGCGAATTGAGAGTGTTGGCTCATCTTCCATGGTACCTGGTGGTTGGTCTGGAACCGCACGTCGCAGATTGGACAGCACGACGGCACCAGAAAGCCACATTCGCCAGGAAGATCGCCCGAGTTAGATCGGCAACTGCCCCAGGGCCCAGCGCAACAGGAAGAACAGCGCCAGTCCTCCAAGGATGGTCGCCAGCAGATGGCGCGTCAGCGCGGCGATCAGAAGGGTCCCCAGCCCCGCCAGCAGGTAGGCGTTGTCCAACGCCAGGTCGAGGTGCTGGCCGTCGGGCATCAGCATCCCGGGCACCACGATGGCGGTGAGCACCGCCGTCGGCACGTAATGCAGACCCTGGCGCACCAGCGGCGGGAAGCTCAGGCTTGGCCAGGCGAACAGGCTGTAGCGGATGGCGAAGGTAATGGCCGCCATGCCGAGGATCAGGCTCCAGGTTTGCACGAGATGTCCTCCCGGATCAGGTCGAGTCGATAACGTCGCTCCAGCACAACCCCCACCAGGATGCCGCACAGCGCGGCCACCATCAGGCCGAGCTTGTAGGGCAGGCCGTGACAGGCCAGGGCGACGGCGCCGGCCACCAGGGCGGCGGCCACCTGGGGCTTGTTGCGCAGCATGGGCACGACGATGCCGATGAAGGTGGCGAGCATGGCGAAATCCAGGCCCCAGGCGGCGAGGTTGGGGACCGCCTGGCCGAAGATCACCCCCACCAGGGTGCAGAGCTGCCAGTTCAGGTACATCGCCAGCGCCCCGCCGAGGAAGTACCAGTGCTTGTGGGGCGAATCGTCCGGCTCCGCATAGCGGTGCTGGACCACGGCGAACGCCTCGTCGGTGAGCCAGAAGGCCAGCGGCATCCGCCAGCGGCTCGGCAAGTGACGGACGAAAGGTTGCAGGGTGGCGCTGTAGAGCGCATGGCGCAGGTTGACCACCAGGGTCGTCAGCAGCACCACCGCCGCGCCAGCGCCGCCGCCCAGCAGGGTGATGGCGATGAACTGGGCGGAGCCGGCGAACACCAGCATCGACATGCCCAGGGTCTGCCAGGCGGACAGCCCGGCGCCGGACGCCAGGGTGCCGAAGATGATGCCGAAGGGAATGGCGCCGACGATCATCGGAACGATGTCTCGGGCGCCGCGCGTGAACTCGGTGATGCGGGACATGGGGCCTCCTTGTCCCGGGAGCCTAACGCGCCCTCGTCAGTGGGTCTTGAACGATCTTGCGCAGGCGTTGCGGTATTCGCCCGGCCCGACGCCATAGGCCTGCTTGAACTGGCGGGTCAGGTGGCTCTGGTCTGCGAAACCCAACTGCGCCGCCACGTTCACCGGCGCGCACCCGGCCTTGAGCAGGGCCCGGGCCTGGTCCAGGCGCTGCTGCTTGAGCCAGGCATGGGGTGGCAGGCCCGTGGCACGGCGGAAGGTACGGGCGAAATGAAACGGCGACAGGTTCACCTCGGCCGCCAGCGCCTCCAGGGAAGGCGGCTCCGCCAGGCGCTCCCGCAACAGATCCTTGGCCCGCAGCACGGCCAGGGGCTCCCGTCCGGGCATGGCCGGATCAGGCAGCCGGGCGTGACGGCGGAACAGCGCCAGCAAGGCATCGCGCCAGGCGGTCTGCTGCTCCAGCGCGCTGGACGGGGATTCCAGCAGGCGATGCAGGCACAGGAAACCGTCCACCAGGTCGGCGTCGCGGTGCACGCTGCCCCGCAGCGCCGGCAGACCGGCAATCGGCAGCTCCAGCTCGTCGAGCACGGCACGGACCTGCTCCGCTTCGGGATAGAACACCCGGTAGCGCCAGCCGTCGTCATCACCCTTGGAGCCGGTATGCACCTCATCCGGGTTGATCAGCGCCAGGCTGCCGGCGGGCGCCAGGTGCTCGACACCCCGGTAGCGATAGCGCTCCGCCCCACTCTCGATCACAGCGATCGCGTAGCCATCGTGAGCGTGGGGCGCGAAGCGGTGATCGATGTAGCGCGCGGACAGCAGTTCCAGCCCACCCAGATGGCCGGCCTGCCAGAAATGCACGTTCTCCCGCGGCTCGCCCATCGTCATCAGGCGCTGAACAGCGCCTCCAGGCGTTGCTTCACCTCCGGCCAGTCCTTGTCGGTGATGCTGTACAACACGCTGTCATCCAGGCGGCCGTCGGCCAGCCGTCGATGGTTGCGCAACACGCCTTCGCGCAGGGCACCGAGTTTCTCGATGGCGCGCTGGGCACGCAGGTTGCTGGCGGCCGTCTTCAGTTGCACCCGCACCAGCTGCCAGTCCTCGAAGGCATGGCGCAACATCAGGTACTTGATCGAGGCGTTGAGGCCACTGCCGTGTTCGCTGCCGGCCAGCCAGGTCCAGCCGATCTCGGCGGCCGGCAGGCTGGGCATGAAGTCGGCGAAGCGCGTGGTGCCCACCAGGTTGTCGCCCAGGCGAATGGCGAAGACCAGGGCGTCGCCCTCCCGCTGGGCGGCCAGGCCCTGGCGATACCAGTCGGGACGCAAGGGGCCGCTCATGTAGACCAGGGCCTCGCGGTTGGCTTCGGCCAGGGTCACCAGGGCCGGGATGTCGGCCTCTGCCAGCGGGTCCAGGCGCAAGGCGCCTCGCTGCAGTGCGACCGGTTGTGGATTGAACATCTGCGCCCTCCTCAGGCGAAAGAACCCGCCCGGGCCGGACATCCCGGGGATGCCGCGACAGTGGGCGGACGCCCGCGCGGGACAAACGAAAGGGCGCGGGCGATGGAGCACGCTAGCAGCCCCGCTGCGGGGGCTCAAGAGCGCCTGCGACCTTGGTCGCAGCCGCCTGACGAAGTGCCGACTTTGGTGCGAAACTGCCGGAAGTCGAATCTCGGCGGGCCCCGCTCGCCCTCGCAGCATCCGGAGTCGCAATGTCGCTGTCCAGCGGGCTGATCGCCACGGTCGCCTTCCTCTACATGGCCATCCTCTTCGCCATCGCCTTCTACGGCGACCGGCGCAGCACCCCGCTGTCGCCCCGCCTGCGGGCCTGGGTATACAGCCTGTCGCTGGCGGTGTACTGCACCAGCTGGACCTTCTTCGGTGCCGTGGGCCAGGCCGCGGGCCAGGTCTGGAACTTTCTCCCCATCTACCTGGGTCCCATCCTGCTGTTGCTGGTGGCACCCTGGGTGGTGCAGAAGATGGTGCTGATCAGCAAGCAGGAGAACATCACCTCCATCGCCGACTTCATCGCCGCCCGCTACGGCAAGTCCCAGTCCCTGGCCGTGGTGGTGGCGCTGATCTGCCTGGTCAGCGTCCTGCCCTACATCGCCCTGCAGCTAAAGGGCATCGTGCTCGGGGTGAACCTGCTGGTCGGCTCCGGGGCCGAATCCACCGGGACCCGCGCCCAGGACACCGCCCTCATCGTCTCCCTGGTCCTGGCCCTGTTCACCATCCTCTTCGGCACCCGCAACCTGGATGCCACCGAGCACCACAGGGGCATGGTGCTGGCCATCGCCTTCGAATCCCTGGTCAAGCTGCTGGCCTTCCTGGCGGTGGGCGCCTACGTCACCTTCGGCCTGTTCGACGGCTTCGACGACCTCTTCGCCCGAGCCCTGGAAGCCCCCCAGCTGGAGCACTACTGGAAACAGTCCACGGACTGGTCGGCGCTGCTGGTGCAGACCGGCGTGGCCGTGCTCGCCATCATCTGCCTGCCCCGGCAGTTCCACGTCACCGTGGTGGAGAACATCGAGCCGAAAGACCTGCGCCAGGCCCGCTGGGTGTTCCCGATCTACCTTGCCCTCGCCGCCCTGTTCGTCGTCCCCATCGCCCTGGCCGGCCAGATGCTGCTGCCCGCCGGCGTGATGCCGGATTCCTTCGTCATCAGCCTGCCGCTGGCCGAAGCCCACCCGGCGCTGGCCCTGCTGGCGTTCATCGGCGGCGCCTCGGCCGCCACCGGCATGGTGATCGTCGAGGCCGTCGCCCTCTCCACCATGGTCTCCAACGACATGCTGCTGCCCTGGCTGCTGCGCAGGCAGAACGCCGAGCGGCCCTTCGAGGTGTTCCGCCACTGGATGCTCTCGGTCCGCCGCATCAGCATCGTAGTGATCATCCTGCTCGGCTACGTCAGCTACCGGCTGCTGGGTTCCACCGCGAGCCTGGCCACCATTGGCCAGATCGCCTTCGCCGCCATCTCGCAGCTGGGCCCGGCGATGCTCGGCGCGCTGTTCTGGAAACAGGCCAACCGCCGGGGCGTGTTCGCCGGTCTCGCCGCCGGCGCCGCGCTCTGGGCCTACACCCTGGTGCTGCCCGTCATGGCCCGGGGCCTGGGTTGGCCGCTGGAGGCCTTCCCCGGCCTCGTCTGGCTGATGAGCAACCCGCTGAACCTGCCCATCGAGCCCCAGACCCAGGGCGTGGTGCTGTCGCTCGCCGGCAACTGGATCCTCTTCGCCTGGGTCTCGCTGTTCTCCCGCACCCGCGTGTCCGAGCACTGGCAGGCCAGCCGCTTCATCGGCCAGCAGCTGCCGGCCCGCGCCAGCTCGCGCTCGCTGCTGGCGGTCCAGGTGGACGACCTGCTGATGCTGGCCTCGCGCTTCGTCGGCGAGGAGCGTGCGCGGCAGAGCTTCATCCGCTTCGCCTACCGCTCCGGCATCAGCTTCAACCCGGCGCAGAACGCCAACCAGGACTGGATCACCCACACCGAGCGCCTGCTCGCCGGCGTGCTCGGCGCGTCGTCCGCCCGGGCCGTGGTGAAGGCCGCCATCGAAGGCCGCGAGATGCAGGTGGAGGACGTGGTACGCATCGCCGACGAAGCCTCCGAGGTGCTGCAGTTCAACCGCGCCTTGCTGCAGGGCGCCATCGAGAACATCAACCAGGGCATCAGCGTGGTGGACCAGTCCCTGCGCCTGGTGGCCTGGAATCGCCGCTACCTGGAGCTGTTCGAGTACCCGGACGGCCTCATCAGCGTCGGCCGGCCCATCGCCGAGATCATCCGCTACAACGCCGAGCGCGGCCTCTGCGGCCCCGGCGAGGTGGAATCCCATGTGGCCCGTCGCCTGTTCTGGATGCGCCAGGGGACGCCCCACACCTCCGAACGGCTGTTCCCCAACGGCCGGGTCATCGAACTGATCGGCAACCCCATGCCCGGCGGCGGCTTCGTCATGAGCTTCACCGACATCACGGCCTACCGCCAGGCCGAACAGGCGCTCAAGGACGCCAACGAGGGGCTGGAGCAGCGGGTCACCGAACGCACCCTGGAACTCTCGCAACTGAACCAGGCGCTGATCGAAGCCAAGGGCACGGCGGAATCCGCCAACCAGTCCAAGACCCGCTTCCTCGCTGCGGTCAGCCACGACCTGATGCAGCCCCTGAACGCCGCGCGGCTGTTCTCCGCCGCCCTCGCCCACCAGCAGGAGGCCCTGCCACGGGAAGCCCGTGAGCTGGTCGGCCACCTGGACAGCTCCCTGCGCTCGGCGGAGGACCTGATCACCGACCTGCTGGATATCTCGCGCCTGGAGAGCGGCCGCATCACCCCGGACCGCACCGCCTTCCCCCTGGCCGCCCTGTTCGACACCCTGGGCGCCGAGTTCAAGGCACTGGCCCAGGAGCAGGACATGGACTTCCGCCTGCGCGGCAGCACGCTGCGGGTGGAGAGCGACATGAAGCTCCTGCGCCGGGTGCTGCAGAACTTCCTCACCAACGCCTTCCGCTATGCCCAGGGCCGCGTGTTGCTGGGCGCGCGCCGCGACGGCGCCAACCTGCGGCTGGAAGTCTGGGACCGTGGGCCGGGCATTCCCGAGGACAAGCGCAAGGTCATCTTCGAGGAGTTCAAGCGCCTGGACAGCCACCAGACCCGCGCGGAGAAAGGCCTGGGCCTGGGCCTGGCCATCGCCGACGGGCTCTGTCGCGTGCTCGGCCACAAGCTGGAAGTACGTTCCTGGCCGGGCAAGGGCAGCGTGTTCAGCGTCACCGTGCCCCTGGCCCGTCCCCAGCAGCCGTCGCCCGCCCTGAAGAAACAGGCCGAGGTGAATGGCCAGGCCCTCTCCGGCACCCAGGTGCTGTGCATCGACAACGAAGACAGCATCCTCACCGGCATGCACAGCCTGCTGTCACGCTGGGGCTGCCAGGTCTGGACCGCCCGCAACCGGCTGGAGTGCGAACACCTGCTGGCGGAGGACGTTCGCCCGCAACTGGCCCTGGTGGACTATCACCTGGATGAGGGGGAAACCGGGACCGAACTCATGGCCTGGCTGCGTACCCGCCTGGGCGTGCCGCTGCCGGGGGTGGTGATCAGCGCCGACGGCCGCGCCGAACTGGTGGCGGAAGTCCACGCCGCCGGCCTGGACTACCTGGCCAAGCCGGTGAAACCCGCCGCCCTGCGCGCGTTGATCAGCCGGCATGTGAACCTGCGCTGACGCCCGCAAGGCACCGTAGCCGTAGGATGCGGTAGAGCGAAGCGAAACCCATCAGCCCCGCCCCACTCCGGGAAGCCCCCACCGCCGTTCCCGGATTCCATCCGGGCTACCGACTGCACCGGCACCCGCAGGCGCCGTAGGATGGGTAGAGCGAAGCGAAACCCATCAGCCCCGCTCCGCTCCGGGACGCCCCCACCGCCGTTCCCGGATTCCATCCGGGCTACCGACCGCACCGGCACCCGCAGGCGCCGTAGGATGCGGTAGAGCGGAGCGAAACCCATCAGCCCCGCTCCGCTCCGGGACGCCCCCACCGCCGTTCCCGGATTCCATCCGGGCTACCGACCGCACCGGCACCCGCAGGCGCCGTAATTGGATGGGTTGAGCGAAGCGAAACCCATCAGCCCCGCCCCACTCCGGGAAGCCCCCACTGCCGCTCCCGGATTCCATCCGGGCTACCGACTGCACCCGCACCCGCAGGCGCCGTAGGATGGGTAGAGCGAAGCGAAACCCATCAGCCCCGCCCCACTCCGGGACGCCCCCACTGCCGCTCCCGGATTCCATCCGGGCTACCGACTGCACCGGCACCCGCAGGCGCCGTAGGATGGGTAGAGCGAAGCGAAACCCATCAGCCCCCACTCCGGGAAGCCCCCACCGCCTGCGCTGACGCTCGCAAGGCGCCCTGCAAAGGCAGGCCGAGACAGCTGGAACGGCCTGCCCGATCAACGACTCAGGTCGGCAGCACCTCGCGCTGGCGCGCAAGGGTCAGGGCGAGGTCTTCGATCATGTCCTCCTGCCCGCCCACGGTGCCGCGACGGCCCAGTTCCACCAGCAGCTCGCGGGCCTGGATGCCGTACTTCCGCTCGGCGCGCTTGGCGAACAGCAGGAAGGAGCTGTAGACGCCGGCGTAGCCCAGAGTCAGGGCATCGCGGTCGACGCGGATCGGCTGGTCCATCATCGGCACCACCAGGTCCTCGGCCACATCCATGATCCTGTACAGGTCGATGCCGGTGTCCACGCCCATGCGCGCCAGCACGGCGACGAAGACCTCCAGCGGCGTGTTGCCGGCACCCGCGCCCAGGCCGGCGACCGAGCCGTCGATGCGTGCGGCACCGGCCTCGATGGCGGCCAGGGAGTTGGCGATGGCCATGCCCATGTTGTGGTGGCCGTGGAAACCGACCTCGGTGCCGGCGCTCAACCCGGCACGGAGCACGCCGATCTTCTCGGTCACTTCGTCCGGCAGCATGTAGCCCGCCGAGTCGGTGCAGTAAATGCAGTTGGCGCCGTAGCTTTCCATCAGCCGCGCCTGCTCCAGCAATTTCTCGGCGCTGATCATGTGCGCCATCATCAGGAAGCCGACGGTGTCCAGGCCCATCTTCGCCGCCATGCCGATGTGCTGGCCGGAGACATCGGCCTCGGTGCAATGGGTGGCGACGCGGAGGGTGGATACGCCGCAGTCGTGGGCCATCTTCAGGTGATCGACGGTGCCGATGCCCGGCAGCAGCAGGGCGGACACCTTCGCCTGCTTCAGCCTGGGAATCACCGCGTCGAAATATTCCTCGTCGGAATGGGCCGGGAAGCCGTAGTTCAGCGAACTGCCCCCCAGGCCATCGCCGTGGGTGATCTCGATCAGCGGCACGCCGGCGGCGTCGAGGCCGGTGGCCACGGCGACCATCTCGTCCAGGCTGATCTGGTGGCGCTTGGCGTGCATGCCGTCGCGCAGGCTCATGTCGTGCAGGCGCACAGTCTTGCCTTGAAGGTTCATGGGGTATCTCCAATCAACGGACGGGGAGCACGAGGCTGCCCTTGTGGGCCTCTTCGGCGAACATCTCGGCGGTGCGCAGGCCGGCGGCGGTCATGATGTCGAGGTTGCCGGCGGACTTGGGCAGGAAGTCCCCCAGCCCCTCCACCTCGATGAAGATCGACACCTTGCGGCCGTCGAATACCGGCCCGTTGATCAGCTTGTAGCCGGGCACGTAGCGCTGCACCTCCTTGACCATGTGCAGCACCGAGGCGCGGATTTCCGCCTGGTCCGGCTCGCCTTCGGTGAGGCAATGGATGGTGTCGCGCATCATCAGCGGCGGCTCGGCCGGGTTGATCACGATGATCGCCTTGCCGCGCTTCGCCCCGCCGATCTTCTCCACCGCGCCGGCGGTGGTGCGGGTGAACTCGTCGATGTTCTGCCGGGTGCCCGGCCCCACCGAGCGGGAGGACACCGTGGCGACTATCTCGCCGTACTCCACCGGCTGCACGCGGGACACCGCCGCCACCATGGGAATGGTGGCCTGGCCGCCGCAGGTGACCATGTTGACGTTCAGCGCCAGGGACTCGGCGTGCGCCTTGAGGTTGACCGGCGGCACGCAATAAGGGCCGATGGCCGCCGGCGTGAGGTCGATCATGATCACCCCCAGCGCGTTGAGCTTGCGGCTGTTCTCGGCGTGTACATAGGCCGAGGTGGCATCGAAGGCGATGCGGATATCGTCGTCCAGCACATGGGGCAGCAGGCCGTCGACGCCTTCCGCGGTGGTCTTCAGGCCGAATTCGGCGGCGCGCTTGAGGCCCTCGGATTCCGGGTCCACGCCCACCATCCAGACCGGTTCGATCCAGTCCGACCGGCGCATCTTGATCAACAGATCGGTGCCGATATTGCCCGGCCCGATGATGGCCGCCTTGAGTTTCTTGCTCATGCTCGCTCCCCGGAGTCAGTCGCGGAAGGACACCCGGGCGCTGCCCAGGCCGTCGATGGTCAGTTCGAAATGGTCGCCGGCGCGGGCCGGCTCCAGCGGCACCAGGGAACCGGAGAGGATGATCTCGCCGGCCTTGAAGGGGATGCCGAAGGCCCCCAGGGTGTTGGCCAGCCAGGCCACCGCCGTGAGCGGGTTGCCCTGCACCGCCGAGCCCAGCCCCTGGCTGATCTGCGCACCGTTCTTGAACACCGTCATGCTCAGGTTGGGCAGGTCCAGCGTGCGCGGGTCCACCTGCTCGCGGCCGAGCACGAACACGCCGCAGGAGGCGTTGTCGGCCACGGTGTCCTGGATACGGATCTTCCAGTCGTGGATGCGCGAATCGACGATCTCGAAGCAGGGCATCACGCACTCGGTGGCCTCCAGCACGTCCCGCTCGGTCACGCCGGGCCCCTGCAGGTCGCGCTTCAGCTTGAAGGCGATCTCCCCCTCCGCGCGCGGCTGGATCAGGCGATTGGCGGACAGGGAAATCACCGCGCCATCGTCGAAGCCCATGTCGCGGGTGATGAAGCCGAAGTCCGGCTGGTGCACATCCAGCATCCGTTGCACCGCCTCGGAGGTGACGCCGATCTTCTTGCCGACGATGAGGTCGCCGGCCGCCACCCGGCGCTCGATGGCGTAGAGCGAGATGCGGTAGGCATCCTCGATGGTGATCCCGGGCCAGCGGCTGGTCAGGGGCTCCAGGGTGCGCCCGGCCAGCAGCGCCTGGTACAGCGCCTCGCCATGTTCGCGTTGCAGGGACTGGCTCATGCGCGGCCCTCCGCGAGGAAGTCCAGGCAGGTGCGGTTGAACAGCGCGCGGTGCTCCACCATCACCCAGTGCCCGCACTCGCTGAGCAGCACGAAGCGGATATCACGGCAGCGCTCCATCATGGTCTGCGCCCCGGAGGACGGGCAGAAACGGTCGTCCATGCCCCAGAAGCCGAGGATCGGGCAGCACAGCTCGCCCAGGCGCGACGCCAGGTTCGGCACCTGCATGGTGCCGAGCACGCAACGGGGTTGCTGCCGGACCACGGCCACCCGCTCCGCCACGGTCTCGTCGCTGATCAGCGATGCATCGAACAGCTGCAGGGCGAGCAGGCGGCGCATCCCTTCGGCGTCGTTCAGCTCGCCGCCGGCGAAGGCCGCGGCCATCTTCTGGATGCCCTCCATCTGCAGGTAGTACTGCTCCTTTTCCATCAGCCCGCCCGGCGCCATCAGCACCAGCCGGCTGACCCGCTGCGGCGCATCCAGCGCCAGCTTGAGGGCGATGGCACCACCCAGGGAGTTGCCCACCAGCACGCAGCGCCCGATGTCCAGGGCGTCCAGCAGGCCACGCAGGGCGTCGACGAAGAAGTCCAGGCTGTAGGTGGTTTCCGGCTTGTCGGATGCGCCATAGCCCGGCAGGTCCGGCACTATCGCCCGATAGCCCGCATCGGCGAACACCGGGTAGTTCTGCTTGAAGTTGCTCTGGCCGCTGGCGCCGGGGCCGCTGCCATGGATGAACACCACCGGCTCGCCCGCGCCGGTATCCAGGTAGTGCAGTCGCAGGCCATCCGGCAGCGTGACGAATCGCCCTTGCGGTAGCGCGCCCATGGGACTCTCCTCGGCTTGTGGTTGTGCCGGGATTATTCGGGCGCGCCCGCCGCGCAACATCGTCCGAGAGGACTAGCGATCGGTGACGGGAACAGGTCGTCGTCCCTAGTCCCCTCGGACGTAGGCGCCCTGCCCGGCCCGCCCTAGCCTCTGTCCATCGACATACGGCAGACGAGGCAGCCATGGGCGACCCGATGGATTTCAGCGACAAGGTGGTACTGGTGACCGGCGGCGGCAAGGGCGTGGGACGGGGCATCAGCCAGCGCTTCCTGGAGCGCGGCGCGCAGGTGGTGATATGCGGCCGCAACGCACCCGACAGCCCGCCGGCCCACCACGGCCGCGAAGCACTCTTCCTGCCCTGCGACGTGCGCGACCTGGAGCAGTTGCGCGCCCTGCTGGACGCCATCCGCGAACGCTTCGGCCGCCTCGACGTGCTGGTCAACAACGCCGGCGGGGCGCCCCATGCGGACGCGGCGACGGCCTCGCCGCGCTTCTCCGAGTCCATCATCCGACTCAACCTGCTGGCACCGCTGAACCTCTGCCAGTTGGCCAACCAGCTGATGCAGGCACAGCCGCAAGGCGGCGTCATCATCAATATCTGCAGCGTCAGCGCCATCCGCCCCTCCCCCGGCACCGCCGCCTACGGCGCGGCCAAGGCCGGCCTGCTCAACCTGACCCGTTCACTGGCCGTGGAATGGGCGCCCAGGGTCCGGGTGAACGCGGTGACGGCCGGGCTGATCCTCACCGAGCAGGCGGACCAGCACTATGGCGATGCCGAAGGCGTGGCGCGGGTGGCGGCGGGCATCCCCCTGCAACGCATGGCCACGCCGGAAGACATAGGCGATGCGTGCCTGTACCTCGCGTCACCGATGGCCAGCTATGTGAGCGGTGTGGACATCTGCGTGCATGGCGGCGGGGAGCGGCCGGCGTTCCTTGATGCCGCAGGAGTGAATCCGTAGGTTGGTGCTGAGCCTGCGAAGCCCAACATGGCCGGGTCGCGTCGGGCCTCGCTCCGCTCGGCACCAACCTAGGGTGCCGGGCTGCGTTCCACCATCGAATGCGCCCTGAACACCGTGGCGACGATCTTCCACTGCCCGTCGATGCACCGATAACGGTCCTGGTAGACCCCGCCCAACTGGCGCGTGGCGCCGGTCTCGGCGTCCAGGTTGAAGTAGTAGAGCGCCCAGCGCCCCACCGCCTCGTCCTCGCCCAGCAGCTCCAGCTCCGGATTGGCGCCGTGGTGCAGGTCGATCACCCGTTCGTTGCAGGCCAGGGACTGGTAAAGCGCGACGAAGCTGTCGCGGTCGCCGAAGAGGCCGACCGGGCCGTAGTCGATGGCGATCTCGCCCTCCGCGAAGCAGGCGCGGATCACCTCCACCTGTTTGAGATCGCAGGCGTTCAGGTAGCGATGCTTGAGTTCGCGGATGGCCTCCAGCGCCTCCAGGCGGGCGATGCGTTGCTCCAGGTTCATGGCTGTCCCCTCGCGACCATGTTGGCCTCGCCCCAATAGGCTTTCATGCTGCGGATGCGGCCATCGGCGTCGAACTCCATCACGTCGATCACCTCGATGGTACGGGCCTGCCCAGCCCAGTCGAGATCGACGCAGAAGGGCACGGCCCCGCAGCCCCGGGTGGCGCGAATAGCGCCATCGAGCCTGGCCGTGGCGTCGAGGCGCCCCAGGCCTTCCCGGTAGAAGCGCGAGATGGCCTCGATGCCGACGTGGGCGGGCTTGCCCACCGGGTCCTCGACCCTGGCGTCCTCGGCGTAGAGCGCAAGAATGCCGTCCATATCCCCGGCACCCACCAATTCCACGTAGCGGGCCAGGGTCGCCCGAACCTGTTCTTCACTGATCATTCAGGCCTCCTCAAGCCACTTCAAAGAGGGCGGCGGCCCCCATGCCGCCACCGATGCACATGCTCACCACCACGTAGCGCAGGCCCCGGCGCTTACCCTCGATCAGGGCATGGCCGACCATGCGCGCGCCGGACATGCCGAAGGGGTGGCCGATGGCGATGGCACCGCCGTTGACGTTCAGGCGCTCGTCGGGGATGCCCAGGGTGTCGCGGCAATGGATCACCTGGCAGGCGAAGGCCTCGTTCAGTTCCCAGAGGCCGATATGGTCCAGGGACAGGCCATGGCGCTTGAGCAGCTTGGGAATGGCGAACACCGGCCCGATGCCCATCTCGTCGGCGTCGCAACCGGCCACCGCCAGGCCCCGGTAGATGCCCAGGGGTTCCAGGCCTCGGCGCTCGGCCATCCGGGCGCTCATCAGCACCGAAGCCGAAGCGCCATCGGAGAGCTGGGAAGCGTTGCCGGCGGTGACGAAGCGCCCGGGCCCGGTCCACTGGCCGCCCTGCCACACCGGTTCCAGGGCCCGCAGGCTCTCGCGGGTGGTGTCGGCGCGGTTGCACTCGTCGCGGGTGAGCACCACCGACTCGTAGCGCCCCTCGCCGCTGGCCTTGTCCAGCACCCACTTGCGCGCCGTCAGCGGCGCCAGTTCGGCGTCGAACAGGCCGGCACTCTGGGCCACGGCGGTACGCATCTGGCTGTGATAGGCGTATTCATCCTGCAGCTCGCGGCTGATTCGGTAGCGTTCGGAGACGATCTCCGCCGTCTCGATCATCGGGATGTAGGCGCGGGGATCGCGCTGCAGCACCGCCTCGGACTGGTTGCGGTAGCTGTTCTTGTGCTTGTTCTGCACCAGGGAAATGGACTCCAGGCCGCCAGCGACCGCGATGTCGATCTCATCGCACATGATGCCCTTGGCGGCCAGGGCGATGCTCATCAGCCCCGAGGAGCACTGCCGCTCCACCGCCATGCCGGCCACGCTGGCCGGCAGCCCGGCGGCCATGGCGCACAGGCGTCCGAGGTTGTAGGACTGGGTCCCCTGCTGGGCGGCGGCGCCCATGATCACGTCGTCGACTTCACCGGGCTCGATACCCGCTCGACGCACGGCCTCGCGCACCACATGGCCGCCCATCAGCGGGGCCTCGGTGTCGTTCAACGCCCCCCGGAAGGCCTTGCCGATGGGGGTGCGGGCGGTGGAGACGATTACGGCTTCTTTCATCCTGGGTTCCTCGGAATAGATGCGGGGCAAGGGCTTCCCTCACCCCCGGCCCCTCTCCCGAAGGGAGAGGGGAGACAAAGGCGCTGCACGGACAGCCGCTCCCGCGCGGGAAGAGGGTCTAGGCCGGGTAATACCGACTGATGGTGTCCACCACGCAGCCCGGCCGCTGCTCGCCCTCGATGTCCACGCTGACGCGGATAGTGGCCTGGATGCCGCCCTTCACCTCCTCGGCGGCGATCAGCTGGGCGCTGCCGCGCACGCGGCTGCCGACACGCACCACATTGGGGAAACGCACCTTCTCGCAGCCGTAGTTCACCCCCATGGAAAGTCCGCGCACCTCGACGATCTGCGGCAGGAAGAGGTTGACCAGGGCCAGGGTCAGGTAGCCGTGGGCGATGCAGGCGCCGAAGGGACCGCTGGCGGCCCGGAGCGGATCGACGTGAATCCACTGGTGATCGCCCGTGGCCTCGGCGAACTGGTCGATGCGCGACTGCTCGATGGGAATCCAGTCGCTGTGGCCCAGGTGCTCGCCCAGGTGCTCCAGCAACTGCGCCGGGTGCTCGAAGACTCGGGTCATGCTCAGGCCCTCTGGCTGGAGACCGACAGCACTTCGCCGGTCATGTAGGAGCTGTAGTCGCTGGCCAGGAACATCATCACGTTGGCCACTTCCCAGACTTCCGCCGCGCGGCCGAAGGCTTCCCGGGACGCGAGCTGGTCCAGCAGCTCCCTGGGCGCCGACTTCTTCAGGAAATCGTGCAGCGCGATGCTCGGGCTCACGGCGTTGATGCGGATGCCATGCTCGGCCGCCTCCACCGCTGCGCAGCGGGTCAGCGCCATGACGCCGGCCTTGGCGGCGGCGTAGTGGCTCTGCTCCTTCTGCGCGCGCCAGCCGAGCACCGAGGCGTTGTTGACTATCACCCCCCGCGCCCGCTCGATCATCTTCGGCAGCATGGCGCGGGTCATGCGCATGGTGCCGGTGAGGGTCACGTCCAGCACCCGGTGCCATTCCTCGTCGCTCATCTCCACCAGGAGGCGCGAGCCGCCGAGGCCGGCGTTGTTGATCAGCACGTCGACGCCGCCCAGGTCACGCTCGGCGGCGGCCACCAGGGCCTGCACCTGGGCCTCGTCGGTGACGTTGCAGGGCTGGGAGTACACCGCCTGCAGGCCGCTGGCCTCGCGGATGCGCGCCGCCGCCTCGGCCAGCCGGCCCTCGTGGATATCGCTGATCATCAGCGCCCGGCAGCCTTCCTCGGCGGCGCGCAGGGCCGCGGAATAGCCGATGCCGGCTCCGGCGGCGGCGGTGATCAGCACCGACTTGCCGCGCAGCAGGCCGTGGCCGGGTACATAGTCTGGAGTGGTCATGAACAGTCCTCGGTTCAGGCGCGCGGGCGCGGCTCCCGGGGCATGCCCAGGGCGCGTTCGGCGATGATGTTGCGTTGGATTTCGTTGGTGCCGCCGTAGAGCGTGTCCGAGCGGCTGAAGAGGAACATCGCCTGCAGCCGCCCCAGCTCGTAGGGCTCACCCGCCAGCAGCTCGGCGTCGGGGCCGAGCACGTCCATGGCAAGCTTGCCGAGGTCGGCGTGCCAGCTCGCCCAGTTGAGCTTGTAGATCATCGCCTCGCGGCGCAGCGAACCGTCCTGGGGGCCGGAGAGCATGCGCAGGGAGTTGTAGCGAAGGATGCGCAGGCCGCACCAGGCCTCGGCGATCCGCTGGCGCAGCAGCGGGTCGCGGGCGGCGCCGTTCTCCCGGGCGATGCGGACGATCTCGTCCAGCTCGTTCTGGAACTGCATCTGCTGGCCGAGGGTCGACACGCCCCGCTCGAAGCCCAGCAGGGCCATGGCGATCTTCCAGCCGTCCCCCGGCGCGCCGAGGATATTGGCGGCGTCGGTCAGGGCCCCGTCGAAGAACACCTCGTTGAACTCCGAGGTGCCGGTGAGCTGCTCGATGGGCCGCACGCTGATGCCCGGCTGGTCCATGGGCACCAGCAGGAAGGACAGGCCCTGATGGCCGACGCTGCCGGCCTCGGTGCGGGCGATGACGAAGCACCAGTCGGATTCGTGGGCCAGCGACGTCCACACCTTCTGCCCGCTGATGCGCCAGGTATCGCCCTCCAGCACCGCGCGAGTGCGGACATTGGCGAGGTCCGAGCCGGCCCCCGGCTCGGAGTAGCCCTGGCACCAGAACTCGGTGCCCGCGACTATGCCCGGCAGCAGCCGGCGCTTCTGATCGAGGGTGCCGAAGGCAGCGATGGTCGGCCCGGCCAGCCCCTCGCCGATGTGACCCATGCGCCCGGGGCCGCCAGCGCGGGCGTACTCCTCGTGGAAGATCACCTGCTGGCTGATGGACAGCCCCCGGCCGCCGTGTTCCGGCGCCCAGCCCACGCAGGTCCAGCGGCCCTCGGCGAGCTTGCGCTCCCAGGCCTTGCGGGCCTCGGGGAAGCTGTGTTCGTCCCCCGGGCCGCCACGGAAGCGCAGGGCCGCGAACTCGCCCCGCAGGTGCTCGGCCAGCCAGGCGGCGACCTCGGCGCGGAAGGCTTCGTCCGCATCGCTGAATCGGATCTTCATGCCGGTTCTCCCAATAGCGCGGTGGCGATGCGCTCCCGGTGCCAGGACGGCGCGCCGAGGAAGGCCTCGCTGGCGCGGGCGCGCTTGAAGTAGAGGTGCGGGTCGTATTCCCAGGTGAAGCCGACGCCGCCATGCAGCTGGATCGACTCGGCGGCGCAGTGGAAGAAGGCCTCCGAGCAGCGCGCCTTGGCCAGCGCCGAGGCCAGCGGCAACTCGGCGGCCACCTGCGCATCACCGCCGGCGACCAGCGCCTCCTCGGCGACGCAGGCGGCATAGAGCGCGGCGGAACGGGCGCACTCCAGCTGCAGCATCATGTCCGCCATGCGGTGCTTGATGGCCTGGAAGCTGGCGATGCTGCGGCCGAACTGCTGGCGCTCGGACACATAGGCCAGGGTCAGGTCCAGAGCCTGCTGGGCGCCGCCCACCTGCTCGGCGGCCTGGGCCACGCAGGCCAGTTGCAGGACCTTCTCCAGCAGCGCGGCGCCCTGCCCGTCCTCATCCAGCCGTGCCTCCGGCCCCAGGTAGACATGCGCCAGCTCCACCTCGGCGAGCTTGCGGGTCTGGTCCAGGGTCGGCAGCAGGCGCCGGCGCACGCCGGGGGTATCGGCCGGCACCGCAAACAGCGCGATGCCCGATGCCCCGCGCGCTGCGACGATCAGCAGGCCGGCGCTATGGCCATCCACCACCTGCCGCAGCCGGCCTTCGATGACGTAGCCCTTGCCCTCGGCGCGAACGCTCGCATGCACCGCCTCCAGGCCATTGGCGCTGTTGCTGGCATAGGCCAGGGTCGCGGTCAGGCTGCCGTCGGCCAGTTGCGGCAACCAGCGCGCCTTCGGCGCCTCGTTGCCGGCCAGCAGCAGGGCCGGCGTGGCCAGGCAGGCCGTGGCGAAGAAGGGGGAACAGAACAGCCGGCGCCCCATCTGCTCCAGCAGGATCGCCAACTCGACGAACCCCAGCCCCAGCCCGCCATGGGCCTCGGGAATGTGGATCGCCGGCCAGACCATCTCGCGGCACAGACGCTGCCAGAGTTCCGGGTCGTAGCCCCGCTCGGAGGCCATCGCCGCACGCACGGCGGCGGAGTCGGATACATCCGCGAGAAAGCTCTCGGCGGACTCGCGGATCATCTCCTGCTCATCGCTGAACGCGAATTCCATAAGGCTGCCTTTCTTGTGATTCCCAGGGCTCGGGAAGAAGTCTGGCGACTTGGCAGCGGCAGGGAATCGTCCGGATGGACGACAGGGCGCTTGTGCGTGCGAAAGGCCGTTGCAGGGAGGCGGGATAGCGCGCAGGTAAAGGCAAGGAGGGATCAGACAGGCATTGGGGCCGAGGGGCTGCGCAAGGCCTGTGCCCCGGGGCAAGGCATCTTATGAAGAGCGCGGAGGGGCTTGAGACGAGGTCGCGGTACTGTTGAGCAGCCAGGACGCATTAGCGCAGGAAAGATAGGCACGTCCTCTTCTCCGTCAGGGCGATGGCAATAGCCGAGGCTTCCCCGGCTATCGCCATTACCTACTTGCCGTGTCAGCTGGACTTGAAGCCAGGAAGTCCGTTGGCCGCACGCCACTTCTTCACCTCTTCTAACAAACCCTCGGGGCCGTCATCTACTCCAGGAGCGGGGTAGAAGATCAAATCCGAGCCTCTGGGGTGTTCTGTGACTTTTACGAAATGATCGGCAAGTTTGCTGATATAGCGCTCAAGCTCCGCTCCTCTCAAGTTCTTGGTGTCTTCGAAGAACTCTCGAAGAAAGGAGAGGAATTCAGCTTCCGTGTATTCAGAAAGATTTGTCTTGTCCTGAAAGTCCATCACTGTCCCTCATACGGACACGAGGAACCTTGTCAACCGTTATACGCGAGCATCCCCACAGTGCCCTGAAATACCGCTCACCTCGGGAGTTCAGGCGCTCAGCTGAGGCGTCAACTTAACGGGGTGCCGGTGTCCGGTTTGATAGGAGCAAGTCCACTGCACCGTGGAGTGACGATAGCCGAGGCTTCCCCGGCTATTGTCACTCCCCGTTTGTCGTGTCAGTTGGATTTGAAACCAGGAAGTCCGTTGGCTGCACGCCACTCTTTCACTGTGCGCGTTACACCCTCGGGGGAACTGTCCGCACCCGGTTCAGGGTAGTAGATGAGGTCTGATCCGTCGGGATGTTCGCTCACCTTTTCAAAGTGAAGAAGCAGAACATCAGCACGCTCGTCTGTATCCGCAGCATCCTCCTTGTACAGCTCCCTCAGCAGTTGGACAAACTCGGCTTCCGTGTAATCGGAGAATCTGTCTTTCATAAGGTTATCCATGAGCTATTTACCACCTCGATGCAGGTCAATATGGTTTCTGGGAGTGTTGATCCGGAGGTTGTCGACATCATAGACACCGCCACCTTTGGACACGTTGTCCAAGTGATGCAACTCAAATGAGCGTCTACCTCCAACACTGTCCTTCCTACGGACACGAGGAGCCTTGCCAACCGTCATACGCGTAGTGTTCTGCGGAATGAATTGCGCCGTTAGTACAGGATCGTTAGACACAGCCTTCCAGAAAGCCCTCCTAAAGGCATCGAAGCTATTAAAGCTCCTGCCTCGCAGTTCATTCGCAACATTTTTCGGAATCGGCGCCCCAAGCCCTTCGCTGGCACCTGCCAACCAGATCCCGAACACATCCTCGCCAGTCCCAGTGACAACTCCCGGGTCATGCCGGGCATTCATCACGATGTAGAGCGGCGCAATTCCGGATCCCGCCGGAAACACCAGGATGAAATCCCGATACTCCGGCGGGTAGATTGGATTGACGATGAGCCTGTCGGACTGCTCTGCAGGTGGGTAGATAGTGATCTGCGGTGCCTGGGGAGCCGCGTCCAGGGCGGGGATGCCCAGCGTGTCAGAAGGAGTGGCGGCAGGCGTCCAGATCAGCTCAACACCGCCGCCGAAGTCGGCGACCATCTGGCTACCGATTGGGGTGAACTGAACAACCGGGATCATTTCCCAATCGCTGCGCAGCTGCGTGTTGTAGCCGTAGCCTTTCAGGCTGCCGTCGGACTGCTGTTCAACCCGAATCCGAACCCGGGTTCGCCCCTGCTTCATCGCGCGAAGCTGCTCTTCCGTGTAGAGCGCGCTATCCCCCAAGCCGGACGGCCAGAGCATCGCTACGACACCCAGCAGCGCACCGCCGACGACCCCGCCCGTGAGGATGCCGCTACCGACCGCGCGACCGCCAGCGCCAACGACGACACGCCCACCACCAGCCACCGCTCCGCCTGCGGAAGCCGCATCACAGAGTCCGCCACAGGACTCCACAGCCCCCGAAGGCGCAAGTCCACGCACTGCCAAGGAGCCAAAACCAGCGGGAGGATTTCCGCTGATCTTCTGGAGCCGCACGTTGCCACTGTCATCCAGCTCACGCCCCCCCAACAGCACGAGGTTGCCGTAATCACTCACGTCATCGACCGGGAAGGAACCTGAAGTCGTGTTGTAGTCGATTACCGAGTTGGGCAGCTTCACACACTTGGCGAAGACGCAGCCCTTTGGCGAGAGCACACCAGCCGGATTTCCGGCAGACACATTTTCGGCCAGAGATGCGCGCTCCGGCGGCCTGGATAGGGACTGCCGGGCATGCCCCGCAGGTACTGCTGGAAAGGGGGTGGAGGCTGCCCCGGGAGAAGGAGCCGACTTATAGGTCGCACTTGGCAAAGAGTGGATCAAGCGAGCGTTACAAGGACAGGTGCTAAAGCTATCCAGCGTGCCAGCCACACGCCCTTTCGCCATGAAATGCTGAATACCTCCAGCAATCACATAGCGCTGACCATCCTTGCCGCAGGTGACGGGATCCCCCTCTCGCGCCACGGGAATACCGTGCATGCGAAAGCTCGGGTGGCCATCCAGGACCACCCCTCCACAGGTTGTTCTATCGCCCTTTCGAATGAAATATCCAACGGCCATATCCTTTTCCCGATCGTAGAAACTGAGCCGCAATCAAGGCACATACCACGAGCCGGTGGCTGTAGGATCAATCTGGAACTGGTCAAAAAAACACCTGAATAGATAGCCTTAATGGAGCACTTGAGGTTGTTGACCCTGGCCGAAGCGCACTTCTTGCTCTTACCCCGGGTCCGGCTCCCTGGACAGGCGGGCGACAATCGCTGGAATACAAATGTGGTGAAAGTTGCCGGTGGAATACGGCAGCTCCCCACCTGTAGCCGAATCACAAGAACTGTTGGTCCAACGCAACAACTTCCCCCGCGCGACCAATTCCTACAGATATCTCTGACTGTAATTTCTCCAACCTACAGAGAAATTTCCCACCCACCATTAGCCTTGAGGCCCTACGCGCGCCCTGGCTAGTGTCCGCTCCGTCACGGTCAATCCCGTGGCCGGGTTTGACAGCCCGAAGCAACATTGGCGCGATTGCGCCGCAGGGTGCATGCGGAAAACGGCGGACGTTTTTTGCAGGCTCTTGCACGCATATGCAGCACTCAGCTGCACTGCTCCATGGCAGGTCGCGCGGGGAGGTCCTCGTGGCCTGCCGGTTCCAATGTTGCCGGTCTGTCAACCCCGCGTGACTTGCCCCCCTCGAATGACGGCGTGGGCGGCGGTCGTCAACTCAACATTGGAGTTACGCCATGCACGACGCATACACCCCCCTCGTATTCCTCCGCGACACCCATCGCCTGCGCGCCCTGATGGTCGACAACCAGCCCTGGTTCGTCGCCCGGGACTTCGCCCGGCTGATCGGCCAACGGGATGCCCGCCCCCTGCTCCAGGCCCTTGCGCCCTACGAGCAACGCCGGCTGCGTCTCGACTACGGCCATGACGGTCACGAGGAGGTGGCGGCCATCAGCGATGGCGGTGCCTACAAGGCGCTGTTCCGGTTCGGCGGGCCGGAGCATGACGGAATAGGCCGCTGGCTCGGCGAGGTGCTGGTGCCGACGCTGCATGACTATCACCGGGTGCCGGATGCGGCGCCGCGCCGGGACCTCCTGACCTGTGACGGCCGACAGATTGCGGTGGTGCGCTGGCAAGGCGACGTCTGGGTGGCCTGGCGGGACCTGCCGGCGTTGATGACCTCGGGCTGGGGGGCGCCGGTGTGAGCATCGATCACGACGGACCCCGTCTGTGGGCGTTGGCGGGGATGGAGACTCTGACGCCGGGTTGGATGATTTGCGGTGGAGTGCGCCCTCTCAGCTCTGGGGAGGCCTTTGGCTTTGCGCGGCTCCCCAGGGTGGGTTTAACCAAATTGCCAAATTTAACCTAGTAGGTTAGCGTGACTTCCATGGAAAAAAGGACTCCACATTGCAAGCTTTCCGTCGTGAAAGCCTTGGTCGAGGCAGGGAAAGTACGCTCAACCCTGTCTGCGCTGGCTGGCGCGGCATCGCTGGGCTTCGACTTTGAAGGGATGGTCGGGATTGTCATGGCGCTGGTCCCGGCAGACTTCTACAAGAGCATGACCACGCATGCCGATCACAGGGTTTGGCAAGACGTGTACAGGACTCATACGGAAGCTGGGGAGGTCTACCTGAAACTCACGATCATCGATGACGTGCTCATCCTGTCCTTCAAGGAGCTATGAACATGAAATGTCCATTCTGTGCGGCGGCGGAACTGGTGCATGACACACGCGATATGCCGCACACCTACAAGGGCGAGTCGACCACCATTCCGGCCGTCACCGGTGACTTCTGCCCGGCCTGTGGCGAGACGGTTCTCGATGCGGGCGAGTCGACCCGAGTCAGTGCGGCGATGCTGGCGTTCAACAAGCAGGTGAACGCATCGATCGTCGATCCGAGCTTTGTCGCCCGTGTTCGCAAGAAGCTTGCGCTCGACCAGCGTGAAGCTGCAGAGATTTTCGGTGGTGGTGTCAACGCATTCTCCCGCTACGAGAACGGCAAGACCAAACCGCCGTTGGCTCTGGTAAAGCTGCTCAAGCTGCTTGATCGTCACCCCGAGCTTTTGGACGAAGTCAGGATGACCTAGTCGTGCCGGCACGGTTGGAAGCGGTGTATCGCTGCACGCCCTGCCGAGGAGTCACACCGCGCAACGCTGTTCATCAAGAGAAACGCCGCGACTCCTGGTGGAGCGCGGCGCATCCGGGGAATGACGTCAGGGCTCAGCTGCCATAGACCTTCTGCGCCGGCACCGCTTCGGCCAGCAGGCGGTCGATCACCTCGCCCACTTCCTCCGGCTGGTAGCGGCCGCCCTTGTCGAATTCCGGGCCCTTGCGCCAGCCATCGGCAAGGGAGAGCTTGCCGCCCTCCACCTCGAACATGCGCCCGGTGACGCCCCGGGAGGCCTCCGAGCCCAGCCAGACCACCAGCGGCGCGACGTTCTCGGGGGCGAAGTGGTCGAAGCCGTCCTCGGGCTTCTTCATCACCTCGGCGAACACCGCTTCGGTCATGCCGGTGCGGGCGGCGGGGGCCAGGGCGTTGGCGGTGATGCCGTAGCGCGCCAGTTCGGCCGCCTGCACCAGCGTGAGGGAGGCGATGCCGCCCTTGGCGGCGGCGTAGTTGGACTGGCCGATGGAGCCCTGCAGGCCGGCGCCGGAGCTGGTGTTGATGATGCGCGCATTGACCGCGACGCCGCCCTTGGCCTGTTCGCGCCAGTACTTCACCGCATGGCTGGCGAGGCAGAAGTGGCCTTTCAGGTGCACGGCCATCACCGCGTCCCAGTCGGCTTCGGTGAGGCTGGCGAACATGCGGTCGCGGCAGATGCCGGCGTTGTTCACCAGCACGTGGAGGTCGCCGAAGGCCTCCAGGGCGGCGCGGACGATCTCGCCGGCGGCGGCGTAGTCGGTGATGTCGCCGTTGCTGGCGAGGGCCTGGCCACCGGCGGCGCGGATCTCGGCCACCACCGCCTCGGCGGCGGGCAGGTTGATGTCGTTGACCAGCACCCTGGCGCCTTCGGCGGCGAAGGCCAGGGCGTAGGCACGTCCCAGCCCGCCACCGGCGCCGGTGATGATGACGGAACGGTCTTGGCAGATTGGCATGGGGAGTTCTCCGATGAGTTCGTGTGGGGTTGGCTGCCCTCACCCCGGCCCTCTCCCGGAGGGAGAGGGGGGGCAGGTGGCTAGAGCCGCTCGATGATCGTCACGTTGGCCTGGCCACCGCCTTCGCACATGGTCTGCAGGCCGTAGCGCCCGCCGCTGCGCTCCAGTTCATGCAGCAGCGTGCACATCAGCCGGGTGCCGGTGGCGCCCAGGGGGTGGCCGAGGGCGATGGCGCCGCCGTTGACGTTGGTGCGGTCGGAGGGGTAGCCGGTTTCCTTGAGCCAGGCCATGGCCACCGAGGCGAAGGCTTCGTTGATCTCCACCCGGTCGATGTCGTCCAGCGTCATGCCGGCACGCTTCAAGGCGTACTCGGTGGCCGGGATGGGGGCGGTGAGCATCCAGATGGGGTCCTCGGCGCGCACGCTGAGGTGGTGGATGCGGGCGCGGGGCGTCAGCCCGTAGCGCTTGAGGGCCGCCTCGGAGACCACCAGCAGCGCGCTGGCGCCGTCGCAGGTCTGGCTGGAGACGGCGGCGGTGACGCGGTCGCAACCGAACAGGGGCTCCAGCTCGGCCATCTTGTCCAGGCTGGTCTGGCGCGGCGTCTCGTCATGCTCGACGCCGGCCAGGGGCAGGATCTCGCGGGCGAAGCGCCCCTCTTCGATGGCCCGCAGGGCACGCCGATGGGATTCCAGGGCGTAGGCCTCCAGGGCCTCGCGGGACAGGCCCCAGCGCTCGGCGATCCTCTGCGCGGAACGGAACTGGGTGGGCGGCTGCGGGCCGTAGCGCTTCACCCAGCCTTCGGAACCGGAGAAGGGGTCGCTGAAGCCCAGCGGTTCGGCGGCGGTCATGGCCGAGGAGATGGGGATCTGGGTCATGGTCTGCACGCCGCCGGCGATGACCACGTCCTGGGTGCCGCTCATCACCGCCTGGGCGGCGAAGTGCACGGCCTGCTGGGACGAGCCGCACTGGCGGTCGATGGTGGTGCCGGGCACGGCCTGGGACAGGCCGGCGGCCAGCCAGGCCGTGCGGGCGATGTCGCCGGCCAGGGGCCCGATGGTGTCGACGCAACCGAAGATCACGTCGTCGTAGTCCTCATCGGGGATGCCGTTGCGCGCCACCAGTTCGCGCAGCACGTGGGCGCCCAGGTCGGCGGCGTGGATATGGCTCAGGCCTCCCTTGCGGCGGCCGGTGGGCGTGCGCAGGGCGTCGACTATGTAGGCTTCGGGCATGGGTTGCTCCAGGTGAAAAAGTGGGTACGGCCACCCTCGCCCTTCTCCCAAGGGTAGAGGGGAGAACAGCGGCCCGTGCCGGACTCAAGCGCCGCACGAGCTGCTCCCTCTCCCTCCGGGAGAGGGTTGGGGTGAGGGGACTCCGGTCAGAAGGTATTGCCGGCGCCCGGCACGACCGCACCGGAGAACAGCGCCTGGCGGATACGTGCCTTGTGCCAGCCACGGTCGCCCCAGACCTTGTCCAGGGCCCAGGCGCGCTTCATGAACAGTTGCAGGTCCACCTCCCAGGTGTACCCCATGGCGCCGTGGGTCTGGATGGCGTTCTTCGCCCCCAGCAGCGCCGCTTCGGCGCAGGCGAGACGGGCATGGGAAACCTGCACGTCCTGCTCCGGCAGGCCCTGGGCGACGGCATGGGCGGCGCGGTAGAGCGGCCCCTTGGCGAACTCGATCTGCACCGCGACGTTGGCCATCAGGTGCTTCACGGCCTGGAAGGAGCCCACCGGCTTGCCGAACTGCTTGCGCTCGAAGCTGTAGTCCACCGCCAGGTCCACCATGCGCCTGGCCAGGCCCAGCATCTGTGCGGCGGTACCCAGGGCGCCCCGGTTGAAGGTGTCGGCCCAGAGCCGGCGGCCCTGTTCGGCATCGGCCACGCGGGTGGCGTCGCCCGGCGTCCAGTCGACGCGGAACAGCTGGCGGCTCGGGTCCACCGATGCATTGCGGGTCAGGCGTACCTGCTCGGGCGACAGGGCATGCACTTCATCGCCGCAGGGCAGGAGCAGCAAGTCCGCCACATGCGCGTCGGCCACCAGCGGATTGCCCGGCTGCCCGATGGCCAGACGCGCCTTGCCTTCGGCGATGCGAGTCAGCCATTCGCCCTTCAGGTCGAGCTGGCCGGGCAGGTCGACGAGCATGGGCACCCCCAGCAGCATGGTGTCCACCAGGGGCTCGGGAAGACCGGCGTAGCCGCATTCCTGGGCGAGCAGGATGAAATCCAGTTCGTTCATGTCCAGGCCGCCGAAACCATCGGGCACGGTGACGGCGGTCAGGCCCAGCTCGGTGAGCTGGCCCCAGAGCCGGTCGCAACGACCACTCTCGGTCTGCCACAGCTCGCGGATGCGCTCAGGGGTCACCTCGTTGGTGAGGAAGGCGCGCACGTTCTCTTCGAACAGCAGTTGGTCGTCGCTGAAGGTGAAGTCCATGGGCGCTCCTCAGGCTCGCGGCATGCCGAGCATGCGCTCGGCGATGATGTTGCGTTGGATCTCGTTGGTGCCGGCGTAGATGGGCCCGGCCTGGGCGAAGAGGAAGCCGTCCAGCCAGCGGCCGACGTCTCCCGCGTCCGGCGCCTCCGGCAGCAGCTCGCCGCGCAGGCCGAGGATCGACAGGGCCGTCTCGTGCATGCGCTGGTCGAGTTCGGACCAGAAGATCTTGTTGGTGGAGGATTCCGCGCCGATCTTGCCGCCCTTGAGCAGCCGCGAGGCGGTCATGTAGGTGTTCAGGGTGTAGGCCTCGGCGTCCAGCCAGGCGCGCATCACCGCTTCGCCGATGGCCGGGTCGCGGTCGGCGCTTTCGCGGTTGTCCTGGTAGAGCTGCACCAGGCGCCGCGCGGTTTCCTGGAAGCGCGCCGGCGAGCGCAGCATCAGGCCGCGCTCGAAGCCGGCGGTGGACATGGCCACGTGCCAACCCATGCCCTCGCCGCCGAGCACGTTCTCCACCGGCACCTTCACGTCGTCGAAGAAGATCTCGGCGAAACCGGGCAGGCCGTCCAGCTGGGGAATCGGCCGCACGGTGATGCCCGGGCTGTCGAGCGGCAGGAGGATGAAGGTGAGGCCGTGGTGGCGGCTGGAATGGGGGTCGCTGCGGAACAGCCCGAACAGCCAGTCGGCCCACACGGCGCGGGTGGACCAGGTCTTCTGGCCGTTGATCAGGTAGTGGTCGCCCCGGCGTTCGGCGCGGCAGCGAATGGCGGCCATGTCGGACCCGGCGTTGGGCTCGGACCAGCCCTGGGCCCAGATGTCCTCGCCCGTGGCCATCTTCGGCAGGAAACGCGCCTGCTGCTCCGGGGTGCCGAACTCCATGAGGGTCGGGCCGAGGAGGAAGATGCCGTTCTGGTTGACCCGTGCCGGCGCCCCGGCGCGGTAGTACTCCTCCTCGAAGATCAGCCATTCGATCAGGTCGCAGCCGCGTCCGCCCAGTTCCCTGGGCCAGGTGACCATGCCCCAGCGGCCCTCGTTCAGGCGCGCCTCCCAGGCGCGGTGCTGGGCGAAGCCTTGCTCGCAGTCGAAGGACTTCAGCGGTTCGGCCGGCACATTCGCCGCCAGCCAGGCGCGGGCTTCCTCGCGGAAGGCCTGTTGCTCGGGTGTGTAGGAGAGTTCCATGGCGGTTCAGCCCCTGAAGTTGGCGTCGCGCTTGTCGACGAAGGCGTCGCGGGCTTCCTGGGAATCCAGCGAGCGGTAGGCCTGCAGGGTGAAGCCCTGCTCCCAGCGGTACTTGTCCTCGAGGTCGCCGTCCTCGATGCCGGTCAGCGCCTCCTTGGCCAGGGCGATCATGGCCGGGCTCTTGGCGGCGATCTTCCGCGCAATGTCCAGGGCCGCCTCGCGCAGCTCGGACCTTGGCACCACACGCTCCACGGCCCCCAGGCGCCAGGCTTCGGCGGCGTCGATCATCTCGCCGGTGAAGTACATGTGGCGCACCTTCTGCACCGGGAACAGGCGCTGCAAGTGGGCGCCGCCGCCCATGGCGCCCCGGTCCACCTCGGGCACGCCGAAGCGCGCGCAGTCCGAGGCCACCAGGATATCGGCGGCCCCGCAGAGGCCGATGCCGCCGCCGAGGACGAAGCCGTGGACGGCGACGATCACCGGCTTGGGATTGCGGTGGACGGCGCGGAAGCTGTCGTAGTTGCCCTTGTTCACGGCGACGATCAGGTCCGGGTTGCCGGCCAGCTCCTTGATATCGACGCCGGCGCAGAAGCCCCGCCCCTCGGCGCGGATGACGATGACCCGGACCTCCGGCGAGGCGCCCAGGCGCTCCAGCTCCGTCGCGATGGCGGCCCAGCCACGGCTGTCGAAGGCGTTCACCGGCGGGTGGTCGAAAACCAGCTCGGCGATGCCGTTGTCCTGCGTTACATGAAATGGAGTGTTCATCCGGCTACCCCTGTCGTTATTCGATTCTTCGTCTGTCGGGTGCGCCACGCGCACCGGCTGTTGGCGCGCAGGGCGCACCCTACGAAGGCTCCGTTTGGCGGCACAGCGCGGCGAGGCATTGCTCGGCCTGCTGCACGATGGATTCGATGAGTTCGGCGCAGGCCGGCAGCCCGTCGATGGCGGCGGCGATCTGCCCGGCGGGCAGCACGCCCTCGGCCGGCTGCCCGTCGACCATGGCCTTCTGGATGACCATGGGGGCGTTGGCGGCCATCAGCGTCTGGGCGGCGCTGAGGCCGTCGTCGCCTCGCAGCCTGAACGCGCTGCCGAGCAGCTGGACGAGGCTGGCGCCGCTGTGACGGCGGTAGGCCAGTGCGCTGCGCAGGGCCAGCAGCAGGCGCCTGAGGCCGCCGGAACGCTCCAGGCCGTCCAGCAGTTCGTTGCGGATCATCCGTTGCGGCAGGCCGTCGATGGCGCGGCTGACGATGATCGCCGCCGGGTCGCGCACCTTCAGGTAGCGCTCCAGGGTGGCGGCCGGCACCGGGCTTTCCGCGCTCATCAGAAAACGCGTGCCCATGGCGATACCCTCGGCGCCCAGGGCGAGCGCGGACACCAGGCCACGGCCATCCTTGAAGCCACCGGCGGCCACCACCGGCACGTCGAGGGCGTCCACCACCTGGCCCAGCAGGATCGAGGTGGGCACCGAGCCGGTGTGGCCACCGCCCTCCCCGCCCTGCACGGTGACGACATCGGCGCCCATCTCCACGGCCTTGAGGGCGTGCTTGAGGGCGCCGACCGTGGGCATGCAGACGACGCCGGCATCCTTCAGCCGGCCGATCATGGCCTTGCCCGGCGAGCGGCTGTAGCTGACCGCGCGCACGCCGTGGCGGATCACCAGGTCGACGATCGCGTCGGCGTTGCTCTGGTACATGTGGAAATTCACGCCGAAGGGCCGATCGGTCAGCGCGCGGGTCTCGAGGATGGCCGCTTCCATGCGCCCGGGCTCGATGGTGGCGCCGGCGAGGAAGCCGAAGGCGCCGGCATTGCAGCTGGCGGCCACCAGGCGCGGTTCGGCGACCCAGCCCATGGCGGTCTGGACGATGGGGTAGCGGCAGCCCAGCAGGCGGGTCAGGCGGGTGTCGAGGGAGAACGCCATCACGCCTCCAGGGGGTTGCGCTGGGACTGGGCCATGGCCCGGGCGTCGTAGCCGCCCAGCTTGTCGCCGCTGACCAGCTCGTTATGGACATGGGCGAAGTGGTGCAGGCCGAACACCATGTCCATGGTGGCGCGCTTGCCCATCAGGTCCTCGGCGTTGTTCACCGCCTGCTTGGTCAGCTGCAGGCCGAGGCGCGGCATCTGCGCGATGCGCCGGGCGACGTCGAGGGTGACGTCCTCCAGCACATCGCGCGGGACCACCTTGTTGACCATGCCCATCTGCCAGGCGCGCTCGGCGCCCATGCGCTCGCCGAGGAAGAGGAACTCCTTGGCGATGCGCGGATTGAGTTCGTGGACGTGGGCGAAGTACTCGACGCCGGGGATGCCCATGCGCACCACCGGGTCGGAGAAGAAGGCGTCGTCCGACGCGATGATCAGGTCGCAGACCCAGGCCAGCATCAGGCCGCCGGCGATGCAGGCGCCCTGGACCATGGCGATGGTGGGCTTGGGCATGTCGCGCCAGCGCCGGCACATGCCCAGGTAGACCTCCTGTTCGCGGGCGTAGAGGAACTCACCGCCGGGCTTGTTCACATGGTCGTACCAGAGGCTGGCGCGGTCGAAGCTCTGGTGGATGTCCCGGCCCGGGGTGCCGATGTCGTGGCCGGCGGAGAAGTGCTTGCCGGCCCCCCGCAGGACGATGACCTTGACCTCGTCGTCGTCGCAGGCGCGCTTGAAGGCCGCGTCCAGCGCGTAGGTCATCCGCGAGTTCTGCGCGTTGTGGTATTCGGGCCGGTGCAGGGTGACCAGGGCCACGGGACCCTGTACCTCGTAGAGGACCGGGTTGTCGGTGTTATCGGCGTGCTCGTTCATGGCGCGGCTCCGTCTCACGGGACTTCAGGCGGTGGTGCAGTGCGGGGCGCGGACGCCCGGCGGGTTGTCCTTGAGCTGGGCGGCACGCAGGTTGTGCGGGTCCAGTTGCTGGATGAGGATCAGCTGTTCCAGGGTCGGCGCCGCCGTGGTGGGGATGGTCGCCGGGATGTGCAGCGGGAAGCCGGTGGCCGCCTGGACCTCGTCCGCCTCGACGCCCGGGTGCAGCGATCGGATGCGCACCTGGCGGTCCGGGCCGAGGAAGTCGAGGACGCAGAGGTCGGTGACGATCAGGCGGATGTCGATGTCGTCCAGGGACCAGCCACGGGCCAGGCGCGCCGGGTTGTAGCCCACCGAGGACACCAGGTCGACCTCGCCCTCGACGAACACGCGGGGGCTGTGGTTCGGCACCAGGAAGGAGTTGGCATGGCTGATGGAATTGCCCGGGAAGCCGCGCACGCCGAGCATCTGCGACTTCGGCCGGGCATGGTCGCCAACGCAGGAGATGTTGGCCTGGCCGTAGCGGTCCACCTGAACCGGCCCCACCAGGGCGTGGCGCTTGCCGCTCCAGACGTTGTCGAAGATGCGCGAGAAGCCCATCCAGCTGTCGAACCTGGGCCGGTAGTCGCCACGCGGCCCCAGGGGCACGGGTTCGGCGACCATGAAGGCCTCGGAGTCGGTCATCATCAGTTCGGCGTTGGTGTTGAGCATGGCCAGGGAGGCGGCCAGGCGCTGCAGCACGCCGATGCCGGTGGCGAGCACCTCGCCGTCGTCGCGGAAGGCCTCGGAGGCGGCGCAGATCATCAGCTCCGCCAGGCTGTAGGGTTGTTTCGTGGCAGTCATGTCAACGTCCTCAGAAAACCGGCAGCGGCAGGCGGCGGATGGCATCCAGCCCCCCGACGCGGGCGAGGTACTCGGCTTCGCCGCAGTTCACGTAGCGCTCCAGGTAGGCCTGCCAGCCATCCGCCTCGCTGGCGGAGGCGTTGTAGGCCTTGAAGTGGGCGACATCGAAGCCGTAGAGCGGCGCGCAGGACGAGGGGTGGGCCCCGCCCGGCAGGTGCACCACGGCGCTGGTGCGGTTGCGCTCCCAGAACACCTGGCGGGCACGGGCCGGGTCGTCGTGGAACCAGGCGCTGTCCACCAGCTCGTCGCAACTGACGTAGGCCTTGTCGGCCGCACGGACGAACAGGTCGTCCATGTAGTGGTCGGGGCCGGCGATCTGGCAGAGGCCCCGGGCGTCCGCGCGGTCCACGTGGACCAGGGCGGCGTCCAGCTTCAGGGCCGGCATGGCGACCCACTCGCGCTCGGGTTCGTAGGGCGAGGTGACCAGGCGCAGCTGCGGGTTGATCCGCAGCACGTCGGTGCCCAGGCCCACGCGGGTGGGGATGAAGGGCACGCCCATGGCGGCGGCCTTGAGCCCCAGCAGCAGCATGCCCTCGTCGATCTCCATCACCTCCACCTCGCCCGCCTGGCGGGCCTTGCGGAAGTAGGGTTCGAGGGGAATGAAGTCGAGGGAGACGAAGGCGTAGACCAGCTTGCGCACCTTGCCGGCGGCGCAGAGCATGCCGACGTCGGCGCCACCGTAGGCGACGACGGTCAGGTC
Source organism: Pseudomonas furukawaii (assembly GCF_002355475.1). Classification (NCBI taxonomy): domain Bacteria; kingdom Pseudomonadati; phylum Pseudomonadota; class Gammaproteobacteria; order Pseudomonadales; family Pseudomonadaceae; genus Metapseudomonas; species Metapseudomonas furukawaii. The sequence continues at coordinate 1,294,012 of NZ_AP014862.1, read as the reverse complement.
CTTGAGGTCCGAGCGGAGGATCTCGCGGATCAGCGCCATGGGCTTGCGCCGGGGGCCCCAGCCACCGATGCCGAGGGTCATGCCGTCCCGCAGCTGGCCGACCATGTCGCCAGCGGTCATGCGTTTGTCCATCTGCAGCTCCTTATCGGCGACCGACGCTGAAATCGTGGCCCCAGTGGCTGACCACCGTGCTCTCGAAGGGGGTGTGCCGCGACCAGTCCATGACCTTGCCGCCGCAGCCGAACTCCAGGTCGAAGCCGCCCGGGGTCTGCATGTAGAAGCTGGTCATCTCGTCGTTGGTGTGGCGGCCCAGGGTGGCCGAGAGCTTCACGCCGCTGGCGTGCATGCGGTCGAGGGCGCGGCCGACATCGTCCAGCTCGCGGACCTCCACCATCAGGTGCACGCAACCGGAGGGCACCGGGCACTCGAAGAGCGCCAGGGAGTGGTGGCGGCCGTTGTTGCAGTGGAGGAAGTGGATGCGCTTCTCCGGCTCGGCCGGGTCGGGGGTGAAGCGCACCTTCATCAGGTCCGACAGGCCGAAGCCCATGACCCGCTCGTAGAAGTCCAGGCAGCGGTCGAAGGACGGCGCCGGCAGCACCGCGTGGCCCATGCCCAGGTCGCTGGTGACGAAGCCGGAGACGCCGGCCGGGGACACGAAGGGCGCGAAGTCCTGGCGTGGCCCCCAGAAGAGCTCATGGCGATTGCCGTCGGGATCGGCGAAGCGCGCCAGCTCCTGGACCTGGCGCTGCGCGGCCTCGGCGGCGCTGGCCCGGGTCACGGCCACATCGGCCTCGCCCAGCTCGGCGATGGCCCGCTCGAAGTCGGCCTTGCCGGCCACTTCCCAGCCACAGGCGCCATAGCCATCGCGGTCGGCCTTCTCCACCAGGATGCGGTAGGGGCGCGCATCCATCTTCAGGTAGAGCCGCTCCTCCGATTCGGCGCCCACCATCATGCCGAGCACGCCGGTGGCGTAGCCGCGCCAGCGCTTCAGGTCTGTCGAGGCCACGGTGACGTAGCCCAGCCCACGGATATCCATGCGGTTCTCCTCAGTGTCGTTATCACCGCGCACAGCGGGCGCGGAGCGTCATGGGAGGGATTAAATCGGTGGGCCCGGCGGGGGGCATCGTCCAATGGGACTAGCGCAAGAGGCGCGTCGGACAGGGGCTTTGGCCCTTGCCGAGGGCCTGTTCGAGACAAGCCGGCAGGGCATCGGGTGAGAGCCCTCCGTCCGCGTCCACGCCCTCATTCAAAAGTCGGACCAGAGCGCCCGAAAGTTCATCCGTTTTTTGTTTCTGGATTGTTTCCATGAAACCGGACAGAAACAACCAACTTACAGACCATTACAAACTTCAATACAGTTCATTACACGCACTGAAAACGAGCAAAAGAACAGGAATAATGCATGCCAATCATTGGCTTACAAACTCGCCATTTATCTTGAAGTTCGCCACTTGTCAGCACTTCAAAGATAGTGCTGGCCAACTTTCTCAAGCCCCTTAATATCCGCACTCGGGGGGATTACCAGGAACTTTAGAGGAAGAAACAATGAAATCCGCTATTACCACCACTGCCTTGTCCAGCCTGCTGTTTTCCGTTGTCGCATTCACGTCGTCGCAGGCATTCAGTGCAGCGCTTCAACCGGCAGACCAACAACCGCTCCTGATGCTGGCCGAAGGCGGCGGCGATCGCCTGCTCCAGTACCGCGAGCTGCAGGTGCGGGGCATGCAGACGCTCGATGACGAAAGCGAACGTTTCGCCCGGCTGGTCGAGGACAGCCCCACCGCCGCCGGCTCGACCGACGCCCAGCCGATCGCGGCCCCCGCTACCCGTCATCAGTCGCGCACGCCTTATCGGCAGGTGGATGACCGGCACTGATCCGCGACGGCGGGCGTGCCCCGGTGCCACGGACGGACAGGACAAAGCCCCGGCCTTGCGCCGGGGCTTTCGTTTGACCCGGGACCTGCCGCTTCAGCCCGCGCCGGCCAACCGGCGCAGGGCGTCCTTGGTGACCTTCCCGGCGGCATTGAGCGGCATGGCGTCCACCAGCAGCGCACGGCGGGGCACCTTGTAGTTGGCCATCTGCTCGCGGCACCAGGCCAGGAAGGCGCCGGTATCCACCCGCTGGCCCTGGGCGGGCAGCAGGAAGGCCATGGCCACTTCCCCCAGGCGCTCGTCGGGGATGCCGATGACGGCGGCCTGGGCCACGCCCGGATAGCGCAGGATGACCTGCTCGATCTCCGCCGGATACACGTTGAAGCCGCCGGTGATGAACATGTCCTTGAGCCGGTCGGTGATGCGCAGGTAGCCCGCTTCGTCCAGCACGCCGATGTCGCCGGTGTGCAGCCAGCCGTCGGCGTCGATGGCTTCGGCCGTGGCCCCGGGGTTGTTGAAGTAGCCCTTCATCAGGTTGTAGCCGCGCACCAGCAGCTCCCCCGGTTCGCCCGCCGGCACCGGGTTGCCGGCACCGTCCACGCAGCGCACTTCCACGTCCGGGAAGGCGCGACCGGAGGTGGTGGCGACCCGCTCGGCGGAGTCGCCCGGTCGGCAGATGGTGACGAAGCCGCAGGCCTCGGTCAGGCCGTAGGCGGTGACTATCGTCTCGAACCCCAGTTCGCTGCGCATGCGCCGGACCATGTCCACCGGGACCGAGGCGGCGCCCGTGACCGCCACGCGCAGGCTCGACAGGTCGTGGTCCTGGCGGTCCGGGTGACTGAGGATCGACTGGTACAGGGTCGGCGGGCCAGGCAGCACGGTGATGCGTTCGCGGGCGACCCGCTCCAGCATCACCGGCACATCGAACACCTGTTGCGGCAGGATGCAGCAGCCGCGCATCAGCGCCGCCAGCCAGCCGGCCTTGTAGCCGAAGCTGTGGAAGAAGGGATTGACGATCAGGTAGCGGTCGCCGGCCCTCAGGCCGACCATGGCGCTCCAGTCGCGGACGATCCGCAGGTTCTGGCCATGGGCGGTCATCACGCCCTTGGGTTTGCCGGTGGTGCCGGAGGTGAACAGCAGGTCCGACAGGCTGTGCTCATGGACCTCCCCCTCGCGCACCACGAGCTCCGCCGGGGAGACTTCGGCGCCGAGGGCGAGGAAGGCATCCCAGTCCAGGCAACCCGCCGCCTCGCCGCGCAGGCAGACGCGCCGACGCAGCTCCGGCAGCGCCTCGCCGGCCAGCAACGCCGGGTAATCGGTGCCCAGGAACTCACCGATGACGAATAACAGGCTGGCGCCGCTCTCGCGCAGGATGAAGGCGGCCTCGGCGCCCTTCATCCGCGTATTCAACGGCACCAGCACGGCGCCGACGCTTTGCAGTGCCACGGCGGCGACTATCCACTCCTGGATGTTCGGCGCCCAGATCGCCACCCGCTCGCCAGCCTCGATCTCCAGCGCCAGCAGGGCGCGGGCCGCCTGGCGACGCAACTGGTCGAGCTGGTGGTAGCTGATGCGGACGTGGTCGTCCTCGATGGCCATGGCGTCGCCGTAGCGGGTCGCGGCGGCAGCCAGCAGTTCAGGAATGGTGAGGGCGCTTTCCAGATTGGACATGGGCTTTTCTCGGGCGCGACGGGACGACGGCCGGGAGAACCCGACCGTGGGAATGACGGTGGATCAGGCCTGTGGGGGCGCGAAGCGGCGGCCGGCGGAGAACCCGCCGTCCACGGCGATCATCTGGCCGCTGACGAACGAGGCTTCGTCGGACGCGAGGAACAGGGCCACGTTGGCCACCTCGTCCGGCCGCCCGGCGCGGCACAGCATGTGCTGCGACGCGAAGTAGGCGTGGAACGCCTTCTGCTCCTTGACCATCTGCGTCATCGGCGTGTCGATCAGGCCGGGGCAGAGGCCGTTGACGCGGATGTTGGCGTACCCGTAGTCGATGGCCATGGAGCGGGTGAGCTGGCTGATCCCCCCCTTGGCGGTGTTGTACGCGGCGTTGCCGTCGCAACCCTGGAGACCGAAGATCGAGCCGAAGTTGATGATCGAGCCGCTGCGCTGGGCGAGCATCGTCGGCAGCGCGTGACGGCTGGTGAGCATGCTGCCGGTGAGGTGGACGTCCAGGACGCGGCGCCATTCCTCGGTGGTGGTTTCGGTGATGCTGCCGCGACTCGCGATACCGGCGGCGTTCACCAGGGCATCGATGCGCCCGAAGCGCCCCACCACCTCCTCCATCACCGCCTGCACGCGCGCCTCGTCGCGCACATCCAGGGTCATGAACAGCGGCGCCGGCTGCAGCCCTTCCAGGCTGGCGACAACCTCGGGGCGCGGCTCGCCCATGTCCAGCCCGACCACCTGGGCGCCTTCCTCGGCGAAACGGCGGACGCAGGCCAGGCCGATACCCGAAGCGCCGCCGGTGACGACCGCGACCTTGTTGGAGAGACGTGCCATGGGGAAACCTCGCTGATTGTTCTTCGAATGGGGTTTTCGCCGGAGTGTACATAAGCCGGGGGACGGGATGATCGTCCGTTGAGACTACGCCCGAGCCTCCCGCAGGATCCGGCGATCCGCCGGCACACAGCCCATCCCGCACCTTGAATTCCGCGCCCCTGATAGCTGCGGAGCGCCCCAAAAAAGGTTCTTCGCAGACTCTCGGGGAAGGGGCTTGCTCAAGCCGGACTGTCAGTCCGGTGTCAGGTTTTGTGGGGGCTCGGCTCATTGCCGCGCAGGCTGCGAGTTGCTGTTTCGCCCTCCCGGGCGAGTCCCTTGTGCGCCCAGCATGGGCGCCATCCTAGAGGTGAAAGTCCTCTCTTGAGCTGGCCACAGCGAATGAAGTGAAGCGCAACTGCATGAAGGCGACTGAGTGTGGGGAGGAAGCGTGGAGCGTAAACCGCGAGCCGAGGTACACGAACTGCATCTGAGGCGTTACCGGACAGGGCGAGCAGCCAAGGTACTGCGAAGCTCTTGTGGCCAAAGCCCGGTGACGTAAATGCAGCGGTTGTGCGGTGAAGGATGGCGTTCTTACCTGGGGAGATCTCGCCTTATGCCTGAAAGGGCAACGACGTAAGTTGGAGCGAGAAGTCAGCAGAGGCCGTAGTAGTTGCGCTGCAGCGAAGGGCCGAACGAGAAGGAGTGAGGTTCACCATGGCGATACAGCAGGCCTTGCATCAGATGCCCGGGAAACCGGGGCGGGACGGAGCTGCAACGGGTGAAGCCCGACGCGGGGCGTCCAGCGATGAAGCCGGCTGTCCGCGCCATGACCAGAACCACACGGGGTCAGGGCTTCTGCAAGAAGTCCTGACAAGAGAGAACCTGCAACTGGCGCTCAAGCGCGTTCGGGCTAATAAAGGTGTTGCGGGCGTCGACGGTCTTGGGATCGATGAGACGGTCGAGCATCTGAAAACGGCCTGGCCCGCGATACGGGCACAGTTGCTGGCCGGGACGTATCGGCCAAGTCCGGTGCGTAGAGTCCTGATCCCCAAGCCGGAGGGTGGCGAGCGCAAGCTGGGCATCCCGACGGTGACGGACAGGCTGATCCAGCAGGCGCTGCTACAGATTCTGCAGCCGTTGCTGGACCCAGGGTTCAGTGATCATAGCTACGGCTTTCGTCCCGGTCGCAGCGCTCACCAAGCGGTACTGGCAGCGCAGCGATACATTCACTCGGGGCGGAACATCCTGGTGGACGTCGATCTGGAGCAGTTTTTCGATCGCGTCGACCATGACCTGTTGATCGCTCGACTGAGCAGAAAGGTGACCGACCGAGGCGTTCTGCGTCTGGTCCGGGCCTACCTGAACAGCGGGACGTTGATCGACGGCGTGGTGGTGGCCAGTGAACGAGGGACACCGCAAGGCGGCCCCCTTTCACCACTGCTGGCCAATGTATTGCTGGATGAGGTGGACAAAGAGTTGGAGCGACGAGGCCATTGCTTCGTCAGGTACGCGGACGACGCGAATGTTTACGTACGCAGCCTCAAGGCCGGTCAGCGGGTAATGGCAGTGCTCCGTCGCCTTTATGATCGACTCAGGCTGCAAGTGAACGAACGCAAGAGCGCGATTGCCAGTGCGTTTGGCCGCAAGTTCCTGGGCTACAGCTTTTGGCTGTCGGCTCAAGGCGAGATCAAACGCGGGGTGGCCAGCCAAGCACTGCAGCGGTTCAAAAGCCGCATCCGACAGCTGACGTCTCGAAACGGAGGCCGAAGTGTGTCGCAAGTGGTGGAAAGCCTGAGGCCTTACCTACTGGGTTGGAAAGCGTACTTCGGTCTATCGCAAACCCCTCGTCGTTGGCGGGGTTTTGATGAGTGGATACGCCGACGACTCAGGGCCATCCAGCTCAAACAATGGAAAACCGGACGGAGAACGTACCGTGAACTGCGCAAACTTGGAGCATGGCCTGATCTGGCAGCGGCGATAGCCGGCAACAGCCACAGGTTCTGGCACAACAGTGTCGGTCTGATCCATGGAGTGCTCACGGTGGCGTGGTTCGACCGGTTGGGTCTACCTCGACTCTGCTGACCTCAACTTCTCGAACCGCCCGGTGCGGACCCGCATGCCGGGTGGTGTGGCAGGGGCGCGGCCCGATGGCCGCCCCCTATGCCGATTCTCAATCGCCGAAAGGAACCAAAGGGCTTGCCCCTGCATCCGGGTTTGGCTGCGCCAAACTTCCCTCGCGGCGTCATCGTCTTCGCCGGGATTCAGATCGGTTTGCGCAGCAGGATGACTTGTACCCTGCCGGCGCGAGTCACCCCTCTCCTCTTCTGGGAGAGGGGCGGGGGAGAGGGAGGTATCCGCAGACTGGGAGTGGGTCAGGGCACCACGCAAAATCGCCAACCCGGTGTGAACAGGAATTCCCCGATAATCCGCGATAAAAAAAACCCGGCCAAGGCCGGGCATAAAGGCACAGACATTACACGCTCGACGCCGCCCCGGAGGGCGACGCGTCCCCGGCTGTCACCCCGGGAACTTCAGTTTCAGCCGCGCGCCGCCCGGCCGACCCTGGCACGCCAGGGTCCAGCCGTCGGCCAGCTCCGCAGGGCTGAGGATATCGTTGCGCAGGAGCACGACCTCGCCCTCCTCCACCTGACACATGCAGGCACCGCAGAAGCCCTCCTCGCAGGAATAGGGGGCATCCAGGCCGGCCCGGCGCATGCTCTGCAACAGGCTTTCGCCCGGCCGCCAGTCCAGCCTGTGGTCCACGCCATCCAGGGCGACCGCCAGTTCGGCGGCTTCGGCTTGCGCCGCCTCGACCGGGGCCGCCACCTCGTCCGGGTCCGGTGGCGAGGCGAAACGCTCCACATGGATGCGCGCGGCGTCTTCGCCCGCCCCCCGCAAGGCACGTTCCACGGTGTCCATGAAGGGGCCCGGCCCGCAGATGTAGAACTCGGCGCCGGCATGCCCGCGCACCAGCTGGCGCACCTCGCCCTCGCTGAGGAAGCCCTGCACCGAGTCCAGCACGTGGACCACTTCCAGTTGGTCGACATGGGCCTTGGCGAGCACCCGCAACTCATCGCGGAAGATCACCGACGCCTCGTCACGGTTGGCGTACACCAACTTGATCCGGCGCCGGCTGGTCTTCAGCGCCGACTTGAGGATGGAGAACACCGGCGTGATTCCGGAACCGCCGCCGAACAGCACCAGGTCGCGCTCGCCCGGCAACAGGTGGAAATGCCCGGCCGGCGGCAGCACGTCCAGGAGGTCGCCGGCCCGGACCTGCTCGTTGAACCAGTTGGATACCCGGCCGCCCTCCACCCGCTTGATGGTGACCTTGGGCAAGGCGTCGCAGTCGGGCGAGCTGGACATGGAGTAGCAGCGCGTCAACCGCTTGCCGCCGACCACCACGCGAAAGCTGAGGAACTGCCCCGGCTTGTAGCGAAAGCGCTCCTCGAGCCCCGCCGGGATCCGCAGGACCAGCGAACGGCTGTCGTGGGTCTCGGCGATCACCTCGGCCACTTCCAACTGGAAGCCGGCGGACTGCTGGGGTTGGATTGCGAGTGGCTGCGCGCTGCCCATGCTCATCTCCGGATCACAGAAGGCCGCTGACGGTCTGCGCGTTGTCGATGCGCAGCTCGCTGCCGTTGATGAAGCGCGACTCGTCCGAGGCGAGGAAAAGCACCAGGTTGGCGATGTCGCGCGGTGCGCACATGCGGTTCTTCGGGTCCTGGTCCAGCACCTCCTGCGGCACGCCCTGAAGACCGGTCAGGGGCTGAGTCATGGGGGTGTTGATGCCGTCCGGGTGCACGCTGTTGCAGCGGATCCGATACCCCTGCTGCTTGCAGTGCAGTGCCACGGCGCGGGTCAGCGCCGCCACCGCGCCCTTGGACGCGGAGTAGGCGCAGAAGGCCGGCATGCCGCCCAGGGCCGCCACCGAGGACATGTTGACGATGGAACCGCCGCCGCTGTCCTTCATGGCCGCGATGGCGTACTTGCAGCCCAGGAAATAACCGTCGCTGTTGACGCGCTGGACCTTCTGCCAGAGCTCCAGGCTGGTGTCCTCGATGCTCGCCAGGGCGAGGATGCCGGCGTTGTTCACCAGCACGTCGAGGCGGCCGAAGGTCTCCAGGGTGACCTTGATGACGTTCTGCCAGTCCGCTTCGCTGGAGATGTCCTGGCGGATGAAGATCGCGTTCGCACCGATCTCCGCGGCGACCTGGCGGCCGGCCTCTTCATTCAGGTCGGTGAGCACCACCCTGGCGCCCTCGCCGGCCAGCAGCAGCGCATCTTCGCGCCCCGCCCCGCTTGCGGCGCCGGTGACGATGCAGACCTTACCTTCGACTCGTTTCATTGCTGTTCTCCTTGGGAAGCCTTGGCAGCCCGGACCAACGCGGCCACCTGGGCGCCGGCACGGCGCCCCGAGTAGACGCAGTCGGCCAGGGACAGGCCGGATACGTAGAAATTGGAGGCCACGCCGATTGCGTTGCGCCCGGCGCTGAACAGGCCGGGCACGGGCCGGCCGTCCGGGTCCAGGACCTGGCCGCTGCGCTCGCAGACGCGCAGCCCGCCCAGGGTGATCACCGGACAGGGATAGAGCGTGCTGGCGAACGACAGGTCCATGGCGTACCAGGGCCCCCGCTCCAGGGACGCGAGAAAGCCAGGCGACTTGCCCAGTGCGTCCTCACGCTCGCCACGGGCGGCGGCGTTGTACTCCGCAAGCGTTCGCTCCAGCGCCTTCGCGGGCAGGCCGAGGCGCTCGGCCAACTGGCCGATGCTGTTGCCGCGCCGGGCGTTGAACAGCAGGTTGAGCAGCGCCGGCATGCGCTGGAACGACCAGACCTTGCCCGGGCCGATCTGCACGAAGGCCTCGCGCAGCAGCGCCCGGTTGAGGATCAGGATGGCCCGACCGCCCTGCTCCTCCACCATGGCGTGGCCCAGCTTGGCGCCATAGACCTCCTCATTGCAGTAGCGCTGCCCGTCGGCGTTGACGATCACGCCCCTGGCCCAGGCCAGCGGCGGATTGATGAAGCGCCAGGCGCTCACCTTGTCCATGCGCTCCAGCACGCCACCGGCCGCCTGCCCCAGGCGCATGCCGCTGCCGTTGCAGCCACTGGTGCCCAGTGGCAGGCCATCGAGGTAGCGCGGCGCATGCACGGTGAGCATGGCGCGGTTGAAGATGAAACCGCCGGCGGAAAGCACCACGCCGTGCCCGGCGCGAATCAGCCGGCGCTCGGCATGGGCCAGCTCCAGTGCCCGCACCTTGCGCCGCAGCCGTTCGGCGAGGGCCGGCACGTAGGGATGAATGGCATCGGTCCAGCGCGCCAGTCGCGCATGGCGCCGCGCGGCGCGGCTGCCGGCCGGGATCTCCCAGACCTCGACGCCGATCACCCGCCCCTCGTCATCGACCACCAGCCGGCGCACTTCGCACTGGCTGCGCAGGCGTACGCCCTGGCGCAGGGCGCTGGCCTTGAGCGGCGCATAGAGGTTGTAGCCCGACATGCCGGAGCCGAGGGCCCGATGCCCGCGCGGGGCCGGCCGGGCGTGGGCGGCGAAGCTCGGCACGGCTTCGTTGCCGGAGTAATAGAGGAAGTACTGGTCGCTCGGATAGGACGTCTTCACCGGCGGCACGCTGCCCTGGAAACCGGCACCCTGGCGTTCCAGCCAGGCCAGGTTGTCCCGGCTGCGCTCGCAGAAGTCCCGCAGCGTCTCGGCGGACACCGCGTCACCGACCTCCTGGCGGAGGTAGTCGAACATCGCCTCGGGCGAGTCCTCGATTCCGGCCTCGACCTGCTGCGGCGTACCGCCACCGGCATAGACCACGCCGCCGCTGCGGGCGGTGGCGCCACCGCCGGCGAAGCGATCCAGCGCCAGCACGCTGACGCCCTGGCCGCGCGCCTCCAGGGCGGCGCAGACGCCGGCCCCGCCGAAGCCGACCACCAGCAGGTCGGCCTCGTCATCCCACTCGATCCGGTTGGCGTCGGTGACCCGCAGCGGAGCGTCCGGGTTCTGTTCCATGGCGGTCATTGCAGATCCTCAGACGGCGGCGGCCAGGGACGACGCGGTGGTGGTGTAGGCGCCATCGAGGTAGACCAGCGGGCTGATCTCGGCGCTGTTGTGAATCTCCTGGATGCGGCCGATGAAGATGGTGTGGGTGCCGTAGCTGAACTTGCCGTCCTGCTGGCAGAGGATCGCCGACTGGGCATCGCCCAGGTAGGGAATGCCGCCGGAACCGGTGCGCCAATCGCCGCGCTGGAACCGTGCTTCGCCCTTCACCGGGCCGCTGCACAGGTGGGACAGCTCCTCCTGTTCGAGACCGAGGATGTTCACGCAGAAGTCCGCGCCCGCATCCAGCACCGCGTGCAGCGACGCGGTCTTGTTCACGCAGATCAGCAGCGACGGCGGCTCGGTGGAGAGCGAGTCCACGGCCGTGGCGGACATGGCGAAGCGCTCCTGGCCGTTGCTGGTGGTAATGATGGTTACGGACTTGGCCAGGCGACGCATCGCCTGGAGCATGTCGCCTTTCAGATCAGCCTGGCTCATGGGACGGCCCTCTTGTTGTTCTCAGGGTGAGGCCGATTCTTCGCCAGGGTCCGCGCCGCAACATCGTCCGAGGGGACTAGTTGGATCGCCGCCTTCGCGGTCGAGGTCGCGCCCGAGGGATATGGTCCGTTTGAAGGATGCCGCCCCCCTTGCCCATTGCTTGAATGGCCGGCGATGGGTGGAAAAAGCCTCAAACCGGAGAACACGACATGCTCGACCACGACCTGATCCGCCAACGCCTGAAACAGCGCGCCCGTGAGCTGGTGCCCGTACTGCGCGAACGCGCGCCCCTGGCCGCGAGGAATGGCCAGTTGCCCGAAGAGACGCTCCGCGATTTCCAGGAAGCCGGCTTTTTCCGCATCCTCCAGCCCGCCCGCTGGGAGGGCTACGAACTGGAGCCCAAGGACTTCTTCGAGGTCCAGATGACCCTGGCCGAAGGCTGCATGTCCTCGGCCTGGGTGCTCGGGGTGGTGGCCATCCACAACTGGCAGCTGGCGCTGTTCGATGACCGCGCGGCCCAGGACGTCTGGGGCGCGGACTCGAGCGTGCTGATCTCCTCGTCCTACATGCCGGTGGGCAAGGTCACCCGCGTGGATGGCGGCTTCCGCCTCAGCGGCCGCTGGGGCTTCTCCTCCGGCAGCAAGCACTGCCAGTGGGCGTTCCTCGGTGCGATGGTGCCGCCGGCCAAGGAAGGCGATGGCCCGGACTACCGCACCTTCCTGGTTCCCCGCAGCGACTACCGGATCCTCGACAACTGGGACGTGATGGGCCTCGAAGCCACCGGCTCCCACGACGTGGTGGTGGAAGACGCCTTCGTGCCCGAGTACCGCACCCACCGCTCCATCGACGGTTTCCTGCAGAACAGCCCCGGCAACGCGGTGAACACCTCGCCCCTGTTCCGGCTCCCCTTCGGGCAGATCTTCGTCCGCGCGGTGTCCTCGTCCACCATCGGCGCGCTCAAGGGCGCCATCGACCTGTTCATCGAGGCCAACAAGGGGCGCGTGGGCGTCAACGACGGTCGCCGCATCATCCAGGACCCGGGCGCCCAGGCCGCCCTGGCCAACGCGCTGGTCACGGTGGACGAGTGCCGCACCGTGCTGCTGCGCAATTTCGAGTTGATGATGCAGCGGGCTATCGCCGGCGAGCCGCTGACCATGGCCGAGCGGGTGAAGATGCGCTACGACTCCGCCATAGTCCCGGACAAGTGCGCCCAGGCGGTGGAAGCCCTGATGTACAACAGCGGCGCCTCCACCATCTTCCGCCAGCACGGCATCAACCGCGCCTTCCGGGATATCCACACGGGCCGTGCCCACGTGGCCAACTGCCCGGGCAAGTACGCGCTCAACCTGGGCGCAGTGGAGATGGGCCTGGACAGCACCGACTTCTTCCTCTGAGGCGGGCTTTCGCGGGCTCCGGCGCAGGCCCAGGCCTCGTAGGAGCCGGCTTGCCGGCGAACAGAACGGCTCCTTCGCGGGCGAGCCCGCTCCTACACGCTTCGTAAGGTTGGGTTGAGCGCAACGCGATACCCGTCCTGCGCAATGACGCCCGCCCCACGCGGGCGTCGTGCGTTTTGCCGGGCCAGGCCTCGTAGGAGCCGGCTTGCCGGCGAACAGAACGGCCCCTTCGCGGACGAGCCCGCTCCTGCACGCTTCGTAAGGTTGGGTTGAGCGCGACGCGATACCCATCCTGCGCAAAGACGCCCGCCCCACGCGGGCGTCGTGCGTTTTGCGGGGCCAGGATGACTAGTCCCTTTGGAGGATTCCGCGCCCCCGACGATCCCACACCATGCGCTCAAGGCCCGGGATCGCGGGTCGACCGAACCAGGAACAACAAGGGCCAAGCGCATGAAATTCTCCCTGATCTACGAGGCACAGACGATCGACGCCAGCCGCGAGGGCGACCGTCGCATCTTCGACGAGACCGTCGAGCAAGCCGTACTCGCCGACAAGCTCGGTTTCGACACCTTCTGGTGCGTGGAACACACCGCGCTGACCAACTACTCCCACATGTCGGCACCGGAGACCATGCTGGCCTTCGTCGCCGGCAGGACCGAGCGCATCGGCATCGGCCACGGCGTGGTCTGCCTGCCGCCGGCGATGAACCACCCGGTGAAGGTGGCCGAGCGCATCGCCACCCTCGACCTGCTGTCCAAGGGCCGCGTGCACTTCGGCGTAGGCAAGGGCGGCACCCAGCAGGAAGCCGGCACCTTCGGCTATGACCTGGCCACCCTGCAGCCGCAGATCGACGAAGCCATGTACCTGATCCCGAAGATGTTCGTGCAGGACGAGATCGAACATAACGGCGACTTCGTGAAGATCCCCAGGCGCCCCATCCATCCCAAGCCCTACCAGGACCCGCACCCGCCGATGTACCTGGCCTGCACCAATACCGAATCCCTGAAGAACGCCGGTGGCCGCGGCATGGGCGCCCTGGTCCTGGGCTTCGGCGGCCCCGAGGAAATCGCCAAGAAGGTGGCCGTCTACCACGAGGCCTGGGACCACCGTGACGAGAAGAACCAGGTGGGTTTCCGTCCCAACCGCCACATCGCCGCCCTGTGCCCGGCCATCGTCCTGGATGACAACGAAACGGCCCGCGCCATCGGCATCCGTGGCCAGCGCTACTTCATGGAGTCCCTGGCCTACTGGTACGCCGGCGGCGAGCGCCCCGACCCGGAGAAGTGGAAGGACGACACCTTCGTCGACGGCAACGGCCAGTCGGTGATCAAGTCGCGCTTCGCCTCCGAGGAAGTGACCGTGGACTTCTCCGACCCGACCATGGCGATGATGAACCCCAACCACGCCTACGGCACCGTCAAGGACTGCATCGGCTACGTGCAGCGCCTGATCGACGCCGGCGCCGACGAGATCCTCTTCATCTGCCAGATGGGCACCGTGCCCCAGTGGGCCCAGCTGGAGACCCTGAAGAACATCGGCGAGCACGTGATTCCCTACTTCCGCAAACAGCGGGAATCGGCCTGAACCGCCAGGGATGAACAGGGCGCGGGCTAAAAAGGCCCGCGTCCCTCGATGCACGAGCCGGCCGCCCGCCCGGGCGAAAGCCGACCACCTTCACTGCCTCATGAGGGCCATTGCCTTGGAAAAGATCGTCTACACCCTTTGGCGCGACCCGTCGGAAGACCTCGACGCCTTCTCCCGGCGCCTGCGTGGCGAAGTCGCTGAACAGCTCTTCACGCTGGGCGCCCGTGGCCTCCAGGTGAACCTTGCCGACGCCGATGTCGCGCCGGCCGCCGGCCTGCGCCAGGAAAACAATCGACCGCTGGCGGACGCCGTCCTGTCGCTCTGGGTCGACAGCGCCAACACCCCGGTCCGCCGCCCGTTCGACGAGGTCCTGGCGCGGGTGTCGAGCCGGCTGGCGGCCTATCTGGTGTGCGAGTCCGTGGCCATCCGCAACACCCGCTTCCCGGCCCATCCCGGCGAGCGCACCCACGGTTTCTCGCAGATCGCCTTCCTCAGCTGCCCCCCGCGCCTGACCCGGGAGGCCTGGCTGGATACCTGGCGCAACTACCACACCCAGGTGGCGATCGATACCCAGGACAACTTCCTCTACGTGCAGAACCTGGTGGTGCGCGCCCTGACCCATGGCGCGACGCCCCTGGACGCCATCGTGGAAGAAGCCTTCCCGCCGGCCGCCATGACCGATCCCATGGCCTTCTTCGATGCGCCGGGCGATGAAGAGAAATTCCGCAAGAACCTGGCGGCCATGATGGAAAGCTGCAATCGCTTCATCGACTTCGACAGGATCGACGTACTGCCCACCAGCCAGTACCTGCTGAAGACCGCCGTGGCGCCCTAGCGGGTCCGCCACGACCAGGCCCGACGATCGATGCCCTCGTCGGGCCCCGCGACGAGGGGGTCAGCCCTCCTCGTCCTCCCGCACCAGCACGCAATGCAGGCCGTCGTCGTCTTCCTGGCAGTCGTACAGGTAATACATCTGCACCTCGCCGGAAGCGCTGACCACCGCGACGAAGTCCCCGGCATCGGCGAGGAAGAACGCCGCGCTGGAAGGCTCGGCCTCGCACTCGATCAGGGCGGTGACGAACGCGGCGGGTTCAAGGTCGCCGAAGTAGTCCTCGCGCTCCTGGTCGCCCCACGCCTCGGGAGCCTGGAAGGGGCCGGTGAACAGGATGCGGGCGTCGCCCAGGTCCTCCTCCTCGGCATCCAGGTCATGTTCGTCGGGGCGGTAGAGGGTGCATTCCAGCGCATCGGCATGGCCGAGCACGGCCTGACGGGCGGCCAGGCGCTTCTGGGGGTCGAGGCCGGCGGCCAGGCAGATCTGCTCCCAGCTGTCTTGCGGGCGTGGGGACACGGGAAGATTCCTTATGAAAAGAGGGACAAGTGAAAGAGTCTAGTCTCAGGCACGGCCGAAGCGCGCCAACTGCATCTCCCGCAGGCGACTCAGGGTCCGGCGGAAGGGGAATTCCAGGTAGCCCTCGGTATAGAGGCGCTCCAGCGGCACCGCCGCCTCCAGGTAGAGCGGCACGCGACGGTCGTAGCATTCGTCCACCAGGGCGATGAACCGCCTTACACCGTCGTCATGCACGGATAGCCGGGGCAGCTCGCGGTCCCCCGCCAGCACGCGCTGGGCGGCATCCTCGGTGCCCCGGGCGATGCGCCCTTCGCGACGCGGCGCACTGAGGTCGGGCACGTCCCCCAGCAGGATCGCCGGGAAACGATCGCACAGGACGATGAAATCCAGCGCCGCCAGCGGCTGTTCGCAAAGGTCCGGGTAGCGGAACCAGACGGCGCCGGGGGCCCGCTTCACCACGGGGATCGGCCGGTGCCCCAGCTCCACCGGCTCGCGGGAGATCGCCTGTCCCGCCGCCAGCCCGTCGAACGCCCTTTCGAGCATGCCGGGCGACCCCGGGGCGGCGACCCAGAAACGCCGGCACTCGGCTCCAGGGTGCAGGCGATGGTCCTGCTCGCCGTCCACCGCGACGACCTCCATGTGC
This sequence comes from Pseudomonas furukawaii, assembly GCF_002355475.1. Lineage (NCBI taxonomy): Bacteria > Pseudomonadati > Pseudomonadota > Gammaproteobacteria > Pseudomonadales > Pseudomonadaceae > Metapseudomonas > Metapseudomonas furukawaii. The sequence continues at coordinate 1,278,147 of NZ_AP014862.1, read as the reverse complement.
CGCTCGATGGCGTCGATGGCCGGCAGGAATCGATCACGGTTGAAGCCATCGGCGTAGAGCTGCCGGGGCGGCTGGTTGGAGGTGGCCACCAGGGACACGCCCTCGGCGAACATCACCTGGAGGAGCGGCCCCAGCAGCATGGCGTCGCCGATATCACTGACGAAGAGTTCGTCGAAACAGAGCACCCGCACCTCGCGGGCCAGCTCGCGGGCCAGGGCGCGCAGCGGGTCGGGCGTGCCGGTGAGCTGGAACAGGCGCCGGTGGACCCATTGCATGAAGTGATGGAAATGCTGCCGCCGGGACGGGACCCGCAGGCTCTGGTGAAAGCGGTCCATGAGCCAGGTCTTGCCGCGCCCCACGGGGCCCCAGAGGTAGACACCGGAGGCCGCGCCGTCCCGGTGCAGGGCGTCGTGGCAGGCCTGGAGCCGCTCCACCGCCCGCTGCTGGGCGCTATCCGGCACGAAGCCTTCCTGTTCCAGGGCACGGCGGTAGGCGGAAAGGGGGGAGTCGAGGTTCATGGGCCCGCATTGTGGCGGGCCACGGGCGACTTGGGTAGGCGCCTGTTCGCTCAGGAAGGGCCGCACGGCGGCCCGTGGGGATTGACGCCGATCAGAGTTCCAGCGCGAGCAGATCCGCCAGGGACTGGCGACGGCGGATCAGGCGGGTCTCGTCGCCGTCCACCAGCACCTCCGGCAGCAGCGGCCGGCTGTTGTAGTTGGAGGACATGGAGGCACCGTAGGCACCGGTGTCGTGGATCAGCAGCAGGTCGCCGACCCGGGCCGCCGGTAGCTCCCGGGGTGCCACCAGGCCGCCGTCATGCTGGGTGAACACGTCCCCCGACTCGCACAGCGGGCCGGCCACCACGGTGGGACGGGTCGGCGTGGTCGCCGGCTCGCCGGACGCGCCCAGCAGGCTCATGGCGTGGTAGCTGCCGTACATGGACGGGCGCATCAGGTCGTTGAACCCGGCATCCACCAGCACGAAGTGGTTCTCGCCCACATCCTTGGTGGCGCGGACCTCGCTGAGCAGGCAGCCCGACTCGGCCACCAGGAAGCGTCCCGGCTCCAGCTCCAGGCGCACCGGATGGCCGAGCAGGCTTTCCACCTCGCGACGGGCCTGGTTCCACAGCGCCGCGTAACGGGGGATATCCACCACCGGGTCGCCGTCGCGGTAGGGGATGGACAGGCCGCCGCCGGCGGAGATGGCTTCGAGGTCGCAGCCCAGGTCCCGCACCGCGCCCACCATGGCGCCGCAGACGTCCTCCAGGTGGCTGTAGTCCACACCGGAGCCGATGTGCATGTGCAGCCCCACCAGGTGCAGGCCGAACTCACGGATCACCGCCACCGCGTCCGGCAGATGGCTGTGCCAGATGCCGTGCTTGCTGTTCTCGCCGCCGGTGTTGGTCTTCTGGCTATGGCCGTGGCCGAACCCGGGATTGATGCGCAGCCAGACCCGATGGCCGGGGCTTCGCTCACCCAACTGCCGCAGCATGTCGATGGAGCCGACGTTGACCTCGATGCCCAGTTCCACCGCACGGGCCAGGGTGGGACGGTCCAGCAGGTCGCAGGTCAGCACCACGCCGGCGGGGTCGCCCTTGGGCGAGTAGCCGGCCAGCAGCGCACGCTCGATCTCGCCGAGGGAGACGGCGTCCACCTGGACGCCCTCTTCCCGCATCAAGCGCAGGATGGCGAGGTTGGAGCAGGCCTTCTGGGCGAAGCGGATCACGTCGAAGCCCTTGAGCTGGGCGATGCGTTCGCGGATCACCGAAGCGTCGTAGATCCAGAGCGGCGTGCCCTGTTCACGGGCGAGAGTGGCGAGGGTAGCGGCGGGAAAGGTCGGGCGCATGGCGGCCTCCGAAGTCGGGATGGCGCCATGATCGCAAGCCCACAGGATTCATAAAAATACCAATTTGTAGATGCATCATTCAGAATTGATATGGTTTTCCCGGAGCCCGCCCATGGACCTGTCCCTCCGCCATCTCGAGATCTTCCGTGCCGTCATGACCGCCGGCAGCGTCACCGGCGCCGCGCGCCTGCTGTTCACCTCGCAACCGACAGTGAGCCGCGAACTGGCGCGCTTCGAGCAGTTGCTGGGCTTTCGCCTGTTCGACCGCGACGGCGGCCGCCTGAATCCCACCGCCCAGGGCCTGCAGCTGTTCGATGAAGTGCAGCGGGCCTACACCGGCCTGGAGCGCATCGCCAGCGCCGCCCAGGCGATCCGCCGCTACGAGGCCGGGCAGTTGTCCATCACCGGCCTGCCGGTCTTCGCCCAGACCCTGCTGCCGGCCTTCGCCCAGGGGTTCCTCCAGCGCCATCCGGGTGTGCGCCTGGACATCGCCGCCCAGGAGTCGCCCTTGCTGGAAGAGTCACTGAGCGGCCAGCGCCACGACCTGGGCCTGTCGGAAACCGACCTGCTGCCCCGGGGCACCCGTGGCAGCACCCTGCTGGCGGCGGACATGGTCTGCGTGCTGCCCGACGGCCATGAGCTGCTTGGCCGGGATGGACTGGACCTGAACGACTTCCAGGGTCGGCCCTTCATCAGCCTGGCGGGACTGGATATCTACCGGCAGAGCCTGGACGCGCGCTTTCTCGCGGCGGGCGTCGAGCGACGGATGATCGTGGAGACCACCACCGCCGCGTCGGTCTGCGCCATGGTCCGCCAGGGCCTGGGCCTGGCCATCGTCAACCCGCTGAGCGCCCTGGACGAAGCCGGGCGCGGCCTGCAGGTACGCCGCCTGCGCGCCTCGGTGCCCTTCCGGGTGCAGCTGATCAGGCCGGAATTCCGGCCTGCGTCGGCATTGGTGGATGAAGCGGAAAGGGTATTGCGGGAGGTGGCGGACGCCTTGCTGGAGCGTCTGGAACGGCAACTGGGTCGCGCCCGCTAGGCGCGTCCGCACGCGCTCGATCAGCCGCGTGCGGAACCGCCCCCTGGATTCACTGCGTCGAGTTCTGCACCGTCGCCTGGCGGATCTGGCTGTCCTTGTACTGGCGATAGTGCTTCGCCGCCGCCGGCACCGGGCCGCTCTTTCCGGTTTCCAGCCAGCGGCGCATGCGGGTGGCATCGGCCACGTGGGTGTACTTGCCGAAGGCGTCCAGCAGCACCATGGCCACCGGGCGACCGTTCATCTGGGTGAGCATCACCAGGCAATGGCCCGCCTTGTTGGTGAAACCGGTCTTGGTCACCTGGATGCTCCAGTCGGCCTTGCGCACCAGGTTGTTGGTGTTGCGGAAGCCGAGGCTGTAGCGCGGCTTGGCGAAGGTGATGGTCTTCTCCGGGGTGGTGCTGAGCTGGCTCAGCATCGGGTACTTGCGGGACTCCTTCAGCAGCAGCACCAGGTCATGGGCGCTGGAGACGTTATGCAGGGACAGGCCCGTGGGCTCGGCGAAACGGGTGCGGGTCATGCCCAGGGCCCGGGCCTTGGCGTTCATCGCCTTGATGAAGGCGGGATAGCCGCCCGGATAGGCGTGGGCCAGGGCGGTGGCCGCGCGGTTCTCGGAGGACATCAGGGTCATCAGCAGCATGTCGTGGCGATTCACCTGGCTGCCCACCCGCACGCGGGAGTAGACGCCCTTCATGTCCGGGTTGTCGCGGATGGTCACCGGGATGATCTCGTCCATGGGCTGCCTGGCGTCCAGCACCACCATGGCGGTCATCAGCTTGGTCACCGAGGCGATGGGGGCCACGCGGTCGGGGTTGCGGGCATAGAGGACCTTGTCGGTCTTGAGGTCCAGCAGCATGACGCTGCCGGAAGCCAGGTGCAGCTGGGCCGGGTCGCGAACCGGTGCCGCAGCCTCCTGGGCCTGGACGGGCGAGCCTGCAAGAACGAACAGGCAGGAACCAAGGACGAACAGCTTGGTGATCGAATGACGAATTTTCACGATGCGTCCAGTAATGACAGTAAAGGAAACGAAGGAAATGAGGTGAAGGCCCTATGCCGGAGAAGTATAGGAACGAAGGCGCCCGAATACTCAGCGCCTTCCGTCGACGGGGCGCGATTTTGCGCCTTTGGTCAGATGGCCGCCAGAGGGAAATGGCGGTCCGAAATGGCCGTGAGGGATCGGCGACCCGAGGCGCGCGCTCGGCCGGCAAGGGCAACCTGGAGTCATGGCGCTCAGGGCGCGACTGCTCAGCGGCTGCTTCCCGGCAGATCGCGGAAGTCGGCGCTCCTGTCCATGGCCTGCAGGGCCTCCAGCAGCTTGTCGGTCGGCCTGACCAGCTTGCGCTGCTCCTGGTCGAACCAGCCAACGGTCGAGGTCACGCGCGCGGCCAGCACGCCCTGGCGGAAGAACTCGTTGCGCAGCAACATGCGGCTGCCATCCGCCGACAGCCCGGCCGCACTCATGGTGATGACCAGCTCATCGAGCAGGTGAAACTCGCGGAAATACTCGATTTCATCCTTCATCACCACCGGGCCCAGGCGCAGGCGTCGGAACTCGGACATCGGGAAGCCGAAGTCGGCGAAGTACATCATGCGCACGTCGGCGGACTTATCCAGGTAGGCGGTGTTGCGCATGTGGGAATTGAAGTCCATGTCGCCCCAACCGGCGATGAGGGTCTTCTGGTACATGAGATGGCTCCACGATGAGTGGGTGTGAGGCCGAGGGTCTGGCGCCCGGACCCTTTGCAGTACTGGCGTGACTGACAACTCTAGTCGCGATCCGGCCGGTTCGCGCCCCGTGGAGCGGCCCTGGCACAGGCACCCTTAGTCTTCTCGGACGATGCCCCGCCGCGCCGTCGATGCGAGCTTCCCCGCACCTGCACCCACGCAGGCCGGATAAGGAGGCTCAAGGCATGTCCGAGGCATCGCACAAGCAAGCGCTCTATGAACTCGTCTGTCGCTACGCGCAGGCGGTGGATCAACGGGACTGGACGGCGCTGGCCCGCCTGTTCACGTCCGACGCCGTACTCCAGGGCCCCGGCTTCGACTTCCAGGGGGTCGAGGCGATCGTCGCGGGAATGAGCGGCCTCGGTCGCTTCAGCCTGACCCAGCACCACGTCCACAACCACCTGGCCGACGTCGAGGAACTGGAAGCGCAGGCGGAAACCTACTGCGTCGCCAACCACCTGTACGAAGCGGACACCGGTACCCGCAAGCTCGACTGGGGCATCCGCTACCGGGACCGCTTCGCCTGCATCGACGGCCTGTGGCGCATCACCCGGCGCGAACTGCTGCTGGACTGGAGCCAGGACCTGCCCCTGCAGGGAGCCGCCCAATGACCGCCACCCCCATGAAGCGCGTGCAGGACAAAGTTGTACTGATCACCGGCGCCGCCAGCGGCGTGGGCAAGGCCGATGCGCTGCTGCTGGCGGCCGAAGGCGCCCGGGTCGTGCTGGCGGACATCGACCGTGACGCTGGCCAGGCCCTGGCCGCCGAGATCGGCGCCAACGCCCTGTTCATCGAACTGGACGTCGCCGAGGAAGTACAGTGGCGGCGCGCCATCGCACAGACCCTGGAGCGCTTCGGCCGCCTCGATGTGCTGGTGAACAACGCCGCGATCTGCCCCCTCGGCACCATCGAGGAGGCGAGCCTGGCGCAGTGGCGCACCGTGCAGCGGGTGAACGCCGATGGCTATTTCCTTGGCTGCAAGTACGGCCTCGCGGCCATGAAGGACAACCCTCGGGGCGGCTCGATCATCATGATGTCGTCCATCGCCGCCCTCGGTGGCCTGCCGCCGATGTGCGCCTACAGCGCCTCCAAGGGCGCGGTCACCGCGCTGACCCGCAGCGTGGCGGTGCACTGCAAGAGCAGCGGCTATCGCATCCGCTGCAACTCGATCCACCCGGATGGTATCTGGACCCCCATGACCCAGGCCCTGGTGCCCGGTCTCGACCCGGTGGCGCTGGGCATCGCCGACAACCCCATGGCGCGCATGTGCATGCCCGAGGATGTGGCCAACCTGGTGCTGTTCCTCGCCTCGGACGAATCGCGCTTCATCAACGGTGCCGAACTGCGCATCGACAACGCACAACTGATCTCCGGCATCGCCGCCGGCACCACTCACCCCTGAAGGAGTTATCCATGAACATGCTGAACGGCAAGGTGGCGCTGGTCACCGGTGGCGGCCAGGGCGTCGGCCAGGGCATCGCCCATGCACTGGCGGCCGAGGGCGCCCGGGTGGCCGTCGCCGGCCGCACCCGGGCGACCCTGGAGGCGACCTGCGAGGACATCCGGCGCCGTGGCGGCACGGCCCTGGCGGTCGAATGCGACGTGATGAGCCAGGCCGACATCGACCGTTGCGTCGCCCAGGTGGTGGAGGCCTTCGGCGGCCTGAACATCCTGGTCAACAATGCCCACATCGTGCCGCTGGGACGCATCCTGGAGGTCAGCGACGAGACCTTCATGCTGGGCATCGATTCCGGCCCGCTGGCCACGCTGCGCCTGATGCGCGCCTGCTACCCCCACCTCAAGGGCGATGGCGCGGTGGTCAACCTGGCGTCTTCCGCAGCCGTGCGCTGGGACGCTTCCGGCTATGGTCACTACGCCGCCACCAAGGAGGCGATCCGCGCCCTCAGCCGTGGCGCGGCCTGCGAATGGGGCGTGGACGGCATCCGCGTCAACGTCATCGCCCCCCACGCCCTGTCACCGGGCCTGCGGGGCTGGGTGGACGCCAACCCGGTGGAAGCGGAAGCCTTCTTCAGCAGCATTCCACTGCGCCGGGTCGGCGACTGCGAAGCGGATATCGGCCGCGCCGTGGCCTTCCTCGTCAGCGACAACGCCCGCTACCTGACCGGCGCCACCATCCCGCTGGATGGCGGCCAGGCCCGCTGGGCCTGAACGGGTTCAGCCAGGGACGCCCCGATACCGGTCGCCCGGTATCGGGGTCCATCCCTCAGCCGCGATACTGCGCCACCACTTCGTTCACCGCGCGCTGGATGTCATTGCGCACATAGCCCAGCAGGGCCGTCTCGGCCGCATCCGGCTCGTAGCGCAGGGTGTTGCCGCGCCCGGTGTAGAGGGCCATGTCCGGCAGCAGCGGGTGCTCCTGATCCAGCGAGGGCACCTCGGCCTCGTTGCCCACCGCCCGCAGGAAGGCCTGGAAATACTCCGCGTAGCTGAGGTTCTGGTCGCCCACCAGATAGGCCTTGCCCGGCTCGCCATGCAGCAGCGCGCCGAGGATGGCCTGGGACAAGGAACGCGTGGAGATGAAGTTGCTGCCGCCCGCCGGCCCGAAGTACGGCAGGGGCGCGAACCGGCCCTCGGCATAACGGGTGTAGGCCTCGAACATCTCCACCCTGAGGCCCGGCACGGCGCCGACGACGAAGGGTGCGTTGATGCTGCAGACCCGGAAATCCGTCCCGGACAGGGCACGCACCGCCTGGTCGGACAGGTGCCGCGAACGCACGTAGGGAATGCGGTCGATCAGCTCCGGCGCCACCTGGGGGTAGAAGCTGCCCACCAGCACGGCCTGGCGAATGCCGGCGCTGCGCGCCAGCTCGAAGAAACGCGGAATGGCCTCGACATTGGCGCGCTGCCAGTGGGCGTCCAGGTCCCCGCCCTGGGGCGCATGGCGGATGTCGCTGCCGGCGGCGAACACCAGGGCGTCGAAGCCGGCCAGGTCGTCGCGAGCGAAGGTGCCGGCGACATAGTCGCCCTGCAGTTGCCCGAGTTGCGCCAGCGCGCTGCCGGCGGCGGCCGGCTTGCGGCCGGCGATGGTCACGTCGTGACCCTGATGCTTGAGGTAAAGCGCCGCGTGACCGCCGATCAGGCCGGTTCCGCCCACTACGAGAATCTTCATCCTGTGTTTCCTCCTGCTGGGGCCGGACGCGGCCCCGGATTCGAGTGTTCCCGGCCTGGCCGGGGTCGATCAGATGACCCGCGCGGGGTGCTGCGGGCGCGGCGCGCCGAGCATCTCGCGGTAGGACGGCGGCTGCCGGCCCTCGGCTTCGCTGATGCCGTAGCCCGGCGCCAGCTCGGCGGTGATCAGCGTCTGCCCGCTGAGCGCCTGGAGGTTCGGGTCGTTGAGCAGCGCGTGGATGACCCGGCCGTTGAACTCCGGGGTTTCCGCCATGGCCATGAAGGCTTCGTACTGGTCGGCTCGCTCGGCACCGGCTATGGCCGTGCGCTCGGTGCGCTGCGGCCCCAGCCAGAGCGACAGGGCCGCGACCCCCGTGCCTTCCAGGTCCACCGCCATGTCCGCGGCGAACTTGTCGCAGCCGGCCTTCTGGGCGCCGTAGGCGGGACCGTGCATGTAGCAGCCAGCGCCGAAGGACGACACGAAGGCGATCAGGCCCCGGCCGTTGCGCACCAGCAGGGGGGCCGCATGGTAGCTGGCGACATAGGCCGAACGCAGGCCGATGTCGAGTATGTCCACCAGCTCCAGGGGCTTCTCCCAGAAGGGGCCCGGGTCGATCAGGTTCTCGTGGAGGAAGGCGGCGTTGTTCACCAGCAGGTCGAGGCGCCCCTGCTCGCGCTCGATGCGGGCGAACAGTTCGCGAACCTGTTCATCGTCACGGTGGTCGCAGGGCACGGCGATGCCCTTGCCGCCGGCCCGGGTCACGGCATCGGCGGTTTCCGCCAGGCTGCCCGGCAGGGTCTGGCCACGCAGCTGGCTGGTGCTCCGGGTGGCCGAACGGCCACTGAGGTAGACCGTCATGCCCGCCGCGCCGAGGGCGATGGCGATGCCCTTGCCGACGCCACGACTGGCGCCGGTGACCAGGGCGACGGGAGTGTTGTTCAGGTTCATCTGGGGTTCCTTGCTGCAATCAGCGGATGCTGGGGTCGGAAGTCGAGCCGATGCCGGGGCCGCTTCGGGCCCCGGCAACGAGCGATGGCGAAGCTCAAGCCTGATGGGCGATGGCGGTCGCTTGCGGCAGGTCCTGGGCGGCACCGTGGATGTGGTTGGCCGCCACGAAACCGAAGGTCATGGCCGGCCCGATGGTGGAGCCGGCACCGGGGTAGGTCCGTCCCATCATCGAAGCGGCGCTGTTGCCGATGGCATAGAGCCCGGCAATGGGCGAGCGGTCCTCGCGCAGCACCCGGGCATGCGGGTCGGTGAGCAGGCCGCCCTTGGTGCCGATATCGCCGGCATTGACCTGGATCGCGTAGAAGGGCGCCTTCAGCAGTGGCGCCAGGCAGGGATTGGGCGTGACCGTTGGATCGCCGTAGTAGCGGTCGAAGAGCGACTCGCCCTTGTGGAAGTCGAGATCCCGGCCCGCTTCGGCCATGGGGTTGAAGCGCTCGAGGGTGCGCAGCAGGCCGGTGGCGTCGATGCCGGTCTTCAGCGCCAGTTCGCGCAGGCTGTCGGCCTTGTGGAAGTAACGCTGCAGGTGCCTGGGGATGCGGCTGTCAGGCATGGCGTAGCCGGGCAACAGCGCGCCACAGGGATACTTGCGGCGGAACTCGGCGTCGAAGACCAGCCAGCAAGGCACGCTGGTGGCGCCCTCGCGGTTGTGTTCGTACATGGCGTAGACGATGTCGGTATAGGGCGCCGCTTCGTTGACGAAGCGCTGCCCCGCGGAGTTCACCATGATGCAGCCGGGCAAGGTGCGCTCGACGAACAGCGCGCGCCCCTTTTCCTCGCCCTCGACATGGGTGGTCGGCGCCCACCAGCTGTGGTCCATGAGCGCGGTGGCGGCGCCCAGGGCCTGGCCGGCGCGAATGGCGTCCCCCGTGTTCCAGGGCGGCGTGGCGCTCCACTCGGCCCGCGAGGGCTGGGGATGGTACTGGCTGCGCATGAGCGGGTTGCGCTCGAAGCCGCCGGCGCCGAGCACCACGCCCCGCTGCGCGCGAACCCGCAGCCGTCGTCCGGCGCGGACCAGTTCGGCCCCCACCACCCGCCCCTCTTCCTCGATCAGGCGCTCCAGCCGGCATTCCAGCCACAGCGGTACCTGACGGTCCAGCAACGAGCAGCGCAGCGCGGCGACCAGGGCGTTGCCCAGGGTGAGGAAGCGGTCGCGCCGCGAGCGCAGGCGCCCCGGCAGGTCGCGCCAGTAGCGCCAGAAGATCTTCAGGGTCAGGCCGACCCAGCCGGGACCGCGACAGAGCAGCACCTGGGCTTCCTTCATGGTCATGCCCATGCGCCCCATCATCAGCGTGCCGGGAGACGGCTCGCGCATGCGGGCGAACTCGGCGCCGAGGTGGCGCGCGTCGAAGGGCAGCGGGTCCATGGAACGGAAGCCGGGTTTTCCGCCGGGGACTTCCGGGTAGTAGTCGGCGTAACGCGGCTGGGCCTCGAAGTGCACGCGCGAGTGTTCGTCGAGGTAGCGCACCATCCGCCGGCCCTGCTCCACATAGGCCTCGATGCGTCCGTCGTCGATTTCGCCCTGGGTCACGGCCCGGATGTAGGCGACCGCTTCTTCGGCCGAATCCTGTCCGCCCAGGGCTTCGATGCGGTGGTTGCAGGGAATCCAGATACCGCCACCGGAGATGGCCGAGGTACCGCCGTAGCGGTCGCTCTTCTCCACGACCAGGACCCTGGAACCCAGGTCATGGGCGCGCAGCGCGGCGGTCATGGCGCCGGCCCCCGACCCCACCACCAGTACATCGCAACTCTCATCCCATTGCAGGCTGTTCGCGCTCATCGGGGTACTCCCTTGTTGTTCTGTTTGCGCATTCCAGCCGGATTCTCGGCAGCCCCGCCCGCCACCGGCATCGTCCGTTGGGACTAACGCCAGGGCCGGGGGGATAGCACGAGACGCTTAGTCTTTTCGGACGATGTTGCCCGCTTGCCGTGACCACATAGTCAGGCCGCCACACTCAACTCCACCTTGGGCCTGGCAGACCGCGCTGTGCCCAGCCAAGCCGAGAGCGACACCATGATAAAAACAAGAAAGGGCCACCCCCTGAAGCCGCTTCACCTTGCCATCCGTGCCGCCTGCGTGGGCCTGATGCTCGGCCACGCCGGGCAGGGCCAGGCCATGGCCTTCCAGCCCACCGACGACCTGAAGATTTCCTGGGATACCACCCTCACCTACGCCGTGGCCTGGCGCACCGAGTCCCGCGATCACGCCCTGTCCAACGGTTTCCCCAACCCGGCCATCGCCAACATCGACGACGGCAACAACGCCTTCGACAAGGGCAGCCTGATCACCAACCGAGCCAGCTTCCTCACCGAGGCCAACTTCAACTGGAAGGAGGACTTCGGCCTGTTCATCCGCGCCAGCGGCTTCTACGACGAGGTCTACAACCGCAGCAACGACAATGGCACCGGTACCTCCAACTGCTTCGCCGGCGGCCGCTGCTCGCAGCCCAACCACTTCCCCCACGACACCATCGACCAGCACGGCAAGGACCTGCGCCTGCTCGACTCCTACGTCTACGGTGCCTGGGACCTGGGCGGCCACAACCTGAACCTGCGGGTGGGCGACCAGGTGGTGAGCTGGGGCGAGAGCCTGTTCATCGGCAACGGCATCTCCAGCGGCATGGCCCCGGTGGACGCCACCAAGGCCAACACCCCGGGCGTGGAGCTCAAGGAGCTGTTCCTGCCGGTGGGCCAGGTCTTCGGCCAGATCGACCTGACCGACAGCCTGAGCCTCCAGGCCTACTACCAGTACGAATGGAAGAAGACCGAGATCGATGGTGTCGGCAGCTTCTTCTCCGTCACCGACCAGATGGATGAAGGCGGCTTCACCGACGCCTTCGGCATCACCCGCCGCCTGCACGACGACAATCCCGGCGACAGCGGGCAGTACGGCGTCGCCCTCAACTACGTGGCCGAGTCGCTGAACAACACCGAGTTCGGCCTGTACTACCTGCGTTTCCATGACAAGGCACCGCAGCTGGACTTCCTCACCGACTGGAACACCGCCAACTACCGGGTGCGCTACTTCGACGAGATCGATCTCTATGGCGCGAGCTTCTCCACCGTCGTGGGGGACACCAACTTCAGTGGCGAAATCAGCTACCGCGACGGTCAGCCGGTGCTGGCGGATACCGGCCTGGTCCCGCACCCGGTCCGCGCCGAGACCCTGCAGGCGCAGGTGTCGTTCATCCACTCCATCGGCACCACCCCCCTTGCCGACAACGCCACCCTGACCGGCGAGGTCGGCTACAACGAAGTGCTCGACAACGACAGCGCCCCGAGCTTCACCGCCTTCGTGCCGGACGGCGCCGGTGGCGTATTCCCGCTGGTCACGCCGAACACCGACGAGCTGTTCTTCGACAAGAGCGCCTGGGGCTACACCCTGAACCTGTCGCTGGAGTACCTGAACATCTTCAACGGCTGGGACCTCACCGTACCGCTGATCTTCAGCCAGAACCTGGGGGGCGATTCCTCCATGCCGGGCACCTTCGGCATGGGCGAAGGCGACCACCGCCTGGGCGTCGGCACCACCTGGCGCTACCTCAACAACTTCACGGTGGAGGCCCGCTACAACGCCTTCCTCGGCGATGCCGGCGACACCCCGTTCGCGGATCGCGACAACTTCGGCATCAACCTCAAGTACAGCTTCTGATCCACTGCCGCAGGAGATCCCACGATGCAACCGAACAACACGATCACGCTCCTCGCCGGCGTTCTCGCCGCCGCCCTCGCCAGCACCCCGGTCATGGCCAAGGTCAGCCCGGAAGAAGCCGCACGACTGGGCAAGGACCTCACCCCCATGGGCGCGGAAATGGCCGGCAACGCCGACGGCAGCATCCCTGCCTGGAGCGGCAAATGGCTGGGCGCCCCGCCCCATGTCAACTACGCCGGATCGGGCACTGCCTACGGCGATCCCTACGCCGGCGAAAAGCCGCTGTTCGTCATCACCGCCGACAACATGGCGCAGTACGCCGACAAGCTCTCCGACGGCCAGAAGGCGCTGTTCAAGCGCTATGCGGGCACGTTCAGGATTCCCGTCTATGCCAGCCACCGAGATTTCCGCTACTCCGACCGGGTCCAGCAACGCACCCTGGCCAACGCCACCAGCGCCGAACTGGTCAGCGACGGCAACGGCGTGGTCAACGCCATCGGCGCCTCGCCCTTCCCCATCCCGAAGAACGGTTACGAGCTGATGTGGAACCTCAACCTGCCGGCCCGCGCCTGGAAGGAGGACGCCATCTACACCATGGCGCTGACCCTCTCCAACGGCACCCGCTCGCTGGAGTCCATGGACTACAAGATCCTTTCGGTGTGGGACTCGCCCAAGGAGACGGTGGAGTCCTTCGGCGGCCAGCAGGCCTTCGCCCTGGTCCAGACCCTGGAGCCGACCCGCAAGAAAGGCGAGATCATCCTCGCCCATACCTTCACCGACCCGATCGCCTCGCCGTCGCAGTCCTGGCAGTACCTGCCGGGCAACCGCCGCGTGCGCCGCGCGCCAACCGTGGCCTATGACACCCCCTTCGGTGCCGGCGGCTTCCGCGTGATGGACGAGGACCGCCTGTTCAACGGCGCGCCGGATCGCTACGACTGGAAGCTGGTGGGCAAGCGGGAGATGTACATCCCCTACAACAACTACAAGCTGGACGACCCCAATCTGTCGCTCGACGACCTGCTCGCCACCAACGGCCACGTCAACCCCGAGCACATGCGCTACGAGCTGCATCGCGTGTGGGTGCTGGAAGCGAACCTGAAGCCGGGCAAGCGCCACATCTATGGCAAGCGCGTGCTCTACATCGACGAGGACTCCTGGATCGCCGTGATGGCCGACAACTACGACGGCAAAGGCCAGCTGTGGCGCAGCAACATGCAGACCACCGCCTACGCCTACGACCTGCAGGGCTTCCAGGCCCGCGTGGCGGTCTTCCACGACCTGATCGCCGGCTCCTACCTCACCGACCGCCTGCTCAACGGCAAGCCACCGGCGAAGCTCAACAGCAGCGACTACGAGGCCGACTACTTCACCGTGGCCAACCTGCGCAAGCTGGGCAAGTAACCCTGGTACCGCCCTGGCACCCGTGTCGTCCACAGCGACCCGGCCAGGGCTTTTCCCCCACCCCCTCCAGGCATGCCGGCAGGCGGGCGCCGCAATGGCCCCACCGGCCGGCAGCAGTTGCCGCGGCCCCCTCGAAGCCCGCACCAGACGGACCCAGGGTCAGTGAACTCCGAACCTCCCAACCCACGAGGAATCAACCATGAACATGCTGTTTCACGCCGGCATCGGCCTGGCCGCACTCGGCCTCTCCCTGCACGCCAGCGCCCTGAACATCCTCCTGACCAACGACGACGGTTGCCGCGCCCCCGGCATCAACGCCGTCTACCAGGCCCTGGTCGCCGGCGGCCACCAGGTGACCCTGGTGGGTCCGCTGAACGACAGCAGCGGCATCGGCGCGGCCAGCGTGGTGGTGCCCGGCCAGCCGGTCGCCATCACCCAGCTGGCCCAGGACAAGTACTGCGTCGGCCCGCCCGCCGGCTACGTCGCTCCGGCCGGCAAGACCTCGGCCATCGGCACCCCGGTGGACGCGGTGAACGTCGGCCTCGACCTGCTGCTCAAGGACAACCGTCCGGACCTGGTGGTCTCCGGCACCAACTTCGGCGACAACGTCGGTCCGCTGACGCAGATGTCCGGCACCGTGAACGCCGCCGTCCGCGCCATGTTCAAGGGCGTGCCGGCGGTCGCCGTCTCCACCGCCATCGACCTGCAGCTGATCAGCCAGGACCCGCAGGCCGGCTACCTCAAGACCCTCAACGCCATGGACGACACCGCGCGCTTCGCGGCCGCCGTGATCGACCGCGCCGCCGCCATCGGTGCCGAGGCCCGGCGCATCTGCCAGAAGAGCAAGGGCAAGGCCAAGGCCCAGTGCGAGACCAACGTCATCGGCCTGCCGGGCGTCACCGGGCTGAACATCAACTACCCGGCACTGGAGTCCGGCGAGGTCAAGGGCGTGGCCTTCGCGCCCATCGGCGACTGGGGCAATGTGGTCTTCGCGCCGCAGCAGGGAGCCGATGGCGTGGTACGGGTCAACCTGGTGCCACCGTCGGCACCGACCGCCGAACAGAAGCAGGGTGACGCCTACCAGCTTTCCCTCGGCAAGGCGGTGATCACCCCCATCGACGGCAATTACACCGCATCACCGCTTGTCCAGGCCCAGGCGAAGCTGATGCTGGGTAACCTCGCCCCCTGATTTCCCCCAGAAAGGAAAGCCCCCGCTGCCGCAAGGCGCGGGGGCTTTTTCATGCGACGCGCCTGGCCCGTAGGAGCCGGCTTGCCGGCGAATGACGCAAACCCGTTCGCGAGCAAGCTCGCTCCTACAGCGAATGCGCCGACCCGTTCGTCGTAGGAGCCGGCTTGCCGGCGAACGCGCCGACAGCTTCGCGAGCAAGCTCGCTCCTACAGCGAATGCTGTGGACCCGTTCGTCGTAGGAGCCGGCTTGCCGGCGAATGCGCCGACAGCTTCGCGGGCAAGCTCGCTCCTACAGCGAATGCGTGGACCCGTTCGTCGTAGGAGCCGGCTTGCCGGCGAATGGGCGGACAGCTTCGCGGGCAAGCCCGCTACAGCGAATGGGCGGGCTGGTTCAGGGTGCAACGAATGCCACCCGGCAGGCCCATGCTGGCCACGCACTGGTTGCAATGGGTGCAGGCGCTTTTCCACGCCGGGCCCTGTTCAGCCAGGCGCTGCAGCAGGTTAGGGTCGTTGAGCAGGGCACGCCCCATGGCGATGAAGTCGAACCCCTCGGCCATGGCCCGGCCCATGCTCTCGGCCGTGGCCACGCCCCCGAGGTAGACCAGCGGCATGCGCACGGCGCGGCGCATCTCGCGGGCCATTTTCAGGAAGTACAGTTCCTCGTAGGGCATCGACGGGAACGCCGCGGCACCGAACCATTTCATCGCCGTGCGCTGCAGCCGGTTCTTCTCCAGCGGAATCATGCTGGGCAGCGGGCTTTCGCCCCGGAACAGGAACATCGAGGTCCGGCTGACCAGGCCACCGCTCATGACGATGGCGTCCAGCCCGCCCTGCTCCAGCCATTGCGCGGCGCGGCAGGATTCGTCGATGCCGAGTCCTTCGGCCAGGCCGTCGCTGAGGTTGAGCTTGGCCAGCAGCGGGAAGTCCTTTCCCACCGCCGCGCGCACGGCCGCCAGCACCTGGAGCGGCAGACGCATGCGGTTCTCCAGGCTGCCGCCATAGTCGTCGCGGCGCCTGTTCAGCAGTGGCGAGATGAACTGGCTGAGCAGGTAGCCGTGGCCCATGTGGATCTCGATGGCGTCGAAGCCGGCATCGCGCACCAGGCTGGCGGCGGCGGCGTACTCGGCCACCGTGCGATCGATGTCCTTCCGGTCCATGGCGCCACCGAAGGGCACGCCGGAAAACACGCCGTACTGGTTGATGCAGGCGCTAGGACCTCGGGGACGCGGGATGCCGCGCGGCTTGTTGCGGCTGAAGTAGCCGCAGTGCGCCAGCTGCGCGGAAACCGCGCCGCCCTCGGCATGCACCGCCTCGGCCAGGCGCTGCAACTGCGCAAAGACGCCGCCGTGCATCCACATCTGGTCGGGGAAGGTCAGGCCATCGGGCGACACGCCGCAGTAGGCCACCGTGGTGAGGCCGACACCGCCGCGCGCCATGCCGGCATGGTGGCGGATAAGGTCGTCGCCCGGGACGCCGCCGGGACACATGCCTTCGAAGGTCGCGGTCTTGATCACGCGATTGCGCAGCGTCAGGCCCGCCAGCCGCGCGGGGCCGAGCAGCCTGTCCAGTTCGTTGCTCATGTTCACTCCTGCGGTTCGAAGGGGACGAACTCGGTGACTTCCAGCTCGAAGCCGGAGACCGCCTTGTAGCTCACGGGGAAACTCATCAGGCGCATCTTGCGCACGCCGACATCACGGAGGATCTGCGCACCGATGCCCAATGTGCGTTGTGGAAAGCTCGGCGGACGCGGTCGCTGTCCGGCGCGCTGCTGAAGCTGTTCGATCAGCGCACCGGGCGTTTCCCTCTGGGCCAGCAGGACGATCACGCCGGCGCCTTCGCGGGCCACCTTCGCCAGGGAGCGTTCCAGGTTCCATTGATCGGGGTGGCTGTCCAGAAGGTCACGCAGGGTCTCCACGGCCTGGACCCGCACCAGGGTCGGGGCGTCGCGGCGCACCTCGCCCCGCACCAGCGCCAGGTGCAGTTGGCCCTGGTAGTCATCCAGGTAGGTGATGACGCGGAAGTCGCCATGCCGGCCGCCAACCGGGTATTCGCCGGAGCGGCGGATGGTGCCCTCGTGGAGGATGCGGTAGTGGATCAGGTCGGCCACGCTGCCCAACGGCAGGCCATGGCGCCGGGCGAAGTCCCGTAGCGCGTCGCCCCGTGCGGGCTCGCCCTGTTCGTCGAGAATGCTTACCAGCACGGCGGCGGGCATCAGTCCGGCCAGCCGCGCCAGGTCGCAGGCGGCCTCCACATGGCCGGCGCGCTGCATCACCCCGCCGGGTTGGGCGCGCAGGGGAAAGACGTGTCCGGGCTGCACCAGGTCGGCCGCCGTGCTGGCCGGGTCCACCGCCACCGCGATGGTGCGGGCGCGGTCGGCGGCGGAGATGCCGGTGGACACCCCGCTGCGCGCCTCGATGGACAGGGTGAACCCCATGCCGTGACGGGCCCGCGAGTTGGGCACCATGAGTTCCAGGCCCAGGGCCTGGCAGCGCTCTTCGGTCAGGGCCAGGCAGATCAGCCCGCGCGCCTCGCGCGCCATGAAGTTGATGGCGGCGGCATCCGCGCGGCCGGCCGCGATCACCAGCGAGCCTTCGCCGTCGCCTTCCTCATCGGTGACGATCAGCATGGCGCCGCTGGCCATGGCCTCGATCAATAGTTGCGGGCTGTCCATGGTGGTCCTCTTCAGTTCAGCGCGTGGCGCAGGTCGGCGGCGGCGGACTCCAGCACGCCCCGGGCGCCGTCGACGAAGGCGGCCATGCTGACGAAGCCGTGGACCATGCCGGCGCAGCGTTCCAGGCGGGTCTTCACGCCCGACTGCTGGAGGCGGCGCGCGAAGACCTCGCCTTCGTCACGCAGCGGGTCGTACTCGGCGCTGAACAGCGTGGTGGGCGGCAGGCCGGCCAGGTCTTCGGCGCGCAGCGGCGAGGCCAGGGGGTCATCGACCTGCTCCGGGCGCGGCAGGTACTGGCGCCAGAACCATTGCATCTGTTCGCGGGTGAGGAAGTAGCCCTCGGCGAATTCCTGCTGGGACGCGCTGTCGCAGCGGGCGTCGACGGCCGGGTAGAACAGGCACTGGCAGGCGATGCGCGGCCCCTTGCGGATCTGCGCCAGACGGCTCACGGCAATGGCCAGGTTGGCGCCGGCGCTGTCGCCGGCAAGGGCCAGGCGGCTGGCGTCGAAGCCCAGTTCGCGAGCCCGTTCCACCAGGTCGCAGGTGGCGCGGTAGCAGTCATGGGGGGCGGCCGGGAAGCGGTGCTCGGGGGCCAGCCGGTAGGCCACCGAGACCACCACGGCGCCGGTCAGGCGGGCCAGGCTGCGACAGAGGTTGTCATGGGTGTCGAGGTTGCCGATGACGAAGCCGCCGCCGTGGAAGAACACCAGCAGCGGCAGGTCATGACGATCCTCCGGGCGGTAGAGGCGTGCGTCCAGCTCGCACTCGGCACCGGCCAGGCGCAGGTTGCGCACCTCGAACACCGCCTCGCCGGGCATGGGCGGCATGAGGTTGTCGCAGAACTGGCGGTATTGCTGCGGATCGAGCTGGCTGTAGTCGGGCTGGGGCATGCTGCTGAACTGCTGCAGCACGGCGGCGATCTGGGGGTCGAGGGACATGTTGGATTGCCTCAGGCGTCGGCCATCTGGAAGACCGGGTTGGTTTCGTCGAGGATGCTGGACAGGCGCCGTTCCAGCGCCGGTTTGAACTGCTTGTGGGGCAGCAGCCAGAAGTGCCCGGCCTCGAGGCCGGCGAATACCTGGCGGGCCAGCTCGCGGGGGTCCATGCCCTGCTGGATGCTACTGCCCAGCAGGTCGTCGAGTTGCTGCGTGGCGCCACCCGGATGGTTGGAGGCCATGATGTCGCTGGCTACCGGCCCGGGGCAGAGCACGGCCACGCCAACCGGGGACTGCAGCATGGCCAGCTCGTAGTGCAGGGTTTCGGACAGCGCCACCACCGCCTGCTTGCTCACGGTGTAGGGGCCGAGCATGGGACTGCAGATCAACCCCGCGAGGGACGCGGTATTGACCACCCGGGCCGGGCGCTGCTGTTCGAGCAGCAAGGGCAGGAAACTGCGCACGCCATTGATCACGCCGCCCAGGTTGATGGCCAGCAGGCGCTGCCACTGGGCAGCGTCGATTTCCCAGCTGAAACCGGTCTGCATCACGCCGGCATTGTTGAACAGCAGGTCGACGCCACCGAAGCGTTGCACGGCCAGGTCGCGCAGGGCCTCGACGTCCTGCGCCTGGCCGACGTCGCCCACCAGGCTGGCGACCCCCACGCCCCGTTCTTGCAGCGTCGCCACCAGGGCCGCCAGGCGCTCCCCGCTGACGTCGCTCAGCACCAGGCGCAGGCCGCGCGCGCCGGCTTCCTCCGCCAGGCCTCGACCTATGCCGCCGGCCGCACCGGTAATCACCGCCACCTGGCCCCGTTCGATTCGCATGGCTGACTCCCCTTCCCGTTGTTGTGGTGCTCGCCAGTAGAGCCGCTTCGTTACCGCCGGCCATCGTCCGTGCGGACGAGGGCGCTTCAGCCGGTCACCCGCAGCACCTGCTTCCGCCGCGCCCGGCCGTGCTGGAGTCGATCATGGGCGAGGGCCACGTCGGCCAGGGGCAGCAGGTCGAGGACGGGCGGCCGCACCCTTCCGGCGGCCAGCAGGCGGGCGATGCGCCCGAGCAACTCGCCACTGGGCATGCGGCTGTAGGCCACCGCCGTGCGCACTCCGCGCCGGGCGGCACCGGCATGGTCCGGTCCGGCATCCCCCGGCGCCAGGGTGAGGATGGCGACCAGGATGCCGCCCGGTCGCAGCAGGTCCAGACCTTCGGGCAGGCTGCCGCCGCCGATGCAGTCGAGCACCAGGTCGACACCCTCCGGCGCCCATCGGCCCAGCGCCGCCTGGATATCCCCGGTGCGGTAATCGAGGGTGCATTCGGCGCCCAGCGCCTGCGCCCGGCTGGCGCTGTCGGCACCGCAGGTGGTGGCGATGCGCGCGCCGGCGCAACGGGCGAACTGGATGGCGAAGCCGCCCACCGCGCTGCCACCGCCGTGAATCAGCACGCTCTGCCCGGGACGCAGGGCGCCCTCGTCGAACAGGCCGGTCCAGGCTGCCAGGGCCGGCGTGGGGACGGCCGCCGCCTCGGCGAAGTCGAGGTTGTCCGGCATGGGCACCAGGGAAGCGCGGGACACGCAGGCGAACTCGGCGTAGGCCCCCCACTTGCCGGCGCCGACGTCACTCTGGGCGAAGACCCGGCTGCCAGGGGCGAGGTCGTTCACCCCGTCGCCCAGGGCCTCGACCGTGCCGGCCAGGTCGAAGCCGAGGACGAAGGGGAAACGGTAGGTCAGGAAGCCGTCGAGGTAACCCTCGCGGCATTTCCAGTCCGCCGGATTGACGCCGGCACAGACCACCCGGACCAGCACCTCGCCCGGGCCGGGCTGGGGACGCGGGAGTTCCTTGAGTTGCAGCACCTCGGCTCCGCCGAGGCGTTCGATGACCACTGCGCGCATGCAAGTCTCCTGGTCAATGATGGGAATGGGGCGCGGCCCGGCCGAGCAGGCTGGACGCGAAAGGGCAGAAGGCGTGGGCGATGGCGTCTACCGTCCAGTCCGGGCAGTCGGGATCGAACCAGCGGTCCACCCAGGCCCAGTGATAGGGATGCGCGAGGTACTCCCCCAGCAGGTCGTCGACGCGGGCGAACTCCTGCTGCCAGACGTGCGTCCAGGGCCCCGGTGCCGGCACCCGGGACAGCTGCCAGTTGCGGATGCCGGGCATGTAGGCGGGCATCCGCAGCAGGTCCTGTTCAAGGGCGCGGATCTGTTCCGCCGAGGCCTGCGGACGGACCCGCAGCAGCAGGGTGCGCCAGATCCCGCCCGCCAGGCCGGGCTCACGCACCCCGCCGCCGATGCGCTGGTAGCGCAGGCGCCGGATGCTGGCGACACCTTCCAGGCGGTTCAGGAGGTCGTCGAGGTGCGCGGGCGGTGCGTCGGCGAACAGCAGGTCCAGGGTGCAATCAGCGGCGCCCCAGCTACCCGGCAGGTTGCGGCCGAAGGCGAGGTGAAGCAGGCCGGCCCCAGCCTGGAGGGCCTCGCGCAGCTGGGCTTCGACGGCCCGTTCGTCGACGTCGCCGGCCAGGTCGAGTTGCAGCGTTTCACTCCACATGGGGCGTCTCCAGTCGCTGGTCCGCCGAACCGAGCACATGGCGACGCCGCGAACCGCAGGCCGCCTCGACCTGGTCCCAGAAGGCCCGCGCCTCGGCGCCCGTGGCACTGCGCATGGCGTAGTAGGCGGGGACATCGGCCACCTGCCAGAGCAGCCAGAGGATGTTGCACTGGCCCGGCACCGCCACCGGTGGCGACACCCAGCGCTGCTCCAGGGCCAGGCCACGGGCCTCGCAGGCCGGCAGGTAGAGCCGATCCAGCGCCTCCAGCACCGGCGCGATGCGGTCGGCGGCGAGTGGAATCTCGTCGAGTATGCGGATCACCTTCAGGCGCTCCCGGTCGTTGTCCTGCCGCGCAGTAAAACCGGGGCGTCATCGGGGGCCATCGTCCGATCAGACGATGCCGGAAACGCCGCGCACCGCAGAATCCCGAACCTGTACGAGCTGCGGCGGCGCGTCCGGGCCGACCGCGGCGCCCAAGGACCCCGATGGGAGAACAAGAAAATGACAACCCTGCACCGAATCGAGACCCGGCAGTTGGAGCCGCGCTATGCCCGTGGCTGGCACTGCCTGGGCCTGGCCGCCCCCTACCGTGACGGAAAGCCCCATCGGCTGGATGTATTCGGCACCCGCCTGGTGGCCTTCGCCACGGAAGATGGCCAGATACGCATCCTCGATGGCTACTGCCCGCACATGGGCGCCGACCTCAGCGAGGGGTGCGTGGAGGGTGACGCCGTTCGCTGCCCCTTCCATGACTGGCGCTGGCGCGGCGACGGCGTCTGCGACGACATTCCCTACGCCAGGCGCATTCCGCCCCGCGCCAGGATCAAATCTTGGCCGGTGATGGAAGAGAACAGGCTGCTCTTCGTCTGGAACGACCCGGAAGGCAATCCGCCCATCGCCGAACAGGCCATTCCGCGCATCGACGCCTGCTTCGACGACCAGTGGGCCGACTGGGAAGTGGCCGAGCTGAAGATCGACACCAACTGCCGCGAGCTGATCGACAACGTCGCCGACATGGCGCACTTCGACTCGGTACACGGCACCGAGCTGACCCATTTCAGCAACAGGTTCGACGGGCATCTGGCGATCCAGTACATGCGCGGAGGCAGTGCGCGCCTGTCCGGCGACAGCGAGCTGACCACGGTCGCCACCTACTACGGCCCGGCCTACCAGATCACCGAGATGACCGGTGCCATGGGCGGCATGCCGATTCATTCGATCCTGCTCAACTGCCACGTGCCCATCGACCTGCACAGCTTCACCCTGCGCTATGGCGTCCTGGTGAAGAAGGTGCCGGGCCTGACCGATGAACAGAATCGCGAGATGGCCAGGGCCTATGTGAAGCAGGCCCAGGATGCCTTCTACGAGGACGTGGCGATCTGGCACAGCAAGACCCGCGTGGACAACCCGTTGCTGTGCGACGGCGATGGTCCGGTGTACCAGCTGCGCAAGTGGTACGAGCAGTTCTACACCGATGTCGCCGAACTGCCCGCGAGCCTCGCCGAGCCTCGCTCTTTCGTGGTGCTGGACGTGACCGAGACCGCCTGAGTCCGGTGGGGATCGATCGTCTCCCGATCATCGGGGGACGATCTGCCTTGATGAACGATCCCACTAGTCTGTATGAAGCACCCTACAACAATAAAAATCGGTTCAGACATGGCACAGACACTTTCGCTCGACACTTTCAGCGGAATGCTCCGCAACCTCTACCAGGGGCCGCTGGAAAACATTCCCTGGACCACCTTTCTCGACCAACTCAAGCTCTGCCTCGCCTCACGCTACGCCACCTTCATCCTGCGGCCTCCCAGCCAGCACGTGGAAGGCCTGACCATCAATACCGACGGCGCCTCGGCAGCGGTCACGGACTCCTACAACCAGAGCTTCTACAACCTGGACCCCTTCGTCGGCCTGCCCAATCGGACGGTGATCACCCTGGCGGAGTTCGTCACCGACAGCGACTGGCTGAATTCGGAGTTCTACAGGAACTTCCTGGAGCCGGTGGACGTGTTCCACATCCTCGGCGCCGATATCAATACCAGCGACGGTGCCCAGTGCCGTATCCGCATCTCCCGCGGCAAACAGGACCCGGCCTTCACCCAGGACGACAAGGACCTGCTGACGCTGTTCCTGCCCCATCTGGAACAGGCGGTTCAGTTGCACATGCACCTGAACCGGGTGGAAAGCGAGCGCAACCTCTATGCCGGCGCGGTGGACCAGCTGGCGGTGGGGACCATCATCCTCGACCAGGACGGCAAACTGCTGCAGAAGAACCGGCTGGCCGAACACCTGCTGGAGGAAAAGGACGGCATCAAGGTGGTCAACGACACCCTGCAGGTGGGCACGGCCCGCGACTCCCAGGCATTCCGGCAACTGGTGAAGCAGGCCCTGCTGTCGCAGAAGAGCAACCACCCCTCGGTGGTGGAGGCCATGCGTGTGCAGCGCCCGTCCGGCCGCGCCGATCTCGGCATCATCGTGCGTTCCATTCCTCCCACCACCTGGAACGAGGGCAAGCTCTGCCCCTCGGTGGCCATCTTCATCAGCGACCCGGAGCAGGAATCCAGCGCCCCCCAGGAGATCGTCAAGGCGCTGTTCGACCTGACCCCGGCCGAGGCGCAACTGGCCATGCTGCTGGCCAACGGCCTGACGCTGGACGAAGCCTCGGATGCGCTGGGCATCAGCCGCAACACCGCGCGGGCGCACCTGCGCTCGACCTTTTCCAAGACCGGGGTGACGCGGCAGACCATGCTGGTTCGGCTGATCCTGAGGAGCGTGGCGACCCTGGGGTGAGCCCCTGTCGCGTCCCTTCGCCCTGAAAAGGCTGAGGGGCGCCTGGCGCGGTTAGTCCGTCCAGACGATGCCCGTTTTCCCGTGGCGCGCGACGCTTTGCCGGGACACGCCACGGGAGCCCGCCATGCGCAGCCTGCCCACCATCCTGAAAACCGAACTCCTGGCCAAGAGCGACTGGTTCCAGATCGAGTCCCTGCACCTGGAGTTCAGCAACGGCCAGCAACGGGTGTACGAGCGCCTGCGCGGTTCCGGCTACCAGTCGGTGCTGGTGGTGGCCCTGCCCGATCCGCAGCATGTGTTGCTGGTACGCGAATACGCGGTGGGGGTGGAGCAACGGGTTCTCGGCCTGCCCAAGGGCGGCGTGGAAACCGGCGAAACCACCCTGGAAGCGGCCAATCGCGAGTTGACGGAAGAGGTCGGCATGCGCGCCGGCCGCCTGCGCGAACTGGGGAGGCTGAGCCTGGCGCCCGGACACCTGTGCCACAGCTGCCAGGTGGTGCTGGCCGAGGAGCTGGCGCCCTGCACCGCCCGGGGCGATGAACCCGAACCGCTGGAGATCGTGCGGGTTCCCCTGGCGCGGATTCCCGGGCTGGTGATCTCGGGTGAACTCCACGAAGCACGTGCCATTGCGGCCCTTTTCATGGCGCTGAGCCGAAAATCCCTCATCTAGTCCGTTTGGACGAGGCGGCCGGCCAAAGGGCTTCCTAGTCTTGCCTGCAAAACAAGATCTACCTCCCATGCAGAGGCCTGAAGATGAAGAAGAAATCCAAACTTTGCCTGCTCCTGATCGCCGGTGCATTCGCCGCCGCCTACCTCGGCATCATCACCCGGCCCCTGCCTCCGCCCCTGGCCCTGCATCAGCTGTGCACGGCCAGCTACCAGCCCTGTTACATGCCCGTTCCGACCTTCGCCTCGCTGCTGCCCTGAAGCTCGCCCCCGCCAGAGCAGGGATCGCTCTCCGGCCCCGGCCATCTGATATGGTTTTTGCCGTCTGATCTGAAGCTGTTTTGCCCATCAGCGACTTTCTATAGTCCGCCTCGCCGCAACAGCCTGATGGGCACTGATCATGAGCGAAAGAATTCCCGTGCAGGTGATCGAGGTCACCCCGAGCCTGCCCCCCATTGCCAACAAACCCCTGTCCGCCTCCAGCGGCCCCATCCACACCCGCCGCTTCACCGGTTTCTACCGCGACCTGCGCCGCCTCGGCGCGGGCCTCCTGTGCCTGCTGTTCTTCGGCACGCTCTGGCTGGATTGGGACGGCCGCCAGGCGGTGCTGTGGAGCCTGGAGGAAAGCAAGTTCTACATCTTCGGCGCCACCTTCTGGCCCCAGGACTTCATCCTGCTCTCGGGCCTCCTGATCATCTGCGCCTTCGGCCTGTTCTTCATCACGGTGTTCGCCGGTCGGGTCTGGTGCGGCTACACCTGTCCGCAGAGCGTCTGGACCTGGATGTTCATGTGGTGCGAACAGCTCACCGAGGGCGACCGCAACCAGCGCATCAAGCTGGCGGCCGCGCCCTGGAGCCTCGGCAAGCTGCTGCGCAGGAGCGCCAAGCACGGGCTCTGGCTGGGCATCAGCCTGGCCACCGCCATCACCTTCGTCGGCTACTTCACGCCCGTGCGTGAGCTGGTGGCCAACCTGGTCACCTGGGAGATCGGCGGAACCGCGCTGTTCTGGGTGATCTTCTTCGCCGCCGCCACCTATATAAATGCCGGCTGGATGCGTGAGCAGGTGTGCATCCACATGTGCCCCTATGCCCGCTTCCAGAGCGTGATGTTCGACAAGGACACCCTGATCGTCTCCTACGATTCGGCCCGGGGAGAGTCCCGGGGACCGCGCAAGAAGGGCAGCGACCCGAAAGCCCTGGGCCTGGGGGATTGCATCGATTGCCAGATGTGCGTGCAGGTCTGCCCCACCGGCATCGACATCCGCGATGGCCTGCAGATCGCCTGCATCGGCTGCGCGGCCTGCATCGACGCCTGCGACGACATCATGGAACGCATGGGCTACGCCCCGGGCCTGGTGGGCTACAGCTCGGAACGTGCCCTGGAAGGCGGGAAGACCCGGTTGCTCCGTCCGCGCCTGATCGGCTACGCCGTCGCCCTGGTGCTGATGATCATCGCCCTCGCCTGGCTGGGCGCCACCCGGGCGCAACTGTCGGTGGACGTGATCAAGGATCGCGGCATGTTCCGCGAGAACGCCGCGGGCGAGATCGAGAACATCTACAACCTCAAGCTGATCAACAAGACCCAGCGGGAGCAGCGCTACCGGGTGGAGCTGGCCGACGACGCGGGCTTCCGCCTCCAGGGTGACCAGGAGGTGCGCATCGGCGCCGGGGAGATCCTGTCCCTGCCGGTGTCCGTGGCCCTGACCGAGGACAGCGGTCCGGCCGGTTCGCGCCCGCTGCGCTTCGTGGTGCGCAGCCTGGATGAACCGGACACCGAGGCCAGCGCCAGCAGCACCTTCGTCAGCCCGAGGCACTGAGGATGGGCCGGGATCATGGCGGCGACCGGGCCGAGCGCTTAGAGTGGGGCTCCGCCCTGCCGCCGATCCAGGAAAAGATGAAGCGCTACGAGAAATTCGCCGACGACATCGCCGAGCTGATTCGTACCGGGGTCCTGGCCCCTGGGCAGAAGGTGCCCTCGGTGCGACACGCCAGTCGCACCTACGGCGTGAGCGCATCCACGGTGTTCCAGGCCTACTACCTGCTGGAAAGCCGGGGCCTGATCATGGCCCGGGCGCGCTCCGGCTACTTCGTCTGCGAGCATGTGCGCCGGCCGCTTCCGGAACCCCAGGCGACGCTGCGGGAAGCCTCCACCACCGAGGTGGACGTCAGCGAACTGGTGTTCTCGGTGCTCAGCTCCATCCGCGACCCGGATACCGTTCCCTTCGGTTCGGCCTTCCCCAGCCCCGAACTCTTCCCCCTGCCGCGCCTGGCCCGCTCCATGGCCCACGCGGTGAGGGACATGGATCCGCGCTCCACGGTCGCGGACATGACGCCGGGCAACCACGCCCTGCGCCGGCAGATCGCCCTGCGCTACATGGTCGGCGGGCTGCCGTTGCCCATCGAGGAACTGGTCATCTGCAACGGCGCCCTGGAAGCCCTGAACCTCTGCCTGCAGGTGGTGACCCGCCCGGGCGACCTGGTGGCTATCGAGGCGCCGGCCTTCTATGCCAGCCTGCAGGTGCTGGAGCGGTTGAAGCTGAAAGCGGTGGAGATCCCCGTGCACCCCCGCGAAGGCATCGACCTGGAAGTGCTGGAGGACCGCCTGGAGCGGCTGCCGATCAAGGCCTGCTGGTTCATGAGCAACTTCCAGAACCCGCTGGGGGCGAGCCTCCCGGAAGAGCGCAAGCGCCGCCTCGCGACCCTGCTGGCCCGGCACCAGGTGCCGCTGATCGAGGATGACGTCTACGCCGAGCTGTATTTCGGCCAGCACGCGCCCAAGCCGGTGAAGGCGTTCGACAGCGAGGGGCTGGTGATGCACTGCAGCTCCTTCTCCAAGAGCCTGGCCCCAGGTTACCGGGTGGGCTGGGTGGCCGGCGGGCGCTACGCCGGACAGATCGAGCGACTGAAGCTGATGACCAGCCTCTCCGCCTCGGTCCCGGCCCAGGCGGCCATCGCCGACTACCTGCAGCACGGTGGCTACGATCGGCACCTGCGCAAGCTGCGCTACGCCCTGGAGAGCCAGCGCAACGCCATGCTGGCGGCGGTGGCCAGGCACTTTCCGGAGGAAACCCGGGTCAGCCGCCCGGAAGGCGGCTATTTCCTCTGGGTGGAGTTTCCCGAACAGGTCGACTCCCTGCGCCTGTTCCAGCTGGCCCTGGCCCAGGGGATCAGCATCGCGCCCGGTCCCATTTTTTCCGCGACACGGCGTTTCGGCCATTGCGCACGACTCAATTATGGGCATCCCTGGAGTCTCGCCAGTGAACAGGCGATGGAAACTCTGGGCCGTATTATCCGTTCACTTCCCGGCACCAACTGAAGTAGACGAAGTTCACTTCTTTCGCTCTGAACGGTGATTCCCCCAATGGAGCTTTTCGTTGGGGTTGTTATACTTTGCAATGTTCTTTTCGGGATTCCAGTGCAATCGACTGCGAACCCCGGATCTCTCGCAGGGTCTTTCTGTAATGCGTAAGGAAAGCACCCGTTAGTTGCGAACCAAGAACTTTGTCCTACAAGAAGGCCGCGCCGACGGCCTCGACGGGCGAACGACGCTATGGAGGCAAAGGCCTCTGGATCGCCCTTTCCTGACAAGACCATTGATCTATAGAGACGGATATACCACGTGACGAAAGACGAACTGCGTGCCGAACTCGAGCGCCAGGCGAAGCGTTACAAGGATGTTTACGGTGGGGAAGTCACCACCTATGTCGCTCAAAGGGAGCCTGAACGCAAACCCTGGCGCAAGAAACCCAGCCTGCTGGACAAGAGTTTCGAAAGAGAGATCGAAAAGATCGAAAAGGAGCTCAATCGGGAAGCGCCCTGACAAGATGTCGCACCTTGTTCCTTTGTGAAGCGCTCTTATTGATTTGCGACAACTCCAGTGTGACTGAGCGAAAACCGCTCGACGTCCGGGTCTGGGCGGCGAGCGGTTTTCTGGCATAATCGCGGCCCCTTCATGAGCCAGTCACATAACCTTCATGTTCGATCTATTCAGCGGGCTAGATGCCTGGCTGGTGCTGAGCCTCTGTCTCGCCCTGGCATTCGTCCTGACATTCGAATTCATCAACGGTTTCCATGACACCGCCAACGCGGTCGCCACGGTCATCTATACCAAGTCCATGTCGCCCTACCGGGCGGTGTTCCTCTCGGGGATCTTCAACTTCCTCGGTGTGCTGCTCGGCGGCGTCGGCGTGGCCTACGCCATCGTCCACCTGCTGCCGGTGGAACTGCTGATCAACGTGAACACCGGACATGGCCTGGCCATGGTGTTCAGCCTGCTGACCGCCGCCATCGCCTGGAACCTGGGCACCTGGTACTTCGGTATCCCGGCCTCCAGTTCCCACACCCTGATCGGTTCGATCCTCGGCGTGGGCCTGGCCAATGCGATCCTCACCGACGTCCCCCTGGGCGAAGGCGTGAACTGGGGCAAGGCCATCGACATCGGCCTGTCGCTGATCTTCTCCCCGGCCGCCGGCTTCATGGTCGCGGCCCTGCTGCTGCTCAGCCTGAAATGGCTGTACCCCGTCTCGAAGATGCACAAGACCCCGGAAACCCGGAAGGAACTGGACGAGAAGAAGCACCCGCCCTTCTGGAACCGCCTGGTACTGGTGCTTTCCGCCATGGCGGTGAGCTTCGTGCATGGTTCCAACGACGGCCAGAAAGGTATCGGCCTGATCATGCTGGTACTGATCGGTATCGTGCCGGCCAAGTTCGTGCTGGACCTGAACAGCACCACCTACCAGATCGAGCGTACCCGCGACGCCGCGACCCACCTGAGCCAGTTCTACCAGCGCCATACCGACACCCTTGGCGAGATGCTGGCGCTGGGCCGTGGCAACGGTGGCGAGATGCCCAAGCTCTACCGCTGCGATCCGAAGCAGACCGAGCCGACCATCGCCGCCCTGCTGAAGACCCTGGAAGGCGTCTCCAACTACAGCGACCTGAGCGAAGAGAACCGCATCGAGGCCCGCCGCTACCTGCTCTGCCTGGACGACACCGCGAAGAAGGTCGGCAAGCTGTCCAGCCTGCCGGCACGCGAGAAGGCCGACCTGGAGAAGCTGCGCAAGGACCTGACCGCCACCACCGAGTACGCGCCCTTCTGGGTGATCCTCGCCGTGGCGCTGGCCCTGGGCATCGGCACCATGGTGGGCTGGAAGCGCGTGGTGCTCACCGTCGGCGAGAAGATCGGCAAGCAGGGCATGACCTATGCCCAGGGCATGAGCGCCCAGATCACCGCCGCCTGCGCCATCGGCATGGCCAACATCTACAGCCTGCCGGTGTCCACCACCCATGTGCTGTCTTCCGGCGTCGCCGGCACCATGGTGGCCAACCGCAGCGGCCTGCAGGGCGGCACCATCCGCAATATCCTGATGGCCTGGGTACTCACCCTGCCCACCACCATCCTGCTGTCCGCCGGCCTGTTCTGGCTGGCGATCACCTTCATCGTCTGATCAGGACGAGAACGAAGAAGGGCGCCATGGGGCGCCCTTCTTCGTTTCAGGATGGCGAAACCTTCGTCAGCGACGCTTGCCGCCCCCGAGCAGGGAACCCATCAGCCCCCTCACCAGTTGCCGTCCCAGCTGGTTGGCGGCCTGGCGCACGGCGGTCTTCATCGCCTGGCTGGCGAAGGTGCCCAGCAACTCGCCGGCCAGATCGCCGATTCCGGACTGACTGGCCGTCGGCTTGCCCGGCGTCTGCTCCGGCTCGCCCACGGGCGCCTGGGCCGCCCGGGCGGTGAGCATTTCGTAGGCGGACTCGCGGTCGACCGGTTTGTCGTAGCGCCCGGCCAGGGGCGAGCTGCGCACCAGCGCCGCGCGCTCGGCGGCGTCCAGCGGCCCGATACGGGATTGGGGTGGCGCGATGGCGACCCGCTGAACCATGGCCGGGGTGCCCTTCTCTTCCAGGGTTCCCACCAGGGCTTCGCCGATACCCAACTCGGTGAGCACCTTGAGGGTGTCGAAATCCGGGTTCGGCCTGAAACCGTCGGCCACCGCCCGCAGGGATTTCTGCTCCTTGGCAGTGAAGGCCCGCAGGCCGTGCTGGATACGCAGGCCGAGCTGGGCCAGCACATCGTCCGGCAGGTCGCTGGGCGACTGGGTGACGAAGTAGACGCCGACGCCCTTGGAGCGGATCAGCCGCACCACCTGCTCCAGGCGTTCCTGAAGGGCCTTGGGCGTATTGGTGAAGAGCAGGTGCGCTTCGTCGAAGAACAGCGCCAGCACCGGCTTGTCGGCATCGCCCCGCTCCGGCAACTGCTCGAACAGCTCCGCCAGCAGCCAGAGCAGGAAGGTGGCGTAGACCTTGGGGGCCTCGTGGACCAGCCGACTGGCATCCAGAAGATGGATGCGCCCACGGCCGTCGCGGTCGGGCTGGAGGATGTCTTCCAACTGCAGGGCGGGCTCGCCGAAAAGCGCCTCTGCGCCCTGCTGTTCCAGGGTCGCCAGGCGACGCAGCAGGGCCTGGGCCGAGGCACCGGCGAACAGCGCACGGTCCTCGCCCAGCAACTCGGGGTGATCCTTGAGGTGGTTGAGCAGCGCCTTCAGGTCCTTCAGGTCGAGCAGCAGCAGGCCCTCGCGATCCGCCACCTGGAAGGCGGCGTAGAGTGCCGCCTGCTGGCTGTCGGTCAACTCCAGCAGGTTGCCCAGCAGCAGCGGCCCCATCTCGCTGAGGGTGGTTCGCAGGGGATGGCCCGACTGGCCCGCGACATCCCAGAGGCTGACCGGATAGGCCTTGGGCGAATGCCCCAGCCAGGGCATCGACGCGATGCGCTCGGCCACCTTGCCCCGGGGATTGCCGGCGGCGCCCAGGCCGCAGAGATCGCCCTTGATGTCCGCCGCGAAGACGGCGACACCGGCATCGCTGAAGGCTTCCGCCAGGCGCTGCAGGGTGACCGTCTTGCCGGTCCCGGTGGCGCCCGCGACCAGACCGTGACGATTGGCCAGTTTCATCGCCTGCGCGACCGCTTCGCCTTGCGGATCGGCGCCTAGGATCAGGGAGAGATCTTCGGGCATTTTGCCCT
Organism: Pseudomonas furukawaii; assembly: GCF_002355475.1. Classification (NCBI taxonomy): domain Bacteria; kingdom Pseudomonadati; phylum Pseudomonadota; class Gammaproteobacteria; order Pseudomonadales; family Pseudomonadaceae; genus Metapseudomonas; species Metapseudomonas furukawaii. The sequence goes on along the minus strand of NZ_AP014862.1, from coordinate 1,246,550 downwards.
CCTCGAATTAAAGCTTTCTGGGGTTCCCGCCGATAGATAAACCGACGTTTTCGCTCGGCTTTTTCAGCACGCGAGTGCCACGAAAAGACTGATGCCTGACCTAACCGGACGCAAGCAAACATGATCAAAAACCTGCGGTTCAGCCACAAGATTCTGCTTGCCGCCTCGCTGGTGGTAATAGCAGCGTTCTCGCTGTTCACCCTGTACAACGATTATCTGCAAAGGAATGCGCTCCGTAACGACCTGGAAAACTACCTGCAGGAAATGGGGGATGTGACCGCCAGCAACATCCAGAACTGGCTCTCGGGCCGGATCCTGCTGGTGGAAAGCGTGGCCGAATCCCTGGCCGCCAACCCCTCGGCCGAGGCGGTGCCCGGCATCCTGCAGCAGCGGGCCCTGGCCTCCACCTTCGCCTTCACCTACTTCGGCAGCCAGGACGGCCAGTTCACCATGCGCCCGGACAGCGCCATGCCCGAAGGCTACGATCCGCGCACCCGCCCCTGGTACCAGGGCGCCAAGACCGCCGGCGGCACGACCCTCACCGAGCCCTATGTGGACGCGGCCACCGGCCAACTGATCATGACCATCGCCACGCCCGTGCAGTCCCTGGGCGTGGCGGGTGGCGACCTCAGCCTGGAAACCCTGGTGAAGATCATCAACGCCCTGGACTTCGACGGCATGGGCTACGCCTTCCTGGTCAGCGCCGACGGCAAGATCCTGGTCCACCCGAACAAGGACCTGGTGATGAAGAGCCTGCGCGACGTCTTCCCGCAGAACACGCCGAGCATCAGCACCGGCTTCTCCGAGGTGGAACTGGACGGCGCCACGAACATCCTCACCTTCGCCCCGGTCAAGGGCCTGCCGACGGTGAACTGGTACATCGGCGTCGCCGTGGAGAAGAGCAAGGCCTACGGCATGCTCACCGAGTTCCGCACCTCCGCCCTCATCGCCACCGTAATCGCCGTGGTGCTGATCATCCTGCTGCTGGGCATGCTCATCCGCGTGCTGATGCAACCCCTGCACACCATGGGTCGCGCGATGCAGGACATCGCCCAGGGTGAAGGCGACCTGACCCGCCGCCTGGCGATCCACGCCCAGGACGAGTTCGGCGAGTTGGCCAGCGCCTTCAATCGCTTCGTCGAACGCATCCACGGCTCCATCCGCGAGGTGTCCTCGGCCACCGGCCAGGTCAGCCAGGTGGCCCGACTGGTGCTCAGCGCCTCCAACTCGTCCATGAGCAACTCCGACGAGCAGGCCAACCGCACCAACAGCGTGGCCGCGGCCATCAACGAACTGGGCGCCGCCGCCCAGGAAATCGCCCGCAACGCCGCCGACGCCTCCCACCAGGCGTCGTCCGCCCGCACCCTGGCGGAAGACGGGCGCCAGGTGGTGGAACGCACCATCGGCGCCATGAACGAGCTGTCCACGAAGATCCGCGCCTCCTGCGGCAATATCGAGACCCTGAACAGCAAGACGGTGAACATCGGGCAGATCCTCGAGGTCATCAAGGGCATCTCCGAGCAGACCAACCTGCTGGCGCTGAACGCCGCCATCGAGGCCGCCCGCGCCGGTGAGGCCGGTCGTGGCTTCGCCGTGGTGGCGGACGAGGTGCGCAACCTCGCCCATCGCACCCAGGAATCGGCCCAGGAAATCCAGAAGATGATCGAGGAGCTCCAGGTGGGGGCCCGCGAAGCGGTGGAGACCATGACCGAGAGCCAGCGCTACAGCGAGGAAAGCGTGCAGATCGCCAACCAGGCCGGCGAGCGCCTGGGCAGCGTGACCCAGCGTATCGGCGAGATCGACGGCATGAACCAGTCGGTGGCCACCGCCACCGAGGAGCAGACCGCCGTGGTGGACTCGCTGAACATGGACATCACCGAGATCAACACCCTGAACCAGGAAGGCGTGGAAAACCTCCAGGCCACCCTGCGCGCCTGTGCCGACCTCGACCAGCAGGCCGCGCGCCTGCAGCAACTGGTAGGCAGCTTCCGCATCTGAGGCGGCAGTCCCCCGGATGGAAGAAAGGCGCCCTAGGGCGCCTTCTTCTTGTCCTCCCGCTCGCGCCGCATCCGCTCCCAGAGCGCCTCGGCACCGGGGAAATCGGTGCCATGCTCCTCGCTCAGCTCGTCGGGGTCGTAGCGACGGACACAACCCTCTCCCAGGGTCGGTGGTGGCGTGGCGGTGGCGCGATCGAGGGGATCGGACATGAGCGGATTCCTCAGACTTCCGGCGGCTGGTCGCGCTCATGCTGGGCGAAGGCCTTCACCGCCCGCAAGACGTCGCGACGGCTGATCACCCCCACCAGCACGCCCTCCTCCACCACCGGGAACTGCTCGCGGCCTTCCCGCAGGAATCGCTGGCAGATCTCGATGATGTCGGCGTCGGGGGAAACCGTCTCCAGCTGGGTGCACATGTAGTTGGCGACGCAGCCGCCGACTTCTTCGTAGTAGGCACCGGAGAGGATGCCGCGCAGGCAATCGCCATCCGAGATCAGGCCGATCAGGTGGCCCTGGGAATCCACCACCGGTGCGCCGTTGATGCGGTGTTCCAGCAGGCGCTCGATGGCGAGGAAGAGGTCGGTGTCGGACCGGAACGTCACCTGATGGTGAGTCATGTAGTCACGCACCTTGATGGACTTGAGCATGGCGGGCTCCTTTGGCCGTCGACCGGCAATGGCGCCCGCCGACGGGATCAATCGAAGACGACCGTCTTGTTGTCGTGCACCAGCACCCGGTCTTCAAGGTGATAGCGTAGCCCACGGGACAGGACCATCTTCTCCACGTCCTTGCCGAGGCGAACCATGTCCTCGACGCTGTCGCGGTGAGAGACCCGCACCACGTCCTGTTCGATGATGGGGCCGGCGTCCAGTTCTTCCGTGACGTAGTGACAGGTGGCGCCGATCAGCTTCACCCCGCGCAGGGAGGCCTGGTGATAGGGCTTGGCGCCCACGAAGGACGGCAGGAAGCTGTGATGGATGTTGATCACCTGGTGGGCATAGCGCTGGCACAGCGCCGGCGGGAGGATCTGCATGTAGCGCGCCAGTACCACGGTATCGGCGTTGTGCTCCTCCACCAGGCGGGAGACCTCGTCGAAGGCCGGCTGCTTGTCCTTCGGGTCCACCGGGACATGGAAGTAGGGGATTCCGTGCCATTCCACCATGCTGCGCAGGTCGTCGTGGTTGGCGATGACGCAGGGAATCTCGCAATCCAGTTCACCGCTGTGCCAACGGTGCAGCAAGTCCGCCAGGCAGTGGGACTCGCGACTGGCCATCAGCACCACGCGTTTCTTCACTTCCGAGTCGGTCACCCGCCACTCCATGGAGAACTGACGGGCGATGGGGGCGAAGGCCTGGCGAAAACCCTCCAGGTCGAACGGCAGGGAGTCGGCCCGGATTTCATGGCGCATGAAGAACCAGCCGCTCTGATTGTCCGAATGATGGCTGGCTTCGGTAATCCAACCGTTATAGGTAGCCAGGAAGTTGCTGACCTTGGCTACGATGCCGACGCCGTCCGGACAGGCAATCACCAGACGAAATGTGCGCATGGGGGAACACTCCAGAGACTTCGCGAAGGCGGCCATTCTAGCCACAGCGCGGGAAAACTTCAGTAACCCCGTGAAGCCCGGGGCTGAAGGTCGTCCGGATCAATTCAGAGGCCATAACTAAGAGCGGTGAACCCATCGAAATTAGCCTCTGCCGCAGCATAAATAGGTGGCACCCGGTCTACGCGACTAATATCAACTAGGCGCAACCAGGAAAGCGTACAAAAGTTTTCCTGCTTATTTACTTGCAGATAATCGCTGTCTATTATTGCTGACACTTAGCTAACGCAAGTCATCACTAGATTCCAACAAGGGACGCCGTCATGTCGCTGATCAACGAATACCGGGCCACGGAAGAAGCCATCAAGGAGCTCCAGGAGCGCCTGAAGAACCTGTCCCAGGACGACAAACTGCAGAAAGAACTCGAGTTCGAAGGCAAACTGCGCGCACTGATGGGTGAATACCAGAAGTCGCTGCGCGACATCATCGCCCTGCTCGACCCCGAATCCCGCAACGCGAAACTGCCCCGCGCCACCAAGGCCGCGGCGCCCACCGCCAAGCGCGCTCGCAAGGTCAAGCAGTACAAGAACCCGAACACCGGTGAGGTCATCGAGACCAAGGGCGGCAACCACAAGACTCTGAAAGAGTGGAAAGCCAAGTGGGGCGCCGACACTGTTGAAAGCTGGGCCACCATTCTGGGCTGAGTCTCGCGCAATTAAGAACGCCAGCAATCGCTGGCGTTTTTTATTGCCCGAAGAAATGCCCGGATTGTTTTCCGGGTCTTTCTCACAACTGATAGCGCGTGCGCAGCTCCGTGGCATATCGACGCCACTCCAGCAACACCGCCTGCTGTGCGGGCTCTGCCTTTGACTGGAACTCCTCCAGGGCCTGGAAAAAACTCTCCAAGGTATTAGGCGCCCCGAATTCCGGGCTCTTCAGGCGATTTCTGCAAAACTCGACCCAGCGCGAGCGGTCGACTTCCGACAAAGTTTCGGGGAAGTTTCTGGCGCGGTAACGGAATAGCAACTCCGGCAAGCGCGGATCATCGAATGGCCAGTTCTCCAGACCAAGGCGCTGTGGGTCGGCGCGTCGAACTTGTTCGCACAATCGACGATCGCGATCCCCGAGGAATCCGTCATACAACTGCTGCTCCGGATCATCCAGGGCCGTGAACGCTTCCTCGGCATAAAGGATCGGCAACTTCGGTTGCCAGAGCGGAGCTTCTTCCACCAGCAGGGCGGCGCGGCGCTGGCAGAGTTCCAGGTCGACGCCCAGGCGCTGGCGATCGCCCTCCCGCAGCACGTTCAAGGGCGCCACCACCGGACAACGATTGATGTGCAGCAGCTTGAGGGGCACCGGCAACTCGCCCTCGGCCAACTCGTCGCGACGGGTATAGAGGCGCTGCCGCAGCTGTTCGGCGGACAGCTCCAGCAGGGGCGCCGGATCGGCCTGCAGGTCGAGCACGACCAGCGCGTTGCGATTGCGCGGATGCCAGGCCAGGGGCAGGGACACCGACAGGAAATGCCGCTCCGCCGAGAAGCGCCCCGAGATATGAACCAAAGGCTGCAGCAGGCGGACCTGATCCTGGACCTTGTGCTTGCTGCGCAACTGGAAGAGGTAATCGAACAGCTTCGGCTGGCGCTGGCGCACCAGGCGCGCCAGCGCGATGGTGGCGCGCACGTCGGACAGCGCATCGTGGGCCTGGCCATGGTCGATGCCGTTGGCGGCGGTGAGCAGCTCCAGGCGCAGGCTGACCCGCCCGTCCTGCTGCGGCCACTCGATGCCCTCCGGGCGCAGGGCGTAGGCGGTGCGCATGAGGTCGATCAGGTCCCAGCGGCTGTTACCCCCTTGCCATTCGCGGGCATAGGGGTCGTAGAAGTTGCGGTAGAGGCTGTAGCGGGTGACCTCGTCGTCGAAGCGCAAGCTGTTGTAGCCGGCGCCACAGGTTCCCGGGAGCGACAGTTCGGCATGCACCCGGTGCATGAACTCGGCCTCGCCCAGGCCTTTCTCCGCCAGGGTGCCCGGCAGGATGCCGGTCACCAGGCAGGCGGCGGGATGAGGCAGGATGTCGTCGCTCGGCCGGCAGTAGAGGTTGATCGGCTCACCGATCTCGTTGAGCGCTTCGTCGGTGCGGATGCCCGCCACCTGCAGCGGCCGGTCGCAGCGCGGATTGATGCCGGTGGTTTCGTAGTCGTGCCAGAAGATGCTGGAAGTCACGGCGTCCCCCCTTGTTGGTGAGGCCGCAGTCTAACACCGGGGCCCGGGCGCCCCACGGCCGGAGCGGTTGCCGAGCGGATCGGCCCACCCCTAGAATCGCCGCCACCCGACGATCTCCAAGGACAAGGAAGGCCCCATGCCCAGACTCCCCCACGCGACGAGCACCTCTCGCTCCGGGCGTATCGCCGGTCGCCTCTGCAGTCCTCTCACGGCATGACGCCCAGCCCCGCCCCTGCCGGTTGCCTCGATACCGGCCGCTCGCTAGCATCGGGCTTTCCCCTCGACGCCCCGCCGATGCCCGCCACCCGACCAGACCACGCCGACACGCCGTCCTTCCCCCTGGATACGCGCTACCAGGTGGAAACGCCCGAAGGCATCGACCTGGTGCTGCGGCCGGCCGGGGTCCTGCCACGTGCGCTCGCCTACGCGATCGACCTGGGCCTGCGTGGCGTCATCATGCTGGTCCTGTTCGTCGTGCTCGCCCTGCTCGGGCAGTTCGGCTTCGGTCTCGGGCTGATCCTGATGTTCCTGCTGAACTGGTGGTACATGGTGCTCTTCGAGGTGCTCAACCAGGGACGCTCACCCGGCAAGCACATCATGGGACTGCGCGTCGTGCATGACGACGGCACGCCCATCGGCTGGGCCTCCTCCCTGGTGCGCAACCTGCTGCGCGTGGTCGACCTCCTGCCCTTCGGCTACTGCGTGGGCCTGGTCAGCAGCCTGCTGCACCCGGCCTTCAAGCGATTGGGCGATATCGCCGCCGGCAGCCTGGTGGTCTACCGCGAGGGTCGCGGCGAACGGCCGGCCCTGCCCGAGGCGACGGCGGAACGCGCGCCCTTCTCCCTGACCCTCGCCGACCAGCGCGCCCTGATCGGCTTCGCCGAACGCCAGGCGAGCCTTTCGCCGGCCCGCCGGACGGAATTGGCCGCCCTGCTCGCCGAGCCCCTGGGCACCTCGGCGGAACAGGCCCAGGCCCGGATCAATGGCATCGCACGCGGGCTGATGGGGACGGAGACGCCATGAAGCAGGTCCTCTTCGAGCGCCAGCACCAGGCCCGCTGGAACGCCTTCGCCGAAACCCTGGCACGCCTGGAGAAGGGCAAGGCCGCGCGCCGACTGGACGACTTCGCCGCCGACTACCGGCAACTCTGCCAGCACCTCGCCCTGGCCCAGGAGCGTGGCTACAGCAGTCACCTGGTGGAGTACCTGCAAGGCCTGGCCATGCGCGGCCACCAGCAGTTCTACCGCCATCGCAGCCACCTCGGCTCGCGGCTGCTGGGCTTCATCCTTGGTGGTTTTCCGCGTCTGGTGCGCAGCCAGTGGCGCAGCATCCTCGCCGCGAGCCTGCTGTTCTACGGCAGCCTGCTGCTCATGGGCCTGCTGGTCCACACCTGGCCGGACCTGGTCTACAGCCTGATGGACCCGGAACAGGTGTCCTCCATGGAAAGCATGTACGACCCGGACGCCCGCCGGATCGGCCCCATGAGCGAGCGCGACTCCGGCGATGACTGGATGATGTTCGGCCACTACATCATGAACAACATCGGCATCGCCTTCCGCACCTACGCCGGCGGCCTGCTGTTCGGCGTCGGCAGCCTCTTCTTCCTGCTGTTCAACGGGCTCTACATCGGCGCCGTGGCCGGCCACCTGACGCAGATCGGCTTCGGCCAGACCTTCTGGTCCTTCGTCATAGGCCACGGCGCCTTCGAGTTGACCGCCATCGCCTTCGCCGGGGGCGCCGGGCTGCAGCTCGGCTGGGCCCTGCTCGCGCCGGGGCGCCTGAGTCGCGGCGAGGCCCTGCGCCTGGCCGCCGCACGCAGCATCAAGCTGGTAGCGGGCGTCATCCTGCTGCTGGTGATCGCAGCCTTCGTCGAGGCCTACTGGTCGTCCATGACCCAGGTGACGCCCCAGGTGAAGTACGCCGTGGGCGCCGCGCTCTGGCTGCTGGTGGGGCTCTACTTCGGCCTGGCCGGCAGGAGGTCCCATGCGGCTGACTGACGCCAGCGTCGCGATTCGCCCCCGAACCAGCTGGGAGGCCCTGGACCTGGGCGTGCTGCTGGCGCGCCGGCACTTCGGCCTGCTGATGGGCAGCTGGGCCCTGGTGACCCTTCCGCTGTTCGCCCTGCTCAGCGCCCTCTGCTGGAGCTACCCAGGCCTGGCCGTGTTCCTCTTCTGGCTGCTGAAGCCGGCCTACGAACGCCTCCCGCTGTACATCCTCTCCCGCGCTCTGTTCGGCGACACCCCCAGCCTGAAGGAGGCGCTGCGCGCCTTCCCACGCCTGCTGAAACCGCAGCTGATCGCCAGCCTCACCTGGCGTCGACTCAGCCCCACCCGCAGCTTCGACCTGCCGGTGCTGCAACTGGAGGGGCTTTCCGGGCAGGCCCGCAGTCAGCGCCTGGTGGTGCTGGGCCAGCGCGATGCCGGTGGCGCCACCTGGCTGACCCTGATCGGCGTCCACCTGGAACTGGTGCTCTGGTTCGGCCTCACCAGCCTGCTGTACCTGATGCTGCCGGAACAGGTCACCGAGGAATGGAGCTGGCAGAAACTCCTGGAAATGGCCTCCGGCGACTGGCTCTGGCTGGAGCACCTGTCCAACGGCTTCTACGCCCTGGCGCTGGTGCTCTGGGGGCCGATCTACGTGGCGTGCGGCTTCACCCTCTACCTCAACCGCCGTACCGCGCTGGAAGCCTGGGACATCGAGCTGCAGTTCCGCCGACTGCGCCAGCGCCTCACCGGAACCGCCTATGCCGTGCTGCTGGGCCTGGGTCTGCTGCTGGCCCAGGCGCCCCCACCGGCGCTGGCGGCCTCCCCCATCGCCACCTGCCCCGCGCCCCAGGCCTTCCTCGACGGCCCCTCGGCGCAGCGCCTGACCCAACAGGCCCTGACCGGCGCCCAGGCCCAGGCGGACATCCAGGCCCTGCTGGACCAGCCGCCCTTCCAGAACCGTGAGACCGTCACCCTCTGGCGCCTCGGGGGTGACCGGCCCGCAGCGGAAGGCAGCGACGACAACCAGGGCTGGCGCGACTTCATCCGCCGCCTCTTCGACTTCGCCCAATACGCCCGGGGCCTGGACAGCGTCACCCTGGTGGCCAAGGCCCTGCTCTGGGGCCTGGTTATCGGCCTGCTGGTCCTGCTGCTGTGGCGCTACCGGGACTGGATCAGCGCCTTCGCCGAACGCGTCGGCCTGCCCCGACGGCGAACCCGCGAAGCCCCGGCCGTGCTCTTCGGGCTGGAACTGGCTCCCGAAAGCCTGCCCGAGGATGTCGCCGGTGAAGCCGAGCGGCTCTGGGCGGAGCATCCCCGGGCAGCCCTGGGCCTGCTCTATCGCGCCCTGCTGAGCCGATTGCTGCATGACTTCCGCCTGCCCCTCAGGCCCTCCCACACCGAAGGCGAAGTCCTGCAACTGGTGGGCAGCCTCGGCCAGGATGAACTGGAAGCGTACAGTCGGACACTTACCCGCCATTGGCAGGACCTGGCCTACGGCCACCGCCTGCCCGAGTCGACACTGCGCCAGGACCTCTGCGACGGCTGGCGGCGCGTATTCGCCACGGCGGCCACGCCATGAGCCTGCGACCGCGTTTCCTCATCGGCACCACCGTGCTGCTGCTCCTGGGGCTGGCGCTCGTCTACATCGTCGGGCGCCTGGAGCCCTACACCGAAACCCTCGAGCACGGCCCCTCGCCCGAGGCCAGGGGCAACCCCTACCTCGCCGCCGAACACTTCCTGCGCAAACAGGGGCTGGACGTGAACCGCGCCGACGGCCTGGAGGTGCTGGACCGGTTGCCAAGCGCCGGCCATACCCTGCTGCTGCTCGGCAGCCGTGAACGGATGACCCCGCGCCAGGCCGACCGCCTGCTGGACTGGACCAGTCGCGGCGGCCACCTCCTGTTCATCGCCGAACGGCTCTACGACGAGGACACCGGCAAGAGCGGCGACCTCCTGGCGGACCGCCTGGGCGTCCAGCAGTACGAAAGCTCCGACCTCAAGGAAGACGCTGAGGGCGAAGAATCGGCGGATGGCGATGCCGCCCCAGCCGATAAGGACGGGGAGCGGGCCGAGCACGACCCCTTCCCCGAGCTGACCAAGCTCTACCTGGAGAACGAACGGGCCCCCGCCTACGTCAGCTTCGACACCGGGTTCCACCTCTACGACAGCCAGAACCGTGCCC